>JAIQZQ010000129.1 GCA_021777105.1 Candidatus Anammoxibacter sp.
ATTTGGGTGGATTAACTGTTACTTTTGGTCCTAATGATCATGCCGGGCTTGATCATGTAAGTTTTACAAAAATCAATAAAGATGGTTCATTTAAACTTATAAAAAGATTAGATAATTAAAATGATTTTTGTAAGTTCACACAGACAAGCTTTGAGACAAGCTTTAGGTCACATCTAAAAAGTAAAGTATTAGCAACTTAGGAAACAGTTTTTCTAACAAGTAAATTAACCGGACGGCAAAAAACGCCGCCCGTTATTTTTTCGTTAGTTGCGACCCGAGGTTGCATAATTGATTGTGTAACAACGACTTACGTCGTAGTTTACACCTGGCGTATTCCCGCCAGTACCCTAGGAAGGCATGCTACCATTGCGCTGATGATGGGGTGTGAAGCCCTTCCAACAAAGTACCAAATTTGGTGGATACCGTGAGGTGGATACCTTTCTGGAAGTTCTCTCCGGATAAGGGCAAGGGTCAAAGAGATATGGTGAAATTAATTAAAGTATCACACGCGTCGAGATACGAAATCAGCCTTGAGAAACAGAACAGGTCAAAGACACGCTTCCCGGCGCTTGCTTGTTCAGTAAAGTTATGAGTCTCTAACGTGCTCATACGGAATTTAAGTTGCTGACGGCGTCCAGATACCACCTAAGTCTCTTATTATTTTTGATCAATTATGCGGAACGAGGGAAAACTGTCACTTCGCCATGCGCAATTCATGGCAGGCAAACCGTAAGGCATGCTTATGGAGGGGCAAGATTGAGAAGAGGGAAGCCTTAGGGGCAGACCTTGACAGGCTGTCCAAGAATAGGTTTTTGACCAAATTCCAAGTCGTAAGCCCTTTAATACCAACAAAAATATTTAGATGAACTTTTCCAATACCTGATAAAAGTAAAATTCATAGAAAATAAGGAAAAATTATGAACGATGAAAATAAATCAATTCATGAATTTGATTTTGAATTAATCTGCGAATATTTTTCAAACCTGGAACGACAGGGACCTGGTAGCCCTGAAGTAACGATTAAAGCATTGAGTTTTATCGAAAATATTAACGACAAATCACTTATTGCTGATATTGGCTGTGGATCAGGTGGACAGACAATGGTATTAGCACAGCATGCGCTAGGAAATATAACAGGTATCGACCTTTTTCCTATTTTCATCGACTTGTTCAACCGAAATGTTGAGAAACGGAATCTTCAGGATAGAGTAAAAGGTATTGTTGAATCGATGGATAATCTCCCTTTCCGGGCTGAAGAATTAGACCTGATGTGGTCAGAAGGAGCAATCTACAATATAGGTTTTGAACGGGGGCTTAATGAATGGCGGAAATTCCTGAAAACTGGAGGTTATATTGCTGTTTCGGAAGTATCGTGGTTTACAGAAGAGCGCGCCGCTGAGATCGGTGAATTTTGGATGGATGCTTATCCGGAAATAGACACTATCCCCAATAAGGTAGCGCAAATGCAAAAAGCCGGTTATATTCCGGTTGCCTCCTTTATTTTGCCCGAAAACTGCTGGACAGAACATTTCTATGCGCCACAAGTAAATGCGCAAAAAGTTTTCCTGGAGAAAAATGCAGGCAATAATGCTGCTGTAGAATTTATCGCAAACCAAAGACATGAAACTCAATTGTATTATAAGTACAAAGAGTATTATGGCTATGTTTTCTATATAGGGAAGAAAATATAAATCAATTTGTTAAATAAGCATTCGATGCGGTAACAGACATCTAACCAGCCAGTCCACCGTACGGCAAAAGCCGCCGCCGGTGACTCAAACGTTAAATTTAAAGATAAGCAAATAGCGTAGAGAGATTTTTTTTTACGTGATCTTGGTCTGCTTTTGACAAATGCCCTATTTTTCTAAGAATAAATCTATTATCAAGAGTAAATATTTTCATCCTTACTACTGAAGGAGCGGTTAATCCTGATTGTTTTTTGGATTTTATAGGCACATCTAAAGGCCAAGGATCATTTTTTTGACTTGTTATCATAGCCAAAACAGTATGCTCAATTTTTATTCCAAAATCAGTTTTTTGAGACAAAACGAGCGTTGGTCTTTTCTTTGCTCTTGATGAGTCGGTAAATGGAAATGGCACAACAATTACATCAAAGGGTTCATAAATCATTATATGCTTCCTCATCATTTTGTGAGGCCCATTCACTTAAGGTTGGGACTAAAGCAGAACTAAATTCAATATCAATTGGTTTTGCTTTTCTAAGTTTAATAATATCATTATCAATATCAAAAGCAATTACATCTCCGGCATTGAGTTCAAGTTTTTTTCTCACTGTTTCAGGCACAGTTGCTTGATATTTTTTAGTAAGTTTGCTAGTTGCAGTTTGCATAGAATTCTCCATATTTAAACTATATGTAATACGGTATTACCGTAATACTAACACGGCATATAATATTATGCAAACGGTAATTCAACAAATGTTTGTAACAATTTAGTTGTTTCAAAAAATGCAGGCAAATAAGCGCCGCAAAGACACAAATAGTATAGAAATACCTTTAGATACTGGATGCCGGCTACTTGATACTAGATGGAAGAGCATAAAGCAGGGCTCAGCGCTGGACGGCACGTATAATCTTGTTGATTCAATTTCTCTACTTGAATCATAATAAAAAAATACCAACATCCAGCATCTAGAAACCAGTATCCAGCATCAATACTCACTGTCATTTGCGACATTATCAAACTTTTAGCCTATATAATTTTCAAAAGACTAAATTGATAAAAATGTTTAAATTTAACGTTTTTCACCATTAGGTTCTAAAAAACACAGGTTAAACAGGAGTTATTGGGAAGATTTGCCTGCGGCTTTTCTCCTAAAGACAAAGGCTTCAAGCTTGATAGAGTAAATGGAAGCCTCCATATTTTTACGCAACGGAATTTCTTTTAAATAACGTTGATGAATATCGAGGAAAACACGGAATGAAACGTTCGGAACTGTTGGCGCTTGCTATAGAAAAATTTATCTCCTCTGAGTAGAGAATTGAAGATTTGGAGCTTATTAACCACACGATTTTTATAAAAGATATTGAAAATATAAATTTACGTATTCAGCGCGAGATGAACTTAAAATCGGTTGACTTTATAAAAAAACAGATCAATGTCTATGAAGAAAACATTAAATTAAGCAAATCAAGCCCCCAACTGGGCGCCCCCTTTGAGGTTCAGTGCCCATAAGCGGTAACTTATAAGCGAGGGATTTTCATTTTAAGCTAAATAGCTCTATATGGTAATGTCAAATCTCTGTTATCAACTCTATTCTTCCGTTGCATGTTCTATTTATTTTCCATCCGGAATTAATTAATAGATGGTGTGCTTTGGAATTATAAAAGGTGTGGCAAAGCATAAGTTGATAGGTTGCCGCGGCATGGCGGGCTAATAATTTAACGCTTTCTGTCGCAATACCTGAGTTGCGATATTGAGGGTGCGCCGCAAGATCGCTTAAATAAAAAGCTCCTGCCGGCGGCTTATAATCTTCTGCAAAAAGGCCGTCATAAGCGCAACCTATTGCAAGGCCGGCCAACGTGTTGTCAAAATAGCACGTTGCGCAATAGGCGCCAAACGGTATCAATTCAAGCAAACAACTTCTAATTACTGAAGCGTCGGTTTCTGTTTGCGCTTTTGTAATTAGCTCTGAGAACAGCTCCAAATCCTGCGATTTAACACGTCTGCAATTGTATGATAATTCCATATTCGGTCTATTAGTATTTTGATTGAGGCGGGCATGCATTTTTGCCAAGATATTTTGAAATACTAAGGGAGCTGGTTACCAATTTGCTAGTCACAATGCTGGAGCCTTGTAACATGCTTCTTATTTTGTCCAGCAAAAATTTGTCCAAAAACCTTTAGCTCTTTTCACCTTAAAACTAATGATAATTCCTCGTTACGGATAACTCTAAACCGGGATATCTTGTTTGAATCTTCTCAATTTTAGGAAAGTCAGCCACAAAATAGTCACAAAAGTAGTTTTATTTCTAAGCCGTTCACTTTTAGAGGACAAGACTCAAAAAAAGATGTTTTAACAATGCGTTACGTAAGCTCTTGCAGGTAAAGGAGATAACGTTGTTGGAAATATTATGAATTGTTTATTTTATTTGTACATAAACCTGTATATGCAAAATTTAAAAAAATTTTATTAAAGAGAAAGTAAATGAAAATAGGTTGGATTCCGGATGGCGCGCAATATTTACCAGCTATTGTTATTATAGGTTGTTTAAGTAGCCATTACATGTTGTGGATAAAAAAAAATATTTAAAAAGCCCATAAGTCAATAAATTGCTATTTCCACCCTTGCTAAATAATCAAACCAGATCTTTGCTATTTTTAGCCCCTTACAAATTTGCAAAATTCAATTTGAACGGCAAACTGCCATATTTTGAAAAAAAGATTAGGCCTATTTATTGTAAATCCTTCCTGGAAGGCATTTTGTGCGCTTAAAATAAAAATATATTAAGCGTGGAATTTTACCGGGAATTACCGTAATTTTACAATTTTCAAAAAATTCATTTATATTTGCTTACAACCATGTAGTGGTGTGCCACTACACCGGTGTAATGGTTTTTACTTATAGGGGTATCAGTAAAAACCATTACTCGGCTATAGGGGATTTGCTTACACTTATGTCGTACAAATATTGCCATCAATTTATTACTTGCCGGCTTTTTATATCTTGCTATAATTACGCGTTTATGGTTTCAACATGCCTACAACTGTAATGTCAATGCTGTAATTCTGGTTTTAGACTGGAATTTGAGGCTAAATTCAAATTAAGCATGCCGGCGCTATAAAACTATGGTCATTTTATAAATACCGCTTAAAATCGCGTAAAATTTTCTAAATTTTGATTTTTTAAGATTATTAATGGAAACGCTTTAGATTGCGTAATTAAGAAAGGAGGTTGCTGTTTTTCAGGTAAACGCTTCATTAAGCTTTTATTTGCCGGGCCGGGATTGATTGTTGCGCAGGCCCTTAAGGGCTCGGTTGGGAACAGCATGTAGTTTTTTGATCGCGCTATAATTTAAATTAAACTAATTTAACCGGGAGGTTTTATGTCTGAAGATAAAAAAGACGCAACCGTTGTGAAGGAAGGGCCTTATGATTGGAATATTGGCGACCTAAAAGGCCATCTTCAAGCTGCGGTTGACCTGGAATTTTGGACAATACCATTTTATATGTCCGCTCTATATTCCATTAAGGACCCAAGTTCATTTGCTTATCAACTTGCGCAGTCTGTTGTTTATCAGGAAATGTTTCATGTTGTGATGGCGGCAAATATCGGCAATGCTTACGGCGCTGATATACAGTTTGGCGCTCCTGTTTATAAAGGAACAGAAATACCTCACCTTGATTTTAACCTTGACGACCCTAATCCTACCACGATTTTTACACCTTACAGCGCGGAAATTGGACCGCTTGATATTAAAAGGCTAAACTCCATGTGCCTGATTGAATACCCTGATTGGAGAACAGGGCATCTGCCTTGTTTTAAAAGAAATGTGACGGAGTATGGCTCTATAGGCGAATTTTACACCGCTGTAGAATTAGGAGCGGCTGAGCTTGTTGACCACTTGCAGGGCAACAGAAACCAGGTTGATATTTTTGACAACTATTATAATAATTTTGATCAAACCGGCGCTAATATCTCCGGCGCCGCGGTTGAATGCCTTAAACCTACCATCACCAGGGATAAAGCTGAAGGGCTTGCCCAGGCTGTAAATATAGTCACTGCTATTTGCGATCAGGGTGAAGGGCAAAGGCAGGGCGACGCCGATATACCTCCGGAATATCAAAACACGGCAGACGACATTAGGCCGGGGTGGACGCATTTTAAAAAGTTTGATTTTATTCGCATGTCAAAAGAGTTGCCGCAGACCTATGAATATGAGCCGGCTCCAGGCGCAAAAGGGCGTGTAGCGCAGGATATACTTGTTGAAAATTTCACTGATTTCCGTAAAACATTGGTAGAAATGTTTTCTGGAAAAAAAACTGATGGATTTGGGATGCAGATGGCGACTCTAGGTGGAAATATTCTCAATTGTTGGAAGAACGGCGCTGCGCCAAAATTTTCTTAATTAAACGAAGGAGTTATTATGTCAAATTCAGAAGCTGTTTTTAGAGTGCATCCGGCGATTGGGTTAGCTCGGGTCGGCAATAGCGAAGAGTATTACATCGCGCCGGAAACAATGGCCGGCATGCCGTTGAAAGGTGAAACGGAAAAAACCGGCGGTTTGCCGATAAAGGCCGGCGCTGAGTCGGAAACTATTACAAGCAATGATTTGCGCGACAAAAACGGCGCTCTTAAACGCCAGGCCGCAAGATTTCGCATATATCAATATCCTGCCGGAACCACGGAAACATACCCATCCGGCGCGGGCGAAGAAGTTAAAATCGGCAAGGAAATAAACGGTAAAAAAGTAGCCGATATTATTTGGACCGTGCATGTGGCGAATAAAAAAGCTAACTGCTATTTTTTAGAGAATTCGCTTATACCGGACACTGAAAGTATTATTAACGGTTACGCCAATGGCCACCTTCCGCCTCTTCGCAATAAAAGCATTGGGGATGATCCTAATAACGCAAGCAGGGTTAAAAAACTGACCATCGACCCGGGGCCACGGGCAATTAAAGGCGCTGACGGCGAATATGCCCGGGTTAAGTTCGATAAACAAACAGTCGCGTCTTATTATGATGAAGGAAAGATCGCTGAAAAACTGGACTATCCAAAATCATTTCCGGACGACAGTTTCTCAAATCTTTTTACACCCACCGGCAACATTGATACTCTTGGAGAGCTGCGCATTGACTGTGGCGGACGTTTGCTGGTTGTGGGCGCTTACGGCAAGGCCTGCGCATGGCGCAATGAAAATGGAGAGCCGTATCCGCTTGATGACGATGTTGATAACGACGGCTGGTTTGACGACACGGCTGACGGCCCTGTTTCCGCTGTTCTTGTATATGATGACGGCGGCGTTCAGGACGTCCAGGGCGCCTGGGTTGTATCAACCGATCCAAGTTACGCCCCGCAGACCATGAATGCCGTTTCACTTTGGGATGATATTTACGATACATGGGTGCGGAAACTAAGGCTTCAACCGGAACTTTTTACAAATAAGTACAATCCGGAGTTTAAACCGTCCTTTGATTCACACTTGCTCCCTTTTTTTAAAAGCGCGGCGTTGCAACAATGGAACACAAATCTTCCCAAGCCGGCTATGGCGGCCCATCAGGCAGTTGGTAAAATTGTAGATGAAGACAAACCCGCAAATACTATACTTGCAGGATTGGCTTATATCAGAAATCCCAACAATTTTAAAGAGTCTGATGTCGGTGTTCCAATGATGCCTCTTTCTCTTGGCGATTCAGGAAAGGCCTTTCTCTCCGCGTCGCATACTCAATACTTTTTTCTTCAGCAATGGGATAATGAGTTTTTCGTTCCGGGCGAAGTGAAGCTGGGCCCCGGCGAGGAGCTTGATAAAGCGGTATTGATAAATTGTCTTGGAGGCCGATTTAGCCCGGGCATTGATATGACATTCATTGTAAGGCAGCCCGACCTCTATATCAAGGATTGGAAAGCTTCAGGGCCTTTTCGTATTAACCCAAAACCTTTAGATTACAATAACGCTCAGGCCGCTCAACCGCTGCTTGGCGAGGGGTATGTCCCGCTGCATAATAACGCCTCGGGGCTTGAGCCGGGAGACACTTCAAAATTTATGGCCAACCCATGGCACACGGATTACAACTCCTGCGCTATTCATCAGACAAGCCCTAATCCTCATAACAGCTCGACTCTTTTTTGGTCATGGCCGGCTCAACGTCCCGTGGCTGTTTTTGCGGCCAAGGATGTGGTTGACGGAAAGTTGGGCGAACAACGCTTTTCAGTTAGAGGCAAAGGCACGGAAACTGACAATAACGCAAATAAAGGGAAGTTTCAGGAACGTTTAAACATGGTTAAAAAATGGCAGGACATTGGAGTAATTATCCAAGGTAGTTCCATTGATTCAATAAACGGCAAAAAGTTCAGCCCGGAACATTACCTTGAGGTTGAAAGCCGGCTTGACAAACCTCCGGTAACTCCATGGCCTCTTAACGCTTCCGAATAAATGAACACTTGGCAGCTTGCCTGCCTTAGTGAGAATTATGCCCTGCCCTGGGGGCGAAACTTGAGTTAAGCGGAAGGCGCAGGCTGTTAGCCTGGTTCTTTCCGCTTCTAATCATAGTTATCCTAAAAAGGGGGTAAACAAATGAAAACAGCTTATGATGTTGTGATTTTAGGAGGCGGGCCGGCAGGGTGCGCCACTGCGTTGGCCCTTAAACAAAATGGAGCTTCATCCGTTCTTGTAGTAGAGGCCGGCAATTATGAGAAAGTTCGTGTCGGGGAGAGCATTCCCCCCGACACGAGGCTTTTGTTGGAGAAACTTGATGTTTGGGACTGCTTTTTAGAGGAGCAGTATGAACGCTGTCTGGGCAGCGCTTCTTCCTGGGGCGGCGACGAATTAGGATATAACGATTTTCTTTTTAACCCAATTGGCTTTGGCTGGCATTTAGATCGCAGGAGGTTTGATAAATATCTTGCAAAATGCGTTGAAGCCCAGGGGGTTGATCTTTTGACTTATACTCGTTTTACAGACTATGACTTGTGTGAAGACGCGTCATTTAACCTGTCGCTTTTTCATGAAGTTGAAAAAAAAGAGACGTCGGTTAAAGCGCGTTTTGTTGTTGACGCAACAGGGTCTAAGGCCTTATTTGCGCGTTCAATGGGCGGCAAAAGGCAAATCTATGATCAATTAACATGTGTTTACGGTTTTTTTGAGACGCCTTTTGATTCATATTTTTCTAAACTGACCATTCTTGAAGCTGTGGAATATGGCTGGTGGTACGGCGCCCGATTACCTGACGGCCAATTAGCCATAGCGTTAACAACCGACGCCGGGTTTTTTAAACAAGAAAAACTACAAAATTGGAAATACTGGCTTACCCATCTTTCAGAAACCGTACACATTTCGCAGCGTTTAGCGGGTTGCGGGTTTGATAAAGATAGTTTGTTGATTGTTTCCGTTGTTGCTTGCCATATGGATAAAGTAATCGGAGATGGCTGGTTGGCCGTGGGAGACGCCGCGTCTACTTTTGATCCTATTTCCGCGCAAGGGATACATAAAGCTTTAACGGATAGCTTAAAAGCCGCTGAAACTATTGTATCTTGCTTGCAAGGCAACTTTGATAAAGCTGATGATTACCGGGTTCATATTGCAAATCAATACGCGAATTACCTTAAAAATCGCAACTATTTTTACAGCCTTGAGAATAGATGGCCGGAATCTTCATTTTGGAAAAACCGACAGAAAAAGATAAGCCTTGAATTTCAGTACGCGCTACAATCGCTAAATTGATAAAAATCAAAGCGCGCGTCCGTCAATTGAGCAATCGTTAGATTTTAAATCAAAATATCATAAATATTTAATATTTAGTAAACAGTAAGTGAATAAAAAATATTTTTAAATTTTTAAACGGGAGGTAATAATGTCGGATAATAATGATGGATTAGGGCCGTTAGCAGGTTTGTTAGGCTCTTGGACAGGCAGCAAGGGGTGGAATATAATTGCCGTGCCTTCGGCCGGCTCGGAGCCTGATCAGGAAGGCGCTTTTGAACTGTTGGTTCGCCCATATACGGAAACCATCACTTTTTCGCCGGTTGGCGATTTGGTGCGCAACCGGGGCGGCGCCGTAGACCAGTTTATAGGCGCGGTCCAGTATGAAATGAAGGTGGCCGACCTTGAAACTAATGAGGCGTTGCATGTAGAAAACGGAATGTGGCTCTATCTTGATAATATCAAACCTGAGTCTCCGGAAGATAAACCAAAGTTCTCAATTGCCCGTAGCGCAACCATTCCTCATGGCGATTCCGCAATGATTTTGGGAAACAGCTCTCAGTCTAAAGGGGCGCCGACAATACCTGACATTAGTTCCGAGCCGCCGGATATAGGAGCCCCCAAAGTTTTAGGATACCTTGACCCGTATGGCACCCAGGTTCCAGGTCTTATTAGTGTTAGCAACCCCAATGCGAATTTAAAAGAAGATATTGCCAAACAAACTATTCTTGAAACTACAACATTATCGCTTGATTCCGCAAATCAGGGCGGGGTAACCAATATACCGTTCATCAACCGTTTTGCCGATGCCACCAGATTTCAATGCGATTATTGGATAGAAACAGTGGAGACGGAAGATAACAAAACTATACAGCAACTTCAGTATTCACAAATAGTCGACCTTGAGTTTCATAAGAAGTTTGGAAAGGAGGGGTTGATTATCTGGCCGCATGTAAATATCAATACTTTAAGAAAACAGTAAAAGCCGCGCGCGCTAGGTAAAGTGTCCGCTTAACTTTTTAATAGTCATTAATGAGAACGCGCCATAACTCTAATACTCAAAGCTTATGGAGCTGATAATTACGCGTTTAATAAATCGTTTGGTTTCAATTTGCGCAATCTAGTTGAACGGGCGCGAATTGGCTGTCTATTTGGAAAGGTGGTGATGTAAATTTCAGCAAAACAAATTAAACGTTTCTAATAATAATATTTTTTAATAATGGAGAAAAAACAGAATGAGAATACGATTGGCAAAATTATTTATTACCGGAATTGCTTCAATTGCTTTAACGGTATCGTTAGCAAATAACATAGGTTTCGCGGAAGAAGGCGCATTTACAATTGCCACGGGAAGCGACCCTGTAGGCGTTATGGATCATACGCCTTCATTTTTTGATTCAGTTCCTTTTTTATGGCCCACGGGTCCAGGCATTCAACAACACGGCAGTATCAATATAGAAGGCAACGGCGCATTTGGCGGCTCTATAGGCATTGGTATAGAAGAGCCTGAAACCGCCTTGCATGTTGTGGGAACAACTTCATCATTTATTGGAAATGTAGGAATTGGGACTACGACTCCGGCTACTGAATTGCATGTAATAGGCACAATTACCGCGGCAATGTTTGTAGGCGACGGTTCTGGGTTGAGCGGAGTAGGCGCGGGGGACGGCCACTCTTTAGACGCGTTAGGCGGCAGTCCGGAAGATGTGGTTTATGTGGACGGGGCAGGAAACGTCGGCATTGGCACAATAACGCCTGAACAGAAATTAAGCGTGGCAGGCATAATTGAATCAACTAGCGGCGGCATTAAATTCCCGGATGGAACAACGCAAACTTCAGCAAGTTCCGCAGACGGGTATTCACTGGATGCCCAGGACGGTAGTCCAACAGATGTGGTTTCTGTGGATGACGACGGCAACGTCGGCATCGGCCTCGGCACGATGACCACAAGCGTAGCGCTGGAAGTAGTTGCTAATGACGCCACCGGCGGGCATATACAATTTGATGGAAACAATATATATTTTGATAATGATACTCAGTTTAGAGCGCATGAAATTGGCTCGCCATCCGGCAACAACGATGTTATCTATTTAGTGACCGACGGCGTTGCCCGGTTTAAGGTTGAGCACACTACCGGCAATATCCACATGCCGGGCAAAGTCGGCATCGGGATAAGCCCCCAACGTTCATTGCACGTGGATGATATCATGCGTTTGGAACCTCAGGCAAGCGCGCCGACTGGGGGAAAAGGGGACTTATATGCAGGAACAGATGGAAAACTTTATTTTCATAACGGCTCCGCCTGGAAAGAAGTAAGCCTGGTTCCATAAGGGCGAGTATTTAAGAAGTTTGAATATTTAAAGTTTGAAAATAAGCAACTATTCAACGCTATTTTCTGCTTTTTAAGGTTAACAATTGGAGTAAAGGATCATTGGAGTATTGGAATTTTGAAGACTTTATAGTTTTCAGAGCTCCAGTGAACCATCTCTCCAATACTTCAGCGAACAGTGTAGATAGTTGCATACTTAATAATCTTTTAGTTCAAATTTGATAAAACTCTCTGAATAGTTGCCAAAATTATGATATATGCGACGTTAATTTAAATATAAAGGAAAACCTGTTTTAAGCCCAATAACGGCAAATGGTTATGGGAAAATATCAGCATTTTGTTTGCCTTGGATTTTAGTTGAAAAAAGTCATAGTTTATTTTCTTTCCGAACCATTATTCTGTTTTTTTGCTTTCAAATCAATGTTTGAAAACAACGATGATCCTAACTTATTACTTTTCCGGCTTGCTCGTGGCCGGTTTAAACAGGATTAAACATAAAGGAGGTGATGATCGCCGCAGATTTTGACAAAAGACTTTTGAGCGAACCCTCTGCGTGCTTTTAGCTTTTCGTATCGAATTTATTCAAAAATCGAAATTTTTGCCAAAACTTTATTTCGCTTTAGTCATTTTTCCGGTTTGTCCGGGGCGGGAGGATATAAAATTGTTTAAGAACGTTAAATATTGCGCGTTACATATCAGGTTTATTGTTGCATGCGGCGTCTTGGCTCTGTTTTTGATTCAATCAACGGTTAACGCCCAAATAAATAAAGGCATCTTATGGGGGCCTGATTTAAGCGTTGAAGTTAATACCGCAAACACGACAAAATCAAAAAATCTTGAAATGGTGGTTGATTTTGTAGAACAGGGATTTTATTTAGGGTGGCCTCACGATCCATACGTCAGGCCTACGGGAGATATTTACAAGACCACAAAAGGCAAGCTTATTGACGGGTCAACACACCACCGGGTGCGTATATATTACTCCCCGTCAGTGGCGGAGTGGCTTAAAGAAGGACGCCCCAAGGATAAAAAACTGCCGGACCGGTCCATGATTGTAAAGGAGATGTATAAAACCGAGGCCCCAATTTATCCCGAAGAAGACCCTGTAATAGGGTGGGCCGTGATGGTCAAAAAAGACGGAGCTTCGCACGACGGCTGGTACTGGGTGATATATTTTAAAGAGGAGTTCAGGTCAATGGATACCATGGCCGAGTTCTCATACTCGTTTTGCCTTACATGCCATGCGTCCACTGAAAGCGAAGCGACTTTCTCAAGTTTAAAAAACCTTACCGGTGAAAACGCGGCAACCTATAATGAACGCTCTATAATTGAAGTCGTTGATCCTCTGTTTTTTACAAATCTTCTGGATAAATCCGGTAAAAAAGAGAATACACCGCTCAAAAAGATTGATAAACAATTTAAGGCCTTATACTCAGACCCGGCTATATACCCATATACTGACGGCGCGCCGAAATATAAAGCGGAAAAAGTGGGCAGGAAATTTCCTAATTCCGATTGGGACCATGTTTGGAACCGTATTAAACCGCCCGACCAATCATATCTTACATCCGACAATTGCATAGGCTGCCACGACGCCACCCTGCTTGTTGAAACACAAGTTCCCAATATGTTGATACGCAAGGAGAGCGTTAACGAATTAACCGGCGAAAGCGGCAACGAGCAGATTAATCTTTCAGTTTACGGCGAGTGGCGCTCTTCGCCAATGGGGATGGCCGGCCGCGATCCTATCTTTTTCGCTCAACTTGAATCCGAAACAAAGACATATCCGGAATTGGCCGGTTTTATTCAAAATAAGTGCCTTAGTTGCCACGGCGCCATGGGGCAAAGGCAGTTTCACGAGGACAAGAAAAAGCATAAAAACAAGGGAATATACAAAAAGGAATATTTTGATATTCCAATGGTATATCAAACAGGTCATGAACCATACGCAAAGTACGGCGCCCTTGCGCGCGACGGGATATCATGCATGATTTGTCATCAAATGGACGCCAAAAGCATTCCGGGCGCAAATACCGGCGATTTTACACGCGGAAAATGGAATGAAATTTACGCGTCAACCGCGCCTAATTCCGGCCCGGGCGGCCCGATCAGAACCTGGCCCATGGAACAGGCTTTGGGGTTTACGCCTAAATACGCTCCATATATAAATAAATCGGAAATGTGCGGCGTTTGCCATGTTATTGTGCTGCCGGTTGAGAAACCTGATAGCCGATTCCACGCCTCGCATCCGCTAAGCTCAGACAAAACCGTGATGTTGAGCGAAGCGCACGAGCAAGACACGTTTTTGGAGTGGTTTTACAGCGCATATCAAAACTCTAATCCGGATATCCCGGTAAACAAAGCCACGGCGGCTACCTGTCAGGATTGCCATATGAGCCCCACTTTCCAGGGCAACGGCCAAAAGGTGGGTTACAAGGTGGCAAATGTAGAGAATACGTCATGGCCGTCGCCGCCGGCGGAGAATCTGGCTCCGGCCGAAAAGATATCCGTGCCCAACAGGCCGAATGTGGGAAGGCATACACTTTTTGGCATGAACCTTTTTGTGCTTAACATGTACCGTCAGTTTGACGATACTGTTTTCGGTTTAATGGAAGACTCAAATCCGCCCATGGGCACAACCAACAGTTATGATTTTGCCATAGAAAACGGCGAATGGCAGATTAAGAACGTTACCGCCGGCGCGCAAATACTTGATGTAAAGCGTGATGGTAAAGATCTGGTCGCAAGAGTCAGAGTAACAAACAGGGCCGGCCACAGGTTGCCTTCGGGCGTGGGATTCAGAAGGGCCTGGATTGAATTTCAGGTCAAGGATAAGGCCGGCGCTAAATTGTGGGGATCAGGCGTCACCGACTCAAACGGGGTTATTGTAAAGCCTGATGGGAAGACGCCTATTGATTCGGAATTTACCGGCGACTGGGAAAAATTAGAGCCACATTGGGTCGAGATTACCAGCCAGGAACATGCGCAAATCTATGAAGAGCGGTACATTAATGAGTATGAAAATAAGGAAGGCAAAAAGGAGCTACGCCTGACCACAAGTTTTCTGGGTATAGGCATGGTGGTTAAGGACAATCGGCTCCAACCATTGGGCTATTATTACGATTACCTGAAACATCAATATGAGGCGGCAAAAAAGAGCGGCGACACTAAACTGCAGGAGAAGTTTGCGTCCCTATTGCCGGAGTCTAAATTGCCTGTGCATAAAGGATCGATTAATCCCGACCTGGATGAAGATTACCGCAACGGCAGCGGAGCCGACGTTATAACTTACCGTATTCCCCTAAAGGATATTGAAGGCGCCGCGGTTGTAACCGCGCAACTGAATTATCAGAACATTCCGCCATACTACCTGCGCGACCGCTTCTCAATAGGCCTCGGCAAACAGACGCAACGTTTATACTATTTGGTTGGTCACACAAAAGTGAAAAACAGCGCTATTGAAGACTGGAAGATAGAGATAGCCAAGGCCACCGCGCCTGTGCCCCAACTCTAATGTTTTGTTAAAACATTCATGTCAAATTAACCGCTTTCCGGTTCTAAACTATGCCGGAGAGCGGTTTTTATGCATGTAGCTTGGGTGCTGGATGGCGCGCGCTTGTCTGTGGTTTAGCCGCTAGTTGATAGCTTTTTACGGTTGTTTGTTCAAAGTTGCGCCTTGAACGAAACCAAATTAAAGAGGCTGTGCCTCTAATAGAGAAAGCCCCACAATTTGTTACCCAACTCCGATTTGGGAACACAATTGCGTTGTAAACTCCGTTTCCTGTCTGCATGCGATTTTGCAAATTAGTAAATTTCGTGAAAGGAATATTTACAGTTTTGTTCCTGGATATTGTTCTTAAAGACAAAGTAGGAGGTTTTTGTTTTGCAGGTTATTTTAGAAGGGGATAACGTAAAAATTCAGCGGCGTTTTTTGACGTCCAGTTCATTTGTTGGTTAGAAAATTTCAAATTTTAATTTGAATCTCCGCTTCCCTGTTCCATGCTTTTTCTGGATTTGCCTCGTCGTGTTTTTTATTATGCTTAAGTCTATTTTGAAAAGAATTCAAGCGCTTTTTCTACAACGGGTTTCATTTTCGTCGTGCCTGGAATCTCCAATTTATTTGCGCTCGGTAAAAGTTGTGATTTTTGTAGAGATTTATTAAAATCGTTGGCGCACCACCACTGTTTGTATCTTGTAAACTGGCGTTTTGTTGATTCGACAGGAAATGGGTCTTGCAACGTATTAACGCTGCCGGCCACATTGCTTGCATGAAACAGGACTCTCTCTCTTGCCATTTCATGCGTTATCCTTATTTGACCTCTATCATCTGAGATTGTGGGCAACCACTTCTCTTTATAAGCAAAAAGTATAAGGTATAATTCCCCAAGGCTTCCATGCGCATAAACTTTGGTTTCAGCTGCTTGATCTTTCAAATCCATATCTGCCGATACAAACGCAGCGTGCCACATTGAAACAATAAATCCTTTTTTAAGTATGGCCCGTAGCGATAAATATTGCGTCAAAACCCAGTGTAGCGAGCCTTTTTTCCTTACAGTGTAGTTTGATTCCATTATATTTTCTCTAAACGCCTTTTCATAATGACCTAAAGCGTTTGTAAGCGCTTCAATGCTTTTACGATGGTATTCTTCTTTCATTTTGTCGTTAATTTTTTCATTTTTATTAGCTTGATAGTAAACATGCGCTTTTCTTTTTTCCGCGCTTCCCAGCATTCCCGGTCCTTCCGTCTTGTATTCTTCTGTCGTGGGCATGTATTTTACCGCTTTATCAACCTTTTTCATTAACGTCGTCACTATTACGTCAACGTTGCCATCCTCTTTCAATGTTTTTGCAATATTATGGTTAGGATTATCAATAATTTCATCTATAGGGCCTAAAGTTTTTTCAATGGATTTTTTTGATTGTATATATCTAAAGTCTTTTAGTTGATCATCTATATTAAACGGCAGTGATTCGTAAACCACAAGGCTTGCCCAGTCATGAATGCTTACCTTGTTCATGGCGTGCAATTGATTTCGCAAATGATAAAGCATACATCTTGGGTCTTCGCCCCAAAGGAGGTTCTTGTAGGCAAACTCCGTCATGAAAACAGACCCTTTAAACGACAAAGGAAATTGCGACGCGATTACCATCGGAATTCCTGAGAGGTGTAAATCATGCGCAAAACTGGCGCCAGTGTAAACAACATCGCCTGGGTTGCCGCTGTCGCAGCTTGCAATGGTCGCGACCGCCGGCAGTTCATCAGGACTACAAAGCGGGTCGGCGCTTGATTCCGCCGCGCTTCGTCCGCATAATGCGGAGACCAGGCGAGCTCCGTTAACAATTTCTATATCCGACGGATTCTCATTGCAGTGCAACGCCAGGCCGTATGGCAAGCCTGGGACTTTATTATCAGGCATTCCATGGGCAAGAATGTGGACATGTGTAAATGATTCGGATGAACATGTCTTGATAATTTGATCAATTGAGGCTTCAGGCAGGAAAGTTAATATCTGGTCAACCTCTTTTTTTAAGGCAGCCTTTTTCTCTGCGTCATCATTGCCGGCTAAATAACCTACCCACGGCAAAATTGCTTCATACAATACCTGAAGATGTTGATTTATTGGTATTTTCAGCCCTCCGGGGGATGCCGCTATAAATAAAATTTTTGGTTTTCTTGACCAACGGTTAAATCCTTGAGACACAGTTCTTGACTGTCTTGTAATGCATATACGCGCGTTTGATTGCAATGATAAATACTCATCTCCGCCGCCTAAACAACCTTTTGGCGTTTTCGCCAGTTCAAAAGGCAGCAACGCTAATTCATGAGCGGATAAAACAACTTTTATATGAGTTAATGCGTTGTCTCTTGAACGGGCTTTTCCAAGTTCCGCTATAAAACCAGGGATAGAACCCATAATTTTTCCTATTTCCACTGCTGTTTCATTTAACACCCCTTTCCGCCTTTTAATTTCCTCAACATCTTCAAAGTTTTTTCCTCCCTTATAACGAAGTTCATTATGTCTCCTGAGAAAATCATGATGCTCATATGGAACATGCATTGTGGAAGCCTCGTTATTCCCGCACAAACCAAGATATTCGGTTAAAGGCGAGAGCAGTTGATTATGCGGCGGCCCATGTCTGAGAAACTCAAGTTTAACAGTGTGTATTGTTTTCATAAGTTAGCCTCCTAAAATTTCACGATTTTGCCTTTATCCTTGCAAGCTTCAAGTTTTCCATCTTTGTTTGGTTCCCTTAGTTCCCCATAGGTTTTTTTACCTTTAATAAAAATAGATACCACGGTGGGCTTTTGTAAAACAAGCTTAGATTTGGTAGGTCCGAGTCCGGGCGCGTTATCCAGCGCCTCAATAGAGCTATTCTTAAACGCGTTGTACGCAATCTTAAAATCTGCAGGGTTATCCAGGACGTCATCCGTAAGCTGAATTAGGCGCGCCCACGAGCCGCTGTTAAAATAAAAAGAATTTATGCTCCTTTTAATTGCTTTGCGTAGATGTGTATGGCCGGCTATGAGATAATCGATATCCCGGCTGACAAGTTTATCAAGTTTTTTGAAAGTGTCGTCTTCTTTATCTAATTCAAAATCAGTATTGTCCTTTAATTTATCTTTTAACTTTAACCGCAATCTCTCTTCTTTATCTTTTTTAAAGAATTCGGAATTAAAAAAATCCCGTGCTCCAAGAAACTCAGCTTCATTAAACATTGATTCATCGCCTTTTGGATCGTGGCCACTTTCAGCTGCGTTATGCGCTTCCATTAACATATCCGCAACGTCCTTGCCTCCGATATTTGAAGGGCCTGAATAACCAAAATGTTCTCCAAGGAATTGCTCCATGATATCATTATCGGAAGGCATGCTTTTATCATTATCTTGCGCGGATAAAAAACCAAAAAACATTTGGAATTTATTTTTTAAAAGCGAGCCGGCAACGCCGGCCATTTTGAGAATCTTTGGCATAAATTTCGCTTTGTCAGGTTCCAGGGCTAGAACAATTGGAACCACGGCTTCAATTTCAGGTTTAAGCAGGTCGACCATCGGATAATCTTTTTTGATATCGTTCATCACATCAATTACAAGGCGCGTGCCCGCGTTTGGGCTCCAATCCGCCGGAACATCCCCGTGATTTATCGATCGCGCAACCTGCAAAAGAGCCGAATGATCCACCACATTCCAGTTGTCAACTTCATTGCCATGAACGCAAAGAACCTGTTTGCCGCCCACCGCGCACCTAAACCCCGTGCCGTCATTTTTAATAATAATTCTGCCGCGGGCTCCGGCATCACCGCCTGTAAGTTTTTCTATAAGCCTGTATGAAACAGATGGAAGCGCCAGCTCAACATCATGGTTGCCCAATATAAGCGCAAGGCAGGCATTAGGGCGTTTTACAAACACTTCCAGGGCTTTCCATACTGTTTTAAAAGCATCATCATTGTAAATTGATTCAAGTTTATCAATCGCTCCCTCGGGATCAAAATATCTGGGGTCTTTATCCGCCAGAAAATCTACTATATCGCCATTCAGAACCAAACATGTAGGTTTTGCCGGAGCTTCTGGGATTTCTAATTTTTTAATGAATTTTGTTAACAGTTCCCCCTGGTTAAAAATTTGGAATCCCTTTAAACCTCCCAGATGAAGATCCGAAACAAGATGAAGCTGTTCAAATTCAGGAACATTTAATGTGTTTGTCATATTTTCTCCTCACTTGCAAATAAAAACTCCGAGAAAGCGATACGGTGTATTTTGGGCCGAATCATATGTGTTATACAAAACTCCGGCTGAGGTATTTCTTGCAACCAAATTTAATCGCGACCGACTCGAAAACTCGAAAATATTTTGATTATACCAAACCAGTTAATTTTTTATCTATTCTCAGATTGAAGTAAAATTAAAATATTTAATATGGCCCCTGTTTTGCCGTTAGTCATTAAACTTTAAATTAATATATCAAAAGTGTATTCCTTGCTGTGTAACCTTTAAGCTAATCAAAATAATAATAACAATTTAATGCTTACAGTCAAGATAAATAGAAAGAATATTGTAAATAACCCAAAAGGAGATAAAAGACTATTTCATTACAATAAAGTATGCAGGCGGATGTGTAAATTCGTAGGTTTTTGCGGAAATCCCGCTTGCTTTTTTTCAGGCGAACTTGTTTCCTGTTTGTATTAAACAGTTTACATCAAGCAGTTTTCTACCATTCGCGCTTTCATTTAGTATCATGTCTTTTGCTTACAATTTGCAGTTCGCAGTTCGCAGTTTAATAAAAAAGCTGAAAAAATCTTATGATTTTGCAAAAAAAAGCTGGTATAGTACTTTTAGGGGAGAGTTTTAACTATTCTGGACTTTATTTGCTTAAATAGTGAAGGGGGGCAGTGATGACTTCGAACGAATCCGGAAACACAATTGTGTATTACGAGGGCGAATTTGATATTCATGGGGCCAAATGCCTTAGCAGTCTGGTTAGATATTCCGGGCCGCAAATAGCCGCTATTTTAAGCCTTGAGCCTTTTGATTCTTTAAAGAAATTTGGGCGGGAAAACAATATTCCGGTCATTAGCAAAGTTGATGAAATACCTGCCGGCGCGCAAAAATTAATGTTGGCCACTCTCCATAACGCTGAGGATACCCTTCTTATCCTTATTAATATGATAAAAAAGTGCGTCAAAAAGAGGATACATGTTTATAATGGCGATCACCTGTTTTTAAAGGCTATGTTTAGTGAAACTGAGCAAGCGTATGTGCATGATCTTCGTGAAACGCCAACCAATATGCGGCTGTTTTCCGGCAATCTGGGTGAATGCGCTGATCAATTGAGAATATTAACCGTGGGGTTGGATTGCAATATAGGAAAGATGACTGTGTCACTGGAACTGGAGAAATTCCTTATTAATGCAGGTTTTGACGCGGAATTTGTGGCAACAGGCCAAATAGGGATGATGATTGAAGGAAAGGGCATTCCCCTTGATAGAACAATTGTGGATTTTACTTCCGGGAGATTAGAAGAGTACTTGATAAAGCATCATAATCAAATACTTGTTATTGAGGGGCAGGGCAGCATCTTTTCCCCAATGTATTCAGGCTTGACTTTAGCGCAGGTGCATGGAAGCATGCCGCAATTCATAATACTTTGTGTTGACCCTTCACGCGATCATCCTCGATATTTCCCTCAATTGAAAATGCCGGGTATCGGTCAGGCAATCTCGCAATATGAACTTTTGGCAAAACATGTAATGCCGACTTCCAAAATTATGGGAATTAGCGCCAATACTTCAACTATGGGTGAAAAAGAGGCTTTAGACTATATTAATAGTCTGGAAAAGGAGCATAAACGCCCGGTAACCGACCCGATACGGTTCGGCTGTGATAAATTTAAAGCGCCGATTGCGAAATGGGTGTCTGATAATTGTTAATACAATCATATCCATTCAGCAAGTTTTGCGTCGATTATCCCATTAGGGGATAATTCTCACTAAAGCAGACAAACTGCTCAGTGTTCATATATACACACCCCTAAATCCCCTCTTATTAGAGGGGACTTTTGTGGAAAATAATTCGTTTTTATCCCATCTAAAAAGAGGGGGGGGCTGTGTAGCAGACGGTGTGTGTAAATCACGCGGAATAGATACATATAAACAACTTATTCCTACGCGTTTTCTTTATTTGATATTGCGGAGTCCCACTACTAAAACGCCGATGGTTTTATCCTCATCCAATACGGGTATGGACACCTGCACCGCGTATGTTTTTGCGCTTTCATCATATTCCAGATTCCCCACATACAGTTGGCCGTTGCCGTTATTAAAGCTTTTTATGAATTTGTCCTCATCTCCCTGCCAATAATCGGTTGTTTGTGGGGACTCGCCAACTACCGCGCCCTGGGCGTCGCATAAAAAGGCTTCAACATAGAGCTTCTTGTTTCGCGAGATTCTTTTTGCTAATATCTTGCCGATTTTGTTTGTTTGCAAGCTCAGGGCAAAATCGTCTGCTTGTCCCGCAACCCACTCCTTGTCTATTTTTTTTATGGTTTCAAGCGGGGTGTTCTTGTTGTTTTGCTCTCTAACCGCATTAATGATAACGTAATCGGTTACCCAAAATGTAAACTTCTGGGCATGCGCATATATTATAGACTTCATCCTTGGTCCGATATTATCATCAAATTGGGCATTATCAAAACCGGCTGAATGTGGTCTGACTTCAGCCGAATGGAGAAGGGGGAGGCAACATAACATTATGAAAGTAATCAATGTCAATTTGCCGCTGATCTTAGCATACGTTTTTTTCATAGTTTTCACACTAACCCGAATAAACCAAAAAAAGTGATTAAAGTGAACTAAAATAAATGCCCTCTAAAGTTTAAGTTTAAATTATAATACATGGCTTTACAATACTTCAACATCTTCTTTGTTTTTGAGACACCTACTAAGTCTTTAATTTAGAGGCGCAACCTCTATTATTTGTTTTAGCGCGCGATTTACTATTGAATTGACTCTTTATTCTAAACCAATGGTTTATGGACAAAGCAAGGGGTGGCAGGTTGCAAAATTGCGATCAATATTTAATTGAATGTAAATATTGAATCGGGTAATCGCAATACCGTCAACCGTCAATATATCACTGCCTGATTTATAAACAACTCTTTGTATGCCGATTTTCCACTTTTTTCGTGAACTTAATCTCTTTCGCGGCTATAATTATCTGCTTAATTATGGCCGCATGGCTAAACATTATTAAAAGAAAGGACACCATACCTATGAAAGCATTAATATTTAAACCGATCTTTGTTGTTTTTGTTGTTTTAACCATTGCGATCAGCATTTGTTCCGCTGATGTTGAGGAGAAGACAGAGCTTAAGGAAGATGATATTGTCCATGTGCAAACCGGGCTGATTATAAGCCAAGATGAATTGAAAAGCAGTTTAAAGGGTTCAAGGGTGGTTTATATCGGCGAGACGCACGACAATTACCGGGCGCATCAGGTGCAGCTTGAGGTTATAAAGGATCTATATAAGGCGTCATCAGGCAAAATTGCTATCGGGATGGAGATGTTTCAAAGAAAGTCGCAAAAAAAGATTGATAAGTGGCTGGCAAATAAAATAACTGAAAAGGAGTTTTTGAAAACGGTTTGGTATCCTGATTGGGGTTTTGAGTATGAATATTACAGGGATATCCTTGAGTTTGCAAAAAAGAAGAAGGTTCCCGTGCTTGCTCTTAACGCAAATGAGGAGACTATAGATGCTATTCATGAGAAGGGTATTGACAACCTTTCGCCGGAAGAGCAAAAAGAGATTCCTGAAATTGACACTACCGATAAATACCACCGTCAACGGGTAAAAGCTGTGTTTGATGTTCATAAAAGCGGCGATGTAAAAGGTTTTGAGAAGTTTTACACCGTGCAGTGCCTGTGGGAGGAGACAATGGCAAAGACCGTGGCAAATTATCTGGCGAGCAAGAAGGGCAAGAAAAGAAATGTGATTGTGCTTGCCGGCAAGGATCATGTCAGGTATGGTTTCGGCATTCCTAAAAGGGTGTTTCGCAGGGTTAAGGCGCCTTACAGCACAATATTACCGGTGGAGATAACGGTGCCGGACAACAAAAAGCACAATATAATGAATGTGCAGCCGGTTGAGGTGCCTTTAAATGAGGCTGACTTTTTATGGATGGTTAATTATGTGGATCCTGAGATAAATACTGTAAAACTTGGTGTGATGGTGGTAAAGGGGCCGAACGGAGTTGTTGTTCACGATGTGGGCGAGGGCTCAAGCGCTGAAAGAACGGGCATAAAAAAGGGCGATATTATTATTGATGTGGACGGCACGCTGATTGAGGAGCCGTTTGACCTGGTTTATGAGATCAGAAACAAGAAACACGGCCGCCCCGGGAAGATAAAAATCATGCGCGACGGCAATGAGATGATAATCGATATAAAATATGAGATGGAATTTCCTGACAAGGGCGTAGAGCTTTAAGCGCAAAGCGCGTGGCGCGTAGAGCGGAATGGTTAATGTATTACTTGCGGGTAAGGACGATATGTCCTGCCGGCGGAATACCGAACCGTCATGAAGGGCTTTTTAGAACAGAACCTTAACCATGCTGACAATGTTTTGCGCTTGATTTTGCCTTGCCCGTAGCGGCATTGCATGCCCCAAATACTCTGTTTTCAACTATTTATCCCCCTTATTTTTCCTCCGGTCCGCATGCCTTTAAACGTAGACAAAAGAACGATTGACATTTAAATATCAATGCACTATACTAGCCAACATTTTAGAGGGAATCTTTGTTTAAGATTATAAATTAAGGGGCGTTTTAACTATGATAAGCGATATTTTAAAAGAGTTGGATCCACTGAGAACCAGGCTGATTAACCTAAGGGACTCTCTTTGACCTTGCCAAAAAGGAGGGCGATTTAAAAGCCCTGGAGACACAAATGGAGTCTCCGGGTTTTTGGAACGACAAGGAAAACGCCAAGGATGTAGTTAAAAAGCTTAAATTGTTAAAAGAGGTTACAGGCCCATTTTTTGAGCTTCAGGAGTCGATTGACGATATCTCTATTCTTGCGGAAGCTGCCGATGAAGGCAGCTCGGACGCAGACGATCTGTCAAACGACATGGGGCAATTAAAAAGCGTCTTTGACAAACTGGAATTTCAGTTAATGCTTAGCGGCGCGCATGATAGGAATAACGCTTATTTAAGTATTAATGCCGGGGCCGGGGGCACGGAAGCGTGCGACTGGGTGACAATTTTGTTGCGCATGTATAGCCGGTGGGTTGAAAGGCATAGATTTTCAATGGAAGTTATTGAATTTCTTGACGGAGAAGACGCAGGGCTTAAACGTATAACTTTGCATATTAAAGGCCGTCTTGCGTATGGGTATTTAAGATCGGAAATCGGCATACACAGGTTGGTGAGGATATCTCCTTTTGATTCGAATTCGAGACGACACACTTCGTTTGCTGCGGTTGACGCCATGCCCGAACTTGATGAAGACGAAGAGATTGATATAAACGAAAATGATTTAAAGGTAGACACTTACCGCTCGTCGGGCGCGGGTGGTCAGCATGTAAACAAAACTTCTTCCGCGGTAAGGATAACTCACTTGCCTACCGGCATAGTTGTGCAGTGTCAGAATGAAAGGTCTCAACACAAGAACAGGAAAATGGCATTAAACATGCTAAAGGCCAAATTGTGTCAGATAAAGGAGAAGGAGAAACAAAAAGAACTTGACGCTTTTTATGACGAAAAGGGCGACATCGCGTGGGGCAATCAAATAAGGTCATATGTGCTTCACCCGTATTCAATGGTTAAAGATCTTCGGACGGGAATGGATACCTCAAATACGCAGGCGTTTCTGGACGGCGAGATTGATGAATTTATGAAATCGTTTTTAAAATGGAAGATAGGCAGGTAACAATATTATGATAATGGATAATTCGTTAAAAGATTTTGATCCTGAAATTTGGCAGGCAATACAGTTTGAGGATAAAAAGCAGCAGGAAACTATAGATTTGATCGCTTCTGAAAACATCACCAGCGGCGCGGTGCAGGAAGCGCAGGGTTCTTCTCTCACCAACAAATACGCGGAAGGATACGCCGGTCGCAGATATTACGCGGGCTGCGCGAATGTTGACAGCGCTGAAAAACTTGCTATTTCCAGGGCTAAGGAGATCTTTGGGGCTGAATATGTAAACGTGCAGACGCACGCGGGATCGCAGGCTAATATGGCTGTCTATTTTTCGAGCCTTAAATCAGGCGATAAGGTTTTGGGCATGGATCTTAGCCACGGCGGGCATTTGACTCATGGTTTCGCCAAAAACTTTTCAGGCCAGACATACGAGATTGTTCATTACGGTATAAATAAAGATACTGGATATATTGATTACGATGAGGTAATGGAGATTGCAAAACGCGAAAAGCCGAACATGATAGTCGCCGGGGCAAGCGCTTATTCCAGAACTCTTGATTTTCCTAAATTCAAAGAGATTGCGGACGAAGTCGGCGCTTTGTTAATGGCGGATATCGCGCATATTGCAGGTTTGGTTGCCGGCGGCGTGCATCCAAGCCCGGTGCCTTATGCGGATTTTGTGACGTCAACCACTCATAAAACATTGCGCGGCCCAAGAGGCGGACTCATAATGTGCAAGGAGAAGTACGGCAAGAAGGTCGATTCCATCGTTTTTCCAGGCATTCAGGGCGGGCCGCTTATGCATATTATCGCGGCCAAGGCTGTCGCGTTTAAGGAGGCTTTGTCGGACGAATTTAAATTGTGTCAGAAACAGACGATATTAAACTCAGCGGCAATGGCGGCCGAGTTTGTAAGCCGTGGATACACGGTTGTTTCGGGCGGCACGGATAATCACCTGTTCCTTGTTGATCTTCGCAACAAGAATGTCACGGGCATAGAGGCGCAGCGTTCGCTTGAAAAAGCCGGCATTATTTTAAACAGAAACGTTATTCCGTTCGATACCAGAAGCGCGTTTGAGCCCAGCGGCATAAGAATCGGCACACCTACTATCTCGTCAAGAGGAATGAAAGAGGAGGATTCAAAGGTAATCGCCGGGTGGATTGACGACGTTTTGACAAATCAGAGTGACGACAATTGCGCAAAGGTAACAAAACAGGTTGAAGAGTTGTGCGGCAAATTTCCTATTCCGCATTTGAGCTGATGATATTTTACCAGGCGTTGCGCGGTAAAAATATACTATCGGGCAGCGCAAAATTCAACCCCAAACTTTTTAAACCATGAACGGCAAAATATTAGTAGTTGGAAACGGAGGGTGGGGAACGGCGCTTGCTATCCTGCTGCATAAAAAAGGGCTCAATGTCTCGCTTTGGGGGCATTCAGCTGAATATGTGGAATATTTAAAGGAGAAGCGGGAAAACACAAAATTCCTCAAAGGCATTCGCATTCCAGATGATTTGACGTTGACTTCCGATTTGAAGTCGGCGGCGGATAATGTTTCATTAATAGTGTCAGCCACGCCGTCTCTCTATTTGAGAGATGTTATAAGCGAGCTGAAACTTTATTATAAATCAGGCACAAAAATTGTCTCGTTAACAAAAGGCATTGAAAATGGAACGTGGATGCGCGCCGGCGAAGTTATAGCAGATATTCTTGGCGAGCAACCGATAGCTATCCTTTCAGGGCCAAGCCACGCGGAGGAGGTTGCTAGGGAGCTGCCGACCACTGTGGTTGTCGCCGCAAAAGATGAAGAGTTTGCAAAAGAGACGCAAAACATTTTTTTGACCGACCGGTTCAGGGTATACACAAATTCAGATGTCTTAGGCGTTGAGCTGGGCGGAGCCACAAAAAATGTAATAGCTATCGCGGCCGGCATTTGCGCCGGATTGAAATTTGGCGACAATACAAAAGCCGCCCTTTTAACAAGGGGACTGGCCGAAGCAAAGCGGTTAGGCGCGGCAATGGGCGCGGAAGAAGAGACTTTTAACGGCCTTGCGGGAATTGGCGACCTTATTACAACCTGTTTTAGCCCTTTTGGTAGAAATCTCAGATTCGGCGAACAGATCGGCAGAGGCAAAAAACTTAACGAGATACTTGAAAGTATGGACCAGGTGGCTGAAGGCGTTATGACAACAAAGTCGGTTGTCACGCTGGCCGATAAATTTAATGTGGACATGCCTATCACAAGGGAAACTTACAATATCCTTTTTGAAGGGAAAGATCCTCTTGTTGCTGTAAACGATTTAATGATGCGCGCTCCAAAACCTGAAACCGACCGTGGGAATTAAATCGGTTTGGTTTTTCGCGCGGCTTCTTTTATTGCTGTTGTTCAAGAGTGAACGGCGGCATTTTATGTGTCTTTATATATAGGGTAATAATTGATATGGACAGAAAAAAATACACAAGCAATATAAATTTGTGTCTCCTCTTGTTGATTGGCGTTTGTATGTTTACATTTAGCGGTTGTTTCGGCGTGTTTAGTTTCTCGTCCCGAAAAAAGAAGATGGAGATACTTGAGTATAAAGTTGACGAACTGGGCCAAAGGCTGCAAAACATGGAAGAGTATAGCAAAGGCCTTGATCAGAAAGTATCCGCGGTTTCAAATGAAAATAGAAGGTTGAACTCTGATTACAGGAAAATGATGGACAGTGTTTCCTCAATGAACCATTCCGGCAAAGAGTCTGAAGAAGATATATCCAAAATGAGAAAAGCTGTAATCAGCACTCAAAAAGCAATTAAAAAGATATATGACAAAATCCTGAATATTGAAGAGGATCAGTCTGATATGTCCGAAAAACTGGAAAAAGCCGGGTCCGCCGGTTATTCTCAAGGCGGCGGGTTTGACGCAACCGGTGAAAAGAAAGTTGTGCTTGATTACATGGGCGCCGCAAAAAGAAGCCATAAAAGCGCGCCTAAAGTTGAATCGCTTGAGACCAAGTTGGTAAGGGCGAAAAATTACCGCGAAGCCGGCAAAACGGACGCCGCCATTGCTTTGTACAAAGATATATTAATGTCCGACCCAAGCCAGATTGATGTTTACTATAAACTCGGCAACCTCTATTATGAAAACGGGATGACTGACAAGGCAATAGGCGTTTATGAAAGATTGGTTGATATTAATCCCGACGATGCGGAAGCCCACTCTCTGCTGGGTGTATCTTACGCAAAAAACGATCTTCTTGACGAAGCTATAATTGAGCTGAAAAACGCGCTCAGGATAAACCCTAATCTGGCTGAAGTGCATGTCGGATTGTCGGTCGCTTATTTAAAGAAGGGAATGATAGACCAGGCAATCGCTGAAAACACAAAGGCCATAGAGATAAACCCAAACTTTGCCAAGGCGCACAAATATCTGGGAATCGCGTATAAGAAGAAAGGCCTTAAAAAAGACGCCGAACGCGAGTTTGCCAGGTATAAAGCTCTTACCAGCAAAGGCTATTAGTTTGCGAACAAATCGAATACGGATAAACCGGAAAGTGACTAAAGTGATCTAAAGTTAAAAGTGAACTAAAGTTTAGGTAAAAATCCGTGATTTTTATCATTTTAATGCTGGAGCAGTCTTGCAGACTGCTTCTAAACGTTTTTGCTTTACGATTACAGCCGTTCTCAAAACTTAACGCGCTAATCCTTGAATTTAGCAACGCATTTAAATTTCTTGTCAAAAATTGTCATAATTTAACTCATAAGGTACTAATACGGATAAATCGTGTTGGCCGGCAAGGTAAGCTTTGGCCTATTTCGAACCCTTAATCGCGATTTTCAACGATTTCCTTTATTTAGCATCCATTAAAATACCAAATAACCACATTTAAATAATGGCGCACGCTTATACACCCGGCTTAAAAGTTGTAGAAAAAATAAAAACCCGGAAAAGACGCATATTGCCTCTACTTGGCGATGTGTTGGCAAAAGCCGGCGACATTGTTGATTCATCCCGAATTGTTGCCAAGACCGAGCTGCCGGGCAAGGTGCATTCCGTGAACGTCATAAACAAACTCGGCATCTCTCCCAACCGCATAAATGAGTATATGTTAAAAAAGCAGGGTGATCATGTTGAATTTAACGAACCCATAGCAGAATCAAAGCCATGGCTTAAATTTTTAAAGGTTGTGTGCTCATCCCCAATTTCAGGCATTATCGAAACCATTTCGCCTATAACAGGCCAGATATTGTTGCGTGAAAAACCTCGTCCGGTTGAAATCTGCGCCTACATTGACGGAAAAATTGTCGAAACTATAGACAAAGAGGGCGTAGTTGTTGAAACGCCGGCAACTTTTATTCAAGGCATATTTGGAATTGGCGGCGAGGCTATAGGCGAGTTGATAGTCCCTGTAAAAACCCCAGGCGACGTTTTAGAGGCGCAGGATATCAACGAAAATATGCGCGATAAGATAATTACGGCGGGAGCCTTTATAGGTTATGAAGCGCTTAAAAAAGCTATAGATATTGGAGTTAAAGGCATAATCGTCGGCGGGTTTGACGACGGCATCCTGAAAAACATCCTTGGCTACGACATCGGCGTGGCCATTACCGGAACCGAGGACATAGGCATTACACTTGTTATTACCGAAGGTTTCGGCAATATCGCAATAGCTCAAAAGACGTTTGAACTGCTTAAAAAACGCGAAGGCGCAAAGACGTCAATCAACGGCGCCACTCAAATCAGGGCGGGCGTTGTCAGGCCTGAAATTATAATTCCGTTTCTTGATGAAATAGGCAACGACTCCATTGACGCCGGTTCTGACGACGGCAAAAACAATAATGACGGTGGTGTGAAACTGGGCGACACTATCAGGGTTATTAGAAATCCTCATTTTGGAAGAATCGGCGCTGTAAACGCTTTGCCCCCTGAACCCCAGGTCATTGAAACCGGCTCAAAAATGAGGGTGTTGGAAGTAAAATTTAAAGACGGCGAAGTCTCAATTGTGCCCAGAGCAAATATTGAAGCAATAGAACAGTAATTTATTTAAGCGCTCCCTCCCGTTTGCCGGATATAGAACTCTATACACATGCCTCACTCTGTCGTCAATTCAGCAATATATCAGCAGCTCTGTATCTCTTCAACGTAAATCAAGAACTCATTAGGGTTTCCTTTTTGCTAAATGAACATTTGGCGGCTTGTCTGCCTTAGTGAGAATTATGCCCGGGGGGCTAAAATTGTTGTCACTCTTTTAAAATAGAGGCAGAGCCTCTAAGGACACCGCGTTACAAGGCAGGAGCCTTGTAACGAGTAAAAGAAAACCGGAGTTAATGCTTTAGCATTTTATTTGCTTACATATTTTGAAAACCTGATCTGTTTGACTATATATATTTATAAAAGCATAAAACAATTGGATAACAATGGCCGGCAAGATATTTAAATTGCAAAAGCAGAAAAGCGCGGATATTGAAGCAAGCCCCAAGACTAAAGAAACAGAGCAAAAGAGAAGCGGTTTGCAATTTGAGTATCCTTTTGACGGCCTGGCTGTTTCCGATGATGTTTTAGAGGTTAAAGTCCTCCTCTTGCCTGACTCAGGCTTGAGCGATAAAGAAGATGTCGGACCCGGAGCCGTTGTTGAAATAGCGGTGGACGGCAAAGTTGCGGCCTGCGCTAAACCTGAACCCGGCGCCGGCATTGTCTTTGCCGGCAAAGTTGATATCTCTAAAGTTGTTGAAGGCCCGCACACCTTGCAGGCAAAATTGGCGGCGGCTAATAGCGCCAAATCTTCCGCGCCCATCCAATCATCCACGATCAATTTTATAATTGACAGAACTCCGCCCGGAGTGCGGTCAATGTTTCCCGGACAATTTATTGAACCCGGCGACCTGGACTCTTCCCATATAGCTCTTGAAGTGGAGGACGCGCATTCAGGGATAAATCTAGGCAAATGCGCCGCGGTTATAGACGGCAAAATTAATTTAAAACCTACCGGCCGGGCGCGCGGCCTTGTGTTTCCGCTGAGAATAAGCCCGAAGAAGAAGATTTACAATATAAAAGTTGTTCTTGTTGACAAGGCGGGCAATAAAAGCGAGCATGAGTCGGAGTTCCGGATTGGCAAATTCTCAAGGTATGTTTCGTCTCTAATGATCGACGCTCATGATATCGCGACCGGCATAGATGTTGAAAGCTGCGCTGCTACGCTTGACGGCGAGCCGTTAAAAACGCCATATTTGAGCGGCAGGGGGGTTGTTTTTCCGGTTTGCAAGGAGCTTAAACGCGGTTCGCACAAGCTGAAGTCGGTTCTATCCGACAACGCCGGCAACAAGACTGTTTTTGAGTCCACAATTTCAATAAAAAATGCCGGATCGCTAACCACTGATCTTATTATTCACGCAGAGGACTCTGTTTCAGGCTTGGATTTAACAAAATGCTCGTTAAGCATTGACGGCCGCAAACAGCACAAACCGTCCGGTATGAGAAAATGCGTGATTTTTCCATTAGGGATGAAGTTTCGCGACTTTGATGAAGGCTCGCATTATATCAAAATTGATATATGCGATATGGCTGACAATGCGGCTTGCCTTGAAACCGAGTTTATTATTGATCCGGCTGCAAGGTCTAAGTATGTGGATCTTTTCCCAGGCCCTGCTGTTGTCATAGATGAAGCTGCGCAGGCAAAGGCAAAAGATATAGTCAAAGAGGATAAACCTGTTGCCGCGCAGAAAACACACAGGCTTATCGGCTCGATTTTTCCTTATGACGGCATGCGTATTATGAGCAAGGATTTGTCATGCGTAATAGTCGGCGCTGAAATAAAAACATCTAAGCTTGACATTAAGTCGTGCAGGATTGTTTTGGATGGGGATGATGTTCTTTGCTCAAAAGTTGACGGTGATAGCCTTGTTTTCTTGTTGGATCGCAAGATAGGCAAAGGCAAGCGTGAAGTTGATATCCAATTTGTTGATATAGACGGCAATATTGAAAAAGAATCGGCTCTTTTTACTGTTATTGAGGGGACAAAAGAAGACGCGGCTTCATCCGAAGCTGATGAACAGCTAAACAAAGAGAGGGCTACTGATATTATGGAGAAGCTGGCTACCAACAATCAGCTTTTAGCCGGGTGGTTGTCAAACTCCTCCGGTGTGTTGCGCGAGCTTGGCTTGTTTTACACGGCTGAGATAGCGCGGTTTCTGCCGCCTTCGCTTTCCGAGGAGCAAGCGGGCGTCCTCTCCTGCGCGGATATTGATGAAGCTTCCGAGACTATTAAATCCCTTATGGAGCGCGTCTCAACTGCCGTTGAAAGCCAAATGCCCGAGGTTTTAAAACCTATTGAGAAAACCGGTGTTGTTGACGAAAATGGAAATATCACTGTTGGCGCCAAAGAGCTAATGCAGGCAATTCTGCAGGATCCCGCCGATGTCATTGAAAGCTTTGGCGTTGATTTGTCGGAAGATGAACAATCCGCTCTATTTCCGCCGTTTTCTAAAAAACAAGCAGAAGATTTAATGGAATGGATTGTTATGATGAAAGAGTCTTGATGCTGGTTGCTGGTTACTGGTTACTGGATACTGGTTACTGGTTACTGGTTACTGGTTACTGGATACTGGTTACTGGATACTGGATACTGGATACTTGATGATGGTTGCTGATTGCTGATTACAGGTTGCCCATGCCGGCGCTTTGCTGCACATTACTTACTCTATTCAGCGTGTTTTCTAATCGTATTAACTAATAGTTGTTTAATAAGTCTATACAACCGTCCTTCCCCTTTAGAAAAGGGGGCGGGGGGATTTGAATATTTAAATTTCCATTTATTAATTTTTTAAACTCCTAAATTGTTAAGTTAAATGAATATTACAGATCTGAACTCTTCGTGCGATATTGTGGTTGGCTTTTCGCTGGACATGATTGTTGATTTTATCAACTGCAATAGTTCTGAAATCGTTATTGACAGGACGTCGATTAACGAAATATCAAAATTTTATAGATACGCCTTTCAAAACTATTTTCAGACTGACGAGGACAAGATTATTGTGCATTTGCCTTACGCAATTAGCGCAATTGACGATCAGCATATAGAGGCTGTCTCTAAAGGCATTGTGTCGTGGAGAGGGGGCGCGGAATCATATTTTCTGAAATGTTCGCATCATTACACTGTTAAATATAATATGCCGAACCCGGATTGCCGCGGCGCGATTCAGCTGGAGTACGAAGGAGCCGAGGTAAAGATACTTAACGACAGGAAACTTGAGGCCATTCCAACAAAACTTGTTCGTCAATCAGTTCAATCAAAGATGAAGAGTTTTAAGGGGTTTAAAATATATCTTGATCCGCCGTCAATCAACATACCATTTGCGGATCTGGCGGTAAGTTTTAACAGGTTAACATTGCATGATCGTAATAAAGGATTTACGGATCGCCAACTTATTTTTGAGACGGATATTAACGGAGATAAATCCGCTATAGGAGGTTTTGACTTTGCCGGCAAAAAATCCGTTGATTTAAGCTCTAAACATATAATCAAAGGCGCCGGCAAGCCGCTGACTCTTGCGGCGCAAGGCGTTTATATCAGCTCAGGCGGGCGGACGGTAAATCCACTAGGCGCGGCTTCAAACTCTCATTTTTCATTAGGCAAGTCTGCTTTGTCGTGCTCGCTGGTAGGCCGGAACCCGGAATGCGATTGGGAACTCTACCGGGATTTTATTAACGCTAAAGTTGGGTGTGTTTACAGAAGCGTTGAAGCCGTGGTAAATCCTGTTTTTAATAAGCTCGGATACCAAATTAAGAATTACAACGACACTGTAACGACTGTAACCGAGGCGATTAAAGAGCCGTTGGCTCCGGCTCTGCCCAATTACACTCTGGAGTACGAAGCGCGTAAATTAAAGCCGATAAACGTGTCAACTGAATACGCGGGATTTGTTATAAACCATGAAACAAATTCAATGTGCATAAAATTTAATTTTGGAATTGACGGCATTAGCGATGGTTCGTCCGACATGTCGGGCGCGTTTAACTTTGTGTACCCTTATGGTTTAGGTGTGATCGCAAGCCGCAACTTTCTTAATAAAGTCTTCAGGGCGCATTGGAATTACTCATATGACTTGCCGAAGTCGGTGTGCATGGATTTTAATGAAACCGTTTTCCCTCAAAAAGGCAAGGCGGGCCATTTCTATTCCGCTACGTTGACTTCAGCGGAGCTTTTTATTAATTCCGGCAAGATTTATATTTCCGCTTCAATGTCAGGCGTGGCGCAGAGCCATTTAGCCGATATAGCAGGGGCCGGCAATAAAGGCGGCTCTGTCGCGTCAATCAATTTCTCAGAGAAACTTCTGGCTGAAACAGAGCTTAATATCTCAAAAGATTCCGGCTTGGCATTCAGGATAAAAAAACTGAGTTTTGAGGAGAACGCCGAACGTTCGGAACGCTCTAACAATTTAGCGGCGCCTGTTTACAAGAAATTATCTGAGACATATAAAGATGTAAGGATAAATATTTTGAATTTGCCCGCAATGTTTTCAATTGACGGCCGGGACTTCAACCTTGAATATGAGTCGGCAAGTCTGGGTAACGACACGGCCATGGTATCTTCATGTATTAAGGGGTTAAAACAAGCCGGCGCAGGATCAATACCTCTTCTGCCGGTGCGCAAAGTTCCCGCGACTATTTTGCCGGTGCCCAAGGATAAATGGGGAGGAGAGGGGACGGCCCCAGGCATGTTTAACGCCCCGTGCGGCATTTCCCTGGTGAACCTGGATGACGGCGGTTTTATCTTTGTGACTGACCGCGATAACAACCGCGCGCAAAAATTTGATTTAACCGGCGAATTTATGGTTGAATTCGGCAATAGAGGCGAAGAGGCTGAACGGCTTAGTTATCCCACGGATGTTGCGGCGGATATGGCGGGCAATGTTTATGTTGTTGATGTGTGGAATCACATGATACAAAAATTTGACTCAAACGGCAATTCGCTTTCAAAATGGGGGGCAAACGGGAAGGGCAAAGGGCGTTTCACATTGCCGCAGGGAGTTGCGGTTGATGAGGCCGGCAATGTGTATGTGACGGACGGCAACAATCTTGTCCAGAAATTTAACTCATTAGGCAAATTTTTGAAACAATGGGGCGGGCCCGGCTCCGCCAACGGCAAGTTTAATTCGCCTAAAGGCATAACGTTTGGCAAAAACGGTTTTTTTTATGTTGTAGACACCGGAAACAACAGGATTCAAAAATTCTCGGGCAAGGGGAAATTTATAACCAAATGGGGCCAAAAAGGCTCGGGTGATGGAGAATTTTGCTCGCCGCAGGGGATAGTTGTTGATAGTATAGGAAACGTCTATGTTACAGACACAGGCAACAACCGCATACAAAAGTTTGACAATGACGGCGTTTTTATAGCAAAAATAGGGAGTGAAGGCTCTTTGAGCGGGCAGGTATTTGCGCCAATGGGTATTGCGGTTGATGATGAGGACTGTATCTATGTCGCCGAAGCTTTTAATCACAGGGTGCAAAAGTTTGGGATTTGAGATAAGTTCCTTGATTTTTGTTTTTGTATTTTGTTAGCATATGCCGCTTAACAATTAGCATGTTTAACAATTTAAAAAATTAACAATTATAAACCAAAAAATGAAATTCTATATAGTTGATGATGACGGCGACATGCGCGCGCTTTTTAAGATGATTCTTGAAAAAGCCGGGCATAAAATTATCGAATTCTCTTCCGGGCGCGATGCGCTTGCCGTATTGCAAATTGATCCTCCGGATTGTATTATAACGGACATTATTATGCCCGGCATGGACGGGATGGAGCTAATTAAAACAGTTAGAGAAAACGATAAATATAATAGTATAAAGATTATTGTGGTCTCCGTGAAATCATACGAGTTTGACAAGAAACGAGCGTTGTCCATGGGGGCGGACGGCTATATAGAGAAGCCTGTTAATAAAGAGATGTTTATGAAAGATATAGATAACCTGCTTTGCGAAAAGATTGAATTGACGTTTTGGGGCGTTCACGGCACGTTGCCGGTCCCCGGCCGCAGTACGTTAAGGTATGGCGGAAACACGTCATGCGCCGCCATCAGGTTTCCAAAAAATCGATTCTTTATCCTTGACGCAGGCACCGGCATCAAAGAGCTGTCAAACCATTTGATGAAAACCGGATCAAGAAACATGAAGGCAACTTTCTTTATCACTCATTCTCATTGGGATCATATTAACGCGTTCCCATTTTTCTCGCCATTATACATTCCAGGCAACGAATTTCAGGTGTGCGGCCCGGCTCAGGGCGACCTAACCATGAGGGAGGTAATATCAAGCCAGATGGACAGCGTCTATTTCCCTATTACCATAAAGGAGATGTGCGCCCGTGTATATTTTAAGGATCTGGTTGAAGGCGCGTATAATATAGACAACATTGAGGTCAAAACAAAACTTCTAATTCATCCAGGCTACGCGCTGGGCTACAGGTTTCAATACGGAGGCAAATCAATATGCTACATCACTGATAACGAACTGTACATGAAGGAAGTGGTTCACTACTCAAATAATGTGTGGGAAAACATGATCAAGTTTGTTCAGGATGCGGACATATTAATTCATGACGCCACTTACACTCTGGAAGAGTACGCGAAAAAATTCCACTGGGGCCACTCTTGCGTTAATCAGGTCGTAAAACTGGCAATGAATGCAAATGTTAAAACCCTCTACCTGTATCACCATGATATTGACAACACGGATGAAGATATTGATCAAAAGGTAGAGACTGCAAATGAAATAATCAATGAAAACAAGTCCTCCCTCCTCTGCGCCTCCGCTGTAGAACAACAAACAATCAGCCTCAAGATCTAAATCCAACGATTTTTTGATCGTTAATATTGCGCTATAATGAATTAAGCCGGGCGCAATATATCAATACCGTTTATCTCTAAAAGTGGTATGAATCACAAGCTGATTTACCATGAAAGGATTAAATAGTCGTATCTATTCAGCGTAAATTACACACCCCGTCCTCCAAGCGGCCACCCCTCTTTTTAGAGGGGATATTAATTCGGATTTATTTCCACAAAGTCCCCTCTAATAAGAGGGAATTTAGGGGTGTGTACAGTCATGTGTAAACACGCTGAATAGTTACAATAGTCGATTAACAATGACAATGCATTCCTCATTTCGTGGCTAACGATGATGTTTGTCTAAATTTACACATTATAAACTTCTTCATGTGACAGTTGTTTCGCCGCATATAGAAGGGAGGCTTTTATATCATCATCTTTTAGAAAAGGATAATCCACCTTTATATCATCTACGGTTTGACCATATGCAACCTTTTCAACAATTATTTCTACAGGCAATCTTGTTCCCTTAATAACCGCTTTTCCCAGCATTATTTCTGAATCAATAACAATGCGTTTAAGTAGTTTATTTTCCATCACTATATCTCCTTCATTGGAATAAACCTCATCTTCTTTTTCGATATGACAACAAAATGTCCTGAAAGTTTCGCTCTAAATTTTTTGTTAAAAATTATAACATTTCAACTTAAACTTGTCAGCCATGAAAATAAATCTTAAATGTATAGGAAAACAAATTCTGAATATGACGGATATAGTAAGTTATACAATTTAACTCAGGCAACTGTGAGCAGTGTTGGATGTGTTAATTTCTTATGTCGGTTGTGTTTTGATAAGGTAAGGCTCTATCAGGCTTGAGTCTTGGCAACGAAGTAGCGGTTAAATGAGTAGATGTTTTATTGGTACCTAAATTGAGCGATTCTTATCACCCTCCCCTAACCCCTCCCATCAAGGGAGGGGGAATTAAAGGTAAATATTTAAATTCAATATTCCACTCATTGGATGAAATTTTTTAAAATTGTGATTTAAGCCAAAACGCGCTTAAAACGCCAAATTCCCCTCCCCTTAGTGGGAGGGGTTAGGGGAGGGGGTATTTAAATCGCTCAACTTAGGTGGTAATTATGTTATCAATCCGGGATTTGTAAACTGTCTTAAAATAGCGATAAAGTCCTAGTTTGAAATGTATGAATGCGATACCTTGATTTTCAAGTTTCATAATGGTATAAATAAATGAGTATTTTTGTTGCGCTAACCAATTAAATCCTTATATTGCGGCTCCCGCTTTTGACATAAAAAACAAGGCATTATTAAGAAAGGATACCTTATTATGACAAAACCTCTTAAAATTATGACACTACCTCTTAAAGAACCGCCTATAATTTACGGTGAAATTAAAGAACCTCCTATCGTTTACGGTGAAAGTTTCTCAAAAGAGGCTAAAGTAAATCAAAAAGCGGCTAAAAAAGTTTATGATGAGGCGGCAAAAGTATACAAAAAGGCAATGAAAACCGGCGGCTATGACGGAATCAATCCAAAACCCGGACAAACCGGAAAGTAAAGATGTGTATAAAGCTACGATCTAAAAAAGCGGAAACAAAAAACCGGAAACCATTGTTTCTATGGCTACTGAAAAATAAATACTAAAATTAAGACATTGATCTTCTTTCAATATACGTTTATACTTTAGGCTCTATTTGATATTTATGGCAAATTATTTTTTGCCCAAGACATAAGCTTAATATTGAAATATATCCCCAAAAGGAGGCTTTATATGAAATATGATCGAATAGAGATAAACCCTAACATTTGCCATGGCAAACCGGTAATAAAGGGCACACGTGTGCTAATATCCAATATTCTTGCCGATTTAGCGGTAGGCTGTTCTTATGAGGAAATTATCCAAAACTATCCAAATATTACAGCGGACGATATTAAAGCCGCATTGGTATTTAGCAGTGAAATAACGCAATTTGAAACATTTCCTATTGAGAGTTTACCGGTATGATCTTCTTTCTTGATGAGAATTTTCCTAAAATTACCCACAAAATTCTAGGAGACGCCGGCCATACCGTGCTTGATATTAGGGGCACGGAAAAAGAAGGTTTACCGGATAATGAGCTTTTTCAGTTAGCAAAGAAAAGCAAATCCGTTTTTTTAACTACAGATAAAGACTATTACCATACAATTCATTTAACGGAAAAACCGCATTTTGGAATAATTGTAATCGCCCTTAAACTTCCAAATGCTTTCAGCATATTGGCAAGACTGAATTGGTTTCTTGAGAATGCATCGCCGGAAACTGAATATAAGGATTGCTGTTATCTCTTAACAGATAGGAAATGTTCTGTTTTCCATTAAAACTTTCTATTTTCATAAAAAGATTAACAAGATAATAGTCGTAAACTTTCCATTTTTACACACCCCTCTTTCCCCTCTTTTTAGAGGGGACGTCGTTCGTGTTACTCGTTCCTGTTCTCAACAGATTCATAGTTTTTACATATTCGCTTTTAGGTCCGCAATCACATCGCTTGAAGACACCATAAATGGTGTTTTCAAATGTTTGCCGTTTTTCACTTCAACCTGGCCAAGTCCAACTCCTTGTTCTTTTAATATGCTCTGAGCAAGTTGCGTATCGTTAAACGGTTGGGTGTAGTCGCGCGAACCGGTATAGCCCTTTGTTTTTATTGTAATACATATGGAATAGCGGCCACTTATGTTGAATTTGCGGTTTTCATGAGCACAAATTTTGAAAATTATACAGAAAAAATAAAAAAAATATTAAATTTTATTATCTAAACATTCCAAATTTCGCTGTTTAGACAATAAATCCCGCTACGTGACATTACAAGTCTAATAAAATATCAATCCCTTTGTTTTATACTGTAACTGTTAGTATGAAACAAGTTACATCAAATCGTATAGTTGTTTCGCAAGTATAATTTATAGGCCATGTAGTGGGCTCCACTACAAATGTAGTGGTTTGGACTACATGGGTGTAGTGGTTTTGCCTGATTGACAAAAATTTTTAAATTTGCTATGGTATCATACATTTTAACGCAAAAGAGGTTTACCGGTTAAACCTTCTGAAAACAAGAAAAATAGAGCCTTTTTGTAATTGGCAACTTCCAATTGCAAATTTATCCGGTTTATCCCTGTTTTAGTTTACTTTAATGTTGTTTATTTTTAGTGGAGGGAATGAAATGAAGTTTAATGATGATTTTTTGCATAAATTAAAAGCTCTTATTGAAAAGATACCGGCTGATGTTGTTAATAAAGGTGTGAAGTCTGATGATCCGTCAAAACTTTCCAGTTTCTTAGAAAGCTGTGAAAAATCATTTTTAAGCCTGATGAAAGATGACAGCGCGGCCTTAGAAGGCTCAGACAGTCCTAATGAATTTGCTATATTCAGGTATCTGCTTAAAAGCGGAGGCAATGAACTGGAAAAAAAGTATCCGGAACTTAAACCTGTCCTGGGTTTTATTAACGCGCATTTAAAACTTGATGATTCGTTAATTACCGATGCTCATTTTCAGGCAATCCTTAAGAGAGTTAAGGAAACAGGCGGGTATGTCGGAGCCGACGGCACGTTATACGGATTTAAAAAATATGAAAGTTTAGACCCTGGCTGGGCATTGGCCGGCATTTATTACGTTTTACAGGAACTTGGTATTGTAAAAAAATATCCTTTTGTCAAAGCAGCCTGCAAATCAAATCGCAACATTGTCACAAAAAACAGTGTTACTATTGCCGTAGTCGGCGACTGGGGAACCGGTCCTTACAATAACGCGGACGGTGTTGAGGCTTACAAAAAGGTAATGGATCAAATCAGCAACAAAAAACCTGATTACGCCATCCATCTTGGCGATGTTTACTATGCCGGAACAGACAAAACTGATGACATTGCTCCTAAGGAGGAGATTAACAATCTTATAGATCACTGGTCGCCGGCTAATGCGACGAGTTTTACCCTTAATTCCAATCATGAGATGTATTCAGGCGCCCATGGTTATTTTGATGACGCCTTAAAAAATAGCGGGCTTTTTACCCATCAGGGCAAAGCGAGCTACTTTTCGCTTGAGCATAAAAACTGGGTTTTGTTAGGTCTTGACAGCGCATATTACGATAAAAGCTCTTTCTTTTTAAAGGGATGCCTTCAAGGCGCGGATCAGCTTGATTTTATAAATAAGACGGACATCAAAGGGAAAAAGATAATTGTTACAACTCATCATAATGCTGTTAATCCCGCCGGCACAAAACCCGTGATTGCAAAGGAGAAAGGCTCCAAAGATGTTGCGTTGTGGGATGATATGAAAGCTGCGTTTAATGGAACCATGCCTGATTTCTGGTACTGGGGCCACATTCATAATGTCATTGCCTATTCTGATAAGGCATATGGCGCGAACGAATGCGTTTACCGTTGCGTTGGGCAGGGGGCTATTCCGTATGCGAAAGGATCTGATTTTTATTATAAGGACGGCTCGGTTACCGGGCATAAGAACCCTCAAATTGCATATTATGGCGGCCAAGAGCTGCCGATTCCGCATTTAAACAAAGTAGAGTTAGCTAAAAACGGTTTTGTTTTGCTTACCCTGGATTCCGGCAAACTTGTGGAAGAGTATTACGATCAGGACGGTTTTAAGGGATATAGGCAGGTTCATAAGTTTTAAGGCGCGGAGCGAGAGAGCAAAGCGCAAAGCGTATAAAGAAGGCGCGTCCCCTCGCCTTCACCTCGCTCCCAAACCCCAGTTTGGGAGCGAAATAATTCAAGAAGCCCCAGCTTCGAGTCAATTCGCATATTTGACTTCCTTTTACACGCGAAGCTGGGGCTTCTCGAATTGCCGGTTACCAAGCTGGGGTTTGGTAACCAGAGTTCCAGCAGTCTGCGTTTGAAGAAGGTCTTTTCAATTTTCCGCGGCGACCCATTAGCAAGCGATTTCAACGCGTGATTACTTAATTGCAACGTATAGGCTTTACTTGGCCGGCACGGCGCGGGGACGCGCCTACACTACATTATTTTGAAGTCGTGTTGAATTCAATAGTTGGGTCTTTAGTAACTTTTTTCTCATACGAAAGGAACATTTACAAAATGAGACTAGTTGTCAAATTAACCGGAACATTTTTATTGGTTATGCTGTTTGCGGGAATATTTCCTATTTTACAGACTCAACATTTAGTTGCGCAGGAGACAATATCAACTGTGGCGGGCGGAGGCGTGGGAGATGACGGCAACGCTTTTATCTCAAATGTAAACAGTCCTGAAAGGGTCGCAACGGATAGCTTCGGCAATATCTATTTTGCGGACACCTCCAACCATCGTGTGCGCAAGATTAATATTAACTCCCGTATTATAACCACGGTTGCCGGCAACGGGGCAATGGCGTATAGCGGGGATGGCGGGCAGGCAACATTCGCGGCTCTTGATTCGCCGCGCGGCGTTGCGCTGGATGGTGCCGGCAATATTTATATTGCGGATACAAACAACAACCGTATTCGAAAAGTTGATAAAGCTACGGGATTAATCAGCACGGTTGCGGGAACCGGGGTCGGCGGAAACAATGGAGACGGAGGGGCTGCGGTCAATGCGAAAATAAACAGGCCTCGCGATGTTTTTGTAGACGGCCCAGGCAATATATTTATAGCAGACACAAATAATCACTCTATACGCAAAGTTGATATATCCACCGGCATTATAACCACGGTGGCCGGAAATGGGACAAAGGGCGATAGCGGCGATAAAGGCCGGGCGATTTCGGCGAACCTGAACACGCCAAGAGGCGTTTTTGTGGATGGGGGCGGAAACATTTTTATTGCCGACTCCAAAAACAATCGCGCGCGCAAGGTTGACGCCGGGTCCGGCATTATAGATACTGTTGCCGGCAACGGCTCAAATGGGTTTAGCGGAGATTCAGGCGCCGCAACCTCGGCGGAGTTAAACGAGCCGAGCTCTATTGCTGTTGACGGAGCGGGTGATATATTTATAGCGGATACAAAGAACAGCCGCATTCGCATGGTTACGGTTTCGACCGGCATTATATCAACCGCCGTCGGCACGGTCACGGCATCCTTTAAAGGCGACGGCGGACCGGCCGATAACGCGGCGCTGAAGAGCCCGTCAGGAGTTTTTGTGGACAGCGCCGGCAATATTATCATTGGAGACACCGGCAACAACCGCATCCGTAAGGTTCGCGCGAGCACAGGCATTATAAGAACCGTTGCAGGCTCCGGTTTTCCCGGTTTCTTTTCCGCCACATGCTCTGCAACTAACGGCAACGGCGCAACTGCTTTAAACATGCCGCACAAACTGTTTGCCGATAAAGACGGCAATATATTTTTTGCTGATACTTTTAATCACCGCATACGCAAGATAGACAAGGACACTGGGGACGTTTCCACTGTGGCCGGTATTGGCACAAAGGGATATAGCGGCGATTACGGGCCGGCTACAGCGGCAAATCTTAACGCGCCGGTTGATGTGTTTGTTGATGATATAGGAAACATATTTATCGCCGATACCGGTAATAATTGTATTCGCAAGATTGACGCAACTACAGGGGTAATAAACACTGTCGCAGGCAGTGGAATAGGTTATCCGCATTACGGAGACGGAAATCCGGCGGCTTACGCTAATATGCGGGCTCCTTATGGAGTGGTAGTTGATGGCGCCGACAATATATTTATTACTGAATTAGCCGACTATGGCGCCATACGCAAGATTGATAAAAGGACGGGAATAATAACCTCGGCAATTAGAAAACAGAAGGCGTCGTTTTTGGTTTTTGTCGACAATGCCGGCAATATATACTTTAGCAACAACAACATGATTTTAAAGTTTGACGCCGCAACCGGCGGGGAGACTATTGTCGCGGGCAACGGCTCTGCCGGATATAGCGGCGACGGCGGACTGGCTATAAACGCAAGGTTGAATTCGCCTTATGATCTCGCTTTTGATAATGCCGGCAATATATTTATTTCCGATACAAACAACAATCGCATACGCAAAGTAGATGCTGCGACCGGGACAATAGACACTGTTGCCGGAAACGGCTCTGTTGGTTATAGCGGCGATGGAAGCGACGCAAACCTGGCGTCGTTGAATCACCCGCGCGGCGTGTGCGTTGACGATGACGGAAATATCTATATTGGCGATTCCGCAAACGGCGCTATCCGTAAAGTTGATAAAACCACCGGCAGAATAAGCACAATCGCAGGCAGTGGAGCAAGCGGGTATAGCGGCGACAAAGGGCCGGCGGCAAAGGCGTATCTTAATGGCCCTTCGCGCGGTTATTTGGACGGCAAAGGCGATATATATTTTTCCGACACAACCAGTAATCGCATACGAAAGATTAAAAAATCAACGGGCGTTATAACAACGGTGGTGGGCAATGGCGAAACCGGCCCCAGCATTGACGGCGCCGTCGCTACGGAGTCTCCCATGAACAATACAACAATATTTACGTTGGACTCGTCCGGTAATATATATTTTCCGGGTAGTGGCGCAATCAAAAAGGTAGACGCCGGCACAGGCAAAATAAGCAGAGTGACTCACAAATCAACGAGAACGACCGTTCGTGTTAATCCTATAAGCTTTATGGCCGTTGATAGCGCCGGCGACCTTTATATCGCGGGGAAGAACGCGGTTAACAAGATTGAAATCGCCTCCGGCACTATGACTACCGTTCTCGGAAACAAATACAATACATTTAACCCGCGCGATCTATACATAGACAAATCGGACAACATATATTACATTATCAAAAACGATGTAATTAAATATGAGAAGGCTACAGGGAAAAGCATTAACATGGGCGGCACGAATAGCGAAGGTTCATACCCCGGTGAAGGCGGTCTTGCTTACACAGCTTCATTTAACCTGCCCGAAGGTTTGGCTGTTGACTCTGCCGGCAACGTGATTGTTGCAGACACAAAAAATAATCGAGTTATGAAGGTGGATAAAACGACCCGAATAGTCAGCACAATTGCCGGCAACGGCGTATATGAATATGGCGGAGACGGGCGGCTCGCCGTATCAACATCCATAAGCATGCCCACTGATGTTATGGTGGATGGTGAAGACAATGTGTTTATCATTGAAAAGGACAATAACATTATCCGCAAGGTTGACGCTAAAACAGGCATAATCAGCACAATTGCCGGCAACGGAGAAGGCGGCGGGCAATTTGACTGGTCAAATGCAGTTGCTTCGTCCCTGAATCAACCTGAAGATGTTGTGACGGACAGTTACGGCAACATGTATATTGCCGACACGGGCAATAATCGCATCCGTAAAGTTGACGCGGTAACAGGCTGTATCAGCGTTGTGGCCGGAACAGGGGCAAAGGGTAGCGGAGGAGACGGCGGCGACGCGGCATCCGCAAAACTTAACAGCCCGCGAGGTGTGGCAATTGACAACGCAGGCAACATATTTATTGCCGATACGCTAAACAAACGCGTGCGAAAGGTTGACATTGCAACAGGCATAATAAACACGGTTGCCGGCGACGGAACCGGTGGTTACAGCGGCGATGGAGGGCCGGCGGCAATGGCGCAACTTGATAATCCGGCAGGTGTGTTTATTGACGGTTCAAACAATATATTCATTGCCGATACCGGCAACAACTGCGTGCGCAAAGTGGACATTGCAACGGGAAATATTTCAACCATAGCCGGAGACGGCTCCACGGCGTTTGCGGGCGATGGAGGGCTTGCTGTTAACGCGTCGCTACATCAACCAACCGGCGTTTTTGTTGACGTTGCGGGTAATGTATTTATCGCGGACAGAAATCACTCGCGGGTTCGCAAGGTTGACGTAGTTTCCGGTGTTATAAACACTGTGGCGGGCAACGGCGCAAAAGGCTTTAACGGCGACGGTCAACTTGCGATTGCCTCTTCATTTAATAATCCAACTAAAATATGGGTTAATGACGAGGGAGATATATTTATAGCGGATGAGAACAATAATCTTATTCGCAAAGTAGACGCCGCAACCGGATTAGTAAGCTCTGTTGCAGGCAATAAAACCGCCGGATTCAGCGGGGACAACGGCGACGCTGTTTTAGCTTCCTTAAACAGCCCGATGAGCGTTGCGCTTGACAGCGGCGGCAACCTCTATATTGCGGACAAGGATAATTATCGCATTCGCAAAGTAGGCGGCTATCCGCTTAAGCCGAGGCCGAAACCGCCTGTTGTTGATCCACAAATTGTCGCTTTTTCCGTTATTGAGGGTAATTCAGGAACATCGGAGGGATTTGTCACTGTTAATATTGACGTAGTCTCGTCCGGCCCGGTTGCAATAGATTATGCCACTTCCAACGGTTCCGCGCTTGAAGGCGTCGATTATTTTGCCGCCTCCGGCACGCTTACAATCAATCCCGGCGATAAAAGCGGCACATTTACCGTTTCAATAATAGGAGATACCTGGGACGAGCTTGACGAAACCATTAATCTCACCTTGTCAAATCCAGTAAACGGCATAATGGGCGCTCCTAAAACCGCAACTCTGGTTATTATTAACGACGATTCCGTCCCAATAATAACGTTTTAATTTTAATTACTCAAAATGTTTGTCTCTGTATCGTTGTTGGGTCAATGCCTCGGACTTGAACCAACAACGATATTATTCCATCATTCCAGAGGCGGCGCCTATTCACTGTATAAAGAGCCTCTAATACTTTTCTTCACGGTTTTGAATTTGTCTTTATTCTCTTTTTTTGTGAGAATTATATGACCGCTTTTTTCTGAACAAACATCAAACGATACGCTATGTTTCGTAATATTTGGTCTTGATATTATTCGTTTGCCTTCCGAATGAGTTGGAGATTTAGACATTAGCAAATACGAGTATTTTTCATCTTCATAACCTAACACGCCTTTTTTTAAATGCTTCTGAATACGGGATCTATCTAACCTCGCTATAAAATGGCACCAATCAGACTCTGAATTTCTCAAAGGACAAAACCCGTTTGATGCCGTGCACGGCGCAATTACGCTAAATCCGTTTTCTATTAATTTGTCCCTTGCTTGAATAACATTATTAAATCCTAATGGTGTGCCCGGCTCTATTATTAAAACCGTATTCGAGTTTTCAACTAAATCCGATATGCCAACCAATGAATTGTCATATTCACAAAGAGTATATGAAAACACAGAAAGATCATTTTTCGGGATATCTTTAGATTCCATCCCTAAATAGCTGCAACTAATAGTATCTACATGAAGCTGAGGAATAGACGAAGAGAGATACTTCTCGACAAGCGCATTCAAAATATCAATAAACGCGCCACTCCACTCTACATTAGTATATTTATTCAGTGTTTTAAATTTACTAAGAGCAAAAAGAAACGTCCCCGGCCCGCCGCCAAAATCAACAACAGACTCGACATCATTAAAAACATCCTGATTCTCTCTAATGATTTTGTCCATTACCCCCATAATAGACATGCCCCTGGTAAGCATATAAAACGCCGCCATGGCAGTGTCATTTACATATGTGTCTCTCTGCGCGGGAGATTGGTACGCATGAAACAGCTCTTCAAACTCTCTCTTTTTAGGATAGTTAACTAAATACTGAGAGTAAATAAAATCATCCATATCATTCATATTGTGTTGCCCTAAAACGATTTTGTAAAATCTATTGCTGAAGCGCTCTTGTAGACTGCCTCCACACGTTTAAGTCCTGCTATTAGACCGCGTAAAACATAATGTTACCACTGAAAACCAATGGTTCTATGAAACATTTGGAGCAATCTACAAGATTGCCCCAGCCTGCGGAAATTGTAAATAACTTAAAGACCTCGATTTCTTTAACCCCAAAGGGGTGATTTAATATAGCCCAGGGCAACGCCCTGGGAAATAAGGTTAAATATTTTTAGCCCTGTAAGGGCGATTTAAATTTTCAGTACAAGAGGCAAAGTTAACAATTTTGAATTAAGTGGCCTGATGAGTATGTTCGCTAATTCATTTAGGTGGGGTCCTTACTTTTTATGCCTTCCGCGTTCCTTAGTCACTCGGTTTCCTGTAGAGAATAGTTTTCAAATAATCTTCAGTTGCTTCAAAGATTGGGTCAACCAGGTTGCTTTTCTTCATCAGTGGGATAACTTTGGTTCTTATTCCCATTCCCCGATAGTCTACATAACCGTAATCGCGTAAAACTTCCATGATAATGGGATTTCGTGGGGCGCGTTGACCGGCTATCATTTTTTCTACAGTCATTGAATTTGGAAGGGCGCCTGGGCTGACAACCTCAAATCTGTTTGAATAACTTCCTACTTCTATTTCTACGAAACGCGTCCAATCTCTATGGGCCAGCGCATTAATAAATATTTCACGGACAGCTTCAACAGGATAAAACCATTCTGACTCGCGTCTGAAATTTTGATCAATACCGGCTGATTCCTTTGAAATAAAAGGCTTTATTTTTTCAATAAATCGCTCAATGATACCACTGTCAATAAGTTGTTTGCCTGAGTTTGCTCCTTCCCATCTACCTACAAGAGGGCCATCTATAATGTCATCCAGCAGCGCTTGATATACTTTGTCCTCATTTTTAAATGCAAAGACTCTTAAGCCCGCTTGCTTTAGGTAACGACGCGGAGTTTTCCCGAAAAGTATCAAACCGGCAATAGTGCAGTATATTTTATCATTTGCTTCCGTAAGAAATCCAAGTCCCAATAACCTGCTTATCCATTCTTCAGGGTTTTGGGGGATATCGGGATCCTTGATGAAATCTTTAAGGTAGTTCTCCAGACGAGGCAGGTCAAGGCAGTGGATATCTGTTTTGGGAACAGGAATCTGCTCGGTATGCAACATTCCACCCAACTCAAATAATCGCATTTGCTGTTCTCTTGTGGCAATCTGAGAAGTTGAACCAATACGGATATAGATCTCTTCCTTTTTATTGTGCCTTCTGACATAAGGCTTTGAAACACCTTGTGGAAAAGTGATCACTCCGACGATGGTATTAGTCTCTATTTTGATTTCTTCATAATAAGGCAGGATCAACGGATGGATTTTATCTCTGACAACATTCATAACCCACTCTTCGGTATTTTTCCTTTGAAGACCAGAGATATCCCCATCATCTTCAACTCCAAGAAATACACGGTCACCCTGAAAATTTGCCATAGCCACAATCTCTTTTGCTAATTTCTCAGGCCGAATATCATCCCGTTTAAACTCAATACCTGAGTTTTCACCATTAGCAATAATTTCTAACAACTCTGATTTAAGCATATTTAATCCTCAAAATCCGTGCTTTTCTTTGCATTACACTGCATTTCTATTTTTATTCTGATTATAGCAGAAATTTAGGCTGATTTTTTGAGCGAATTTATTTAAAACGATTGATGTGAACCGGAAGCGCGGGTTTTGTTGCATCAAGGTTTCTGCGATTGTGGATTGAGCAATGCCGCTAGTTAAGATAAGCGTGAACAAATCTAGCTATTCTTTCCGAGCCCTAAGTAGACAAACTTCACTAGATTTAATCAGGGCTTATAAATATAACATCTGCTATATCATATGCAAGCGATTTTTTATATTTACATGATTAAAAGCGACTGTGCTTACTTTCATCTTTTTTTTTAGTTGCTTAATCATGCTCTCTTTCTTATTTACAAGCACATCATCATTTATTTTTAAAACAACACTTTTTATGAGATCGGTTGTCGTATTAATATTCGTGATTTCTTTAAGCTGAATCAATTCTTCTGTTACATGGCGGCCTTTAAGAGATATTCTTTTTTGCGCTTTGCCTTTAGCTAAGTCGCTACTTAAGTACTTGGAAATACCTCGTGATGAAATCTCATTATTTGATAGTAAATGAATATAAAATTTCATTAAACTGGATACGAATTCAGTTCCTCCGCCCAGTTCATCACTAACTAAATTGAGAATATCAATCATATGCGCCGGCAGCTGCGTTAGGCTGAATTATTTTTTACTGCAAACACTTATATACTCAACTGTAAATCGTAAACTACTGACAGGAACTATGTTTTAAGCCATTCCATGAAAATATTAAAATATACTGCTTTGTCTACCGGTTGTCTGCTAAAATCTTGACCAGCATCCATTGCCATGCGGGGATCGCTTTTATTTTTATTCCTTCGGTTCTTAACGTAAAAAGTATCTATACGTTTTGCAGTTAAAAAATAATTGATAATTGGGGTTTTGCAATTATATTTTAACTGATAAATGCTATTTTGCGGTTAAATTTTAATTGAAAACAGAGTGCAGGTTTGGTGTATGTTGTTTTTTTACAGGAAGCTTTGTTTATTGATTGAACACAGGCAAGGATGCCTGTGTTACTATTTGAAAGACTTTGAAAGCCGGCGCAAATGTTTTGCGTCAATTTTTAACTTAAAACATTCCTGCGGAATGAGCTGTTCAGGGATGGGGAGATGATTGATTCGTAATCTTCAAGCCTGGCTACGAGCGACCCTTTGTTGTCTATGAAATCAATGTCGGCCGTGGCTGATTTTGAGTCCGACTTGTTGACGTTGATTACCACGCGCGTTCCGTCAATCGGCATCGTCCTTTTGTATTGGCGGTATTTGCCGGCAAAGCACGGCAGGGACCCGTCCTGATATTTGTCAAAACACCAGAGTATCATTAACTGGAAACTGCAATCAACCGCTAGGGGATCGGTGAGCCATTTGTTTCTTAAAGGCGTGTTTATCCATTTGTCCGGCGTTGGGGCTGATTTAACTATTGCCGAGATGCCGTTTTCACCGCAATTCTCAACCTGCTCTATTCCATGGAAATCCTTGCCGTGAAACAGTATCTCCTCATATATCGTGTTTGATTCGCGGTTGTATTCGCCGTAAACATCGGCGCGTTTTGTTAAACTATTGCCCAGTATTTTGTCCACCAGGATAATTTGGGTTGATGAGTGAAGTATTTGAGCGTTATTTGCCCCAATGCTTTTTAACTCGACCGGCGCGCAGTAGAAGCCCTCTTCATTTCTAACGGCTTTTCCTGTTAAAAATTGGAGGTTTATAGTTTCAGACTGTTCCAGGGTTACACCTTTCAGCATGCGCATATCATCGAAACCGTAAAAAAGCAGACCCGGGTTTTCATGCAACGCGGCCTGGGCCGACCACTCAATCATCATTGCCATTGGCAGCACTGCGCGGCTGTCAATTACATGCGAAAGCAAAAATGGGTGAGCTTTGACGTTTAATGCAATCTCAAACGCAAGGTTTTTGTCGCTTTTAACTGAAACTCCGGCGCTTTCAGTTCTGTTTTGACTGCCGTTGCGGCCCATAACAACCACTTCAACCGGGCCGTCCGCTTTTGTGAGCATCTCGCGCACAAGATATTCGGCGCCCGCGTCAGGTTCAATAAGTTCGACATTTTCATTTTTAAATATCTTTTTTAGAGACGGCGTGACCATGCCCCCGTCCCACGGCCCCCAATTTACGGAAACCACTCGGCACGCAGGCCGCATGCGCGACTGCTGTTGCGCGATCTTGTTCAACGCCTCGTTTGCCACTGCGTAATCAACCTGGCCTATTCGTCCGTATCTGCCTGTAAATGATGAAAACAGGGCTATGCATTTAAGGTCGTCATTCTCTAAAACATTGAGCAGGTTTAACAATCCGGTTACTTTGGTAGCGTAAACGCTGTCGAACTGCTCTTCGGTTTTCTCTTCAATCAATCGGTCGGCAAGCACTCCCGCGCCGTGAATCAGGCCGTTAATGGTTCCAAATTTTGAGCGAATGTTGGCAATGGTTGATTCAACCGAATCTGCGTCTCTAACGTCAACCGATTGATAAATGACCTGTGCTCCCGCTTCTTCCATCTCCGCGATGTTGTTCAATATTTCGCGGTTGGCAATTAACGTCTTATATTGCTCCTCAACCTGGCGCGGCAATATCTGTTTGCCCGCGTTTTGAATAATAGCTTTTTTCAACCCGGCTTCATCTGTTTGCGTTGCGGCCCAGGCAGGCTCATCTTCGGGATATTTGCTTCTGCCCAGCAGTATTAGAAGGGGTTTAAACTCTTTAGCAAGGGCCACGGACACTTTTGCGGTCACGCCTCTTGCTCCTCCGGCGACGATTATAACGTCCTTGCGGTTTATTTGAGACACAACATCGCTATCCAGAATGTCCTGATGTCTCAGCTCCAGCGCATTGCGGCCGGTTTTTGATATGCCGACTTCAATCAGATTATCAATAAACAGCTCATTTACTATAGTTAATGCTGTTTGCTTGTTGTTTTCAAGATTTGACGAGACGTCCAGCGCCTTGCAGTGCACTTCGGGCCATTCGTGCCGCGCTGTTTTAGACAGCCCGGCAAGCCCGCCCGATATCGGGTATGACTTAGGCATTAAACCGTTTAAGCCAAACTCTCCATCCATGCGGGTAACAGTGGCAAACAAGGCTCCGCCGTTTTTGCCTGAGTTGCGCAACCCAACCGCCGCAACCTGCAACAATTTAAACGCCGATTTCAGAAACCCCTCGTCAACAGGGTCGGCGGGCGCCACAATTATCAGCCCTGCGAGATCATCCGATTTTCTATTACTGCCTGCTTCCGTTATTGGTATTAAAACAGGTTGATAGCCAAGCTGTCGCAATTTTAATGTTATCTCCGCGGAAAGGTTGGTAGAGTCGTTGGTTACCCAGATTTCAGCGCCGTCTCTTAATGAAAACGCGTTATCCTGATCGTTGCCGTTTAGTCCCACCGGGCAGAGCACTCGTCGTTCAATGGCGGTTACTCCCTCTTCCGGCGCATTTTCAATCTCTTCATTAATTTCAGGTTTGATGTCGTCCTTGATTTCCGTTGCAACGGCAGGTTGTGTTTTCTCTGTCGGTTCAATTGCCTGTTCCACATCGGTTGCGGCGCTATCCGGCGACGCGGTTAGGAATTCAGCGATCTGTTTCAATGTGTTCAATGTTCCCATATGCTCGGGTTTCACTTCCGGAGCGTTGGGCAGTTTATCCTGCAATGCCGATAATATCTCTACCCTTTTAATTGAATCAATTCCAAGGTCGGCGTCTAGATTCATATTGATATCAATCATCTCTGCCGGGTAGCCTGTTTTCTCGGCAACCGTATCAAGCAATGCATCCAGCGTTTTGTCAAAACCGTTGTCCGGCGCTAAATTTTGAGCGGAACTCTCAATGCGCGGTTCCGCGGGCTCCTGAATGGCCGCGGTTTGCGTTTCGCCTGAGTCCGGGACGGAAATAAAGTCAATTATTTTGCGCAAAGTGCCGAGCGTTCCCATATGTTCCGGCTTGACTTCAGGCGCGTTGGGCATTTGTTCCTGCATTGCGGACAATATTTCCACGCGTTTGATTGAGTCGATGCCGAGGTCCGAGTCAAGGCTCATGTCAAGGTCAAGCATCTCTGATGGGTATCCTGTCTTTTCGGCAACCACTTTAAGCAATATTTCCTGAACCTGTTCCGTGTTTTTGCCGGCATGGGCCGTGGTTGCCTCTATCTTCTCCGTTGGTCTTTGAATATCCGGAGCTTTTGTTTCCTCTGTTGAAACGGAAATAAAGTCGATTATTTTGCGCAAAGTGCCGAGCGTTCCCATATGTTCCGGTTTAACTTCCGGCGCATTGGGCAACTGATCCTGCAATGCGGACATAATCTCCACGCGTTTAATCGAGTCGATGCCTAGGTCCGAGTCAAGGCTCATATCAAGGTCAAGCATTTCAGATGGATACCCTGTCTTTTCAGAAACCACTTTGAGCAATATTTCCTGAACCTGTTCAGTGTTTTTGCCGGCGGCAGGGTCGGTTGATTCCATCTTATCCGCGGGCTTGTGAATGTCCGGCTTTGCAACCTCGGGAGCGTCTGCTTCCCCGGTAGAGACTGAAATAAAGTCGATTATTTTGCGTAATGTGCTGAGCGTTCCCATATGTTCCGGTTTAACTTCCGGCGCGTTTGGCAACTGATCCTGCAATGCGGACATAATCTCCACGCGTTTAATTGAGTCGATGCCGAGGTCTGAATCAAGGCTCATATCAAGGTCAAGCATTTCAGATGGATACCCTGTCTTTTCAGAAACCACTGCCAGCAATACTTTGCCGATCCGCTCTTTTTCAACCAGATTGGTTTTGGCGGCCGGTTGGGGTTTTGGTTTTTGAGGCGCGGGTTGCGCTTTCGCGTCTACAACCGGCTCGCTCTTTTGAACAACATTTTCTGTTTGTTGAGGCGCCCTGGTTTCAACTATATGTTGAGGTTGTGTTTGAGGCGTTTCCACTTTTTGCGGCTGAATGGGCTTTGGCGCAACGTTTAATGCGTTATTTACAATTGATTCCTGTTGGACGGCGCGCAAAGGCTCGTTTTGAGCGCTTGTCCCGGGCATGCCAAACAATCTGCGCTGCTGGTCAATTAAATCAGACAAGGTTTTTTGCGAATTATTCTGGTTTACAAGGAATTGTTGATGCAATTTTGCCGTTTGTTCCTGCATGCTTTGCAACGTCTTCATATTCTCGGTGGTTATCCTGAACATCTCATTTATTGAAGCTTTGTCAACGTTGGAGATTTTTGGAGCCTGTAATTTGTCCGGTTGACTCATGTTGGTTGCGGCGTTGATGTTTGACGTTGATTCGGTTTTGCCTGCAACCGGCGCTGAAGCCGGCAATTTGGCGGGCCTGTTCATGTCCGCTGGTTTGTTAGCGCTCGCCCTTGATTTAGCAATGCCTGTAACCGGAGTTGAAGCCTGCTGTTTAGCCGGCTTGTTTATGGCGGCGGATTCGTTAATGTTTGGTTTTGATTCAGCGGCGGCAATTTTCGTTATTGGTTTTGGCGGGCGTTTCTCTTTAGGCTTGACATAATTTGCGCCGCAAATAGGCAGAGCAATGGATGGTTTCTTATCCGTTTTATCCGTAACGTTTAACCGGGCCGCGCCTTCGTTCCATTTTGTCAAATCCACATCGTATCCCAATGTTGCCAGACGGGCCAATGTTGACGCCAGGTCAACTATTCCTGAATTCGCGCCTGAAGAGGCGTCCATCGAAAACGCGTCATGCTCACTGCCGTCCATAATTGCGTCCACCAATCCTGCAATCTTGTTGCCCGGCCCAACTTCCAGAAACGTAGTCACGCCAAATTCGCTCATATTTTTAATCTGTTTGATAAATTCCACGGGGGAAACAAGTTGTTCCGCAAGCGCTTTGCGGGCCATTTCAGCGTCATACGGATATTGTTGCGCGGTTTTGTTTGCAAAAACAGGCGTGTTCGGAGTGGTAAAATTCGCATCCCGCAACTCTGCGCTGAACTTCTCAACGGCTTTAGCCATAAGAGGACTGTGCGATGCCATTGAGACGGGCAAATGTTTGCGCCTTATGTTCATTCCGGCAAACACATCGCCTATCTTTTTTATCATTTCAAGCGGGCCTGAAATCACGGTCTGCTCGGGCGAGTTCTTGTTTGCCACTACAAGGTTCAGATTCTCTTTTTCAATCATTTCCGTCAGACGGGCCTCGTCCGACCAGACAGCCATCATTGCCCCTTCAGGATCGTTGCATTCGGACATCAATTTGCCCCTGACTTTTGCCAGTTTGTAAAACGTCTGCGGGTCAAAGGCGGAGGCCGCGCATAGCGCCGTCAACTCGCCGAAACTGTGGCCGGCCAGCGCGTCGGGTTTTACTCCGAAATATCTAAGAGTGTCAAACATTCCCAAACTTACCGCGCCGATCGCGGGTTGTGAAATGTTTGTTATGTTCAACCTCTCTTCATTGTTTTTAGTGGTTTCAGCGTCAAACGAGCGGGGCGGATAGATATAATTGGATAAAATTTGAGACTCTTCGGCCTGGGCGCCGTCTGAAAATACGGTGTTAGCGTCCGTCAATGTCTTTTGCATCTGCGGAAACTGGCACGCCAGGTCCCGTTGCATCCCCGGATATTGCGAGCCCTGTCCTGAGAAAACGATTCCAAGTTTGCCTTTTTCCGTGTTTTGCGAAAAGTAAACGCCTCCGGGAGCGCTCCAGCTCTTTTTATCCGGTTGTTTTTCAAGCATATCAAGCGCGTTGTTTATGGAGCGGTTAACATCCGTCTTTCCGTTTTCAATAACCATTATCAGGCGGCAAGCCTGTTCAATTGAAAAGCCCGCGCGCGACTCGGCGGCTGTTACAGCAATGTTTTTAATTGAGAAACCGGACGCAAAGCTTCTTAATCTGTTTTTAAGTTCATGTATGTCCTTAGCTCCGAATGGAACAATCTCGATATTTGCGTCCCAGTCAATCGCGCTTTTTTCCTGTTCATATTCCTCAAGCACGCAATGGAAATTGCTGCCGCCAAAACCAAACGCGCTAACAGCGGCCCTGCGCGGCGCGCCGTTGGCCAGCCATGGCTGCGATTTTGCGTTTACATAAAATGGAGTTTCATCTTTAGCCAACTCGTCAATAGGGGAGTCAATCTTGATTGAAGGGGGAAGGGTTTTGTTTCTCAGCGCCATTATCACTTTAATTAATCCCGCAATGCCCGCAGCGGCTTTTGTGTGGCCGATTTGCGATTTAACCGAGCCCAACGCGCACCATGTGCCTGCGTTGCGTTGTTCGCGGTAAACATCCGTTAACGCGCCTAACTCCGAAGCGTCCCCAACTTTTGTGCCCGTGCCGTGCGCTTCTACCAGCCCGATAGTGTCGGGAGTTACCCCGGCCTGTTCATATGCATTTCGCACTGCCCTGGCCTGCCCGACCCGGCTCGGCACGTAAACCGCGTTTCCCTTGCCGTCGCTTGACGTGCCCACTCCGCGAATAACCGCGTAAATATTGTCGTTGTCGCGCTCGGCGTCCTCAAGCCTTTTTAAAACCACCATGCCGATTCCTTCGCCAAGTATGGTGCCGTCGCTGTTTTGGGCAAACGGTCTTGCGTCGCCGGTTTGCGAAAGCACGTGCGTCTTGCTGAAACACATGAACATGAATATATCGTTAAACGTGTCGACCCCGCCGGTTATCACCATATCGCTGCGTCCGCACGTTAACTCAAGCATCGCCATATGCAAGGCGCTTAGAGAGCTTGCGCATGCCGCGTCAACCACGCAATTTGTGCCGCGCAGATCAAGCCGATTGGCTATGCGGCCCGCCGCCACATTGCCCAGCAATCCCGGAAACGAGTTCTCCTGCCACCCAACATACGAGTCTGAAATTCTTTCAACCACGTCATTCGCCACCTTATCGTCAACCCCCGCGTCTTTTAACGCCCTTCTCCATGCGGGATGGCTCAAACGCGCGCCAAGCGGTATGACCAATTCAAGTGTGCCGGTTACGCCAAGTATGACGCTTGTCTTATTTCTGTCAAATTCTTTGCTTTCCCAATATCCCGCGTCCTGCAAAGCGCGTTTGGCCGTGACAAGCCCCAACAACTGCGACGTGTCCGTGGCCTCCACCGCGTTTGGCGTAATGCCGAACTCCAGCGGATTAAAATCAACCGGATTTATAAACCCTCCACGCGTAGTGTACGTGTGGTCGGGTGAATTTGGATCGTTGTCAAAATAATCCTCTTTTTGCCAGTGCGTCGGCGGAACTTCGGTAATTGAATCAGCACCGTTCTTTATATTTGTCCAATATTCGTGAAGATTGTCAGCTTTTGGGAAAATGCATGACATTCCGATCACTGCTATTGATGTTGAAATCGCCTTATCATTGGATCGTAACTCATTTTCTTGCGTCAATTTAACCTCTTGGTCTATAACTTAAAAAAAGCATGCGGATTTGTAACTGTTTGTGCTCGCTTATTGCTTAAAAAAATAATCGCCTATTATAGTTGTTAAGAACCGTTAAATCAACCAATTTGGCTTTTTAATTGCGTCAAAAATGATATATTTTATCCTTTTCAAAATAACCGAAGGGTTTACATAATCGGATTATGTCCAGAGCTTTGCCTGTGCGCTGTTTATAAGGCTATTTGAGAGGTAAAACAGGCCTGCAACGATTTGAAATAAAAAGGAAAATATATAGCGGTTTTTTGGGAAAAATAACGTTTTTGTGAGGAAATTTACAAATTAGAAGCAAAAGCGATATCCGGCGTCCAGTATCCAGTTAAAAAACCAGAAATTACCAAAATAGCCTGAAAGGCTTAAAATATAATAGCCCAGGGCCGGCGAAGCGCAACCCAGGGTATCCAGTATCCAGCCTTCGCTCCGCTCTCCGTGCTTTTATCCAGCATCAAGCAGCCGCGCAGCCGGCATCCAGCACCAAGTATCCCTTTATCCTATCCAATTCCAAAGGCGCAACGCGAAAAACATTTGATGGAAATGAAAAACCCTGCAACCGCAAGGCATTAAGCCGTTGATTAACCACCGCTCCAAACAAAAGGTTAAAAGCAACCTCCGCCACATTGCGGTTTTTGAAATCTTCCAGAAACGAGCCCTTGACCCACTCGTTAAAAGCCCCCATTGCCGGTCCGCACCACACCTGATAATCAAATTTTCTTGCCGGATTTCCGGAATTTGCCCAGCCCGAACTTTGGCCCAGATACCATCTGAATATAAGCGCTAACTTGTGTTTTGGGTCTGAATCCGCCTTTGTGATCTGGCGAGGATTGCTGTTTGCGAAAAATTGGCAAGTCTGCGCCCATATATTGTCCAGTGAATCGCAAAAATATTTGCTCTCCAACATCTCCCGGTCACTCGCCGGAATAGAGTCAACCCCGTCGTAATCGCAATAAAGCTCGTACAATTTAGCCGCCCGCATGGGAAACATTGTGCCACGTTTTAAAACCTGCACCTTTACCCCCATCTCAAACATGTCCGCCGCCGGCGCCATGGCAATGTCCGCCTGCCTTGAGTTTGCCAGCATTTCGCGCACAACATCCGACGTGCCCGCTTCAATGCAAGATTGATTCACCGTGCCCGTAACAACATACGCCGCGCCCATTGAGAACATAGCCGCCACTGCCGAGGGCGAAGCCACTCCGCCCGCCGCGCCGACCCTAAGCTCCTGTTTATAGCCGTATTGCGACTGCATCTGCTCCTTTAAAGCCAGAAAAGCCGGCAAAAGCGTTACCGCGGGCCTGTTGTCCGTATGTCCGCCCGAGTCCGATTCAGCCGTCACGTCATGCGCCATGGGAATCTCGCGCGCAAGATCAGCCTGTTCGTTTGTTATCGCGCCGGTTGCCGTAAGCTCCTTTAAAAATTTGTCCGGCGGAGGCGCAAAAAATTGCGTTGCCACCTCAACTCTTGATGCCTTTGCAATTATGCGGTTAGGCGTAACAATCTCGCCTTGCGCGTCCCTGTAAATGCCTGAAACCCGGTATTGCACAACCGGCAAAGTCAAACCAAGGTACGCCGAAGCCTCAACCAGCCTTATATTTCGCCTTAAATAGAGATCAACCACCGCAGCCTCGTGATCCGGCTCGTTTGGACTGTGTATCAGATTAAAACCAAAAGGAATAGAGCCTTCCATTTTTTCCACACGGTCAATAGCCGCCTCAACCTTGTTAAGCGAAAGCCCGGCTGCCCCAAAAAAGGCCAACATCCCGTTTTTTCCCATCGCTTCCACAATATCGGTGGAACATATGCCGTTTGCCATGCTTCCGCCAAGCATAGGATATTTTAAACCGTATGTTTGGCAAAACGAACAGTCTCCAAGGTCTTCCATGCGCATTGAAGGCGCATAACCCAATATCGGCAGCGCCTTATCGTCAAACGGATTACTTTGCCCAAAAAAGGCCTCCCCGCCCTCAACAATAGCCGGAGAGCCGTTTTTATCAACAACATATATATCTGAATTGACGCGCAAAAACGCCTCGAACATTTCGCGGCCGTCCATAATAGCAGCATCCGCCGAGTCACGCCGCCAACCCCTTGTTTTTCGTGAATTTGATAATAGTTTGATCATAATTAAAGCAACCACAGATTACACAGATATAAAAATCAACCACAGTCAGTAGGTTGGGTAGAGCATCGCGAAACCCAACATTCCGTTATAAAAACAAAAGCAACCACGGATTTCACGGATATAAAAGCAAAATCAACCACAGATTACACAGATTACACAGATAAAAGCTATAAGCTAAATACCACAGATTTCACAGATTATAAAACAAAAGCAAAAGCTTATTAACCACAAATATTCCCAAATCTACACTAATTTAAAAGCAAAAAACAAAAGCAACCACAGATTTCACAGATTAAAACCAAACCAAATCCGACGCGGGTAGGGGATGGCTTTAGCCTCCCTTTTAATGATTCAATTAAAAAAGCAGAAGCAACCACGGATTTTACAGATTTCGCAGATTTTTATCAAAAAAGCCTCTAAAAACTAGCAGATATTAGAATAATAACGGCCAAAATTCAAGTCTTTTATAACTATTGAAAGGATGATTAAAACGTGTGTTAGTTTGCGGTTGGCGGAAAATTGATAAAAAATATAAAGCATAGAACACGAATGGCGCAGACGACACGGATTGGCGCGGATTAAAAGCTGCCTGCAAAAGCGGAAAAGCTAATAAACCACAGATTTCACAGATATACACAGATTTAAAAGAGAAAAGCAATCATATGACATTTATAGTTGTACAGCTGACAAGTGTGTGCGCTGTCCTGCTCCCAGAATAAAAGCAAAAGCATATTAACATTAATTTGACCACTTGCGTGTTTGACTGTTATACCGGTGTCCGGTATAATTGGGTTTTGGTTATTTGAGAATGGTAAATGGCAATTAGAAATTTTAAAAATAAAGGCACAGAGGACATTAATTACGGGAAAATATCTAAAGAAGCTTTGAGGATTCTTCCAAAGGTATTACATAGAAAGGCGCAGATAAAGTTGGCGCGTCTTGGAGCCGTAACGTCGCTTCTGGATCTTCGAGAGATAAGGGGAAATCATTTTGAAGCATTAAAAGGCGACAGAAAAGGTGAATATAGTATTCGAATAAATAAACAGTATCGCATTTGTTTTAAATGGAAGGGCGAGAATACTATTGATGTTGAGATTACCGATTACCACAATTAAGTAAAGGAGGAAAATGATGGATAAAATACATTTTACGCCGGTGCATGCCGGCGAAGTGTTGAATGACGAGTTAGAGGAGCTGGGACTTACTCAAACAGCTCTAGCAAAGCATATCGCCGTGTTGCCAAAAACAATTAATGAAATATGTCGAGGCAAGCGAGGGATAAGCGTTGAGATGGCGATGAAGCTGTCAAAAGCGTTGGGTGGAAGTCCACGGTTTTGGCTTAATTTACAAAACAACTGGGAGCTAAGCCGTTTGAAAGAGAAAAATTTTAAAGATATTGAACTTGTTGCCGTATAGCAACAAATATAGACAGATTTAAAAGCAACCACAGATTTCACAGATTAAAAGCAAAAGCATAAACCACAGATTACACAGATTGCACAGATTAAAAAGCGAAAAAAACAAAATGAAAAGCTGTAGCAGTTTTGTAGACTGCTTCCAAACGTTTTTGCTATACGATCACAGTTGCCGTTAAAACTTAACGAATTAATCCCTGAATTTGATTAAACATTTAAATATCTTGTCAGAATTTACAGATTACACAGATATTTTTTTAAAACTAAAAACAAAAGCTTATTAACCACAAATATTCACAAATCTACACTAATTTAAAAGCAAAAAGCAACCACAGATTTCACCGATTGCACAGATTAAAAGCGAAAAAACACGAAAAGATATAAAAATAAAATCAATAAAATAAAGGAGTTAAGAAAATGGATCAAGGGGCTGCTATTAAAATAGTAAACAAATATATAAGCTACTTACAGGAAAACAGTTTTAATATACAGAAAGTTTATTTATTTGGGTCATATGTTAGTGGAAAACAGCACGAAGACAGTGATATTGATTTGGCAATAATTATGACTAATTTATCAAATAGTTTTAACACTCAAGTTGAATTGATGAAAATAAGCCGAAAATTTGACACAAGAATAGAGCCCCATCCATTTGAAGAAGCGGATTTCAATGCGGGCAACCCGTTTGCGAATGAAATTCTGAAAAAAGGAAAACAAATTTTTAAAACCCAGGTTTAGGTATTATTGATAGTGGCACAGGCATCCTTGCCTGTGTTGTCAATTGATCACAGGCAGGATGCCTGTGCCACTGCTTTTGCTTTTAATCCGCGTCATCCGCGTTTCATGCTTTTTGCCAGTGTTATATACATAGGGAAATGAATAGGTTTTTCTTTAATCGGTTTCAGCTTCAGACTTGTTTAAATATTCTTGTATCCTGTTTATGAGTTTCCCTGCGTTTTCAAACTGTTTTTTAGCGTCATCGCGTGTCAGTATATAAAAATCCTTATAATCGCTGTCTGTTCTGATCTTAAATGCGGATGTAAGCATTTTTGAATATTCAACCTCGATTTTGCCGGATTTGATAAAATTTCGATTAAAATATGATATTATGCCGGAATGTTTTTGCGAATCAAATTCATGCAGTGTTAATAGCGACCTGATGGCATGGAACATAGCATAATATGAACGGTTAACCGATTGAGAAAATTTATTGTTTGAAAGCATAATTTTCGATGTTTCCAAATCATCAATCGCTTTTTCCATTCGATATTTTGACAATTCCCGAATTTCATTTTTCATAAATTTCAACGCCCATTTTATCTATGTTTTTATAAAAAGGCAAAATCCCGGAATATTTTTCATACTTGCGGCAAGTTTCTTCTGTTATTGACACTAAAACATCGTAGCGTAACGACAGCTCAGTCATTACGTCGGCGATTTTATACCGTTTTTTTTGTAGATTTGCGTCATTATCGTCCACCAAAATAAAGAAATCTATATCAGACTCGTCCGTTTCCTTATTGATAGCGTATGATCCATAAAGAATTATTTTCTTCAATTTATCGCCAAAGAGACCGGACATGCTTCTGTTAACATCAACAAACAAGTTTTCTCTATTCATTTTTTCACCGTTTTATTAATTTGTATTCAACGTATAATGATTATTTCTTTCCGAGCCATATCTAAATCCGCCATTAACATTCTAAGAAACAATATATTATAAATTTTAAGCGGCATGCACAACAAATAAAAACATTATTTCGAAGATACGGGCGGCTGGTAAGTAGGTTGGGTAGAGCATAGCGAAACCCAACATATAAAACTTCATCTGTTTTTCGTGTTTTTTCGAGTCCTTTCGTGGGCAAGCTTTTGCTCTTTGCCTTTCATTTGCTTGTTGATTAATATTGCTTTACAACGAATTAAACTGTTAGATTTCAATTGACGATTATAAAATTAGAGGCAATAATAGCGGAACTGATAATAACAAATTAATTAATGAGGGATTAGCGATGTTAACAGTATCGGAATACAAAACAGATTTGGCTAAAATGCTTGAGGTTTTGCCTGAAGATAAAATTATTGAGGTAATTGACTTTGCAAGGTTTCTTGCCAATCAATATTCAAAAGAAACCGGGTCGTTAATAGATAAAGACTCTTTATTATCTCAACAAAGAGCTCTAAATCATATATGGGATAATGACGAGGAAGATTTATATGAATTATAACAGAAACGATATTGTGATTTTGCCGTTTCCTTTTGTCATATCAAAAAATATAACCAAACAAAAAGCGCGCCCGGCATTAGTGATTTCCGACCATTCTATTGATCGAAGATTTAGCGATGTGATTTTGTTAGGGATCACTTCGCAAAGAATAACCAATATTAAAGACACTGAATTTTTAATAGATGAAAAACTTCCTGAATTCAAGTCCACAGGGCTTGCAAAGTCATCCGTGGTGCGATGTGAGTATATTATGACAATCCCCGAAGAACTTATTTCCAGAAAGTTGGGCCGCGTTTCTGATAATTTGATGGCAAAAATAGAAGATAAACTAAAACTCAGTATCGGTCTCAATAATAATTGACAAAGCATTATTGAATCTACACGCATTTTTGACAACCCTACATATCTATTTTTTGTTTTTTATTTTTAATCCGCGCCAATCCGTGTCATCCGCGTCATCCGTGTTCCATGCTTTTTGCATTGCGCTCCGCACTTCGCGCAATCATCCGCGTTCTATCGCTTTTGTTTTTTATGACGTGCCTTTGCCAACCGCAAACTGATCCCTTGCCTCACATTTAACCGCCTGCAACCTTCGCGTATGGCAAAGAAGTTCAAGAACAGATCGTTATTGCCTACAAACAACGCATTTGATATAATGCCCGACTTTCGTCAAAGCTGTTTATGACGTTCAATGCGTTGTTTATGATTTTGTTGGTTGTTTTTTTTGAGGATGGTAAATGATAAGTAAAGATGAAATAGAAAAGCGTTTAAAAGGTGTGCCTCGAAAACTATGCGTTGCGTTTGCCGCGCGAACTGCAATGCGTGTATTGCCGTTTTTGGCTGAAAGAGAGAAATGGTACGAGAGTTTTTGGTATTGGGGAAAAGATAAGAGGGCTATATTTCTTTTGTCTATCTTTATCGCTCAGAGGGCCTGCGTTTCTTATTCCACATTGGGGGGGAAGAGAAGGATGTATAGTGAGATCGTTGATGCTGTTAAGGCTACTGTTGACGCAAAGTCTACATCTTACATTTATTTATACGCTGCCGCTACCGCTGATGCTGAATACTACGACGACTATTATCATAACGCCGCTAATGTAGCCGTTCACTCCGTTACAAATGCTGCAGACAGTATTCAAAATATTGTTGAAAAATTAATATTGGAGGACCTAAAAGCTGTTAAAGAATGTTCAAAGGCGCCTTTAGAGATTTTTCAATTTCCTTTGTGGCCATCCGGCAGAATACCGGTAAAATTACAGCCAATGTGGAAACGTTTTTGCCGATGGTCAAAAGAGCTTGACGCCGGTTTTGAAATATGGATTGATTGGCATCTTGACCGCGTGGCCGGCAAACCTCTGGATTTAGATCTGTTGAGAAGGCAGGTTAATTTGCCAAATGAGATTTTGGAACAGGGGCCTAAGGCTGTAAATGCTTACCTTGCGACTCTGGAAAAAGGCGGACAATTAAAGCCGCTTAAAATTGTCCGCGCTATTTTTATTGGCAACGGCGCTGCCGGCAAGACATCTCTTATACGAGCTTTGAATGAAGAAAAAATCATTGAGGGAAAAGAGGATATGACTCCTGGTATTGAGATACGTTCATGGGATGTTGCCGACGCGGATATGACGGCCCGTTTCTGGGACTTCGGCGGGCAGGTGATGGCGCACGCTACACATCAGTTTTTCCTGAGGGAGCGCTGTCTTTATATTGTTGTGCTTGACGCCAGGAGCGAGTTTAACGCCAATGATCAGGCTGAATACTGGCTTGAGCATGTCAAGGCGTTCGGCAAAAACGCGCCTGTTATGTTGGTAGGCAACAAATCCGACCTTACACAGGTAAATCTTGATATGCGCGCCTTGAAAGAAAACTATTCAAATATTGTCGGATTTTATCCCGTCTCATGCGTAATTCAGGCAAATAAATATAAAGGGCTGTTTGAAAGTTTTCAATCTGATTTGATTGAACAGTTGAGAATTGTCGGCGAGAATCAAATAAGTTTTACCGATAATCAGTTTGCTGCTCTAAAAGAGTTGCGCAGACGTTCGTCAAAGAGCGCTTTTTTGAGACATAGCGAGTTTAATAAGCTGTGTGATGAAAATGAAGTTGGAGGTGATGGCGAGTTAAGCCGCAAAGACTTTCTAGGCGTGCTTGACAAACTGGGCGAGGTAATTCATTTTCCGCAAATAACGCATCTTGATAGCTATGTGCTTAACCCGCGCTGGCTTACTTATGGAGTGTACACCCTGATTTACTCTGAAGAGGCCGGCAAGGCTCGCGGCGAATTAAACGAAGCCGATGTAGTTGAAATTCTTGGCTCTGAAAAAGTTGAGGATGAGGATGAGTTCAACAATGTTCTTGATTATCCGCCGGAGAAGTGCTCATTCATTATTGACGCAATGGAGGCTTTTAAGCTCTGTTATAGGTTGCCGGAAGACCATTCCCGATTTGTAATGCCCGACAAACTGCCGGCTGAACAGCCTGACCTAGACTTTGACAAAGCTCTTAATGGCACATTGATATCTGAATTTGTTTTTCTCGGTTTTCTGCCCAGACATGTTATGCCTACTTTGATTGTTATGCGTCATCAGGAGATTGTTGACCGCATGGTGTGGCAAAACGGTATTGTATTATACAATAAGACGCATAAAACGAAATCTTGTATTCAGGTTGATTACCATAAACGAACTTTAACCCTCTGGATCCAGGGAGACGGCGCTGGGGAGATGCTTGTAATTCTAAATGATGAAGTTGAACAAATTCTTATGCGAATGGAAGCTCTTGAATACACACAATTAATAGCTTTGCCGGTGTCCGCTCGCATTGGAGAGGGACGGTTTTCAGGTGAAATTGAGAAAATTTCATGCCAACGGCTACTTGCCACTGCCCATGCCGGCGAGACTGTGATTATATCCGATTTGGGGCAAAAGTATGATTTGAACAAGATTCTTGGCTCTATTATGACAAAAGAGATGCGGGAAAAGGAGAAAGTAGGCGACCATTATGAATTTCATGGGCCAGTGGATGGTTTTGTGAGGAATGTTGAAGGTAATGTTACATTTAATCAGGTTAAACTTGTTGAAACTGCCGGCGCTCTTGACAATAGGCTGGAAGAACTATTTGACAAAATCATGGAACACTCATCTGATGCCAAGGGCAAAAAGGCTGCTTGCAAGGAAGTGGCTGAAATGCAATCCATGCTGAAGGATATCAACAAAGCCGGGCCGGAACAGAGAAACAAACTTTCTAGTATGCTTGAAAAGGCCAAATCCGGGACGCTGGGATTTCTGTCGTTTGCTAAAAAGGTGAAGGATAATGAGAAGACCGTGGAGTGGATTGTTAAAAGCGCGACAACTCTTTTGGGGCTTTTGGGGTAAGCGCGGAGCGCGGGGCGCAAAGAGCGGGGCGCAAAGTCAAAAGCGCAGAGAGCAAAAAGCATGGCGTACTTCGTAATTACTCAGCATAAACTCCGAGCGGAGAGCAAAGGCAAAAGCAGGGGGGCATTATAAACTGACAACTTCCACATTGATGTTTTCCTTAACTTCATGTTCCGCATTAAGCAATTTCTCAATACTGTCAAGTGTTTTGGCGTGAAAATATCGTTCGTCGCATTCTAAACAAACTTCAGCCTCTACATTTTCAACAACATACAGTTTGCCGTCCAACCAATGCTCTTTAGTTACTTTTTTGTTTATAGTCTTTCCATCACAGAATTCACAAAACATATTATCTCCCTTAATCATCATGTTTTTGAAAGGACTTGAACACGTCCTTTAATCGGTTGAGCATTCTTTTTTTCCATTAGCTGGGGGTTGATTTGCAATGCTAAATCTGTAAAAGAACATAATATGTCCATTCTTTCCGCTAGCGACAGGGAGCGAAACCATTTGGCTTTGTTCTCTATTGTCTCTTCTTCCCGATTATGAGATATTCCAGATACCATTTTCACTACTTCCTATTTTTTTTACAAAATTATGACTATTGGAAACCGTTTCAAATTTAACATTAGACCTGTAAATCATTTTAGCGGCTAAAGAGTGATTATAGCATTTAACTTTTTAATGTTTCAACATCATCTTTATCTTTGTTTTATGATTAAAGTTCAAGTCAAGATTCGCGTGTTAACCGTGGTAACTCATATTTGACAGGGAGGCTAAAGGCCGTCCCCTACCCTCAATGCAGTGTGATTTGCTCTTCGCTCTTCAATAAATTGAGGTTTATAGATTTTGCTTTTAATCCGCGCCAATCCGCGTTATCCGTGTCGTCCGCGTTCTATGCTTTTCTCTTTTTGATTTTCCGTGGGCATGTTTTTGTAGTTGATGAAGACCTTGGTTTGAATGCCGTTTAAAGGCAAAACCCAGGGAGATTTTGTCTTTAAACGGCAATGTTTTGTTGGTTTTACGCGGCTTGCACGCTGAAATCGGCCTCTTTTGGTTTGGCGAGATCGGCAAAATCGCGGTATTTTAGACGGACGCACTCTGTGTAGTTTCCTGAAGGTATTATGATCTGTTCGTCATCGGCTAAGGTTGAGTCAACATAAACATCAATGTCATAAAGGTTGCCGAATGGAGGCATTGCGCCTACGTCGCATTCAGGGAATTTGTCTTTGAATTCATCCTCGTTTTCAAGCCTTACGTCTTCCGATCCCATGATGGTTTTCAGTTTGTCCATATTTAGTCTCCTGCATGCGGGCATTACAACCATGGCATCTTTTTCACCTGCTTTTACCATTACAACTTTTGCCAAGACCTTGCCGGGCACATGCATGCAAGCGGCAATTTCCTGCGCGGTAAACGCTTCCCTGTGAGGGGAAACATTGTACTCCACATTATTCTTGTCCAAATATTCCCTTAATTTTGTTGAAATCATCGTTTTGCCCCCTTTCATTTGTTTTTAGATCCCGAAAATCACCAATACAAAACTGCCTTGCCGGAGTAATGTTCCTCAAGCTCAGGTGTTAGCTTCATTTCCAGACAGGTGTGCTCATCGCTCTCTGCAACAAAAATCGGGCACGCTAAATGGATTCTTTCCTTTTCCCTGTCTATAGCCGAGATAACAAGCGGCCTATTGCAAAACTCGCACTTTTTGTTCTTCATTTTAATTCCTCCTTTCTTTAAGTTAAAAACCATTAAAAAACGTTTACGCTCTTAAATAATTATAGCGTAGAAATGTAGTTTGAATTGCTATTTTCATGGAGTAATGGAGAAAAAATCAAGGCCAAGCAAATACTTACCGATAATAGTTTTATGGGCTTGTGCTTTAATTTAATATGCTTCACTGTTTCTTGAAAAAAAGGATATGCGGTTATGATTGCCAATATTGAGCAAATTGATAGGGCTGAAACTTTAAATAGTTATAAACTAAATTTAGAAGACAGGTTAAGGCGGGCTGTGAAAGAGGCCGGATTGAACAGGCCTGAACATGCCGGAACGGATTCGGCGCTTGTCGACAATGAAATAAGAGACGGCTTTGCTTTGTCCCGTGAGTTGCGTCCGTTGTTAAACAGCGGGGTGGATGTTAATAACTCTTCAGCCTCTGTTTCAACTTCAGAGTTTAGTTTTGATCTTCAATTTAAACACGATAAGGTTGAACAACTTGCAGGCAACGGTTATTTTGTTAATGAAACAAATGAGCTGGATTTGTCTATGTCATATAGATTCCAACAGGCCGTGGCAAGGGACGGGGTATCCACTATGCATACTTATGAAGTGGATTTTTCTCTCAAGCTCAAAAACACTGCAAGCGTTTCTGCTACGCTGTTTGAGGAAAAGGAGGATATTGGGGGTTTTATCACCAGATTTACTAAAGATATTATTGATATTGTCGCAGATGACGACCGTATGTTGGCCGGCGTTGTTTTTGATCTGGAAGATTTGAGCGAGATTAACGCCATGGACAACGGCAAATTTCTAAAAATGATTAATGATTTGATTGCGGCAATCTCTGTGTTGGATTTTACGCAAAAGGTCGCAGGGAGAGATGAAAAGGCTGATAAGGTTACGCTCTATCCTAAACGTAGAAAATTCTCGGGAATTGATATTGATGTAAGCAATAGCGAGATGGTTGAATTTAAACTTGAGATAAGAGATATTACCGCGACTATTCAGAATAGGGCGCAGGAAGCGAAGCCCGCGTATAGCGAAGCGCAAAATGTTTAAAATGTTGGGTTTCGTTCCTCTACCCAGCCTACAATCTGAAAACCGATTGCCGCCAACCGATCACCCCTTACCCCTTACCCATCAACAAGGCAATACGGCCCTGATTTATTATTGGCAACGTTTTTGCAACTTTGGTACAATTGCCGACAATTAAAGTATGGAAATAAATGGAAAGGCATGGATAAGAAGTCATGGATGAATCATCAGGCAAGCAAGGTCAGGAGCGCCAACTGATATTTGACAGGCCGGAGGGTGACGGGCACCCGTTTTCAGGGTGGTTGGCTAATATGGGTAGTAACCCGGATGCCGGGAAAAATGCGTTTTGCGGAAATATCAGGGCTGACTGGCGTGTTCCGGTCGTCAGGGAAAATTCGATGTTAAGCTTTGAAGGTTTCAGGGACAATGCCGGACGCGATTGTTTATATGATCAGTGGAAAAGCTACTATTACCATGAAATTCAGCGGCCATTGGGCGAAGATGATGAGAGCCGCAAACCCGCCTATTTAAGAGAGTTTAACGGCTTTAATCTGGTTCCGGCGAGAATACCACCGTTTTACGGATTGATACATGTAAGCTCATTTAACAGGATGGTATACAACCTTATCTCTGACGCGGAAAACGGAAATTCCGGAATTTTCAGGGCTATGTTTGAGGAGCGTACAGGTCTTTCGTTGCCTGATGTTAACGCCGGAAGCGGCATTCCGATAGATAATTTTAATATTGATAGTGTTGCGTCCGAACTGAACAAAATGGGTGAGAGGGCTGTTAAGGAGATTGCCGGGTTGTTGTGCCGTTCGTACGGAAAGAGCCGCAGGCCGTGGTGGGCCTGTTTCGCGGACGATGCCGATAAATTGATTGACAATGGCGATTGGGCCGGCTTATGTAGTTGCCTGGGCATGGGGCATATTAATGACGGCGAATGGATATTGGTATGGAGATACAAAAAGAAGGACGTTGACCGCCTTTACAGGCCAACCGTGGTAGAGGCGTATGATTCGCCTTTCCATTTCCCGTCTCCGCCGTCTTCCATTTATGGCGTTACTATGCCGTTGAAGGATGGATACCCTTGTTTCAGGGAAATTATACACGATGCCCCGGGCGAACCGGTATTTACCGAAACATGCGACGGTGTTTTGCGCAGGGTGGAAGGTATTGGGCCGGCCGGAGCTGATTACAACAGTTTGACCATTATGAGGGAGGCTCATCGCGGCAGGCTGCTCAACGAGTTTAAAAGCGTGAATGACATGGAGTGGATTAAAAGGCATGGGGCCAATATAGCGGAGAGTAATAAGACGGGAATTTGAGCATGAAAAACAATCCTATAAGAATGCTTAGCGAAAGGTTGTTCGAAATAGCCGGGCAAAAAAGCGGAACGGATTTGGCCGCGCTGCTTAAAGGCTCGGGCCTGCCAATGATGGGCGGCGGCGAACAGCCTGCGGACACGGTGTTCAGGGCGTTGCGTATAGAGCCGTGCGGCATAAAGACCGATCCGGCCATTGCCGGCCTGCTTGCCGGGCTTATAGCCGGGCAAATGAACGGGTTTAAGGACTTTTGCCTCAGGCTTAAAACAAATGCGGATGGGACGGCGGAGGGGGGGCAAAAACCGCGCGTGGTATATAATGATTATATCGGCCTGTCAAACATGCTTTTGTTAAGCGCGCGCCTGCTGCCGGAGGAATCACTTTTTGAATCTTTAAAATCGTTTTATAACGTAGCGCGCGAATTTGAACCGTGGCTGGATGATGTTTGCGAGATAACCGGCCAACTACGCCAATCTCTTATATATCAACAAACCGGCGATTCGATGGAGCGTGAATGGTTTAACTATATCGAGTCTGCAAAATCAGACGATTTAAGCCTTGAAAGCTCCGCGTGCGGCAGGATGCTTGACGGCTGGCTGGGTTTGCTATGGATACCGCCTACTCCTGAAAATGCGCCGCAATCGGGATCAATCAATATGGAGCGGGCAGCCAAGGGCATGCGGGCTCTGGCTGAAACCGTGTCATCCATTGCCGGCGGCCAATCCATTTTGCGGTATGCTGTTGGCGCGCTGCGCGATTCATACCCGGCCTCGCCTGAATTATGGGCTGAAAGATTCGCTCCGTATTTTGATTCATTTCCTGAAATGTTAAAGGATGCCGCTGTTGAAAAACTCTCCATCCCCGGCAATGACCGTATCGCGGGTCTTTTGCCGCTTGATTTAAAAGACACATGGGCCGCTTTGCCGACCGCAAGCAGGGACGCGTTTAATAACGCCGCCAATCAAATTGATTCAAAAGGCTGGGAAAACGCCTGGCAATCGGCCCTGATAGCGTTTGATTTAAAACCAGGCAACCGTTCAATACAGGATTGGTCAAAAGCGCTTCAATCAATAAGAAGATGTGTTGAGCCGGCAATTTCAGGTCTGACGCAACGGGTTGAGCATGTTAATAAATTAAGTTGCGACAAGGAGAGTGAACAATCCTTAATTAGTGATAAAAAAGGAAAGGGCAAACGCAAAAGTTTTGACAGGCTACGCTCACGCGACCGGTCGCTTAAGGTGGTTGAAGAGATAGACAATTTGTTGAGCAAACAGGATTATGCCAGGGCGAAAATGTATTTTAACGAAATTGTTGAGAGGCAACAAAGCGAGGGCTCGGAGCCTGAATACAGGGTAAGGACCATGTGCGGCGTTGCGGCAAAGGCGGTGAATCACTCTTGTCTTGATTGGGCCGAAGATATATATATGAAGGCCAAAGCCGTGTATCCAGACGATCCTGTAATATATAACGGCCTTGCGGATGTGTATAAAGAGCGCGGCAACCTTGCCAAAGCGGAGACGCTTTACAAGGAGACGATAGAGCGGTGGAATAATGATGAAGTAGCGCGAAACGGCCTTGCAGAGGTGTATAAATGTCGCGGCGATCTATCGAAAGCGGAGACGCTTTACAATGAAACAATAGAGCGTTGGAATGATGATGTAGTAGCGCGAACCGGCTTGGCGGAGGTGTATAAAGGTCGCGGCGATCTGGCGAAAGCGGAGACGCTTTACAAGGAAACAATAGAGCGCTGGAATGATAATGTGGTAGCGCGAACCGGCTTGGCGGAGGTGTATAAAGGTCGCGGCAACCTTGACAAAGCTGAGACGCTTTACAGGGAAACAATAGAGCGATGGAATGATAATGTAGTAGCGCGAAACGGCCTTGCGGAGGTGTATAAAGCGGGCGGCAACCTTGCCAAATCGGAGACGCTTTACAAGGAAATAATAGAACGATGGAATGATGATGTTGTAGCGCGAAACGGCCTTGCAGAGGTGTATAAAGCGGGCGGCAACCTTGCCAAATCGGAGACGCTTTACAAGGAAATAATAGAGCGATGGAATGATGATGTGGTAGCGCGAACCGGCCTTGCGGAGGTGTATAAAGCGGGCGGCAACCTTGACAAAGCGGAGACGCTTTACAATGAAACAATAGTGCGATGGAATGATAATGTGGTAGCGCGAAACGGCCTTGCGGAGGTATATAAAGCGCGCGGCAACCTTGCCAAATCGGAGACGATTTACAAGGAAACAATAGAGCGATGGAATGATAATGCCGTCGCAAGGCACGGCCTTGCCAATGTATTACGGAAATTAAATCGACATAATGAAGCCATTGGTCTTCTGCCTGTCGAAATAGCATTTGACAGTGTTCGCAATCAGTATGACATGCATTTGCGCGCCATAATACTAATTGAAATGGATGATATTGCCGGGGCAAAAGATATAATGGAACCAGCTCTTAAGCAAGGCAATCTTATGCAAACCAGCCATAGGCTTTTCAATGCTATGAAGATTGCCTTGGAACTACGCGATAGGAGGTATGACGTTGCCATTACAAGTTTTGAAGCCGAGGATGAGTCGCCGGAAGTAAATGCGCTGAAAATGCACGTATACGCCGCGACCGGCCGCGAGCAGGACGCCCTTTATCTGCATGGTCTTATGGCTATTCAAAAAATAAAGTCAACCGCGCCGGATGTTTTCAACGTCTCAAACCTGATTGAGTCCGTCTTTTTCCCGGATCGCAAACTAACAAAACGCCAACCCAACCAGGAAGAGCACAACAAAATAATAAAAGCCGAGTTTGACATGATAGCCGAAAGCGCGTCGCGGTTAGGCTATAGTTTTGCTTCCTGTTAACGCGCAATCAAAGCTTCGCCGCCCGCTGGATGCATGATGTTTAATACCGATAACAGGTAACCGATGACTAATGACTAATGACCAATGACTAATCACAGGATGTTTCATACCTGATTCCCCATATCACTTTTCCAACCGCCAACTGATCACCGATCACCAATCACCGATTACCTTCTTTTTTGTTGCAACATGCCTGCTATTTGTTTAAAACATGCGCTATGGATGAGATATTTATTACAACTTTTACATCAAGTTTGCAGGCAGTGGGCAAGATTGCGGTTATTGCGGTTGTGGCCGGGGCGTTGACGCGCAGGAATGTTGTTACGCAGGGGCATATTGACGGGCTGGTTTCTATAACCGTTAAGGTGTTTCTGCCGTGCCTTATATTTTCAAAGATTGTGTCTACGTTTGATCCGGGCTCTTTTCCTCTCTGGTGGATTATGCCGTTGGCGGCTGTTTTGCTGTTTTTAATGGGCATGGGCATTTCATTGCCGTTTTTTGCAAAAGGTTTTTTGGGATCAAGGAATATGCTTGCGCTTGCGTGCATGCAGAACGCGGGTTATTTTGTGCTTGCGATAGGGCAGATGATTTACCGCGACCGGTTTGATGAGTTTGCTATGTGCTGTTTTCTCTTTGTGTTTGGCTACAGTCCTATTTTGTGGAGCGTTGGAAAATACCTTTCAACTTCGCATGAGGGCTCGCGGCATAGCGCCAAAGGGTTTATTACGCCTCCATTGTGCGCTAATTTCTTGGCTATTATAATTGCGCTTGCGGGTTGGCGGGTGTATGTGCCCGGCATGGTTCTTGACGTTACGGGTTTTATAGGGAGCCCTACAGTGCCTTTGGCTATATTTATACTTGGGGCGACGCTTGGTGGCATATCGTATAAAAAGTGGCCGCCGGCTTTTGATATTGCGCGGGTTATTATAATAAAGTTCGTGTTAATACCCGCCGCCGCAATATGCATTGTGCGTCTATCGGGTTTGAAAAATACGCATCCTCTTATTGCTGATTTGTTTGTTATACAGGCTGCTTCGGCTCCGGCTACGGGCTTGATTTTGCAGGTGCGCAACTATGGGGGCGATTTGCAAAAGGTGGGGAGCATGATGTTGTTGAGTTACGGCTTCAGTATATTTGCCATACCGTTTTGGCTGGCTGTGTGGAGGATTCTTTAGCGCCTGACCCGGATAAACCGGAAGAGTGACTAAAGTGAGCTAAAGTTAAAAGTGAACTAAAGTTTTGGTAAAAATTTTCAATTTTTGAATTTCACCTCGCTCCCAGTCTGTGTGGCTTGGTAACCAGATCTCGATTTTTGGCTTGTTTTTGAAAATCTAAATTGAGCGATTCTTATCACCCTTCCCTAATCCCTCCATCAATGGAGTGGGAATTAAAGTGAAACAATGTTGAATTTTGTCTGCCATAATGGCATGGTGGTGTTGCCGCAAATTTTGTGCCTGTCAGATTGGCATATTGCCGTTGTTTGACGATTTTGTTACGGTTTTGCGGTTTTTCCTGATTGCGCAATTAAAAAGAACCGGTTGCGGCGCTGCCTTGTTTGCGCGCATGTAAACTTGCCTTAACATGCGCAGTGTTAGTATGTTATGACTCTCAAGTTAACTCTTCGTTACAACTTTCAAATAGACAATGCCATATCTCCGAATCAAATATCCTCTGGATTTATGTAAAATTATTTACAAGCGTGGGTTTTGCCTGTTTTTTTCGCAAATAGGGCGTGTAAATAATTTTTATTACGACTATGCAAAGTCGTAACATTAATAAAACTGGATAGTTAAAAAGTATTTGTAATTAGCCGTTGTTTTTTAACGCAGAATATTGGTATGATGTTTGCTATTATACATTAACACAAACCTTAAAATGTTTTAGAGTGTGCGCACACAAACCCGGCATCTAACCTTCGTTTTAATTCTTGTATTTCATTAATAATTTAATAATTCAAATATTTATTTTAATATTTTTTTGTTTTTGTGAGAGGAGGAGTAAGTAAATGGCCAAACAATTATCGTTCAATGAGGACGCGCGGGCATCGATTGCCAGAGGCGTGTCAAAATTGGCCAGGGCCGTGAAAAGCACCTTGGGCCCAAGGGGCAGAAATGCCGTCCTTGACAAGGGATGGGGAGCCCCAACCGTTACAAAAGACGGTGTAACCGTGGCGGAGGAGATTGAATTAAAGGATCCATATGAAGATATGGGCGCAAAGCTGGTAAAAGAGGTTGCTTCAAAAACCAGTGATATTGCCGGCGACGGCACAACTTCGGCAACTGTGTTGACCGAGGCTATATTCCTTGAAGGGCTTAAAAGCGTTACGGCCGGTTGCGACCCAATGGCTTTAAACCGCGGCATGAAAAAAGCGGTTGGAAAAGTTATTGAGAGGCTTAAAAGCGTAAGCACGCAGATTAAGGATCAGAAAGATATTGCAAGCGTTGGAACTATTGCGGCCAACAATGACTCTGAAACAGGCAAAATGATTGCCGACGCTATGCAGAAGGTCGGCAAGGACGGGGTTATAACCGTTGAAGAGGGCAAAGGATTAAAGACTGAAGTTGACGTGGTCGAGGGTATGCAGTTTGACCGCGGATTCCTGTCGCCTCATTTTGTGACAAACACTGATAGTATGACGGCTGAGTTAAAGGACGCTTACGTTTTGGTGCATGAAGAGAAGATAACCGCGATAAAGAGTCTTGTTCCATTGTTGGAAAAGATCGCAAAGAGCGGAAAACCGCTGCTTATTATTGCTGAAGAGATTGAGGGCGAGGCGTTGGCGACTCTTGTTGTCAACAAACTGCGCGGCACTTTTTCATGCGCGGCTGTTAAAGCTCCTGGATACGGCGATAGAAGAAAATCAATGCTTGAGGATATTGCCGTTTTGACGGGCGCAAACGGCGTGTTTAAAGATTTGGGAATGAAGCTTGAGGATGTTGAGCTTAAAGACCTTGGAAAAGCTAATAAAGTGTCTATAGACGCTGACAATACTACTATTGTGCAGAGCGGTGGAGTACACAAGGAAGTAACCGCGCGAATTAGCCAGATACGCAATGAGATAGAAGCTACTACTTCTGATTATGACAAGGAAAAATTGCAGGAACGTTTGGCTAAATTGGCCGGCGGCGTGGCGCAGATAAATGTGGGCGCTGCTACTGAAACAGAGATGAAGGAGAAAAAGGCCAGGGTTGAAGACGCGTTGCACGCGACAAGGGCTTCGGTTGAAGAGGGTGTTCTTCCGGGCGGCGGCGCTGCATTGTTAAGATCAATCAGCGTAATTGAAGGTTTAAAATTAAAGGGCGAAGAGGCTTTGGGCGCAGATATTGTTAAACGCGCTCTTTCCGCTCCTGTTAAACAGATAGCGCAAAATGCGGGTTATGAAGGCGCTGTTATAGTGAAAAAGATATTAGAGTCTGATAACGAAAATTTCGGTTTTGACGCTGAAAAAGAGGAGTATTGCGATCTTGTTGAACGCGGCGTTATTGACCCTACAAAGGTTACCAGAAGCGCTATTCAGAACGCGGTCAGCATTGCCGGTATTTTGTTGACAACTAATTGTATGATCAGCGACGTTCCAGAGAAGAAAGCTGATGCTCCTGCCATGCCTCCGGGTGGTGGAATGGGCGGCATGGGCGGCATGGGCGGTATGCCCGGCATGGGCGGTATGCCCGGAATGGGCGGAATGCCCGGTATGATGTAAGACCGGCCGGCCTGTTTAATTAATTATGGAAGCTTTGATGCGTGGCAATGTGAAACAGGCCTTTGTTGATTAAAATATTTATTCGGAATTTTTAATATTCATATGTTTAATAGAAGGAGATACACAAATATGGCTATTCGACCACTTGATGATCGTGTTGTAGTTGAGCCTGTTGAGGCTGAAGAGAAAACCCAGGGAGGCATTTTGCTTCCTGACGCAGCCAAGGAGAAACCTCAAAAGGGCAAAGTTATCGCCGTTGGCGAAGGTAAATTGTTGGACAGCGGCAAAAGGGCCGCATTGTCTGTTAAAAAAGGCGACAATGTGCTTTACGGAAAATATGGCGGCACAGAGGTTACCGTGGACTCAAAGGAATATCTGATAATGAGGGAAAGCGATATTCTTGCGAAGGTTGAATAAATGAACACTTGGCAGCTTGGCTGCCTTAGTGAGAATTATCCCATGAGGGGAGAATTATGCCTTGGAGGCGAAATTTGTGTTAAGAGCGGAAGGTTAAGGCTAACAGCCGGCTCCTTTCCGATTCTACTCATATTGTTATCTTCGAATGGGATAACTATAACTTTGATTAAAAAATATAAACGCGCGGTTTTGTGGCGGGCGATAAACTCGCCGGCCGCTTGCCGCGCTTTACAATTATTTGCTCTGGAGGATTAAAATGGCAGCGAAACAGTTAATGTTTGAGGAAAATGCCAGAAAACAGATGCTTACAGGCCTGAAAAAACTTGCCGATGCGGTTAAGGTAACGTTGGGCCCAACAGGCAGAAATGTTATTCTGGAGAAGAGTTTTGGATCGCCCACTGTTACTAAAGACGGTGTGACGGTCGCAAAAGAGGTTGAGCTTACAAACCCGTTTGAGAACATGGGGGCCAAAATGGCTTGCGAAGTGGCTTCAAAGACCAGCGATATTGCGGGCGACGGAACCACTACCGCCACTATTCTCAGCGAGGCGATTTATAGCGAAGGTTTAAAGATTGTGACTGCCGGCGCAAATCCAATGACTATTAAACGCGGCATTGACAAGGCCGTTGATGTTGTTGTCGGCGAGTTGCAAAAGCAAAGCAAACAGGTTAAAGGCAAAACCGAGGTGGCGCAGGTCGGCACAATTTCCGCAAACAACGACGCCGAGATCGGCAACTTGCTTGCCGACGCGATGGACAAGGCCGGAAAGGACGGCGTTGTAACGGTTGAAGAGGCAAAAGGCATTGAAACCACGCTTGATGTTGTGGAGGGTATGCAGTTTGATAAAGGTTTTATTTCGCCTTATTTTGTGACAAACGCGCAGGAGATGGAAGCGGTTCTTGAAGACCCTTACATTCTTTTGCATGAGAAAAAGATAGCTAATATAAAAGAGATTGTGCCTCTTTTAGAAAAGATATCGGCTTGCGGCAAACCTTTGATGATTATCTCTGAAGATGTTGAGGGCGAGGCTCTTGCAGCGCTGGTTGTTAACAGATTGCGCGGAGTTCTCAATTGCGCGGCGGTTAAAGCTCCTGGTTTTGGAGATAGGAGAAAGGCGATGCTGGAAGATATTGCAATTTTGACAAACGCGCGCTCAATAACCGACGACCTTGGCATTAAGCTTGAGGATGTTACTATTGAAGACTTGGGCAGCGCCAAAAGGATTATAATAGACAAAGAGAACACTACAATAATCGAGGGCATAGGAAAGAAATCAGAGATACAGGCCAGGATTGCTCAGATCAAGAACCAGATAGAGCAGACAACTTCTGATTACGACAAGGAGAAACTTAGCGAACGTCTTGCCAAACTGGCCGGCGGTGTCGCGGTTGTAAATGTGGGCGCGGCCACTGAAGCTGAAATAAATGAGAAAAAGGCCAGGGTTGAGGACGCGTTGCACGCCACAAGGGCCGCTGTTGAAGAGGGCATTGTTCCCGGCGGAGGCACTGCTTATTTGAGATGTCTTCCTGCTTTGGAAGACGCGAAAAAGAAGTTTAAGGGCAGCGAAAAGATAGGGGCCGATATTATTTTAAGGGCTCTTGAAGCGCCTTTGAGACAAATAGTTTCAAACACCGGAGGCGACGGCGCCGTAGTTGTGTCCGAAGTCAAGGAAAAGGGCGCTAATATTGGGTACAACGCCAACAAGAACGAGTTTGTCGATATGTTTAAGGAAGGGATTATTGACCCTACAAAGGTGTCAAGGGTTGCTTTGCAGAACGCGGCCAGCATAGCCGGGCTTATGCTTACAACCAACACAATGGTTACCGATCTTGCAGAGAGCGACGATGACGACGGCGGGTTTGTCTCGATTGACGGCAGCGTTAGTTAATAACGGCTGGTTGTAAGGCGTTTTCTTTTTGAAAGCGTTATGTTTTAAATAATACGAGTTGCGTGTTTTGTTTAGCGCGCAACTCGTTTTTCATTGGCGGTTAAATTTTTTAGCGCGCGTTTAAAGGCTTTGTCAAAGCCGGCGCGTAGAGAGTCATTAATAATGCATGATTATTTTTGGCTTAGATATTAACAAAAATTAAGGTGCAAAATGAGCCAAGAGGATTATTATCAAGTATTAGGTGTTGGCAGAAACGCAAGCGAGGACGAGATTAAAAAGGCGTACCGTCAGTTGGCGCTGAAATATCACCCTGACAAAAATCCGGATAATAAGGAAGCGGAAACAATGTTTAAAAGCGCCGCGGAAGCTTACGGCGTTTTGAGCGATCAGGATAAGAGGCGAAAGTACGATCAGTTTGGGCATGAAGGGCTGCGAGGATCAGGGGTTAGCGGTTTTAGTGGGTTTGACGACATCTTTGACGCGTTTGGCGATATTTTTGGCGGAAGTATCTTTGAGGGCATGTTCGGCGGCGGCAGACGAGGCCGCGGCGGAAAACGAGGCAGAAACCTGCGTTGCGATATGAAGATAGAGCTTGTCGATGTTATTACCGGGGTTGAAAAGACGCTTGAAATTTCCAGAAAAGAGCCGTGCGGAGATTGCAAAGGCTCTGGAGCGCAACCAGGCACATCGCCGATAACTTGCGTGTATTGCAAAGGCAGGGGCGAGATACAGAAATCGCAAGGTTTCTTTATGGTGCGTAGCGCGTGCCCTAAATGCGGTGGGCAGGGGCGTGTTATTGACACCCCATGCCGCAAGTGCAAAGGCTCGGGCGCGGCTCCAAAAACCGCGACTATCTCAGTCAAGATTCCAAGCGGCATTGAAGACGCCACAAGGCTGCGAGTGACCGGGCAGGGAGAAGCCGGCGAAAACGGAGGGCCCGCAGGCGATCTATATTGCGATATTCATGTTAGCCCTCACCCAATTTTTGAAAGGCATGGAAACGATATAGTTTGCGACATTCCAATAACATTTCCACAAGCCGCGTTAGGGTGCGAGGTTGAAGCTCCCACTTTGCAGCGTGGTAAAAAAATAATAAAGATACCGAAAGGCTCTCAAAGCGGCGATGTTATTGCCGTTAAGAATGAAGGGGTGCCCGACACATACGGTTATACCAGAGGAAACCTGCTTGTGCATATTACCGTTGAAACACCGGTAAAAATTAGTTCCCGGCAGGAGGCTCTGCTCAGGGAGTTTGAGGATTTGAATCATAAAAACGCAAACCCGAAACAGAAGAACTTTTTTCAGAAGATGCGTAATTATTTTAGTTAGAAATTATTTTAATGTTAGAGTTGAGGTTGTTATCTGATGAGCGCTGAAGAAAATAATAAAGATATAAAAGAAGCGGAAACTACTGATGAATCATCTGATAAAAATAACGCGCCCGGTTCTGAAAACGGCGCGGAGGATGGTAAATCCGCGGTAAATAACGGCGATAGCGTTAATAAAGACAAAGCCGATGATGAGAAGGTACCCGTTGAAGCCGAGGTTAAGGATGGGAATGGCGATGTAGCCGGGGTTGATGTGTCCACGCTAACCGAAGATGAGGTAAAAGAGGCTGTAAAGAAGGCTAAAGAGTACGATGAACTTCTTGATAAACTCAAACGCACTCAGGCTGAATACGCCAATTTCCAGAAAAGAAAAATAAAGGAAGCCGAGTCTATAAGGCAGTATGCCGTGCAGGATGTTGTCGTTGCTTTAACCAATGTTGCCGACAATTTTTCAAGAGCCATTTTTTCCACAAAGGAATCAAAGGATTTTGATAAGCTTCTGGAAGGCATTCATATGGTTGAGGGCGAACTCAAAAAATTGCTGGAACGGTGCGGTGTTAAAGAGATTGAGACGGAGGGCAAGCCGTTTGATCCCGCGCTCCATGAAGCGGTTATGGAAGAAGAGAACGACAGCCATCCTCACCACACTGTTACTATGGAATTGCAAAAGGGTTTTGTTCTGCACGATAGGGTCATAAGGCCGGCAAAAGTCAAAGTTTCCAAAAAGAGCGCAAACGCAACCCCGGAAGAAGATAAAAAAGAGGAAGAGCCCAAAACCGAAGAGAAGTGAGATAAAATTTTTAGGAGATTAAATTAATATGCCTACTTACGATTATGAATGCTCGGCATGCGACGCAACTTATGAGTTGTTTCAACAAATCACTGAAAAGCCGAAAAAAAAATGTCAGGAATGCGGAGAAAGAAAGGCGCAAAGGCTTATAGGAACAGGCGGGGCCGTTATATTTAAAGGCTCCGGTTTTTACCAGACTGATTACCGAAGCAGCGAGTATAAATCAAAACAGGACGCGGAAAATAAGTCAAAGTCGGATTCAACCGCCACAAAGACAAAAGCCAAAGACGGCGCAAAGACAAAAAAGGAGCCGGCAAAAGCGGCTACAAAGAAGAAAAAGGAAAGTTGAGAAATTCATGGCCTGTTTTTATGCGCAGGCCATGGATTTTTACGCAGGCAATATAGCGGCGGCGTTTTCATATCATACGCTATGTTTCCCGCCTAAAGTTTTTATACCCATCCCGGATCGCGCAACCGCCAAATTTTCCATAAAATGACGAATCAAGTCCAAGGAGAAAGCGCTTATGAATAAAATTAAATGCCCAAATTGTGATAAAGAGTTGCCGCGAAATGCTTTAAAGGATTTGCCGTCTTTTCCATTTTGTTGCAATAAGTGCAAATTGATTGATCTTGGCCAGTGGTTTGATGAAGATTACAAGATTGAATCGACTTTAAATCCGCCAATAGCGCCTGCCGGCGACGATGAATTTTAGACGCTCGTTTTTTGGCGTGAAATCAGGCGTTTACAGTGTAGTGACAAATTAAAAAAGCCCTTGACATTTTATGACGGACGCTAGATAATCATTCTCATTAAATACTTGAGACAGTGATTTTTTTATTAAAAAAGTAACAAAAGGAGATTCCCGGAATGGAAGAGATAAAAAAGGACTGGAGCGATATTTTCAGATCGTTCAGGATGGCTTTTGATCCAAAAAAACTTTTTTTAGCCTTTGCCGGCATTATTATCAGCGTGCTGTTTATCATGGTTGTGGCCGGCATATGCCAACGTCTGGGGTTTATCTCCGTAAGCCCGAAATTAATTATCGCCGGCGCATTTTTTGCGTCTAATTTATGCCCTTATGAAATGCTCCTGATTTTTTGCAAATCAATGATGGCGTTTAGCGCGGGCAAACTTATAGTAATGGTATCGATTGTTATGGGGTTGCTTGTTATATGGTCAATAATAGGCGGCGCCATTACCCGCATCTCAGCTGTTGAGTACGCAAAAGACGAGAGCCTGAAGATGCTGGACGGCGTGAAGTTTTCACTTAAGAAGTTTTGGTCATATTTCTGGTCGCCTATTGTTCCGGCAATCGGCGTGGTGTTTTTTGCGCTTTGCAATGTTTTAATTGGTTTTGTCGGCAAATTGGGCGCGTTTGGAGATATATTTTTGGCATTCGGCTTTCCTTTAACGCTGATATCCAGTTTTATGGTCGCTTTTGTCGGCATTATCGGCATTATCGGTTTGTGCCTGATGTTTCCCACTATAAGCGCCGAGGGATCAGACGCTTTTGACGCAATGAGCAGGGCCTACAGCTATGTCTTATCAAAACCTCGGAGGTTTTTCACTTACTTTTTTATAAGCTCGTTATACGGTATTTTCTGCGTGGTTCTTGTGGGAGCTTCGGCGTGTTTTATTGTTAATATCGCATTTGACACGGTTGGCATAGGAATGGGGCAGAAGTTTAAGGATATAATCGCGGCTGTTAACATAAAGCCTGATTACTGCTCTATTATTAGCGCAAGCGCGAGTGATTTTAAGGCGGGATTGGCTGGGATTGATAATTGGGCGGAAAGATTTGTGGCATTGTCCATAGTATTATGCCTTATGGTTGTAAAGACCGGGGTTTTTGGTTTTGCGTTGGCATATATCGGATCCGCCAAGACTATAGTCTATTTCCTATTGCGAAAAGATGTTGATGAGACCGATATCTCGGATATTTATGTTGAGGACGAAGGCCCTGACGAATTGGAAGACGCGAAGGCGCAAGGCAATGGGGATAATGAAGAGGGTGAAGACGGAGCGGAAGGCGTATCATAATCTTGACGGGGATGTTTGTTAAATGTTTTAAACTTGAAACGCTTCGTATAGGCAAAACAGAAGCAATGTGGGTGTTGTGTTGGAAAAGACTGGTCTTTATGTCATAGTAATTCATAAATATGGGGGCTGTTATGGGGCGTACAGTAGACACTTTAAGCATGTTTGATGAACTCAAGAAGACGTTTTCAGAAGAACAGGCGCATTCATTATCTGAGATTTTAAAAAATATTGAAGAGGAAAATCTCGAAGTTGTGGCAACAAAGAGAGACCTTCATGAGCAAGAAATGAGACTTAAGCATGATTTAACACTCCGCTTAGGCGCAATGTTGGCTGCTACAGCGGCTATAATTGTTACATTAGTTAAGCTAATGAGTTCTTGAAATGTTTCTTTGCAGACGTGAGTAGTTAGTATAAACATGCTTTGGGCAATACTTTTAACCTTTGGCTTGTCAGGTTTATACGGACTAGACATCAAAATCATACCCGCCTTGCCGTTGTTCAAATAAATTGTCCTTCAAGTTTTAATCAAACATTTTACAAATATCTATTCACTTTTTATACCCGGTTACCCGGTTTCCATTTATGAATTTACCTGTTGTAATAATTGTCGGCAGGCCCAATGTGGGCAAATCGTCCCTGTTTAACTGTCTTGCCTGCCGCAGGATATCAATTGTTGAACCCACGGCCGGCGTAACGAGGGACAGAATCGCCACGCAAATAGAGCACAATAATAAGCAATTCGAGCTGCTTGACACCGGCGGTTACGGCATTAATGATGTTGATAATCTTGACGATGAAATTAGCGGGCAGATAGATACCGCCATAAACATGGCCGATCTTGTGCTGTTTGTGTTGGATGTTGCCGACGGCGTGACGCCGCTTGATGTTCAGATAGCTGAAAAATTGCGTAAAATTAGCAAACCTACAATACTTGTTGTCAACAAAGTAGACTCCTCCAAACAAGAGCCCTATGTAACCGAATTTTTTAAAGTCGGCATGGGCGAGCCGTTTCCAATCTCAGCGGTTGAGAAGCATGGGCGCATAGATTTGTTGAGCAAAATAACCGATTCCATTCACTACGACAAAGTTGCCGCTAAGCGCGCGGAGCCTTGCATGAAGTTGGCGATTGTCGGCAGGCGAAACGCCGGCAAATCAACGCTTATAAACACATTGGTTAAAGAGGAGCGGGTTATTGTAAGCAATGTAGCCGGCACTACCAGAGATTCCATAGATGTAAAATTCAATATTGGCGAGACGGAATTTTTGGCAATAGACACCGCCGGCATGAGAAAGAGGAGCAGCATAAAGGATTCAGTTGAGTTTTACAGTAAAGCCCGCACTGAGAGGTCAATACGCCGCGCAGACGTGGTGTTGTTTATTCTGGATGTTAGCGTAAGTATTTCACAGATAGAGAAAAAACTTGGCTCTTATATTCAGAGTGAGCTGAAGCCGTGCATTGTGGTTTGTAATAAATGGGATTTGGCCACCAATGCCAAGGTCCCAGACTTTACAGCTTATATAGACTCCCTTTTGCCCGGGCTTTCATACGCGCCGGTCTCCTTTATCAGCGCGTTAAGCAAGGATAATGTTATTAAGACTATTGGTTTGGCCCAGGATCTGTTTGAACAGGCCAAAACGCGGGCGCCTACCATGGAGTTAAACAAATTTCTTGAGCAGACGTTTGCTGCGCATGGCCCGGCTCGTAGATACGGAAAGGGCCCAAAGCTATATTACGCTACCCAGGTTTCGGTGTTGCCTCCCACTTTTGTGTTGTTTGTGAATGACGATTCGTTCTTTGATGATGATTATGCGCGATATTTATCCAACCAGTTACGCAAAAGGTTTGGCTTTGCCGAAATACCTTTAAAAATAATTTTCAGACCTAAATCAGATTCCAGGCCCAGACCAAAAAAACGGGAATTAGAGTGTGGCGATAATCCGGAAGAACAAGAATTCGGCGTTAGACCTGAACCATGGAAACGGCGATCAAGGGTCAGAGCTAAACCAAGAAGACAGGAATCAGAGTATGGCTCTGACTCGGGAAAACGAGAATCGTCAACTAGGCATGAGCCTGGTATACAACAATCCAGGTTTAGCTCGAAACCAAGAAAACAGGAATCAGAGTCCGGCTCTAACCATAAAAAACATGAATTAAAGGGAAGGCCGGAAGCAAGGAAACAAGGAGCTGGGTTTAGCTCGAAACCTGGAAAACAGGACTCGAAGTCTAGAGTTAGGTCAAAAAAACCACGCTCTTAAAAGCGTTATTTAACTTGGCGGATATAGAAGCCGTCTGCAAGACTGCTTCGGCTTTTTACTTTTGCATTTTTATTTTTTATTTATCCGGCTTGACCGGAGTAGAGGTTGTTTTAAATGAAAAAGAAGCTTTTCAGCGGTATACAACCAAGCGGCGATGTGCATCTTGGCAACTATCTCGGTGCGATAAAAAAATGGGTAAATCTTGTTAACGACTATGATTGCATATTTTGCATTGTGGATTATCACGCGATTACGGTTGACTATGACGCCTCGACGATGCAGCAGAGGATATTGAACGCCACCGCTTCAAATCTTGCCGCCGGCCTTGACCCTGAAAAGTGCGTTATATTTGCGCAATCTCATGTGCGCGAGCACACTGAGCTTGCCTGGATACTCAATACTGTTATTTCAATGGGCCACCTTGATCGCATGACGCAGTATAAGGAGAAGTCCGAGCAACATAAATCAAACGTAAACGTCGGTCTGTTCACCTACCCTGTTTTGCAGGCCGCCGACATTTTGCTGTACAAAGGCGAGGTTGTGCCGGTGGGCGAAGATCAGGTTCAACACATTGAGCTTGCCCGTGAAATTGCGAGGAAATTTAACAACAAGTTCGGCGAGATATTTCCTGAGCCGATGGAGCAGCTTTCGGAATCGGCCAGAATCATGGGGCTTGACGGCAAAAACAAAATGAGCAAAAGCATGAACAACTATATTTCCCTTGTTGAGCCGCCTGAATCCATTTGGAAGAAGTTGTCTACCGCCGTTACCGACGAGAACAGGAAACGCCGAAACGATCCGGGCGACCCGGCTATTTGCAATATATATACGCTGCACAAAGGTTTCTCTTCCGATTCCCAGATTGAGGAAGTTAGAGCCGGCTGCAAATCAGCCGGCATTGGCTGCGTTGATTGCAAAAAGATATTGAACGAGAACATAACTACTGAATTAGCCCCGATTAGAGAGAAGAACAACGAACTCATTGCAAAGCCTGATTACATTTATGACGTTCTTCAAACCGGCGCTAAAAAGTGCTCGGAAATAGCCGCGCAAACTATGGAAGAAGTTCGCGAAGCAATAGGCGTTAAGCCGTCAAGGTAGTGTGGCCGTAAAGCCCAAAAATGTAAAAAAACCTTTACACAAAAAGCAAAACAGGCGATAATAAGCCGTTTATTTTTGTTTAATTAAAAGTAACTATTCAGCATGTTTTCTAATATTTTGTAACAATCTCATACAATCATCCATCCCCTTTAGAAAAGGGGGCGGGGGGATTTGAATAGATTAACTTTCATTTTTTAGCTTTTAAAATAGCGGAATATTCTTTATTCGAATCTCCCTTATTCCCTCTTTAGCCAAAGAGGGTGATCTAATGTATTATTATTTTTATATTAGTAAACACGCTGAATAGTTGCTTATTTTGTTCAATTAAAACTTTATTGTCAAGAGGCTAAATATGTTGCAGAAATATGTGAGATATTGCACAAAGAAAGTGCTCGACGCTGTTAATATAGGCACGATGGAGCTTGTAAACATCAAACGGAACGTGTTTACGTCTGAGATGATTTTGTTGGGTTTGTTGGTTCAGGATGATTCTTCTGTAATGGCTATTATTGAACAACTCAAACTTGAGCCGGAGAACACGAAAAAGATGCTTATAGACGGCATATACGGGACTTTCGACAACCAGCTTGAGCAACTTAATTCAATGGAGAATGTGCAGCTTGTTGTTTCGGCCGAGGTTGAGTCTGTATTTGAGATTGCGCTGCATGAATCAAACGGCATCGGCGATAAATTGATTAGCTCCGAGGCCCTGTTTCTTGCGCTTTTTGACCGCAAGGCAGGCAAGACGAGCGAAATTTTACGGGACGCCGGTTTGGAGCTTAATAGTGTTCGCGAGGCGATTAAACAACTTCGCGGGGGCCGCAAGATAACTCAACGCGACGATGAAAGCAAACTTGACGTTTTAAAGGAGTACACCGCCGACCTTACGGAGATGGCCAGGCAAGGGGGGCTTGATCCCGTGATCGGCAGGGAGAAGGAGATTGCCCGTCTCATACAGATATTATCTCGCCGCAAAAAGAACAATCCCGTGCTGGTCGGCGAACCTGGAGTGGGCAAAACGGTTGTGGTCGAAGGGCTTGCGTTGCAGATAGCCGCGTGCGAAGTGCCTCAATCACTGCTTTCCAAACGCATACTTTCCCTTGACATGGCCGCGCTGATTGCCGGGGCAGGAGTTCGCGGCGAATTTGAGGGCAGGCTTAAATCAATAAAAGATTCCGTTATTGATTCCGGCGGCCGAATTATACTATTTATAGATGAAGTGCATTCAGTGGTTGGCGTGGGTGGCGGAGGCAACTCCGGCGGAATGGGGGCGCAGGACATTCTTAAACCTGCTTTGGCCAGAGGACAACTTCAAATGATAGGCGCCACAACGTATGATGATTATCGAAAATATGTCGAGGCCGACAGGGCGCTTGCCAGGCGGTTTCAAACCGTGTCTATCAGCGAGCCTAACATAGAGGAGACTGTGAGCATCCTTGAAGGGGTTAAATCATATTATGAAAAACATCACAATATTCATTACATGGCTGACGCTATAAAGGACGCCGCGCGCCTTTCCGACCGTTATATTACCGATAGGGCGCAACCTGACAAAGCCATTGACCTTCTTGATGAAGCCGGTTCAAAAAAACACCTTGAGCTGCATTTTACGCCGCCGGATATTAAAAGACTTGAGAATGAGCGTTTAGCGCAAATTGAAAAGAAGCGCGAAGCGTTCGAAAGACAGAATTTTGAAGAGGCCACAAATTTTCACGCAAAAGTTTTACAGATTGAGGCCGAACTGGCTAAAGAAAAGACTATATGGAAGAAAGAGTTAAAAGAGAAAGACACCGCAGTTACCGCCGAAGATATTGCGAACATTGTCTCAAGCTGGACTGGCATACCTGCCTCGAAGATGCTTGAAACCGAAGCCGCAAAATTGACAAACATGGAGGAGAAACTGCACGAAAGGATTGTTGCGCAGGACGCGGCGGTTAGAACCATTGCCAACGCTATTAGAAGAAACAGGGCCGGTTTGCGCGAAGTTTCAAGGCCCATAGGCTCGTTCCTTTTCCTTGGCCCAACCGGTGTCGGCAAGACGGAGCTTGCAAAAGCCCTTGCCGAGTTTCTGTTTGACGACGAATCGCGCATTATCAGGCTGGATATGTCTGAGTTTATGGAGCGCCATGAAGTCGCAAAATTAATCGGCGCGCCTCCGGGTTATGTTGGGTACGGCGAAGGCGGCCAGCTTACTGAAAAGATCAGACGCATGCCGTACTCCGTTCTATTGCTTGACGAAGTTGAGAAGGCGCATCCCGATGTGTTCAACATGCTGCTTCAGGTGTTTGACGAAGGCAGGTTAACCGACGCTCACGGCAATGTTGTAAGTTTCAGAAACACGATAATAATAGGCACGTCAAACATCGGCGGCGAGCTGCTGGCGGATAAAAACGATATAGGTTTTAAATCAGCTCCGGGCGTTGTTAGCCACGAAGAGGCAAAAGAGCTTGTTCTCTCAGAGGTTAAGAAATATTTCAAACCCGAGTTTCTAAACCGTATTGACGATATGATAGTTTTCCACTCGCTTACAAAAGACCACATTCACGGCATACTGGAAATATTGATAAACCAACTTGTAAAACGTTTGAAGGACGAAGATTTGTCCCTTGAGATCAGCGAAGATGTTAAAAACAAACTGGTATCCGACGGATTTGATTCCAACTACGGCGCCCGTCCGCTAAAGCGCGCCATTGAACGCGAAATTGAAAACCCTCTCTCCTTAAGCATAGTAAACGGCGAATTTAAACTTGGCGATAAAATCAAGGCCTCGCTTAAAGACAACGAAATTGTTTTCGGCAAGATGTAACAACTCCCCAAAAAATTATCAAAACCGCCAATGCGCAGGCCTTCGCGCCTGCGCATTGACTATTTGTTGCTATAGTCAAACAAATCAGGTTTTCAAAAAATTATGTTCGTGTATGTTTTTTTCAAATGCAATGAAATAAAACCCTAAAGGGTAAATTCCAAGAAACTTAGCTTGTTGGAGTTAAGGCTTTAGCCTTTTATTCATTATCAAATTTCGAAAACCTTATGCTTTTGAGTATATCTACGTCTTCTCTCTACCATACCATCTCCAATTATAGCTCCGCCAATACTTAGTTTTGTAGGTTGGGTAGAGCATCGCGAAACCCAACATCTATTTTTAATAATTCATTTTAAAAAACAATGACAATAGATGGGCGCGCTTTTGATTTTATCCGCGTCATCGGTGTCATCCGCGTTCTATCGTTTCTGTTTTTCTTTTGCAATGTCAATTATTGATCAGCTTTTTCAATCTGCGCCGGTTGCAGTTTGTAATAGTCGTGGAAGTTGTTGTATTGCGTATAATGGGATGTTGCATATTTTGCCGTCTTTTTTTAGATTCAGAAGATTGGACCGGACAAGGATTGCCGGTTGAAATCTGGCGTCAAATGAAACTAGGCTTTTGCTTTTAGTATTTATGCCGGCTTTGATTTCCAAAGGGAAAATGCGGTTTTGCAATTCGATTACAAAATCAAGTTCAGCTTTCCCTGACGCGCTTTTCCAGTAATAAAGTTCCATGTCAAGGGTTGCCCTAAGTTGTTGAGCAACGTAATTTTCAACAAACGCGCCTCGGTATTGATTAAAAAACTGATCGCCGTTTATCAGAGCCTCTTCTGGAACATTCGCCATTGCGCCTAACAGTCCCACGTCTGCGGCATATATCTTAAAATTATTGCGGTTTATATAACCTTTTAGCGGCGGCTCTCCAACTTTGGTCTCAAAAACCATTGATATCAGACTTGCCCCATTAAGCCAAAATATGGCATTTTCGTATTCCCTGGCTCTTGAGCTTTTTTTTATTGCTGAAAATATAAATTTCTTGTTCTCTTTTGCAAGTTGACTTGGAATGTTATCCCAAATGAGATTTAGTTTTGGGTACTCGGCAGGGGGGGCGTGTTTAGCGAAATCAAGGATATAGGAGTTCAATATCTCTTTTTGGATACTCCTAACTTCAAAGAGGTCGTTTGTTTCGGCAAAATGTTTGACGGCTTCCGGCATACCTCCAATAAAGTAATATTTTCGTAATAATTTTATGAGTTCTTCATGAAACGGTTCAGGCAACGGCTCTAAATCAACAATACCTTCAATATAGGCCCTGTATTGTGCCTCGCCAATGGCATCAAGAAATTCGAAAAATGTAAGAGGGTAAAGCTCAAGGAAATTTACTTTTCCAACAGGAAATGATTTTGGCGTTGAAAGGGTTATTCCTAAAAGTGAGCCTGCGGCGGCAATGTGGTATTCGTTAGCTTTTTCGTTGAAATATTTAAGAGAATTTAATGCCTGGTTTGACGCCTGAATTTCATCAAATATAATTAGGTCTCTGCCGGGCGTAATAGGCTTTTTCTGATAAATTGAGAGCTGTTCTATTAATATTTTAGGGTCAAGCTTTTGATGAAAGAATTTATTTAATTGATTATCTTCCTCGAAATTGAAATAGGAAATGTTCTTGTATTCATTTTTAGCAAATTCTTTGAGAATATGCGTTTTTCCTGTCTGTCTGGCTCCTTTTAAAATCAGGGGTTTCCGCCTGGATGACAATTTCCATTGAATAAGTTTTTGATAAATATCCCTTTTCATGCCTCCTATTTTAACATTCTGAAACCATTTAGCAAACTTATTCATTCCTTTTTTGTGGATATAATCACGTTATTCCCTCCAATAATGTGATTATATCCACATTATTGGAGGGAATAACGTGGGCCGGCATAACGTGTCATTTCATGAGCCCGCTTTTCCACCTTTTTTTTTGAATCCTCGCTAATCCGCGCCAATTCGCGTCATCCGTGTTCTATGCTCTTTGCTCTTTATGATTTCGTGTTTTTTCGTGTCATTTCGTGGGCAGGCTTTTGCTTTTGATCTGTTTTTAATCTTTCCTATCCAGTCTAAAAAGTGTTTTTGCTACTCTCATTTCAGCGCCATTTTGTAGCCAATCTTGCCGCAAAATCAACTTCCATTGAAAGACTTCCGTTATTAATACCTGGAATCATAAATAATTTATCTGATTTAATCACCGTCATGCTATTATAGTCGTACATGCACGCTTGTTAAAAGGCCGCGCGGATGATAAAATATTATGTCATATAAAAGAATTGATCAATCAGGAATCTGACATTAAAAAACGTGGAGATTTATATTCCGCCACTGTAACTATAGCAAGCAGGTATCGTGAAAAGGATTTTCTATGGAAATTTTTTAAGGAGGAACTAAAAATAATACAAGAGTCAGCCGTTGTGCAGGACTGTATAGATGAAGGTGTCGTAAAAGGCAAACGAGAAGGCAAGTTAGAAGGTAAACGAGATGGGATGGAAAAAGCGGTAATTGATGTTTTAGAAGTCCGGTTTGAAACGGCCGCAAAAGAAACTATTGCCGATTTAAAGAAAATTGAATCGGTGGATATTTTAGAATCTCTTCTCAAAAACGCCATTAAAGCGGGATCGTTGAGTGAATTTAATGAAAATTTAAGATAAGGGATCTTTCCGAGCCCTTATCTTAATTGGTTTTTGGGCGTAGGGCTGTTTTTGGCAATCTCAAGCAGCTCAACGTCAAAAATTAACAGGGAATTTAGAGGTATATTTGGGATCCTTTTATTGCTATACCCAAGTTGTGGAGGTATAAAGAATCTATATTTTGATCCAACAGTCATTAATTGTATACCCTCTTTCCAGCCTTTAATAACACGATTAAGCATAAATATCGCCGGTTTATTACGTTTATAAGAGCTGTCAAATTCAGTTCCATCAATCAACGCCCCTTTGTAATTAACTTTAACTTGATCCGTTAATGCCGGCTTTGCTCCTTCGGCATTCTTAAGGATAACGTATTGAAGACCGCTTTTTAGCTTTACCACATCGCTTTTCTTCGCGTTTTCAGCAAGGAATTTGTCCGCTTTATCCCTATTCGCGTTTGCCAAATCTGTGTCGCGTGAACGAAGTTTTGCGTTTGATTCCCTCTTAAAATCGTTAACAATTGATTGCGCCTTTTCACTGGAAATAATCGTCTTTTGTTTTACGGCATCCTCAAAACCTTTTAAAATGAGTTCATCGTTAAATTGATACCCTACAGCTTCAAGTTCATTTTTTATATTAATAAAAGTTAAAAAGAAGTTTGCCCCTACGCTATAACTAATCTTGTCTACCTCTGATTTAAATTGGTCGGAGTCAGCTTTTGGTTTCTCATTTTTATCATTGTCGGTATTTGCAAAGGTTGTGTTTAAAAAAAAGAAATTTAATAAAAATGCGCAAATTATGCCTGTTGTAATAATCTTCCTCATTTTTTCTCCATAATAGTTTTCTAAATTACAATAATTACAGTCCTGGAATATTCATGAAACTTGTTCTTTGTGATAAAAGTTTCATATATTAACATTTTCTTGTTTATAATGCGAATCATTATAATCGCTCAAATTGAGATTTATTCTAATGTCGAGAGTATTTGCATAATATAGGTGTGTAAGAAATGTTTTTGTAAATTGAAACGTTTAAAATGAAAGGGCGGAATTTGTCACGGATTTTTTGCTTTTTGCTTTTATTCGCGCTAATTTGCGTCATCCATGTTCTATGCTTTTAAGAATAGATGGCTAAGGGTCAGCTCAAAAATAACTTCTGTTTATTTGGTCGTACTTTCATATTATCTTTGTGAGATATTCAATCGTCAAATTCTCACGTAGCTATGGTTATGCTACGTGAGAATTTGACTCAATCATATCTCGCAAATCTAACGCAAAATTACAGCCAAAAAACCGAAGTTATTTTTGAGCTGACCCTTAGTTAATATCATAATACAATATGCTCCGGCATATCAGAGGTGACAGTCACCGTTGTTTTCTATCTTTTAAATCCGCGCCAATCCGCGTAATCCGCCTTCCATGCATTTGCTCTTTTTCGTTATCCGCTCGATTTTAAAAACCGTCACAATAAATAATAAAATAAAATATTTTTTTTCTGCAATTTGTAATTTTTTCAATTTCCGCTTATATCCTTGCCGCGTCCTAAAACAGGGGTGTTGATATTTTATACACCCCTACATGCCTAAAAAAATATTGTCTGGATAAAAAGTTCCGAATACACCAAAAAAGAGAGAGGCTCCTTATTATAAAACAGCATCAAAACGCCGGTTGAGTCATTTAACCGGAATGTAGATTAAAATCTTCATCATTAACAGACAGTTCGGCAAAAATACGGCTTTTTTACAAAACAAAAACATGCCCGCAAAAAAACATTACAACCAGTGTAGTGTAATACACTACACTGGTGTAATGGTTCTTACTATGCCATTGTAGGCAAAATCGGAGTCGTTGTCAGGGGCTTTGTTACAAATTATTAATATTACTAAATCTAGCGCTTTTTAATACTTGACAATATTAAGCCCATCGCTATAATCCTACAGCTGTAAATTGACAGATCAATTAGTGTTCTGTTAGAACTATATAATAAAACTTAAAACATTAAATTGGATTATCGGTGGCTGTGTCGTAAGCCGCTAAACAGTAGGAAGTTATGCGCATGCGGCAAAAGCCGGTATTTTAGCAATTAGCGCGTATATTATTCTGTATAGCTAACATAAATTACAGTTTATTTGCCGTAAATATGATTCGTTTTTAACTCTTAACCAATTAAGGCTCTTTCCGCGTTCCTCTGATAGTCAGTGTTTGACGCGAAAACAGCGTTGCGTATGCGCCCAACCTTAATGCATGCGCAAATCTAAACAAATAGATAATAGTCCTGAATTTTGAAAAAATTAGAGAAGGGATAATCATGCCGAATAAGAAAATGATCGCCGTAAACGTTATTGTTTTTTGTTTCTTAATGATTTTTGCCTTGCCTCAACTCCTTGCGGGCAAGTCTACGGAATTTAGCGAGACCTATTTGGACTCCCCTGATACGGTTGCCGGCGTAAAAACAGTTCCGGCCGTTAACGACGGTCTTACGGAAGATAAGGCAAATGGGATCTCCGGCAAAACCCTGACTCTCAACAGTAAAGACGATAAAGATAAAAAAGGCAAAAAAGATAAAAACAATGATGACGATGCCGGCAAAGGCAAGAAAGACAAAAAAGATAAAAACAAGGATGATGACAACAGTAAAGACGATAAAAGCAGTGATGACGATGACAAGAGTAAAGACGATAAAAGCAGTGATGACGATGACAAGAGTAAAGACGATAAAAGCAGTGACGATGACGACAGCAAAGACGATAAGAGCAGCGATGACGACAGCAGTGATGATGAAATCCCGCCGACTCCATCGCCTACGGTGACGTCAACTCCAACACCGGCTCCAACTGCAACCCCAAGTCCGACGCCGATACCAACTCCAACGCCGCCGCTTGGCGATCCCCCACTGTCCCCACAGGTCACCACTTCTGAAACGTGCACGTCGGCCCTTGAGGTAACGGCCACCGGCGTAGTTGACGCACTTGCAACTAAAATACGCATTGAAGGAGGCTTAAATATAGTTGAAGTTGATGTGGTGAATAACGGTTTTACAGCAGTTATTCCTCTTCAACTTAACCGGGTAAACCATCTTTTCTTCTTTGCAATTGCCGTTGACGGCGCAACAAGCGCGCCCTCTCCCGTTTCAGTCACTCAGGACGGTCAGGCCCCAACTATTTTTATCGATTTCCCTGAGGACGGTCTGGAAGTCACAAACGATACCGTTGTTATCGCGGGCCGCGTAAGCGACCTTCTAAGCGGTTTTATGGGACTTGACGCGACCGTTAACGGCCTGCCCGCGGATGTTATAGTCGGCATAGGCACGAACGGCACGTTT
>JAIQZQ010000130.1 GCA_021777105.1 Candidatus Anammoxibacter sp.
AAAAACTACGCTAACCTTAGAAAGCTTGTCGATAAATGGGTAGAATTAGGAACTGAGTTATCAGACTTAAGACTTTTAGAGCAGGAAGAAAGTGATTGACGTCGAGGTTTAGCAACCAGAGAACTCATCACTCTCTAGTTAGTTATTGCCTTTCCATTAAAGCACAGGCAGGGATGCCTGTGCCACTATTTGTGAAAATTTAAGCTTTTTCGAATTAGGTTCTTTTAGATTTCTATTATATTTGCCATCAGATTTGTCGGCATCAATTCTATTGGTAAAACGCTTGTTTGTTGGTAAAAGGCGGGTAGGGGAGGCTTTAGCCTCCATTTTAATAACGCATATTCAATGGTCATTGTTTTTTATGCATCCCTTAAAAGGGCGACTAAAGTCGCCCCTACCCTTGTCATTGAAATTCATTCAAGATTACTCTCTCAATAATGACCGCGTTTTGCATTTTTAAAAGATATTGACAAGTGTTGTTTAATAAATTAGATTTAGTTGAATCATGTATAGATTACAATATTTTTTGCGCCTATTTTACTGTAAAGGATTAATTATGAACAAGGAAGAGATACTGGAAGCGTTTAATTATAGGTTTGCCTGCAAGGAGTTTGACGAGAATGAGAAAATAGATGATGATGATTTGAGTTTTATTCTGGAGACGGGGCGATTGTCGCCTTCGTCGTTTGGGTTGGAGCAGTGGAAGTTTCTGGTTGTGAGGAATGGCGGGCTTAAGGCAAAGTTGAGGGAGGCGTCGTTTGATCAACAGCAGTTGACTACATGCAGCGAGGTGGTTGTGATATTGGCTAAAAAGGGATTGTACGAGCCGGGTAGCGCGCATGTGGCTAAGATGTTTAAACGGTGGAATTACCCGGACGATCTTTACAATATGCTTATTGATTTTCACAGCAACCTGATGGCTGAAATAGACATGACGAGATGGGCTGTTGAGCAGTGCCATATTGCGGCGGGTAATATGATGACTTCGGCGGCTATGATAGGCATTGATTCGTGCGCGATTGGCGGTTTTGAGCACGAAAAAGTGGAAAAAATATTAAATATTGATAAAGAAAAGTTTGAGCCGGCTATGATGATAACGTTTGGATATCGCGAGCATGATGAGCAGCCGGAAAAAGCGAGGTTGCCGTTTGATGATGTTGTGGAGTTTGTGGGAGGGAAGGGATATTAAATACCGCTCTATTACACACCCCTTTATCCCCTCTTTTTAGAGGGGAAATGTGGTTTTCCCATTATTTATTCATTTTCGGGATCAGTGGTTTCTTTTTCATCATCCGGGAGCTCAAGCAGGGGGATGGACTGAATGGCATTGCCGGCTATGCCTTTGATGGAGCTGTACATGTGGTTTGTGTTTAGGAGGACTTTTTGGATCTGTTTCTCTCTCTTTTTCCAAATGCCGGTCATTGAGCGTTTCTCGGATTCAAGATCCGTCTGCATTTGTGTAAAACCTTCAACAATGGCTTCGACCTGAAGTTTGAACTCGTTGCTTGTGAGGAAGTCGTAAAGCATGCCCATTTTATCGCCTTTGTTTTCCTGTGTTGTTATGGCGTCGCTAAGCCTTATGATTGAGTCGCGAAGCACGGCGCACAGGCCGCGAAACTCTTCAAAAGCGCATATCCATACGCCGTCTTTTAGGCCCATTCGCTCCATATCGGCGGGCATTGATTCGGTTACGAGCACGCCTATGTCGGCGCCTTTTTCTCTTATATCGTTTTTAAATTTTTCAATCCAACCCGGCTGGAAGCCTTTTGTGCGTTTGCTTTCGTAGTAAATTGTGCCGCAGTTTTGCCTGGTATGGGTGTTGACGGTCTGCATGCAGTCGGCGCCTCTGGCTCCTTTTTTAACCTCGACAATAGTGTCAAGCGGGAATGAATTTCGTAGCCAATCTTCAATTGCCAGCTCCTGAACTTCGCCCTGCAATTGGCTTGAGCCCTGTTCGGCTTTCTTTTGAGCGTCTTTTAATTGCTCGTTAAGTTGCTCAATTACTTTCTCCTTTTCCGCTATTTTTAGCTGGGATTTCTCTTTTTCATTTGAGCTTATTTTATCTTTCATTTCCGCGAGTTTTTCATTTAGCTTTTTTTCAGACTTTGCCTCAATAGCGTCTTTAATCTCCTCTTTCTCGCGTTTAAGTCGTTCGATATCCGACTTTGCCTTATTAAATTCCTTTAGTTGTTCGGATTTAAGCTTAAGCTCATCCTGCGCGGCCTTGATTTGACCGGCCATCTCTTCGTCCAGTTTTGCCTTAATTTCATTTTGCAGCCGCTGTTTCTGTTCGTTTAAACCTGATTTTATCCCTTCGTTTATTGACTCCGCCTGTTGAGCCCTCTCTTTTTCAAGTTTGGCTTTCTCATCTTTTAAGGCGGCGCTTTGCTCCTGAAACCTGTTTTTTTCAATTGTGAGTTGATCGTTGAACTTCTTTTTCAGCTCTTCATTAACTTGATGATATAGGATATCGTTCACATCAATTTCATGATCGCAATTGGGGCATTTGATTTTGTTGGGCTGTTTTTCCATAAAGCTAATGCGTTTCCACGAAACAAGCGGATAGAACGCGGATGACACTGATTACGCGGATTTTCACGGATTTAAAAAGCTAAAAGCAAAAGCGGTTAAGCCACAGAGGCACAAAGGCTCTAAGAAAAGCGAAAGCAAAAATAACCACAGATTGCACAGGCAAGAGCAAAAGCAAACCACAGATTTCACAGATTACACATATAAAAGCAACGAGCTAAAAGTAGACCACTGAATACGTTGGCTCTATATACAAAAAAACGCGCCTGATCCTTTCAATTATTTTTAGGATGTTCAGGCGCGTTTTGTGTTTGCTATTTGTTTTGTCTTACATAAAGTTCTTTAACAGTTCTTCTTTAGATCTGGGGCTCAGGTATGCTGCGGGCACGTCAAGAATGGTGAACGCGCCGCTTTTGCCTTCCTGTTTAAGCTTATGGGCGGCTCTTGCGTGGGCAACCAGTATGTTTGCCGTTGCGTCAGGGTTGCTGCCCCATTCGTTTCTGTACTCAATCATGGCCTTGCTGCCGTCGGCTGATGTGCCTACCGCCATAACGGAACCGTCATGAGGCATGCCGGAGTGTTTTTCGTTGAGCTCATCCTGCGAAATAAACGTTACGGTTGTTTTATACGGCTCGAAATAAGCGGGCATATTTATAATGGTCTCTTCGATTTTCTTTTTATCCGCGCCGTCTTCGGCCACTACAAAGCACTCTCTCCAGTGCATTTCGCCGGCTTTCAGGGCAGGGTTTTTGCCGTTTTTGATTTCGGCCATTGCTTCGGGAATGGCGTGGGTGTACTGCCTGCCGTCTTTAACGCCGTCTACGCCTCTAATAGCGTCGGAGTGGCCCATGCTTAATCCGCCTTTTTCCGACTGGCCATAGAAGCCGCGCGCGTTAACGCCGGGGATAAACGCGTCCGCCAACACCCTTTCAAGGGAGAAGGTGCCCGGGTCCCATCCCGTGGCGATTATTGCCACATTATTGGCGGCTTTTGCGGCGCTGTCCATTTCGGCGCAATATGAAGGTATATTGTCGTGCGTGTCAAAACTGTCAACTGTGGTGAATTCTTTAACAAATTTAGGGCCTTGTATAGGCAGATCATTTGCCGAGCCTCCACACAGAATAAGCACATCGGGATTTAAATCGCCTGCGTTGTCAAAACCGGCCACCTGGACGCCTGGGTCTTCAGCTTTAATAGCGTCCGGCCTTCTGGTTACTATGCCGGCCACTACAACATCGCCGTAAAGTTCGTTATTTTTTTCAATTGATTTCTTAACGCCTTTTCCAATATTTCCATAGCCTACAATGCCAATTCTTATGGGTTCCGCCATTTTTTAAATCCTCCAAATATTTTTACAGTATTAGCGACAAAATTTGCCGCTGATTGGTCAATTAATTGTGTTTGTTTTCAGGAATACGCAACATTTTAAACGTTTTTAAATTAATAATAAACAAAAATATATTAGGCAAACATCTTTTTAATACGCGTTTTTATTAATAAAGCCTTTTATTATGGTGAGGCAGACTATCTTGAAGTCAAAGCCTATTGACCAGTTTTCAATATAGTAGAGGTCAAATTCGATCCTTTTTTCAATAGATGTGTCGCCGCGCCATCCATTAACCTGCGCCCAGCCGGTCATGCCGGCTTTTACTTTATGGCGCAACATATACCGTGGCAGTTTCTCCTTAAACTCTTCAATAAATACCGTGCGTTCAGGCCTTGGGCCGACAAGACTCATTTCGCCTCTGAGCACGTTTATTATTTGCGGCAATTCATCGGCGCTTGTGTTTCGCAGGATTGTGCCCAGGCGCGTGCGGCGCGGATCGTCTTTAATCGCCCATACGGGGCCGGTTTCAGCTTCGGAATCAACCTTCATTGACCGGAATTTATGCATATTAAACTCTTTGCCGTCAAGGCCTACTCTTTTCTGGTTGTATATAACCGGTCCTTTGGATGTGGCTTTTATGGCTATTATTATCAACAGCATTAGGGGCGAGATTAACACTAATGAAATTGACGCTATTACGACATCAAATATCCTTTTATTAACAACATTCCATCCATAAAGGGGTGAGGACTGGACGTTAATAAACGTTATGCCGTCAAACTCCTCTGTTGCGCCGCGCAACGTGATAAACTGGAAGAAATCGGGCACCAGTTTGATATCAACCATTTCGCCTTCAATTGATTTCAGGATGCGTTTTACTTCCGCCTGCTCGTCAAGGGGCAATGCAATGATAACCAGCTCAACATTGCGCTCCTTTATGATCTCTTTAATTTGTGAGTAGGTTCCGGCGATCCTAGATTTGTCAATGCAGTTTGATGATTTATTAGCAGAGTCTGAAAGGAAGCCTACAACCTGAAGGCCAAGGTCCAGGTGCCTGCTGATTCGCTCGGCCACTTCCTTTGCCAGCTCTTCGGCGCCTACGATTAAGACGTGGCGGTGGTTGCCCTCCTTTTTTCTGGAGTTGGCAATTATTACTCTCGCAACGGTGCGAGTGATGCATAGCAGAAATATGCTGATAAACCAGAAATAGAGAAATATACCCCTGGAGAACTGGTAATGCCTGAAAAAGTACGTTAAGGTGGTAAGGAAAATTATGGCTACGGTTGAGGCTTTTGTTATATCAAATACTTCGCTTAGGAAGGAGTAGGCGCTTTTGGGGGTGTATAATCTGAAATATTTAAAAATAATGCGCCATATTATTATTATAAAGACGAGCAGTATAAGGTAATCTCTTAACTGTGGTTCGCCTCTGTAAAGCGGCAATATTTTCTCATAGAGTCTCAAATAGAAAGAGAGCATCCATGAAAGTGAAATGACAAATGCGTCTTGTATAAAGAGCAGGTTTGAATGAAATTCCCTATGCTTTTTTAACATTTATCTATTTAACCGTAATTGTTTGCCAAAATATTTGCCGGAGCTTTCGGCAAACGGCTTCTTAATGCCCTTAAAGGGCTAAAAATACTTTTTATTTATACCCAAGGCGTTGTCCAGGGCTTTATTAAATCGGCCCTTAATCTATCACCACGGCCTTGACGCCGTCTTCCAGATCCTTTACGCTGCTTTTTACAACAGTCTGCCCGACTTCAACGCCGGCAAGCACTTCCGCGTACTCATCGCTTGTTATGCCTGATTTTATAACTTTTTTGCGCAACCTTTTATTGTCGTCAACAACATAAATGAGTTCTTCCTCTTCATTTTGCGATATGGACCACACGGGGACGGTCGGCGTTTGCTTTTTTGAATCAACTATGAAATTAACATTAGCGGTCATTCCTAATCTTAATTGAAGATTTTTAGTGTTAGTGATCTTCACTTTCACCACATAGCTGATGCCGGTCTCTTTTCTTTCAAAACTTGCAATGGCTATTTCATTAACAATTCCCTCAAGCGTAACGTCTGGAAACGCGTCGACCATTACTTCAGCTTTCATGCCGTTTTTGATCTGGCCTATATCCGTTTCGTCTACATCGGTGTGCGCTTCAAAAAAGTCGAGTTTTGCTATCTCTACAATAGGGGCCACTTCTACCGTTAGGAGGCCCACCATTTCCCCCTCCTCGCCATATTTCCTTATAATTGTTCCGCTAATAGGGGACACTATTGTTGTGTCTTTCAATTCAGACTCAATCGCGTCAACAACCGCCTCCTGCTGGATTACTATCGCTTTTTTTATGTCAAACAGCATCTGAGAGTCGTCAAGATCCTGTTCGGAACCGATATCCTTGCTGAACAGGTCTTTAACCCTTCTTAACATAATTGTCGCGTTAGCCAGATCAGTCTGCGCCTGGACAAGGCTTGCCCTGGCCTGGTTTAGTCTGGCATTTATGGCGGTATCGTCCAGCCGAACAATGACATCGCCTTTTTCAACACGGTCAAGTTCTTTAAATTTAAACTCAGCGATCATCTCTTTTATTTTTGAGCTTATTCGCACCCTTGCTTCCGGCTCAATTGAGCCGGTGGAAGATATTATTTGCTTTATATCGCGCAACTCCACCTTTGCGGTTCTAACTTCAATAGCCCCGCTGCCGGACGACCTGACTGAGAAAAAAACTATTAGAAAAATGACGATTGCGCCGGCAATGCCTATTGTTATTATTTTGCTCTTTTTATTCATAAATATGCCAATTCAATTGTGTAAACATTAAATAAATCGTCTATACCGAGGTTTGAATCCCTGGAATAAACTACGCATTGCTTATAGATAAGGGGCTGCGCAAAAATAAGTATTCGAAAAACAATATTCACGTATATTATATTTAAATACTGTAAAATAAAACCCTAAAGGGTAAATTCCTACAAACTCTGCATGTTGGAGTTAAGGCTTTAGCCTTTTATTCCTCAACAGATTTAGAAAACTCTATCAGCTTGACTATAGCCTGTTATGCATTTGTTTTTGAGGGCTCTATGTTTTGCGTTGGTATCATTCTCGTAAGCGCGTATGAAATAATTAATCCAATAACTGCAATTAAAAATATAACACGATAAGTGCCAACCGCATCAATTACCACTCCGCCTACCCACATGGAAATAACAGAAGGCACACTTACAAAAACCATATTAACCCCTAAAAACTCGCCGCTTCTACCCAGTGGAAATAAGTCCATCAACAGCGCGGAACCGCTAATTACCGTTATAGCCACTCCAATTCCGGTGATACCCATTACAATTGCCAACGGCATGAATGACGAGGTAAACCAGCCATAGCCCAGCGCGGCGGTCGTTACAATAATACCGGCCAGTAGGAACTTCTTCCTGTCAATCTTGTCCGTAGTCATTCCGACCGGCAGGGCGCTTAAAAGTTTAACAAGATTGAACAACACCAAAACTTGCCCGGCCATGCCGATTTTTATGCCTAATTCCTTATTGGCAAACAACGTCACCAGCTGGGCGACAATGCTAAGGCTAAACCACCTGAAAAAATCGCCGGCAAAGTATAAGGCTATCGCCTTTTCCGCAAAAATGCTCTTGATATACTCGGTAACGGTATGGGTTTTTCTGCTCAACACATCTTTTGGAAACGGCTTTTCCTTAACAAAAAAGAAGGACGCGAAACCAAAAAACATCAAGAGCAGTGAAACTGCGTAAAAAAGTAGATAGTGATTGGTATCCCAAATATACGAACCTATGGAAATTGAGCATACGGCCCCTAAACCTATAAAAATCATCATAACGGCGCTTGCTTTTCCGCGCGCCTTTGAGTCAAAATTGTCCGGTATTAAAGAAAACAGGGGCGAAAATCCGAGTATTCCAAATATCGCTTCCAGAATAACAAGCACTAATAATATAAAATAATTAGGCGCGTGCGGGAAAAATATAGTGGTTATCGCCATTAAAGGGATTGAAACCATTATATATGGGTAACGTCTGCCAAACCGTGTCCATGTCCTGTCGCTCCGTTTGCCTATAATCGGGTGCAGGAATATCCCAAAAAGCGCGCCCATACTTAAAATAACTGTAATTAGCATGGCCGATTCCGTATGCGTGCCTGCTAACGGCCCCAAATAACAGAACCTTACTCCATTGCGAATTCCGAACGCAAATGAGATAAGTATAACGCCAATTAAAAATCGTCTATTTTTCATAAATTACGCGTAAATTTTTGCTATAATTATCCACTTGTGATAAAATATCCGCCTTTTAGCATAACTATTTACAGTGGAATATATTTACGCTAAAAAATAAAAAATATTAGTCCCGGCCTCCTTAAAAATGGGATTTATACTGCGCCGCGCCTAAAAATGCAGGCATTACAGAACCCGAATTTCACATAATTTATACTTTAAATGCTATTATTATCAAGAAAATTCTATACAATATGTGGACTATTTTAAAGTTTATTAATAAAAACGCGGCAAATTAAGATTAATTATGGGAATTGTCAAGGTTAGCAATCTAAAAAAAATCTATGTTATGGGCGATATTTCCGTTGCCGCCCTAAATAGCGTGTCCCTGGATATAGCGGAAGGCGAGTTTGTGTCCATTATGGGGCCTTCAGGATCAGGCAAATCTACATTGATGAACATTTTGGGGTGTCTTGACAGTCCGACCGGCGGCGCTATTGAAATAGGGGGGGTGGAAGTTTCAAAAATGACCAGCTCTGAGCTTGCCCATATAAGAAACAAAAAGATAGGTTTTATATTCCAATCGTTCAATCTGCTTGCAAATATGAGCGCAGTGTCGAATGTGATGTTGCCGCTCTTGTACAACAGCAATTATCCAAAGAACAAAAGGAGGGACCGCGCTGTTGAACTGCTTGAAACAGTGGGCCTGGGCCACAGACTTGATCATAAGCCCAATGAGCTTTCAGGCGGTCAGAAACAGAGGGTTGCAATTGCCAGAGCCCTGGTAAATGAGCCTGATATTATACTTGCCGATGAGCCGACCGGGAATGTGGACTCTAAATCGGGAATTGAAATTATGGCTCTGCTACAAAACCTGAACAACAAAGGCATTACATTAGCGCTTGTCACACACGATCAGAATATATCGCGGCATACTGATAGAGTTGTATACATTAAAGACGGCAAGATTTTAAAAACGGATATAGTTGAAAACAAGAAACAGGCCGCTGATGAGTTGAAACTGATGCCGGAAGGCGCGGATAGCGAAGCTCAAAGCGCATAGCGCGCGGAATTAAATTAAATTATGAATCTTTGTGAAACATTAACAACATCGCTGAATGGGTTAAAGGCCAATAAATTAAGGTCGGCCCTTACCATGCTGGGAGTTATAATCGGCGTTATTGCGGTTGTCTTGCTTATTTCGTTGTCAATAAGCGTAAAAAAGATGATTACCGGCGAGATCAAGGCCCTTGGGTCAAATCTGGTTGTTGTCATCCCGGGCAATCTTGACAAAATAGGCGCGTTGAGCGGCGCCGGCGCGTCAGTTATTAACAAACTGGAAACCAAACACGCAGAGAAGATTCAGAGTCTAAGTAATTTTAACGTTACCGCAACTCCGGAGCTTACCAATCCCGGGTCGGTCAAATTTGGCGCGTCGTCAAGAAACAGCGCTATTATCACAGGCACAAATAAAAATTATATGGTCACGAGGGACTGGAAAGTTGAGAGAGGGCGTTTTATCAAAAAGGTGGATATCGACGCCGCGCGAAAGATTTGTGTTGTGGGCACGACGATAGTTTCAGAACTTTTTAGAAGCTCTAACCCTATAGGGCAAATGCTGTTAATAAACGGCACAAAATTCAAAATTGTAGGCGTTATGGAAAGCAAAGGGCAGGCCCTTGATATTGACAAGGACGACCATGTGTGGATACCTTTAACTGCGGCTCAAAAACTTTTCGGCATAAACAAGTTATCGTTTATTTTTATCAAAGTGCCTGACGCAAAAGACATCCCGCTTGTGGTAAGAGAGACCAGGCGGATATTGATGAAATATTTAAGCGATGATGATGTTACCGTCAAGGCGCAGGGCGACACTTTAAGCACGTTTGAATCAATCTCGGTTGTTTTGACTTTAATGCTGGGTTGCGTTGCAGGTATATCGCTGATTGTTGGAGGTATCGGCATTATGAATATTATGATAGTGTCGGTGACGGAACGCACGCGCGAAATAGGGTTGAGAAAAGCCGTGGGCGCAAAAGATAACGAGATTTTAATGCAGTTTTTAAATGAATCAGTAATTATTTCGCTTCTGGGCGGAGTGTTCGGCATAATATTTTGTTACATAGTGACGTATATAGGCGCGCTGTTTTTCCCTTCGTTTGAGGTGGGGATATCGTTTAAGGCTATCGGCCTGGCAATGCTTTTTTCAGGCCTGGTCGGCGTATTTTTTGGAGTTTATCCTGCGTTTAAAGCGTCAAAATTAAACCCGATTGAAGCGCTTAGATATGAATAGAGACTGGTTACTGGATGCTTGATACCGGATGCCGGCTGAGAAAACAAGGTAAAAGTAAAAGCTTAACATCTTTTTGCAGTTGGCGCTTGATACTTGATAAGGCAAAAGTGGAATTAGGCGATAGTTGCGTATTTTTTTTCATAAACATCAAACATTAAAGGTTATCAATGAAAGATATTTTTGTTAATTTAGGGCCAAATAGTTATACCATAACAATAGGCGGAGGCATTCTTGACCGGTTGAATAACCTTATTCCGGACATGATAAGCGATTTTGCGCAAACCGAGGGGCGTTCGAACAAAGCGATCATAATTACAGACTCAAATGTGGAAAAGATTTACGGGTCGGATATTTTAAAGGCGATCGAAAAGACGGGCTTTGACACAAAACTGGTCTGCTTTAAGGCCGGAGAGGATCAAAAAAACATATCCAATGCGCAGATGTTGTACGAGAGTTTTTTTGACCATAAAATGGATCGTAAATCTCTTGTTGTGGCGCTTGGCGGCGGCGTTGTGGGCGACCTTGCGGGGTTTGCCGCTTCCACATTTATGAGAGGCGTTCCATACGTCCAAATACCTACTACATTGCTTTCGCAGGTAGACAGCAGCGTTGGTGGGAAGACGGGCATTAACCACCCGCGAGGCAAGAATATGATAGGCAGTTTCTACCAGCCTAAAGCTGTGTTTATTGACGCCGACACGCTGACAACATTGCCTAAAGAGGAGCTGATAGTAGGATTTGTCGAGGTTATAAAATATGGTATGATCCGCTCAAAAGAGCTTTTTGAATATTTAGAGAAGTCGTTGCCCGATATACTTAATTTAGATAAGGACGCCTTGATCCATATTATTTTTAACTCATGCAAGATCAAGGCGGAAGTTGTGGAGGAGGATGAAAAAGAAGGGGCCATCAGGGCCATACTTAATTACGGGCACACTATTGGGCACGCAATCGAAACTTTGACAGGATACCATGGTTATAAACACGGCGAGGCCGTGGGCGTCGGCATGCTTTACGCAAGCAAGATTGCCAAGGAGATGGGGCTTGTTGACGACGAGATTATAAACCGGCAAAAAGAGCTGATAAAGAGGCTGGGATTGAGAACCGAGTCCAGGGAGCTTGATCCTAAGAAGATTGTTGAAAAACTGTATCAGGATAAAAAGACGATTGGCGGCCGGTTGAGGTTTATCCTGCCTGAATCCATAGGCAAGGTCGTTATTTCAGACAAAGTAAATGAAGATATTATTTATAAAGCTCTTGAATAGATTGTTGTAGTCAAACAAATCAGGTTTTCGGAACACAATATTCACGTATGTTTATATTTAAATGCAGTGAGATAAAACCCTAAAGGGTAAATTCCGCCAAACTCCGCCTGTCGGAGTTAAGGCTTTAGCCTTTTATCCATCAACAAATTTAGAAAACTCTACCAGACGGAATTGCGATATTATTGAAATATCAAATTCCTATAAAAATGGACGACAATATATCTGAATTATCAGACCTTGTGCGTATAAATATGACAAAAGGCATTGGCTCTGTAACGTACAAGGCCCTGAGCGACAGGTTTGGCCCCGCAGGCTCAATTTTGAACGCGGGCATGCATCAGTTGCAAAGCGTGCCTGGGGTTGGCCCTAAACTGGCGCAAAATATTAAAGACGCCGCAAATTCAGTTGATGTTGACCGCGAGTTCAGGCTTGCTGAAAAAGAAGGCATAAAAATAGTTCCATATTATAGCGACGCATACCCAAGAAACCTAAAGTCTATTTACGATCCCCCTTTAATCCTCTATATAAAAGGCGATATTGTGGACAACGACATAATGGCCATGGCCGTTGTCGGCGCTCGCGGTTGCACGCACTACGGCAAGACCCAGGCAGAGAGGCTAAGCCGGTCGCTTTCTCAAATTGGTTTTACAATTGTTAGCGGAATGGCTAGAGGCATTGACAGCGTTGCTCATAACGGGGCGTTAAAGACAAACGGCAGGACAATCGCAGTGCTCGGCTCAGGGCTATGCAAAATATACCCGCCTGAAAACCGCAAGCTGTCGGAAAGTATTTCTGAAAGAGGCGCGGTTGTTTCAGAATTGCCCCTTTCAACCCCGCCGGACACCCGGAATTTTCCGCCGCGCAACAGGATAATCAGCGGCTTGTCCCTGGGCGTTGTGATTGTTGAAGCCGCTTTAAAAAGCGGATCTCTAATCACTGCCAAATGGGCTCTTGAACACGGCAAAGAGGTATTTGCCGTGCCCGGCCCTGTTGACAGCGCTTATAGCAAGGGGACGCACAGGCTGATTAAAGAGGGCGCAAAACTTGTGGAAAGCGCCGACGACATCATTGAAGAGCTTGGGCCGTTATCGGAATCTCTAAAAACCAGAAACGGAGTCGAAGTAATAGACCCCCGCAGTTTGCGCCTAAACGGGCAGGAAGCCAAAATATTTTCATCCCTTTCAAATTTTCCGCTGGGAATAGACGACATAATATCAGACACAAAACTGCCGGCCTCGGTCGTGGCAAGCACTCTCACAATCCTTGAGATTAAAAAAGCCGTTAAACAACTTTCAGGAAAGAGGTTTGTAAAGACGTGACGACCGCAGGATTGTTAGTTTCCTTTTTATTTCCCCTGCAAGATAATAATCAGTCCCTGACTTCAATCCGATTATTCAATTCATCTATACGGCTGACAATGATATTTGCGACATCCATTTTCCCTTCAAAAAGATTAAGAATACTGCCAAATTTACTGAAGGGTTGATCATTCAGGATCTCTTTATCAAGCGCCCCGTTTTCAACAATATGGTTCACTATTAGAGTAACAAATTCCATTTGATTGGAGTTTAAAGATTGATCAGTTATAAATTCCGAAAAAAGTTCATTAGCGGCAGCCCTTTCCAGCCCTACCAACCCGGCGACAAGTTTCATCAACGGCTCGTCGCCAAAGGTTTCGTGATAATCCTCTTCAGTTCCAAGATCATGCCATAGTAATTCTTCTATATATTTGAAATCTACCCCGGTAAGAGGTTCATTGTTTCTAAGTTTACAGACCACAATGTCATGTTTGTGTTTCTGTAAATAGGCGCTTACCTTCTTACGGTAACTCCAGAGATTGCCGGCATTGAACTCGCCTGGATTTTCATATATCTGTATTACCTCATCTTCAAATGAAGTGTAATAAATATCAGTATGCTCACTCTCAAGAAGGACTAAAAGGTCTCTAAAAGCTTTGCGCACATTTTCATGTGTAAAGAGATTAGCGTTCTCCCAGTGCTCGTCCGTCTGCACATCAGCTATTAATTGGGCGTAACGTTGAATCTGGGATAGATTCCCTTTTTCAGCCAATCGTTCAGCTGTATTTATGACTTTTAACATTGGTATATTAGGCGTCGGCAGGCCCTGAAGATGCGCAAGCTCAATTGTGAACATAAGATAGTCAAACCGCTTTGCCAGTTCATTTTCTTCTATCGGCGCAATCAGGAGCGCAATCTGCTTATCCAGTTCACGAACCATCTCATCTGAGATGGTCTCCCATTTTGCATAATTATTATACCTGTGGATATACTCAATTCGCAGTTGGCTCGAAAAGAGGGATTCATTAATATCCGCCACCCCTTTATGAAGTTGTTCAACCAACTCTTTGCGGCGCTCTTTGTGCTCATTATCCTGGTAATCAAGGCTCTGTAACTCCTGCGCAATCTTTACCTGAATATTAAAGAGATTTTCTGTTAATGATTTAACGCTCCTTACTTCAGCCCCGTTTTTGTTAACACGAAAATATTCAAAATTTGAACAATAATCAAATATCAAAAAAGATTCTTTATCCCGGCCAACTCCAAAAAGCCCCTCGCACAGCCGTGTCCCGCGGCCAATCATCTGCCAGAATTTTGACTTAGACCTAACTTTTTTAAAGAAGACTAGATTTACCAGTTCAGGGATGTCAATGCCTGTGTCAAGCATATCCACGGATATTGCAATACGCAGAGGTTTATCTTTGGATGAGAGATCTTCAATAAGTTTATCCACATACTTGATCCCATTATATATAGTTGCCGCAACCCTGCCCGCAAACTCAGGGTAGAGCGTATTAAATCGTGTCAGAATAAATTCAGCATGTTTAGTATTTTTGGCAAAGATGATCGTCTTCCCGATAGTATCGCCGCCATTCACGGCAATACCTTTCTCCATCAAATCCTGTAGCGCCGTGTCTACTGTATGATCATTAAAAAGAAACTTGTTCAAGGCCGCGCCGGAGATGTCTGTTACCCCGTCATCAAACGTCTCTTCCCACTGATCTTTTTCTTCCTCAGAGAGATCATCGTAATGAATGCCCTCTTCCATAAACTTCATCTTGGTTTCAACGGTATTGTATGTAACAAGATATTCCTCTTCAATCGCCTCGCCCAGTTCGTAAGCAAAGGTAGGCACGCCATCTTCAATATCAAAATTAGTATAGGTATTTTTATCAATATCACTTTTAGGTGTGGCGGTCAGTCCGAGAAGGAACCCGTCAAAATAAGTAAAAATATCCTGATACTTTCTATAGATAGACCGGTGTGATTCATCCGCAATAATAAGATCAAAATGACCTGAGCTGAAAAGGCGCGCCCCATCCTTTGCCATGGCGCTATCAATAGCATTCATCATTGTCGGATATGTGGAAAATACCATTCTGCTGTTCGGATCGTCTTTCGAGTCAAGAAGGTTGCAAATGGAGAGATTGGGAAGATGCTTGGCGAAATGCTTTTTAGCCTGTTTCACAAGCTCTCTGCGATCAGCCAAAAACAAGGCATGTTTAATCCAGCCATTCCGCAACAACACATCCACCAGTGAGATAGCAACACGCGTCTTCCCTGAACCGGTGGCCATAACCAGAAGGGCCTTCCTCTGCCCATGCTCAAAAGTGTCGCAAACAGCCTGAATCGCCTTTTTCTGATATACGCGATTAGTAATAGCATTATCAATATTTACTGAACTAATCGGTTTTTTATTCTTTTTACGATAATAATGCCAGTCAAGTTCAGCAAGAGTAAAAAAACCAAAAACAAGACGTTCCGGATATTCTTCGTCATCCCAGAACCATGTATCAAAACCATTCGTATAAAATATAAGAGGCCTTGTTCCATGTTCTTTTTCAAGGCAATCAGCATAAAGCCTTGCCTGTGTCTTTCCTATACGTGGATCAACAGATGTCCGTTTAGCCTCAATAACAGCAAGAGGCGCTCCGTTATCCGCATAAAGCGTATAATCCACAAATCCCTTATTGGAATCATTCGGCATACCCGCCACTTCAACCTCTTCACGGCAGTTAGCGCCGATTACCCATCCCGCCATCTCAATGGCAAGGTCAATATATATCTTCCTGGTTTTAAATTCACTGATATCATCACATACAAAATCCCGCGCCCCTTCATTCTCTTTGCGTATATCAGTAAACAGCTCCCGCTCTTTATCAGGACGCAGCATCTTCTCTAGCTTCTCCCGCTCAGCTTCCCATGCAGCCTCTTTTCGGGCAAGCTCATCCTGCATTTTCCGGTTCTTCTTCTCAAGCTCATCCCCGTCCCTGAGAAGGGAAACATCAAAATGTTCTTTATGGGGTTCAGTTGAGTAAGAGCAATCAATCCAGGAGATAAATGCATAAAGGTTTTTAAGCGCTTCAACCACTTGTTCCCGTCTCATTGGTTGAACAGTATGCGCCGCCTTATTACCCAGTGATATAATAAACCGGATACGTGGCAGGAGTTTAGCGTCCACGATCTCCTTAAACCGGTAATCATGCACTAAAGAGGATAGATTGTCCTGATAGGGCACTGTAAGGTCGCTGTCATACCTGTAAGCCCACTTTACAGCAATTTCCAATGCGCGGCGAGTCTGCAACGCCGCGGCAGAATTAGAGACCGCAAGCGCATTCTCAGCCTCAATACAAGCAATAGCAATATCCTTGTATTTCGCATCCTTATCAAGAAAAGAGAAATTAGATGTCAATTATTGTTCTCCAGTAAAATTGAGACTCATTAAGTTTCGTTTTTTGAATTCGGTACTCACTGAGTGACAGTAACTGTTCAGCGAAAAATTAAAATAAAACACAATAATTCATTTGGATTTCCCTCTTTAGCAAAGAGGGAGTAAGGGAGATTTGAATAAAAAACATACCGCATATTTATCAAACATCCAACTCTCCTTTAAAAGCTCTCTGCATCAGTGAATTGAAATTGTTTTCCAGTTCTTTAAGAGATGTGGTCATTGCTTCTTTCTGAGCCTCGATTTTTTTGACTCGGTCGGCGAATGTGTTTTGGAGATTAACAGGGGGAATGTTTATTGTTATACTTTTTAATTCCTCTGCGTTAATGTTTGCCATACCAACAATACTTTTTGCTTTGTTAATTAGAAACGATTTTCCATGCTTTGAATTAAGATAAGATGAAATATACTCGGGATTACCTTTATTATTAACGATAAGTTTTACAAGATAACCCGCAAAAGCCATTGGTTTATTTTTCCGGTATACTGCAGTTTTACCAACCAATTCTTTACTATTCGTCCTATTAAAAAGAATGTCATTTTTATAAACCAAATATTTTTTTTGTTCTGTTTCATCAAATTCAATGTACTTAAGGTTTGCAAAATCCCAACCTCCTACATAGGTTATGTTGTTCATCCTTAATATAGGATAGTTCCCTATTGTTTCATGTGCTTTTTTACTTGTGCCATATTGTGTTTTAAAAGCCAAGTCAGCAATTTTGCCAACTTCCCACCCCTTCGGATTCTTCACGGGATCGCCGAACATATCGTAGAAGAGGCTCTGAATGAGCTGATCCATGAGCTCTATCTGTTCTTTGCGCTTGTCGATCAGATCCTGCGCCCGATCCAGAATCTCCACGATTCGTTTCTGGGTTTCCAATGGAGGAAGGGGGATTTTATGTCTCCAAAATTCTTTCATATTTAAACGAGGCATTTTAGCACCTGCGACTGTTTTGGATGCCCAATTTACAAACTTATCTGAACGTAGATAATAAAGAAGATATTTGTTACACAACCTTGTTTTGTCTGGATATAATGGCACCAATTCTGTAGTTGCAAAACCAAAGGAGTCCGGTATAATTACTTTGTTTAGGTATGGTCTAAGTTTAGAATAAAGTACATTATCTTCATCAATTAAATTTGATGATTGAGGTGCTGACGCTACAGTCGTATACTCCTTGTGTTTAATATGACCAGTTATAGACTCAATTTGATCCAAAGTAATACTCCAAACAGGCATATCTAAAACATACTGTTTTTTTGATGTACGAGCTGGAGCAATCTCAATAAGTTCAACCATATCTAGCTTCATCCCACCATCCCCCACAACTCCTCAACCCTATTAACAATCCCCTTCTCCAACTCAGCCACCCGATCAAGAATAACCGCATGCGAATCATACTTCACCTCGTCATGTACAATCACCTTGTACCGGTTAATGGAAAGGTCATAATCATTGGATTTAATCTCATCTTTGGGAACCAGAAAAGACTTTTCAGTCCATTTGCAGGCAGTTTCTCCACCTTGAAGGCCCGCGCGAAGCATTGAAAGTTCATAATTCACCGAATAAAACCTCGTAATAATTTTATGGGAGTTCAAAATATCCTCCAGTTTTTGGCGCTCCACGAAATTCAATTTTACCATCATCTTTGAGCCTTTTAACCATTAGAACAACCTTTTTAGTGGAGATTTGTAACTCCTTTTCAAAAAAAGGAACTCTTTTTCCAGGGTATTTCCGTATTAACTTTAAAAGTAGATTTACTCCCTCATTTACTCGTCCTTTTACTCGTCCTTTTACTCCCTCATTTACTCGTCCTTTTACTACTTTATTTACCTGCCGGGTAGATTCAAAATAGCCGCCAGTTTTTGGCGCGCCACGAAATTCAATTTTAGCTTCATCTTTGAGCCTTTTAACCATTAGCACAACCTTTTTAGTAGATAATTGTAACTCTTTTTCAAAAAAAGGAACTCTTTTTCCAGGGTATTTCCGTATTAACTCTAAAAGTAGATTTACTCCCTCATTTACACCCTCATTTACTCGTCTTTTTACTCGTCTTTTTACTCTCCCTTTTACTCGTCCTTTTACACCCTCATTTACTAGTCCTTTTACTCCATTACTTACCTGCTTAGCAGATTCAAGAGCCTCTACAAAAACAGTTACTTTAAAGACTGAACTTTCTTCAAAAGTAGGAGGTCGTGAACCCGGGGCATAGAGTTTTTGAAAACGGTTTACATTAACAACACCACTTCCAAGTTCTTCCACCCAGCCTAGTTGAACAAAAAACTTCATTAGATTGGGATTTTTTGGAAAAGGTGTAAAACTATCCTGATCAATCAGTCCCTGACCATGGGGATTATTGGCATTAGTGCATTCAACCCTATCTTTATAAATAATGAAACGGGCCGGCGCTGCGTTAAGATATTCCCTATGTACAAGTGTGTTTGCAACAACTTCCCTAAAAAGTTTATCTCTCAAACTGATTCGTCGAGCGCCCTCCTGATAAAATGGATCAGGTAGATGTTTAGTCACAAACGCCATTAGTCGATCAAAAGAGTCAAATAGATTTGTGTCGATATAATCTCGATCATCATATCTATCCACATTTTCACGCCTCAAAAGCGCATCAGTTTTATAAGCGGGAACAACACTACGGATGACTTGATCTTTGCCAAAAAGGAGAATTGCCGCTAAAGTATACCCTTGGACCTGGTTCATTTTATCCACACGGTAGAGTCCGGCTCTTTTTAATAGTTCTTCATTGGAAAGATTTAGCCAGGGATGACGCATATTATTGCCATGTATAAGATTCCTTGCGCGCTCAAAAAGTTCGGGCACAAAATCATCTATAGCGCAAAATGGATATACCCGATTTTCCGTATAAAAAGAGGTTTTACGATTGACTAAGCCGGCTATGCTATTGGGATTAGTCAGTTTAAAATCGCCATCACCGCTGCGATCATAATAAAAGCCATTTGTTTTATGCACCGTGGAGCTTTCAGGAACTTGAATACGAATGATCCACTTTCCTTCAATCTCATAGACTTCAGGGAAAAGAATAAA
>JAIQZQ010000014.1 GCA_021777105.1 Candidatus Anammoxibacter sp.
TAAATACCTTATGGCATGGATACTGGATGCTGGTTTCTAGATGCCGGATGTCGGTATGATTTTAAATTTGCTCATTTCTAAGAAATGAAACCAACAATCTAGTATCAAGCATCTAGCATCCAGTATCAAAAGGCATTACGCACCTATTAGCGCCATAGCAACAAATTTTAGCCGGCACATTTTTCAAACAACTAAATTGTTACAATTTAAAACATTTATAGCTGTGCAGTCAAACAAATCGGATTTTCGAGAATTTATGTTCGTGTATGTTTTTTTCAAATGCAATGAAATAAAACCCTAAAGGGTAAATTCCAACAAACTCCGCTTATTGGAGTTAAGGCTTTAGCCTTTTATTCATTAACAAATTTGGAAAATCTTGCGCTTTTGAGTATAACAATGCTACAACCCGGCTGCTTGCCAATTTAACAGTTTAATACCTATTCATCCGTAATCTTAAAGACCTCTTCAAGCGTTGTCAGCCCTTTTAAGGCCTTTTCAATGCCGTCATGTATCAGTTTGCGCATCCCGTTTTTAATGGCGGCTTTCTCTATTGTTTTAACGTCGGTGTTGTTGACTATGTAGTCATGGTAGCTGCTGTCCATTTTAAAAATTTCGTAAAGCCCAACCCTGCCGTGGTAGCCGGTGCCGCTGCAAGCATCGCAACCGGCGCCTTTGAAAAACATATGTCCGGCTTTAATTTTTACCTTGGCGCCTAAAGCGTCCAGCTCTTTTTGCGCGTCTTTTATCTCTGTTTTACAATGGGCGCAAATTCTACGCACAAGCCTCTGAGCTATAATGGCCCTTAGAGAAGCTGATACCAGGTAAGGCTGTATGCCCATGTCAGACAATCTTGGTATGGCCGCCACCGCGCTGTTGGTGTGAAGGGTAGATATAACAAGATGGCCTGTTAGCGAGGCCCTTATTGCGAGATTTGCCGTTTCCGCGTCGCGTATTTCACCCACCATTATTATGTCCGGATCCTGCCTGAGCATGGCGCGCAGGCCGGTGGGGAAATCCATCCCTATCTCCGGATTTACAGGGGTTTGCCTTATTAACGGCAGGTCGTACTCTATTGGGTCTTCAAGTGTAAGCACGTTTTTTTCAAGAGTGCTGACAATGCTTAGCGCCGCATAGAGGGTGCTCGTTTTGCCGCTGCCGGTTGGGCCCGTCACAAGGATTAGCCCGTGCGGGTTTGTTAATATCTCTCTAACCAGCTGCCTGCTTTTCGGCAAAAATCCCAACGTTTCAAGGTCCAGAGTTACGCGATCTTTATCCAGCACCCTTAGCACAATAGACTCGCCGTTTGAAATCGGCAGGGTTGACACCCTCAGGTCAACAACTCTGGTTCCGGTCTTAAACGAAATGCGGCCGTCCATTGGAATGCGTGTTTCAGTTATATCGAGATTGCCCATTATTTTTAGCCTGGCCGTCAAGGCGCGCTGCAACTCTTTCGGCACTAACACCTCCTGATGCATAACGCCGTCAATTCGAAAACGGACGCGGAACACTTTTTGATCCGGCTCAAAATGGATGTCGGTTGAGCGTGTTTTTATGGCCTTGGCGATTATCATGTCCACCAATTGAATAATAGGCATGGTGTCGCTTGACGTTTCGTCCAGCGACTCATCATTGTTGCCGAGCAGGGTCTTAATGGTGTTTTCGATTGAATCTTGCCTGACATAGCAGCGCTCAATTGCTTCGAATATGTCGTTCTTAGGCGCGGTTACAACATCGACGCTCATGCCTGTCTCAAGTTCAAGAGCGTCTATGGCGAGGATGTTAAGCGTGTCGGCGACCGCTATTTTAATTGCCCGTTCATTGTGGCTAAGCGGCATTATCTGGTAATGGTTTGCAATGTTGTATGGGACGAGCTTTACCGTCTCGGGGTCAATGGGGTACTTGTTTATATCAACAATTTCGGTGCTGGACTCGTCCGCCAGAAATTGTGTAATAACATCCTGCGACAGAATACCGAGGTTTTCAAGGGCCTGACCAAGGTATATGCCCCGGCTTTTGCCCTCGTTCAGCGCAATGTCCAGCTGTTCCTGCGAAATAAGGCCGCTATCTAAAAGTCGTTGGCCTAACGGTTTTGATGTTTTTTTAACTGCGTCCGCAGACATAACGCTCCTTTACAATGAAACATTAGGATTTTCAAAACAAATCAATATTGTGCGCGGTGTGGTCTAAAACTGTGAGAATGCCTTTTGTAATTTTAAATAAAAGATGCCGGCAATGCGAGGGTTTTATATTTTTGAAAATGGTTGTGATTAATGCCTTTTAACGTGTGGTTATCCAACAATAAGGCATAAAAGGCGGATAAATTCGGCGCTGCCCTCAAATGTTTCTATATTTGAGGTTCCGCAACTGGAACTAATTATAGCGAAGCAAGATAGATATAGAGATTGTCGTTGTCTGCATCATATTTAACCTTGCCTGATCTCTCGAACCTGGCGGCGGTAAGCCCCTTGTCGATAATATTGTCTATCGCAGATGCTTGCGCATCCGTTACTCCGGTTAGCTTTAGGGCTACAACCTGTTTGCTTGCCATGTCGTTTTTGTCGTCGTCGTCCAGATCCCATGATGTGGTGTCTGTTTTAACCGCGGCTGCCGTGCCTGATGCTCCGGTATTGGTCTCAATAGTTAAAGCGGTGCCTAATGAGAGATTTGCGACGGAGTTAATATATGGGCCGTTCCAGAACGCCCAAAGTCCGGTTGTGCCTACTGCATTTGCAATAAGTTCCGCCTGGAAAGAGGTGTCGGTTGCGGCCAGCACGCCTGACCCATTTAATGACTGCAATGATCCGATATCCTTATACCAATTTGCCACGGCTTTGCTGTACGTGCCTATTTCAAGGGCAAAACGGGTGGATTTGGAGCCTTCAATCACTTCAAATACTTTTGGGGCCACAAAAGAGCCGAGTATGGCGACTACAGCTAATACGCCTACCATCTCTATGAGAGTAAACCCCTTGCGCTTTTTATTTTTAAAGAACCTTTTATTCATTTTTAAAGCCTCCTTTTTCTCCCTCCGCCCAAAGAAAATTAGCTTATTAAACGCAAAACGCCTCCTTAAAACATTTTGCGTTGTTAATTGTTCTATCCTTAAAACATTTACCTTAACGATAACGATAATAATTGCTTATTATTGTAATGCTTATTATATTTCTTCTCAATTAATCTAAAAGACATGGCAGATAGCCGTAACTTTTGATGCCGCTTAGGTTTCCATAAAGTTTATTATATTCAAGTTGAAGTAATTGCAATAAAAAACTTAAACTATTTATAATTGATTTTAATTACAGCCACAGCCATTAACTTATTGACATATTTATAATGAAAACCTTGCCGTTATTGAAAAAACGCTTGCGATTTATAAAAGTTCTGGATTGGTTTGCCTATTTATTTAACTCCGCCAGAAACTCCTCCTTGGTTATAATTTTCTTTTTAATAAGCAGCTTTAACAAAGCGGCCAGAGGTTTTTCCGCTTTGCCGGAAGGCTTGCTTTCAGGCGCAATCTTAGCCTGATCTGATTTTGCGACTTTTGCCTCGGCAATTGACTCAATTTTTTTGCTTTCTCCCTGTTTTTGAATAGCAGTTTCAAGTTGGCTTTGGGTTAAATAGCCCATTTCAATCAATTTGTCGCCAATTTTCATCGACAGGTTTTTTCGCTGCTTATCAAGCGCCCGTCTTAGGTCCTCCTTTGTTACATATTTATTTTCTATTAAAACTTCACCCAAAGGGCGTTTGATTCCGTCTGTTTTGTTTGCCTGGCCCTGTTTTTTTAAGGCCGCGTCTAATTGATCGCCTGTTATGTACCCCATTTCGACCAACAAATCGCCTACTTTTGTGGTTGAGCTTTTTTTCTGTTCTTGAAGCGCTTCAAACAGTTGCTGGTTGGTTATAAAACCCTCAAGCACAAGAATTTTGCCTAATGGAACACTTTTTGCAGATGAACTTGATCTCATTTTCATTAAAACAATAACCTTATATTCAGAAATGCTATTATAAAAGAAAACAATCTATTAAATGCTTGTCTAATTGTCAATATTAATTATCATATGCTTTAATAGTTTGTTTAAAACGCAAATAGCAAGGTTACATTCGAAAAAAAAAAGAGGCTAGTCAACTGCGGCATATTTCCGCATTTCAGATACGAACATTTTAATCCTTAATTCCGCTTTTTGATCCAGGTTAACAAACTCCATCCCAATATAGGTCTTAACCGTGTCGTGCCTGATATTTCGATAAATTGACGGCATTAAAATGTCTTGTTCTTCTCCAGGCAGCTTTAGCGACAACAGCGCTTCCCTTTTATCGGTATTGGCAAGGGCTTTAATATCTTTTTGCTCAATGGAAGTGTTCAATACCGCCATTTGGCAGCCGATCTCGCTAATATCAAGTATGCTTCCTGAAAAAATTCCAATTTTAAACTTTATTTTTGCGGGCAAAACTATTGCTGCTCTAATATGCCGTCTAAGATTGCACTCTTCAGCGTCAACGGGGTATTTTATGACCATTAATTTTATCGGGTCGGATATGACCCTCAATAAACTTGTTCTAAACCCGTAAACAGAGCCTTCGTGCACATATTTGCAAATTACTTCGGCTTGTAAATGCATGTTGCATTTATCCACTGTATCCCGGTCAATAATATCGGGCAAATCCGCGATGATGTAACCGTTGTGTTTTATGCCGAGCAGGGGGCATTTGATTTTTACATTTATGCTCTTTATCTCAATGACCAGAGTAGACGAGACGTCAATAGATAAACGGAACTGCTTTTTAGACGTGGTTTTTACAGGATCCAGATTTGTCACATATTTTTCTTGCCCAAAATTATCGTTAGTTTTTTTATCTTTCATTGCCTGGGTTGTTAAATTTTTCTTAAATTTACTTTAAATATTATATGAAATGTGGCGCTTTTAATTGCTGATGTCGAGTTCGCGCTTTCTTTGCAATGCTTGTTTAACATTGTCTGAAAGTACTTTAATGTCGAAAGGTTTGTTAATAAAGGCAAAGGGTTTTATCTCTTCCAAATTCTCCGACGTAAATTTGTTTGTAAAACCTGTTATCATGATAAACTGGCAATTAAGGCCGAGGCTTTTCGCCTTTTTTAAAAGATCGGCTCCCGTCGCGCCGGGCATTTGAAGATCGGTAACTACAACATCGTAATCATTGCCCTGGTTGAGCTCGTTTAGGGCTTCGCGGCTATTTGTAAAAGCCGTGACGGTATAGCCTTCAATCTCAAGCGTCTGTGAAATCAGGTCGCATATCAGCTCTTCGTCGTCAACTACAAGCGCTTTTCCTATTGGCATATGTCTGTTTTTACGTCTATATTTGCTAAAAGTTCCAAATAGTTAACGACCGCCGCAATATTATCGCTTTTATTTGGCGTTGTTAATTTTAAAACAATTATTAGTTTAAAATATGTAAATTAGCTAAGCTCCGGTTTCTTTTTTTAACCGGCTCCGGTTTTTTTTGTTTCTGAAACTTCAGTTGGGTGTTTAAGCACCATTACTTTTATGGGCGAAGTAATCACGCCTATAATGTCTGATCTAAAACTTAGATTCGCGCCGGCGAACGAATATGTTACGTTAATTTTTTTGTTTTCATCCTTCTCGCAGTTTGCAATGAATTGCGGGTCTACAATATGTGGCAGCTTTAGTATCAGGTACTCATCTTGAGACAAGCCTATTAGTTCGCTTTTAAAATACGCCGGGATAGTCTCTACCGTGCAGGTTAGTTCCGTTCCGATATCTATTGCCATCCGAACGCCGCATGATTTTCCTGTAAAAAAATCGTCCATTTTTTTGGGCCTCTTTTACCGCTGGTCATAAGAAACGCGCCTGTGTTCCGCGCTCCGTAAATTATTTTTAAAAATCGCGCACAATCAAACTTACCATGCTTGCGATAATGAAGCATCCGCCAAAGATATAAGTGTAGAGTTTTAGGGTTTTAAGAGTCCTTTTTCGTTTTTTTACGCCGTTTCCGTTTTTTTTGGATATTGTCATAAAATTCCGCCTTTTTCAAATTATTGCCGGCTGTCGGAAATTAAATAATTATGAATATCACGCAAATGGGATGCCAAAAATGGCTCGCGATGATGGAGTGTTGTAACTTTATATACGGCAATATGTTAGCGCGGTTATTGTTGTTTTTTAGCAGGCTGCGGCAATGTCCATGTGGCACATTTGTTACACCTAGAGGTTTAGGAGTGTCGCGTCTTGGTAGTTGTAACTGTTTGAAGTGTATGTGGTTACGGTGATTGTTGTAAAAATTACATTGTGGTGTAACTTTTCTAACGGCAAGTTTGCTCTTTTTATCCTGTTGCATAATGGCCGGCTTGGAAATATTATCTTTTAGCCGGTTCCATCTGGATATTATATTGAGCAATTTTGTTGTTTAAGGCTGCGCGGCTTATGCCTAGTTTTTTAGAAGCCGCGGATTTATTCCAGTTTGCCGTCTGCAACATATCACTGACCACTTCTTTTTCAACAGAACGAATAATTTCCTTTAATTTAGCTCCATTTGGATTTGGCTTTAAATGGTCGGATTTCAGGCTTTGGTTGCCAAGTATTTCAAGCGGAATATACCTGGTTTCTATTGTTTCGTTTTTGCCTGATAAAATAATCAGGCTCTCAATAAGGTTTTTCAGCTCGCGAATGTTGCCCGGCCAGTCATAGTTTGTTAACAGCTCCATAACGTCCTTGCTTATCTCCTTTTTCTTTATGTTGTGCGTCTCGGAGTACGATTCAAGGAAATAATTGATAAGCGCGATTATATCCTCTCTTCTTTCCCGCAACGGAGGCATTTTAATATGAATATTGTTTATGCGGTAAAAAAGGTCGGTTCTGAACAGCCCCTGGTCAACCTGTTTCTTAAGTCTTTTGTTTGTGGCCGCTATTATTCTGACATCCACCTTTATTTGGTTTGCTCCGCCTACCTTATAAAACGTTCCATTTTCCAGCACCCTCAATATTTGAGCTTGCGTCTCAAGCTTCATATCGCCTATCTCATCCAGAAAGATTGATCCGCCGTCGGCGATTTCAAACAGCCCGCTCTTTTCCGAAATAGCGCCTGTAAAGGCCCCTTTTTCGTGGCCGAACAACTCAGAGCTTAAAAGCGTGTCGTTGAAAGTTGAGCAATTTAGTATGACAAACATTTGATCTCTGCGCGGGCTGTTATAGTGAACGGCGGATGCCAGCAGTTCTTTGCCGACGCCGCTTTCGCCCTCAATCAGCACCGGTATTTCGCTGTTTTCAACCAGTTCAAGGATGTCGAATATCTTTTTCATTGCCGCGCTTGTGCCGATAATGCCTTTGTATTTGGCGTTGTAAGCCCTTTCAAGCAATACGGACTGGCGCTTGATTATCTCTTCCTTTTCATGCAAAAGTTCGTATGAAGCAACCAATTCCCTGGCTATTAATTCTATAAAATCAAGCAAGTATTCCTTGCTGTCGGCGCTTATTAAGCTCAGTTTGTCGTAAGATTGTTTTGCGAGGGGTTTGTTAATATCAAGTTTTGCAAGTTTGTCAATTCGCTTTTTAAGCTCTGCAATTTTCATCTTTTGAGCCAATATGCCTGCTCCCACAATGGCTCCGGCGTAATTTCCATTGGCAAATATCGGCACTGCGGCGACTTTAAGGCCTGCGTGGCATTTATAGGTGAAAGGTTTTTGCGAGGAGTTGAACTCTTTCAGGTTTTTTTTGTAATTTTGCAAGCAGGCGCGGGCTCCGTTGGCGCTGGAATTGGCCAGATTGCATAGAAGATTTTGGCAACTCAAGCCTCCGTTTTTCCAGTTGCCGTATTCATCGTAAATTTTAATGTCAATTCCCCACCATTTATGGCATATGTTGCGGAATATTTCAAAAACGTTTGATTTGACTATTTGATCCCATTTATACATTCTGTTTTTTTAACTCAATAATTTTTAACGTAATTATAGCAATGCCTTAATCGGTTGAGGCGCGGCAATCTGCTGAACTTTCAATGATATCTGATTTTAACCTGACTCACAACCAAAAACATAACCGGCTATAGGCAATATGGCTTTAAATGCGCGCGGGTCCGCGCTTTTTGTTTTTGCTGAAAGCCGGTTTCATTTTTTTAAAATAAGGTTTAAACTGTCCTGTTGTGCCGCTATAATTGCGGTTATTATTTATAGGCTCTTTTTTAAATCGTTCTTGGCCTGACCGTAAAACCTATTTTAAGGAATGGATAATACATGGAAAAAGCGCAGGTTTTGATTGTTGAAGATGAGAAGACCATAGCAAAATTTGTGGAGATACATTTAAAAAACATGGGATATGGCGTGACCGGCATTGCGGACACCGGCGAGCTGGCGCTTGAAAAAATAAAGGAGCGTTTGCCGGACATTGTGTTGATGGACATTATGCTTAAAGGCGATATGGACGGCATAGAAACGGCAAAAATTGTTCGCGATCAATTCGGGGCTCCGGTGATATATCTGTCGGCATGCAACGATAACGAAACCCTTGAACGGGCAAAGATAACCGAGCCGTTTGGGTACCTTAACAAGCCGTTTGAAGATAGGGAGTTGCAAATCGTGATTGAGATCGCCCTTTATAAACGCAAGATGGAGAAAGAGCAGCAGAAATTGATTAAGGATCTGCGGCAGGCTTTGGACGACATAAATACCCTGCACGGGTTGTTGCCTATATGTTCCGGATGCAAAAAGATACGGAATGAAAAAGGGTACTGGAAGCAGCTTGAGGATTATTTGCACAAACGTTCCGGCTCTAAATTTACGCATGGGCTTTGCCCGGATTGTAAAACCGAGCTTTATCCGGAGATTTTCAAAGATAGGCCATAGACGGGGCTCGAATAAATAAATAAATAAAAAAAATAAATTTAAATTTTTAATATTAAGGCAGGCGGAAAGTTGGCGCATGATTGATTTGCAATTAAACTGCGCTTATGCCGCTATCGACGGAGCGCAAGAATTATGATAGAGATTTGTGAACAATTGTATAAAGATGTTGAGAAAAAGCATGACAAGGCGCGAAATGCGCTTGGGCGCGGTTTGACGCTGGGAGAAAAGATTCTGTACTCGCATATGAATATTGATGATATAAAGGTTTATGAACGCAAGGCTGTGGATGTGCAGCTTTACCCGGATCGGGTGGCAATGCAGGACGCTACGGCGCAAATGGCTATTCTTCAATTTATGTCGTCAGGCATTTCAAAAACGCAAAGGCCGACCACGGTGCATTGCGACCATTTAATTCAGGCGCACAAGGGGGTTGGTGAAGATTTGCCGAACGCAAAAACTACCAACCAGGAGGTGTACGACTTCCTCTCCTCAGCGGCAAAGAAATATGGAATGGGGTTTTGGGAGCCCGGGGCGGGCATTATACACCAGGTTGTGCTTGAAAATTACGCGTTTCCGGGAGGTTTAATTATAGGCACTGATTCGCACACGCCAAACGGCGGCGGGTTGTGCATGTTGGCAATAGGCGTGGGCGGGGCCGACGCGGTGGATGTGATGGCGGGTTTGCCTTTTGGCCTGAGATGGCCGGGGGCTATAGGCATAAAATTAACCGGAAAGCTCTCGGGTTGGACGTCCGCAAAAGACGTTATTCTTGAAGTGATGAAAAACCTCACGGTAAAAGGCGGCACCGGCTCGGTGGTTGAATATTTTGGTGAAGGCGCCGGCTCGATTTCATGCTCAGGCAAGGCGACTATTTGCAATATGGGCGCCGAGCATGGGGCCACGACATCGACTTTTCCGTTTGACTCGAAAATGGGCGAATATTTAAAATCGACAAACAGGGCGGATATAGCTGGACTTGCGGAAAAACTAGCCGCATGTTTCAGGGCTGATGATGAAGTTTACGCGGACCCCGGCAAATATTACGACAAAGTTGTTGAGATTGATTTGTCTGCCCTTGAGCCGCAAATATGCGGGCCTCACACTCCGGACAAAGTAAGGTCGGTTTCAGAGTTTAAAGCTGAAATAGCCGCTGAGGGATATCCCGACGATGTGAAGCAGGGGCTTATAGGGTCGTGCACCAACTCTTCATACCAGGATATGGGGCGCGCCGCTAGTGTTATTAATGACGCGGCTTCAAAAGGGGTAAAATTGTCAATTCCTCTTTTGGTTACGCCCGGCTCAAACCTTATTGAAGACACGATTAAACGCGACGGGCAGATGAAGATATTGGCCGGCGCCGGCGCAACGGTATTGGCAAACGCCTGCGGGCCGTGCATAGGGCAGTGGAACAGGACTGATGTTGAAAAAGGGGTAAAGAACACTATCGTGTCTTCTTATAATCGAAATTTCAGGGCTCGCAACGACGGCAATAGCGAAACTCTATCATTTATCGCTTCGCCGGAGCTTGTTACCGCGTTTGCTTTATCAGGCTCGATATCGTTTAATCCGTTGAAAGACACTTTGAAAAATGCCTCCGGCAAGGACGTTATGCTGGCTGCGCCTTCGGGCGATGAGCTGCCGGAGAGCGGTTTTACGTCTTTGGGCAAAGGATATGAGGGGCCGGTTGACGGCGGCGAGGGCGTAGAGGTTGTTATAAGTCCTGATTCGAAACGGTTGCAAGCTCTTGCCCCGTTTGCGCAGTGGGACGGCAATGATTTTATAAAACTTCCGATTTTGTTAAAAGCTTCGGGTAAATGCACGACCGACCATATTTCGCCGGCAGGGCCATGGCTTAAATTTCGCGGTCACCTTGATATGATATCAGGCAATATGTTTTCAGGCGCGATAAACGCTTTTAACAATTTGACCGGGAAGGGGACTAATCAGCTTTCAGGCGAAAACGGCGTCAACTTTTCAGATATTGCGCGCGATTACAAAAAACAGGGCGTTTCATGGGTTGTTGTGGGCGATGAGAACTACGGCGAGGGCTCGTCTCGCGAGCACGCCGCAATGTCGCCGAGGTATTTAGGCGCGGCCGCGGTTATTGTAAGGTCGTTTGCGAGGATTCATGAAACAAATCTGAAAAAACAGGGGGTTTTGCCGTTGACGTTTGTCAATAGCGATGATTACGATAAATTTAATGAGGACGATCGTGTTTCCATAACCGGCCTTGGCAAACTTGCCCCGGGAGAAGCTGTTAAATTGACGATTTTGCATAAAAACGGCTCTGAGGATAGCGTTGAAACAAAGCATACGTTGACAAAACAGCAAATTGAGTGGTTTAAATCCGGTTCAGCTTTAAATAAAATCGCAAAAGATTTAAAAGACGGTTGATTTTTACGCTACGGACGTATGGATATGGCATGATTGACGCTTTATAAAACGGCGGCAAAATCTTATCGACAAGGGGTTTAGGTTGCGTCTATTTGCTGTCTACAAAATTCGCCAACTTGATTAATTTTCTTTTTTTTTGCTATTCGTTACCAAAAAAAATAAAAATTTTTTTTTACGCATACTTGGCATTTTACGCTCTAGCGCATGATCTATTGTGAGTATTTCAAAAACGGCCTGAGAATGCCTTTTTCAGGCTCATACGGCTGTTTTAGCTCAAATTTCCGGAGACGAAAATACCCCCCTACAACTACGTAGGGGAATTTACTTACACGCTTGTAAGGTAAAATTAGTTTGACCTTTTTTCCAGAATTATATACTATATCAACATTAATCTTAAGCGCTACGATATAAGTAAGTTAATTGCTTAGGTTTGTATGGCCGCTTATTAATTTTTTATACTATATTTTATAGAGGAAGGGGAGGAAATGGAAGTTAAATTATCTAGGTTAGAAAAGTTAACTGCAAAAGTTGAAGAGCGTGGTGGGGAAGTGCTTAGCAAGTTGTACAACCCTTATAAAAAAATGCGTTTTCGTTGCGCGGAGAGGCACATTTGGCAAAGCCTTGCCACGAACATAAATCATGGGAAATGGTGCCCTAAATGCACTAGCAGAAGAAGAGGGGAAAAGCTGAAAAATCCTTTCTCTGATATTAAGGCTTTTGCTAAGGAAAAGGGCGGAAAGTGCTTGTCCGAATCTACAGACTATGAAAACCTTTTTTCAAAGCTCAAATGGGAATGCGCCAAAGGGCATACATTCAGGGAGAATTTCCACAATATTAGAAGACGCGTGCATTGGTGCAAAAAGTGCTAGTTTTGAACCAATTTGATGTTTTTTAATTGAACAAAGTGAAATATTTTCACTAAAATGCTCAGCGATTCGGCTTTTTGCGTATTAGTCGAATCGCTAAGCTACGTTTTACGGGCCAATCATTTTTTCTCACGAGTAGTAATGTTGCGACGGCGTTTCAAACTTTCTTTACGCCGCGTTAACGTCAAATCCAACTTTTTAAGTCATAACTTCTTATACGGCAACAGTTACGTTGCTCTCTGCTATCTCGGCAAACCATTCGGTATTATCAATTCATTTGCGCGCTCAGCATTAACAGGGCAACTAAATCCGGGCTGATAATTGGGAATAATATCCGCTTTTTTAATCAAAATCGAGCAAGGCAATTCAACTACGCGGTTTTGCCTCAAATATTTGTTTGGATTTTCACAATTTTTGACGTTATTATAATTATGAAAACGTCAGGTTTTAGACGTATAAATAACGGCAAAACTATGAAAGAGGCGGCAAAAGTGCAAGGCAAAAAAGCTGATATTATTATTGACACAAAACTATGCAAAGTTTGCGGAATATGCGTGGAATTTTGCCCGGTAAATAATTTATTTATAGATGAGCGTAAAATTGTGGAAAAAGGGGTATGCTCCGGTTGCGGAATGTGCGAGGAGCGATGCCCTGATTTTGCCATAACAATTAGATTATTACATGGACAAGAGGCTGCTACAAGGTAATCAGGCAATAGCGCTGGGCGCAATTGCCGCAGGGCTTAAATTTTTTGCCGGCTATCCTATAACTCCGGCATCGGAAATTATTCACGAGCTTGTAGGCCGGCATGAAGTGAAAACTGCGCAGATGGAGGATGAGATTGCTTCCATAAATGCTGTAATAGGCGCTTCCCTGGCAGGCGCCAAGGCAATGACGGCCACTTCAGGGCCCGGATTCTCGCTTATGCAGGAGAGTGTTGGTTTGGCTCATATGATGGAAGTCGCGCTTGTTATTGTCAATGTTCAAAGAGCCGGCCCCAGCACCGGCATGCCTACCTTGCCCGCCCAGGGCGATATAATGCAGACTATTTACGGCAGTCATGGGGACTATTTTCCTATCGTATTCTATCCCAATTCCGTTGAGGAGCTTTATATACACACAATAAACGCGTTTAACGCTGCTGAGGAGTCTCAAAGCCCGGTTATATTATTAAGCGACGCGTATGTGAGCCATTTGTACGAAACTATTGAGCTAACGGACGATTTTGATGTGATAGACCGGGCAACGCCTCCGCTCGGAGCTTCAAACAGGCATTTCACGGGCCTTTCGCATGAAGGCCCTCTGCCGAAAACAGTAGATACCGTTATTTATAGAGAGCTTATAAGCCGTTTGCAATCAAAATGTGATAAAACCGCCGCAAAATACAACTATTTTGAATATATAGAGAACCTGGCTTCAGATACTTTATTAATCTCATATGGCGCTTTATCCAGAGCGGTCCATCTTTTTAAGGATGATTATTCCATTTACAGGCCGATTAGGATGTTTCCTGTTATTGAAGATATTAAGGATATTGCCCAAAAATATGAGAAGATAATAGTTTTGGAGATGAATATGGGGCAGTATTGCAAGGAGATTGGGAGGATTCTGAAAAGGGATGTTAAGTTCATTTCAATTACGGGCGGGAAAATAGATCAGGATGAGATAGGGGAGAGGTTAAAAAACGTTTAGATTGTTAACGTGTATTTTTTGCCATTCATGGCATAAGCGCTCGCTCAACAATAAAAGCGAAGTTATTTTTAAGCGAGCGCTTAGTTGCGCAATTTGTTTATTCTTTTACTGCTTTGTAAAAGCCGGCTCCACGATGGTTTATTATTCATAAAATGATTTTTGTGTGTATAGCCATTCAAGTTCATTTTGCAGGTTTTTGACCTCTTTGCTTTTCAAAGCCGCGTATATTTCAAGCCTTGCCGCATCGTCATACGCTATGCCCATTTTGAGCAATTGTCCATAATAGGCTATCCTCTCTTTTCGTTTTTCAATCATTAATTTTACCCTATTGATTTTTTTGTTAATTTCCTCAACTTCCAGATTAGTTTTATTCATTTTGCGCCTCCTCATTTTTTAATGACGGAATTTTAATGCAACATGCCAAATAATCCGTAAAATATATAAAAGAAATTAAAAGAGTTTTTTACACGTTATATAAAGAGATATAATTAACCTCGGCCTAAATTCAATTTTTCCGATTCTTTTATTATCGGCAAATAGGCGGCTTTATCCATGGCCGGCGTTTTTTCATATGGGAAATGTTAAATGGTTGGTAAAATTAAAGCAGTTAAACATTATTTACGCCGGGAGACTTTGCCGACTCCGTGGTGTCCGGGATGCGGGAATGGAACGGTGTTAAAATGCGTTTGCGACGCGTTTGACTACCTGAATCTTAAAAAAGAGAACACTGTTGTTGTTTCCGGCATAGGCTGTTCCGGTCGTAGCGCGGGGCTGTTTGATCTTGATTCCGCGCATACCGCTCACGGCAGGGCGATCCCGTTTGCCGAGGGTATTAAAATGGCAAATAGCGATTTAAACGTGGTTGTGTTAAGCGGCGACGGGGATTTGTTGGGAATAGGCGGAAATCACATGATGCACGCTTCACGTAGAAACACGAATATCACCGCTATTTGCTTTTCAAATGAAATTTACGGGATGACCGGCGGGCAGGCGTCGCCTTCAACAAGTCTTGGGACAAAGACTATAACCACGCCTGAAGGCTGCCTTGACAGACCAATAGACGCGCAGGCCATAGTAAGAGCTCATGGCGGTTTTTTTGCCCGGTCTACCGTCTACCATTTTAAACACCTTAAGGCCTCAATTATCGACGCGCTTAAATTTGACGGGTTTTCGTTTGTCGAGGCAAAGACGCAATGCATTACAAACAACGGCCGGCGTTTAGGTTTTAAAAATTCGGCGGAGATGTTGAACCATTTTAAAGAGGTTTATAAGATAAACGACAGGCCGGCTTCGCTGAGGCGCGATGAAATTGGGGTGATCAATTGCGATTAACAATTGAAATGTTAGAAGGGCGGGATGTAGAGCAAGCCGTTTCACTGTTTTCAGATATTATTGATGAGCGGTATAAAGATAGCGCTGATTTCGATCTGCGCCATTTTAAGAAGATTTATACTCCGCCGGATGTCAAAACGAGGTTGGGACGGCCCGAATGCGTCTATTTGGTAGGCAAGATGGGTTCAGAGGTTGTCTGTTTTATATTTGGTTGGGCAAGGGAAGAGATTGGGCATCTTTACTGGCTGGGGGTGAAAACAGGGCACAGGGGCAAAGGGTATGGAACCATGCTGATTGAACGGGCGGTTGCGGAGTTTGAAAAGAGGGATTGCCATGAAGCTAAATTCTTTACCTCTCAGCGTGTGGGTTTAAGGCTGTTTGAGAAGTGCGGATTTAAGGATATTACATATATTAATAAGCTCTTTTTCGGTGTTAACCTCGTGCAGATGGTAAAGAAGCTTAAGGCGTTCAGCGATGACGGGCAAACAAAAAAGATCATTATATCCGGCGAAGCCGGGCAAGGGATTAAACTGATTACGCATGCTCTGGGCAGCATTCTAAATAAACTGGGCAAGGAGGTCGCGCTGGATTTGACATACGACGCAAGGGTAATAGGCGGCAACATTACAGCTAAACTTATCTATTCCAACAAAAAGATTGAGTCTCCGTTTTTTAAAGAGGCGGATATCGCTATACAGCTGTCAAAAAAGCCAGACCGCTCCATTGTTGCGAAAAAGATGGTGTTTGAGGAGCTTGCCGGCGAAATAGATGACGGCATAGACGATAACCGCGCCATGGAAAGCTTAAGAGCCCCGTTTGAACACACCGCAAACGAACAGTTCCGCAGTTCGGTTTTTGTAAATATGATCGCGCTCGGCAATCTTTTAAAATATATAGGGGTAGATATAGAGCATATTAACTTTCCAGCCGAATTTCCGGCGCGGTTTCTGAATGAGAATATTACGGCCGTTAAATACGGTTACACTCATCGCGACTGGAAGTGATCTTAAATGCAGGCGTCACTTTGTAAATCAAATTTGTTTTGTAAGTTCAAACTGAATTCAGAGATAATATTAATCGTGGCAATTAAGGGAGCCCGAAGGTCACCGTATAAGCAAGTGACTAAAGTGATCTAAAGTTAAAAGTGAACTAAAGTATAGGTATATATATTATTTGCAGATGACTATGATGGAAGGCCGGCAAATCTAAAACGCTCCTTCATTTTAGTCTCTTGCTTTTTAATAAAAAATATACCTAAACTTTAGCTCATTTTAGTTCACTTTACACTTTAGTCACTTGAACATTGCTGAGGCGCGAAAGATACAGGGCTAATTCCTGAGATCAGTTTTAACTTACTTTGTTTTTATTCGGGATAAAATGTTAACGCAAGATATTAAAACTTTTTGGAATAAACACTATTTTGTTACTTTCCTAATCATTTCCGCATTGGCGCACGTCATATTGATAGCAAATTCGACGAAGATAAAGCGTGTCTTCAGCAACTACGGCATAACGTCGGTTGATTCCGAAAGCGGCAAGGATACGACTATTGAATTTGTTTTAAATGACGGCGTTCAGAACGTGGCATTGCAGGATAAGCCCGCCGCCCTTGATTTGATTGACGAACTGGTTGACGACGACCCTGAACTGGAAGAGAAAAAACAGCAGATGTTTGTGGACTCTTCGGAGTCGGAAATTGATGAGGAATCACAGGAAGACTCTGACAAGATCGGCGAAAAAGGCTCTATAGCCAGGGATATGCGGCCAAATGACGAAAACATGGACGGCGAGACGTTTTCAGAAGGTGAAACTGATATTCTGGAACTAAAAAAAAGCTCAAATGGCAATCCGGATGAACCCGGCGGCGCTGTTTATGCGATGAATTTCGAACAGGAGCAGACCGCCGTCCCCGAGCAAGAGTTGATTGAGGAGGTTAAACAGGCCGAGGAGGAGATTGAACCTGAAAAGGTAGTTGAGGAAAATAAGCCGGAGGCAAAACCGGCTGAAAGCAAAAATGAAGAGTTTATAAAAGCAGAGGAAGAGTTTGTCGAGGACGACTCCATTGTTGATGAAGAGGAAAAGACCGCAAAAGTTGAAGATATAAAAGAACCTGAGCGGGAAGTTGCTGAAAATGAGTTTCAACCTGTAAAATACCGCGAGTTTGAGTCTGAGTTTGAAAGGATAATTCCCTCGCCTGTTGAGCCCCCGCTAACCGCTGAAGTTGAGCCCATGGAAACGCCTGATCCGCAACCTGAGCGCGACGAAAACGAGCCGGACAAAAGTGAAAAGAAGTTGTCTAAGATGACAACAATGGAAAAAGAGAAGTTGTTGCAAAAAATTTATGAGCTGTATGATGAAGATATTGAAAAACGCGAAAACAACCCCGGTTACAAACCAAAACCCAAAGTCGCCATGAGCGTTAACGGCAAAAGAGGGTCAAATGCGCGGCAACAGCCGACTGTGAAGGCTGATCTCTCAAACACCGCGTTGCAGGGCGAGGCCTCTTTTAATATAAAGAAACACGAGTATGCTTCGTATTACAAGCATATCAGGGATAAAATATCTCTGTTCTGGTTGTTGAAATTCGGCACCGATCAATCAATTGACCTGCAAACCATGTCAGGAAACCCTGTTATTGTTGAGTTTAAGATTGTGCCTTCCGGCAGGATTGTTGATGTCTCAATCGCTGAAGACGCCGGCAACCCATTTTTAGCGTCGCGTACGCAAATATCCGTCTCAAACACCAGGCTTGACGAGTTTCCGGAGTTTATTGAGGAGGAGTTTATTGATGTCCGATTTAACTTCTATTTTTTTTAGCGCTTGACGATAGGGCGTTGATCTTGTAACTTTTAACATTATTATTTTATGAGCTGATATTTTATAATTGTCCATGGAGGCGCTAAAGAATGGAATGGTTTATGGGCGGCGGGTTGATTATGATACCGTTGCTGGTTTGTTCACTATTATCGCTGGCTGTTATTGCCGAGCGATTAGTAAGTTTAAGAAAAAGCAATATTTTAAGGCCTGAGCTGATTAACTCTATTACCTCGGTAAAAGGGGAGCGTGACGTCCCATACCTAAACGCCAAATGCGATGAGATGCCGGGTTCTTTTACCAACATTATTCGCCGGGTGTTTTTAAATCCGCATTTAACGCGCGAAGAGAAGCTTATCGATATACAGGCTACCGGGCGGCATGAGGCCCAGGCTTTGGAGCGCAAGCTTATTATATTAGAGATAATTGCCACTATCACCCCGTTGATGGGGTTGTTGGGCACGGTTATAGGTATGAGCGAGGTGTTTGACGTTATATCGCAGATAGGGTTAGGCCATACCAAGGAGTTTTCAGGCGGCATCGCAAAAGCGTTGCGCACTACCATTTTTGGCCTGAGCGTGGCGATTCCAACCCTTGTGGTTCATTCAAGTCTTTCACGCAAGATTGACAATGTTGTGCTTGATATGGAGAAATACACCACCATGCTCCTGAACACCTTATATTCTCATCACGGTGAAACCCCTGAATATTCCCGGGAGAATGTGTAATATGCAGTTTAGGTATAAACGAATAACAAAACCAATAATAAATATAGCTCCCATGATAGACGTTCTGTTTTTGTTATTGATCTTCTTTATGGTAACATCAACATTTGTTGAGCAGCCGAATATAAAGCTTGATCTACCTTCCACCAAACACTCTAATACAAGCAAGATTGAGGAGCTTCAATTGGTGATCACGCGTTTTGGCCAAATTTATCTGCAGAACGAGGTAGTGGCTCTCACTGAACTGGAAAATGTTTTAAGGGGCCTGATTCCGCAAATGGATGAGAAAACGCTGGTTTTAAAGGCTGATAAGGATGTGCCTTACGGCACGGTAATAAAAGTGATGGATGCCGCAAAAGGCGCGGGCATGCATAAAATTGTGGCTCCGACCTTGTTGGAAAAGGATTAAACGCATGGCGCAGGAAATTATCAAAATAATACCTAAAGGCGACGTGATAATACGCGAAGGCGCAGTTGAAAGGTCGGCGTATATGATAAAGTCCGGCAAAGTGAAGGTCTTAAAATCGGCAAATTCTAAGGATTCTGAGCTTGCAACATTGGGCCCGGGTGAAATTTTTGGAGAGATGGGCCTGATTGAAGACAAGTCAAGATCGGCCTCGATTATTGCCCTTGAGGATACGGAACTGGTAGTTATCAATCGCGAGTATTTTAACGAGCTTTTCGGCAAGAATCCAAATGTGCTGCTGCCTATTATAAAGTCGCTTTTTGCGCGATTAAGAGATATGAGTGAAAAATACGCGGCTATCGACACATGCGATGATTTTATTGATAGGGAAAGCGAAGTTGAAGGGATTTTGGTTGAAGATAAGTCCGCGCCACTGGACTCTTCAATTAGCGATTACTCTCATATAGTTCTTTCAGGCCTGACTGAGGAGAGCAAAAAATCTCTGGCCGGCGTTGATTTTGAGATTAAGAGCTTTCCTTTCAAGGTCTCGCGTTACACGATAGGGCAGGATGAATTCAGAGAATCGGTGCTTGTGAAAAATGATTTTTATATTAAGGAAGCAAACCCGCCTTATTATGTGGCGGAGAACCATTTTCTAATAGACGCCGTGGGGCGCGACTTTGTTATTGTTAACAGGCATAGCACAAATAGCCTTTATGTTAACGGCGAGCAAGTGGAAGAGTTTTACGTTTTAAAAAATGAAAACGAGATTATTGTCGGTTCGCTTTATTCTCCATACAAGTATCACGTGGCTATTGTAAACAATACAGATTAAAAACCTGAGGTATGTCATCCCTCCGTGGCGGTTGTTTTCTTTTCCCTTTTCCCTTTTCCCTTTGCGGGACAGTTCGTAACAATATCAATCATTTAATTTGGAATATTCAATAAATTTTCAGTGAAAGGCAATTTAATGGAAACAAAAGGAGTAACATGGAAGTTGAGCGGGATATTAATTTTAACTGTTTTAACTGCGTTTTTTTCATGCGCCGGTTCCGTTAACGCCAATCAGGATGATTTTAAAAAGGCAAAACAACTTCGCGTTGAAGGCGCGGCGGCGTATGACGTTAAATTGCTGGAAGATGCAAAGGCTCTTTTTATCCAACTCTCTAATGATGACGCCACAAACTATATATATCCATATTATACAGGGTTGACATATCTTGACATATGCAACGTAAAGAACTTTGAAGTTGAAAAGGCTCAAACCAGGGCGGAAAAGAAGTCTTTAAAGGCCATGCGTGTAGCTTTGGCCGGCGAGGGCGTTTCATATATTGACAAATCTATTAAATTAAAGGATGATTTCTCGGAATCGCACAGAGTCAAGGGCGCGTTAATATCATACCAGATTTCCGGCATGTTTTCCGGCATGAGGTTGGGCGGCAAGGCGGATGACGCAATTAATCGCGCCCTGAACCTGGACGCGGAAAATTTGCTTGTAAAGGTTGAGATCGCCAGAAAGCTTATTTACAATCCCGCTATCGCCGGTGGCGACCTTGACAAAGGTATGGAAACCTTGCAGGCAGTTATAAATAGCGACCCTAAAATCGAGAGAGCGTATATATTGCTTGGCATGGCTTATGAATGGTCAAAGGATAAAGAAAATGCCGTTAAGATGTTTAACGCCGTGTTAAAAATGAATCCGAAAAACGCCGAAGCGCGTTTCTTTTATGATGATATAACCGCGTCGAAATAGAAGTGTAATCGTTTCCCGCAATTTTAAGCACTGAAGCAAGCAACAACGAACAACCTCCCCTCTAAAAAGAGGGGAATGAGGGGTGTGTAATGGAAAATCTTAACATCTATTTTAAACTTGGTTTGTCTGCCGTAAGAAGCAAAATGGAATACAAAGTATCGTTCCTGTTCTTTGTGTTTGCCATATTCTTTTACTATTTTGGGCAACTTGGCATTTTATGGGTGATAGTAAACAGATTTCAATCTATCGGCGGGTGGAATCTTGGCGAAATGGCGTTCCTGTACGGCCTTTTTATATTTTCGCAGGGCATAACATCCTTATGTTTTAACTCGCTTAACTCATTTGAAGACTTAATAATTACCGGCGAGTTCGACAGGTTTTTGATTAGACCCTTAAGCCCCATATGCCAAATACTTTGCGCAAATTTTGAGATAGCATCTATCGCGCATTTTGTGCTTGGCGGATCGGCCCTGGTTTTCGGCTCGATTTACGCCAACGTCGCATGGTCTGTTCCAAAAGCTTTGTTTTTAGTTCCCGTGGTTATAGGCGCGGTTTTAATCCAGGGCGGCATCAGGATTGTCGTGGCCGCCGTAACATTCTGGACAACGCGAAACAGGGCGCTTGTGCACACAATAGTTTACAGCTCAAAAGAATTTATTCATTACCCGATTACCATATACAATGTTTGGGTCAAGATTTTCCTGACGTTCCTGTTTCCTTTAGGATTTGTAAATTTTTATCCCGCCAACTACTTTTTAGACAAAGGCGACGAAACCCTTTTCCACCCATCGTTGCAGTACCTAACACCGGTTGCAGGCATTATTGTCTTTTTTACCGGTTGCCTGGTCTGGAAATTTGGAACAAATAAATACCAAAGCGCGGGGAGTTGAAAAATTTTAAACAATAGAGTAATAGAACTTCAAAAGCGCAATTAAATATGAAGTGATCAATAACGTCCAACCTCCCCCTCTAAAAAGAGGGGAACGAGGGGTGTGTAAATTTTGTTAAAAATACATTATGACAACAGATAAAGAAGAAAACGAAAATAAAGAAGACAAAGGCAAATTCTCATTTGGCGAGCATCTGGAAGAGTTGCGCAAAAGACTTATATTTTGCGTAATTTCCGTGATATTCTGTTTTGGCATTTGCTGGGCGTTTAAGGCCGCCATTCTTGCGTTTGCCGAACGGCCCCATTTGCTGGCAATGTCAAAGCTGGGCATGTCCACGAATTTACAGGTCATAAGCTATCAAGAGGGGTTTTACGCCTATATCAAATTGTGCTTTATTGCCGCTATATTCTTTGCTTACCCTTTATGTGTTTACCAGATATGGAAGTTTGCAAGCCCCGGACTTTACCGCAAAGAGAAGAGATATTCCCTAATGTTTGTATTCCTGTCGTTTTTCGCTTTTTTAACAGGCATATTATTTGGATATTTCTTCCTTATCCCCATAGGGCTCCAATTTCTTATAGGCATACTTGGCCCGAGCGTGGCGCCCATAATAACAATGGGCCAGTACGTCTCCTTTGTGTTCCTGTTGACCATAGCTTTAGGTTTTGTGTTCCAGTTGCCGTTGATAATATTACTGACCACTAAAATAGGCATTGTCAAAGCCGACGATTTTGTGAAGTGGCGCAAGTACGCCATATTGGCCGTGTTTGTAATTGCCGCAATCATTACCCCTCCCGACCCGTTTACGCAGGTTATGACTGCGTTGCCCATGATAGTCCTGTATGAAGCCGGCATTCTGTTCGCCAAACCCACAAAGAGAAGGATCGCTTATTTTAGCGGCATGGTTGGCGGCGGAGCGTTGGTCATATTCCTATGTTTCACGGTATTCTCCGCGTATTTTGCCACAGCCAATGTCACCGCAATAAAAGGCGATGTTGTTATGAGCATGAGCGATTATAGCGAACATAAAATAGCCTTAAATGAATTGACGAAATCCGGTGGCATTAAATTACAAAAAGGATCATGTCTGAGCTCCGGGCCAAACGGCAGAGCTGAATTTGGAGCCGGCTCAGGAGTAACCATTATTCTTGATGGCGAAACAGAAGTGATAATAGTGGGCAAAAAGGCTATTAATTTAACAAAAGGCCGGATATTCGTCTCAATTCCTGAATTAAAATCCGACTTTATGGTCACAACCACAAACGGCAGCATTGTCTCAAACTTCGGCGATTTAAATATCGAAGCGTTGCCGCTTGAAACAATAGTCACCGTGGCAAACGGCTCCGCAATCCTCAACAACGGCGATTTCCAAAAACGCGTCACCCAGGGCCGCCAGGGCCGCATAACCGCCGGCGGCGACGTCGCCGACATTGACGACGTTCTGGAATGGATTAAATAGAGAGCCATACCCCGTAAAGTTTTTTATCGCCAATCCCTTAAACCGACTGAAGCTTTTAAAGGTTTATACACATCTTTTGTAACTGTTCAGCGTGTTTTACAATGTTTTTGACTAAAACTTTATTTAAAAGCACTTACAACCATCCTTCCCCTTTAGAAAAGGGGGCGGGGGGATTTGAATTTTTAACATTCCTTTAATTGTTTTTTTTAAAGGTATTATACTCTATTCGAATCTCCCTACTCCACTTTGGCCCCCGGGCATAATTCTCACTAGAGCAGGCAAGCTGCTCAGTGTTTATTTACCAAAGATGGAAATCTAATGAACATTTGCGATATTTGGATAATATTACGCCGAATAGATACCATCTTTTGATTTAAAGCCCAAAGGGCTGATTTATTATAGCCTGGGGCAACGCCCTGGGTCTGGAATGTATGCGGATTTTAGCCCTGTAAGGGCGATTTAACAAATCATATGACGAAATCACTTGCCGCCGCAATCTGTAGATTGCTTAGAGCGAAAATAGTTGACATGTTAAATTTTAGATTTGATTGCTTTTAAGATGAGATCCTGGGCTTGTCCATAAAATTGATGAACTCTACAAGACTGCGCCGGCAACAGTCCGGAAACTATCGGTAAAAGTATAAATATCTCCAGTTGCGGCTATTTTGCCTGGATCAGCAGACAATGATTTACAAACCAAAGTGTAATCCCAACGCAGCTTTGATTTTTTCTAACGTATTTCCAGATATTGTTCCTATATTTTTAATGAGTCTACATTTATCAATTGAACGAACCTGATCACAGGCAACTTTTGAATTGACTTTAAGTCCTGTTTCTAATGAAGCGTTCAACAAAACCTCAAATGGAAAGACTTTTTCTGTATTTGATGATGTTATAGGGACAATGGAGACTCTTTTTGATCCTTTATTTGCATAATCATTTGATACTACGACTCCCGGTCTTGTTTTAGACATTTCAGGCCCAACAGTTGGGTCTAATGTGACAAGATAAATGTCTCCTTGTTTAGGTGTCATCATTTCCATCCTTCGGCGTCAATTGCTTCCCAATCATCAATATCCAGCCTTGTAAATGACGCTTCCGCGTATGCCTTTTCAAGATCTAAATCGTTTTTTACTTCCGGCCAGAAATGGATTACGACCTTTTGATGCTCAGGAATATTTAATTTTTCACTTGGACGAAATACCCCTTTTTCATAGACAGCATTAACTTTCATTTATTTTAATCTCCTTAACAATTTTTTTGTCATTTCCGATATAGTAAAACATAATTAAGTTTTCGCACAATTGTACACATATTATATCATATCCTCAAGAACTTTAACGTTAGTTGAAAATCCATTTGTGCTAAGGGTCGGCTCAAAAATAACTTCAATTTTTGGCTGTAATTTTGCGTTAGATTTGAGAGATATGATTGAGTCAAATTCCTGGTTTTTCGAACATCAGAAATAATTTCGTTTATTTTTTCTCACATAAGCTTTTATGGCGCGCAAATTTCCGGGCATTTATAGCCTTCACGTTTATAAACTTTTAGAATTAGCGGCTTTGTCAACAATAGAGATCTTACCCCATGACATGACAGAAAATTTGCAATTGTTCTATTAAGAATTTTATGCTAATATACGACGAACGCGACGATTATTTTACCGTTACCGTAGGATGGCAAATGATGACATTTAAGAGCTAAATGCCGCATGAGTCTTGATATAATTTAAGTACGTCAATTTAAATGAGGTTAATAGATGATACCAGTTAAAACATTAAAATGAAGTATTGAAAACATCCCTAAATTAGATTTACACATATTATTAACTAGTGAGGGTAGTGTGGTTGTCGCTCGGTGTTTGGATCTTTCAATCGCAAGCCATGGGGAAAATGAAGCAGAGGCGCTTGCCTCATTAGGTGATAGTATTAAGGATTATGTTGAATATGCGCTGAAACAAGGTTCATTGGACAATGTTATTGATCCGGCGGAAGATGAGTTTTGGGATATCTATAAGAAGAAAGAAATTCGGGCTTCCTTCCGACCTGTTTGATAAATAGAAAATATAATATTGGTGTCGGAATGGGAAAAAGGCGCCGGCATCTTCCCTTGTTTCTATCATCTGCTTCTCCTTCTCTCCTTTTTTATATAAATTAACGTTTTTTTACCGTACTCCGCCTTTAATTTAACATCCAAAATCCAAAATCTAAAATCTAAAATTTCTAATGTAACCCACCTAAAATTTGACAGTTACGGAAATTATTAATTGCTTTTGCTTTTTAATTTAAAATACATAATCTAAAATCTAAAATTTATAATGTAACCCACCTTTCAGTAATGCCTTAAAGCATAATAACGCCGTTTTTTAATAAAAATACAAACCTGCAAAATTTAGGTTCATAAATCAAGTATTAACATCCTGTCCCCAGATTTTCCTTGATGTTGCCCCTGAGTCGCTTTATTTTATGGCAACCGGAAAGCAAGAGGAATCATTAATAGTCTAAAAAATCATTTAACTGGACGCCCAAAAGTAGGTGACAAAAGATTAATTGTGGTCGGAATGACAACAATTACCTACCATCGATTATTGATTTCTTTCACCGTTTTTGTTTGTCTCAAGATTCGGCGATTTAAATATCAACGCATTGCCGCAGGAGACAATAGTTACCGTAGCAAAAGGCTCCGCAATCCTCAAATGGCGATTACCAAAAACGCATCACACAAGGCCGCCAGGATCGTATAACCGGTGGCGGGCTGATATAGACGACATTCTGAATTGGATTATATAAAAGAGACATCCCCCGTAAAATTTGTTATCTTCATAAAATAAACATCTGTACAAAAAAAGAAAATATAGAAGCTTCGTATTTATTAAGACATTGACAGTTGGTGACATATGTGTTACCATTCAAAATATGGTAAGGTTGGAAGAATATATAGATACTTGTGGTAAAAACAATTTCGGTGAATGGTTTAACAACCTTAACTCAGAAGCCGCATTAAAAGTAAGAAGATATTTATGTCGTATCGAAAACGGAAACTTTTCACGAGTAGAAGCTGTTGGGAAAGGATTACTTGAGTGTAAAATTGATTTTGGGCCTGGATATAGAGTTTATTTTGGAAAAGACGGCACAACTCTTGTAATTCTGTTAGGTTGCGGAACCAAAAAACGGCAGCAAAATGACATAAAAAGGTCTATATAACTATGGAAAGAGTATAAACAACGCAAGAAAGGAGATTAGTAATGGCGCTTACAAAAAATTTCAAAGACACTATTAAGGAACGCGCTCAACGTGATCCTGAATTTAGAAAGGGGCTTTTAAGTGAAAGCATAGAATGTCTATTATCCGGAGATGTGGCAACAGGAAAAACATTGTTAAAAGATTACATAAACTCCACAATAGGATTTGAAGATTTAGCTAAAATCACTTCAAAGTCATCAAAGAGTTTAATCAGAATGTTTGGGCCTAAAGGAAATCCGCAATCAAATAATTTGTTTAATATTATCGGGATTCTTCAAGAAAAAGAAGGCGTTCATCTTACTATTCATGCAACAAGGTGATATATTGAGTGCGCCGTCTTGCAGATTCAATCATACCAGCCTCCTGTTTTTTATTTGCAGTTTTTGTCTTGCGCAAGGTTAACCTGTGTGTTAACCTTGCGCAAGATAAATTTTTACAAAACCGAATCAGGTCGTTCTCCAGTTGAAGAGTTCATCGATTCACTTTCTTCCAAACAAGCGCAAAAGTCGCCTGGGTTTTGAGCCTGGTTGAAGAGTTGCAGATTGTCCCCACTAAGTATTTTGATAAACTCGTCAACACAGATAACATTTGGGAGGTCAGAATAGCTTATGGAAATAATATTTTTCGTTTATTGGGTTTTTTTGATGGATCGGACGTGATTATCCTTAATTATGCTTTTAAAAAGAAAACACAAAAACTCCAATACAAGAGATAAAAAAAGCTGAAGAAAGAAAAAAACTATATTTAGAAAGGAATAAAAACAATGAGTGATTTAAAAAAGTATATTGCAAAACGTAAGTCAGTGGATAAAGAGTTTTCAAAAGATTTCGATATAGGTTATGAAGGATTTAAGATAGGGGTCATGTTAAAGATGGCGAGAGAAAATGCCGGCATTACTCAAGATCAGCTTGCGCAGAAACTGAATACTAAAAAATCAGCTATTTCCCGAATTGAAAATCATGCGGAAGATATAAAATTATCAACATTAGAAAAATTTGCTCAAGCTTTAGGGAAAAAGCTACGTTTAGAGGTGGCCTAGTCTTTGTCTACCATGATATTAAGTAATCAGTACCTTTACATAATTTTATAACTTGAACTATAAAAGCCACTTTTAGATTCAATCCATTCTACAACCACTGAACCTGAACCGTTGAACTCTTTCCGAGACCTTTGCCCAAATCAATTATATATAAGCCGAAGAATCAGGCAAATGTGGAATTCTCGGCATTTTATATCTCCTTTTTATAATAGGTTAACAACATTTTGATGTGGCCGGTTGTATCCCGCTTTACCCTGCCTTTGCTCTTAATTTAAAATTCAACATTCAACATTCAAAATTTTATTACCGTCCTCGCCCTTAACAACCATTCGTGGAATCCTCGGCATCCGTAATCCTCCTTTTTTATATAAATTAAGTGTTTTTTGACGTACAACGCCTTTAATTTAAAATTCAAAATCTAAAACTCAAAATTTCTAATGTAACCCTCCTAAAATTAGACAGTTACGGAAATTGTTAATTGCTTTTGCTTTTAATTTAACATCCAAAATCTAAAATATAAAATTTCTAATGTAACCCGCCTTTCAATAATGCCTTAAAGCATCATAACTCCGTTTTTTAATAAAAATACAATTCGACAAAATATAGATTCACAAATCAAGTATTAACATCCTGTCCCCAGATTTTCCCTATGATAAATACCTTCTTTTATCACTTTGTCACCAGAAAAGTATGCCTTTCCATTTGTTAATCGTTTTTATTTTTTTTGCCCTTCCAAAATGACCCTAGGCTTAACCTCCGAAATTACTTGTTGAGGTCTTGTAAGATCAAATATAATTGTATCAGAACTGAAGTCTTGTTCGTTAGGCCACATGATGCCATGGTGAGCCGGGCGTACAAGCCGAAAATATGATTGATTTTCAAGTTCTTTGAAAGCTGTCCCCTTCAAATAGGGTTTCACATCAAATACTCCCTCAACCCCACTACTTGTTAATATTTCGATTTTATAGTCGTCTAGAGGGTTTGCTTTGACAATGGTGTCCATAAATGCACTCCTTTCTATTTTAAAGGTTCGATTTTAAAAACGGGCTCTCCTGCAACTGCCAATTTCCAGTCTGCCATTAAGTCCTCTCTGTGAATCTCAATCCAAGCCTGAACAAGTTTCATTTTTGCAGAAGGCAGACTTCCTGCCAGTACAGCGCCGTCTTCAATGGCTATAGAAGAGTGATGTTCTCCATATTCGGCATGTATGTGTGGAGAGCTATGCTTCTTATCATCATAAAAATACATTTGTATCAATATACCATAAAACAATGAAATAGTCGGCATTGCCTTCTCCCTTTCTCTTGATCCAACGTCGCGCATCACTGGCGGGGCGTTGCCAAAAACATATTTAATGCCTTTTAATATAAAAAGCCTCAGATAATCCTTAATCCTGTGGACGTATTTTGTTAGAATATTATCGCGTTTGTTTTCAAATCGTCAATTGAAAAACTGGAAATCTTGTATATTTAACGTCTTATTTGTAATATTTGTAAATGGTTAATCAATAAAACTTTACTATTACCTAATACTTCTATTAATGTTGCCTTCTACGCTTTCCACAATATTATAAATCATGTCTAAAATGATTGACAAACCTAATTTGCCATTTTTTGAAAAAGTTATCTCTTCTACTCCTTGGGTTGCTACATCATTTAAGAAAACAATTAATGATTTAGCGTATGCAAGTTGATCAATTGGATTATCAAGTGATTCATCAAATTGAAACATTTATACCACCACCTTTCCAAATTCTATAAAAAATTTTACTAAAACCACTGTTGTATTATAATGTACGTGATAGTCTAGTGGTGTCTATTGTAGTAGTTTTTCGTCTGTTGTCAAGTCTAAACTAAACAATATGATACATATATAGACATTGACAGGCAATATTGGATAATATAAAGTATTTAAATGGAGAAAAAATTATTAACAGTAAAGGAAACTGGAGAGCGTTTAAGAATCAGCAGGGCGACCCTGTATAATATTATCAAAAGCGGGGAAATAAGGCCTATTAAAATAGGCAAAAGAACTCTTTTTACCGAAGAGGAGCTTAATCGGTTTATTGATAAAAAGATGAATGACGGTGATTGATTAATCCGCAAAAGTTAAATAATTGTATCAGTTTAGAATTTTGAAAATATTAAAGTCTAAATTATAAGAAAGCGCCAATAAATACCTTATGGCATGGATACTGGATGCTGGTTTCTAGATACTGGATATCGGTATGCTTTTAAATATGCTTCATGTCAAAGACATGAAACCAACAATCTAGTATCAAGCGCCTAGCATCCAGTATCAAAAGACATTGCGCAACTATTAACGCCTTTTCGATGAATATTCGCCGACATATTTTTCAAACAACTAAATTGTTACAAATAATTAAAGAACTCTTAAGTAGGGCACAATTATTACAAATAAATACATAAGCGACAAATTTTTACGGTTTAGATACTTTACTACCAAAATAGAACGCCAATATTGCTGTTAGTGCAGCCCAAAGCTCTTTAGGCGCTTCGGTGTCTGGCATAGCTATAACTAAATACACAATAGTTATAGTTAAAGTAATAATTAAGCCAATAATGCCTGCGATACCGCCCAACCCACCAAGTAGAGCCGAGATACCGACTTTTTTTGATTTTCTGGAAACCAACTCATTAAGAAGTGCTTGGTTTTTACACACTTTAATTTTTTCATCTTCAATATATACAAAGCAGTGCGAAGGCCCTGTTTGGCTTTCAAAATTAATTAAGTACAGAGAGCCATTAAGAAATTCTGAATGATGGTTCGCCATTCGAAAATCTTTAGCTTCATGAGAGAAACTGTTTGCAGCCTCTATTGCTTTGTCGTGATCACTCATTTGATTCTTAATTTAAATTTAACGATAAGTTAAGCCTCTTCCAACGATTTAATCAGGTGCGCCGCTTGTTGGCGTCACCTGATTAAATCGTTGGACATGTTTGCCGATTGATTATTGCTTAACTATGTTCTCTTTTTGCTTTTTGTTAAGATGTTGTTTTAAAGTATTAGAAGTTAAATTTTTGTGATTGTTTGTTGTAATATGGGTTTCTTGCATCGACTTTTTTGCAATAGATTCGGTTGTGAACGCTTTAGATGACAATATTAACCCTAGTAATAAAATTGCTAGATTGAACATAATCCAAAATTGAAACAGTCCGAATTTTCGTAAAAACCTAAATTTACTTTTACTTGTTTCATCTGCTTTTTTTTCTATATCAGAAATATTGACCTCTGATATGAATTTATCAAGTTCTGTCTTATATGCTTCGATCCTGCTATCATGATAATGAAATCTTTCATAATATTTGTACGAAAACAGTGTGCCGAAAATTCCAAGTAGTGCAATAAATATAGTCGCAGGAGTGTCTGCCTTGTTTATTTGGTTATCAAATACAACTAAGCCAATCAATGCTGCCGATATTGTAATAATTAAGTTACTGACAAAAGCTCTTTGGGATTCCTGATGTCGAGACCATAATCCATGTTCTCTGTATAGTTCAATAAAAATATCTTTTACTATTTCCTTGTTGTCCATTAAATTATATCCTCATATTTTCTTCCCACAGATTTTAACAGATTCTCTTTTAATTAAACGAGGTTCAACCCATTCTAACCTTGGAGTGCCACTACATTCCCCTGCAATCCTCGAAACTAAATATTTAGCCGCCCATATCGCAATTTGTGTAGTATCTTGTCTTACGGATGTAAGTTTTGGGTTTGACCACTCACATAAAGGTATATCGTCTACTCCTATGATTGAAATATCTTTAGGAACATCAATTTCTAGTCTTGCGAATCCTTGCAATAGTCCAAATGCCATAAAATCATTACAGGATATTACAGCGGTTGGTCTTTTTGCTTTTGGAAAATTGTAAATTTCATCCGCTGCTTTAGTGCCAGACAAATAGTCAAATTCACCATCAAATTCCATCCGAGGGTCATGCTTTAATCCGCAATCATCTAATGCTTCAAGGAATGCTTGATAACGTATGCGACCAGGGTCGGTATTCTGCAATCCTTTTAATATACCTAGTTTTTCATGCCCAAGAGTTTTTAAGTATTTGACAGCTTCAATTATACCTACTTTATTATTACTAATTACAAAGTCACAATTTTCAGTTTCTGGGATTTCTCGGTCAACTATTACAATAGGAATTTTGCTTGATCTTAATTGATGGTAAACTTCTTCATTATCACCAACAGAAACAAAAATTATACCCTTAACGTTCATTTTTAAAAGAAGGTCTACTCCTTGCATTTCATTGTCTGAAGAATTGTCAGAGTTTAAAACAACCATCGGAATACCCATATTAGCTAACTGTCGCTGAGTTTGAAGTGCTAGAGCTGAAAAAAACTGATTCATGCCATCAGGTATAATCATACCTACTAAACTATTCATTGATGAACCTCCAATTGCTTGATTACTTCATTTAAAAATAATTTTCCTTCATTTTCTCTACTAATGAAGGAGACTTTTTCTTTTATTTCTTCTGTTGCTGAATATGGGCATGCCGACCAAGCAGCATTAGTAATTAAAGATAAATCATTCAGGCCATTCCCAAGTGCAATATCAATTCCAGAACTACCCTCAGTTTTAGCGATCCTGTATGAAACCAGTGATTTATCCGCTTTTAATGATATTATGTCTAACCACATTTTGCCGTTAAATCTTGTTTCGTTGTAGTACATGATATTGGCATTATTTATATTGGCCGTCTTAACACAACGGACTGTTTTGTATTCAATATTACCATACAGGCTTACGGAACGAATAGAGCCTAACTGTATAATTGCGTTCATGTCCTCATACCTAACTATTTCTCTCGTGGGATCAGATAATTTAATATGTTGTTCATCTTCTAAGCACATTGACTTTGGAATATAAACTTTAAATTGATGCTCCGATCCCATGAAAAACAATGGCATTAAACCATTATTTATAAGAAGGGTAGAATTATCTTTAACAGCCATATCACTAAGATTATTTTCAATTGCGATAGTCGATTCCTCATTTATAAAACTAAGAGCTAGAGCTCCATCATTGCAAATAAGCCAATCTGGTTTTACATGCTTAAGAATGTGATTCTTCAAATCTCCTATAGGTCTTGCTGTTGCGAAGATAACAATAAACCCTTTATTTTTAAAAAAGTTAATAAAATGCGATGCATTTGATGGTATAGAACCATTTTTTTCTAAAAATGTTCCATCAAGGTCACTCACTAAGATTTTCATTGTTATTTATCCCATTTTATCCAGAAGATCTATACGTCTGGAATCTGCTAGTATGTTTAATACATCATAATTTTTTTTATATATTTTGGAAAAAAAATGTAACCTTGAACAATCTCTTAATTCAAGACTGCGACCATGTACTTTTTCAAGCATTTTCCAGAAGGCCATATTTGCACTGATACAAATCAGTCTAAATTGCTCAGCCTTGGTTGGAGACAATCCTATGCGTGAGATAACCATTTGATCGTTTATGGTATAAGGTATACCACCTAACCCTACAAAAGCATTCCCACCATCACCACAAGTAGACAATCCACTTCGTGGTAAACCCCAATATAAATCACGCTCATTTAGCCAATTATATTCTTCTGAAGAATCGTACAATGTGCTAATTTTACATCCGCATACCTCCTCAATTTGATTTGGATTTGTCACCGTGACAATAGAATTCACAATTATCCCAATGTCATGTAAACCTTCTAGTATTCTAGTAATTGTTCCTGCTGTTCCAACTCCATCATCGCATAAAACTACGCTGCCCTTTGGAGTTTTTTCAAATGCACTTTTTAGGTTGATAAGTTGTTGTGATAGGTGTGGAGATAAATGGCGTGGCATTCTAATATATGGTCCACGAGCATCAATGATTTTCGTACATGCTCGTGTTATTTCTATACTAAAGTCATATTTGTTAAAAATAACACCACCATCTAATGTAATAATGAATTGATTATCTGTGAAGAGTCTCTGTGCCTGTTTTCTAAGTTGCGACAAGTCAATCGGCTCAAAATTATCTACGGCATTGCTTAACGCAGAGAAAATTTGTGGTCTAATTATCCCATCAATTTCAGGAACACTCGTGCTTTGTTTTAACTCGAACGTATTGTATGCGTCCCAAAAATCGCACAAAACGACAAATTTACTTCTGTCATATGGTGTTTCTTCACTTTTCATAAATTTCACCATTTTCACCAAAAATCTGATTTACTTCATTTAGGGTTGGGATCGACGATGAAGCTCCCTCACGAGTAACACTTATTGAGGCAGCAATATTTCCAAGTTCTGCAGCAGATTGTAAACTTGAACCTTTGAGTAGCCCTGCTGCAATACCACCAATGAAACAATCTCCCGCTCCTGTAGTATCAACTGGTGTAACGGAACGTGCATTTAAACGTTTTCTTTTACCATCTGAGAGTAGACGTACACCTCTTTCTCCAAGAGTAACAACAACAGTCCCAATTCCAAGCTCTAATAATTTTTGAGCTCCAATAAATACTGATTCATCTTGGTCTTTATTTACATCAATCCCAGCCATTTCTTGTAATTCTATTTCATTTACAACCAATATGTCGGTAGCATTGATTATCTCTTTTTTACAATCTCTAACGGGTGCAGGATTTAGCATTGTCGTTGCACCACATTTTTTGGCTTTTACAAAAATTTTCTCTATAACCCAGTCAGGAACTTCAAACTGAGCTAAAACTAAATCGTTATTTTCTATGTTTATGTTATCCTCAAAATTCTCTTCCCAAGAAGAATTAGCTCCTGGTATAACAATAATTGAGTTGTCTGAGCTTTCTGATACGGTAATGAATGCTGTTCCTGTTGTTGTGTTATTGAGCATTTTTACATTTGTTACATCAATACCTTCTTCTCGTTGTACTTTTAGCATCTTTTCGCCAAAACTATCATTTCCTACTCGTCCTATCATTACAGTGTCACAACCAAGTCGCTTGCAGGAAATTGCTTGATTTGAACCTTTGCCACCTGAAAAATACTTAACTTCTTTGCCAAAAATTGTTTGGCCAATTTTTGGATGATTATTTACAAAAGCTACTATATCCATGTTGATACTTCCAACTACAATTGCCTTACCCATTTTTGCTTCTCCTATTGTTTTATTGATTTGAATTTATTGAAATTGAGCTTGCCCATAATGTCCAATTTTGTAACATTGTTATATCAATTTTTTTTCGCTACTTGAGGAAAAATAGCAAGACGAACGATGTGATCAGGTGCGGCGTACTGCCAAAGTAAGATTAACGTTTAATTACTGAAATACTTATAAAAATAACTATTACAAACCGGCTGATATAGCCGTCAACTGTATTGGGCTGGTTAGAAATTAGAATTCCAAGTGATTTAAAATTATGTTTTCTGCTTTCCAGACTGGACCTAAAACTTTCCCCATTTTATGTTTAATTCTCAGATCCGATATCGGTCTTACATAAATTAAATATTTCATTGCAAAGTATTTTTCGGGCCTCAATAGTTTGAATTGGTTTGCATTGATATTTTTTTATTGGTTCTGGCAATTTATCTATATCAACAAACATATATGGTGCAACTAGAGGTTTATCTAAGGCCCAAAATGCGCCAGTCTCACACATTACCCTATTAGATTTAATAGAAAAAGTATACAGGCTGCCCGAGAATAGGTTTTCTGGCCAATTTTCAAGTTTCAAGTCATAAGTCCTTTAATATCAATAAGAATATTTAGCTATTTTACATTCTCGGACAGCCTGTTAATTATTAAGTATTGGATCTTTATCTTATTATCAAGGCTTAATTTGTTAACAATAGACTTGTGGCCAAGCCCAAGGTTATCGCTTATTTGATTTCTTTGAGCCCCGGAACTTCCCGCTTTTATGTAGTGTAGGCGCGTTCTCGCGCCTACACTACATTACGAACAGGAGTTTTTACCGTTATTTGTCTTTAGGAATTGGCGGGGGATTGCCCGGTATGTTACTGCAATCTGCGCCGCCGAAACAGCCGTATTTCTGGCCCTGCAGCGAACCCAGATAGTTTACGCCTTCTCCCGGCGCGGGTTCCGCCGTATGCGTGGCAGTTAGAGTGAAATTAGCTTTTTTCTCAAAGATCACCACGAAATCCGATCCGCCAAAGGCGAAATTAGCGAACTCCCAGCCTTTTTCGCATTGCGCGCCTTCCTTTACCCAGTCGCGTTTCACAATGCTTGATACCTGCGCCATACCCATTGGCGAGATCACTACAATGCCGTTTTTCTCGGTTTCAATGCCGATTACCAAACGGGTCTGGCCAAATTGCCAATCCGCCGTGTCCTGCGGATCGTAAAACCCCACCTCGCCGGGCTCTATAGCCGCGCTCCATCCCGATTTCATTCGCACTGCCGCCTGAATATGCCTCATATAAACAAGTTTGCCTTTTACAGGCACATGAAGCCGGTGATAGTTGTTCACGTTCAGAAACTGGTGGGTCCAGATACCGCCATTGAAAATCTTAGGATCTAATGAGCCAAATTCAGCCAGCACCGTTTCAGTTGATTTTGGGGAGATGAAATCGTCAGCGCTGCTGTAAAGCTGACCTTTGATTATACGCCCGCATTGCGCAACGCCGTCATAGGTTGTCACAAGTTTGCCGTCATCGCTTATGGGCCACCAGCCGGCGGATGTTGAATCTCCGACTGACACTACGGTGTTAGGATCGTCATAACCATGAACAGGGCGGGACCCGTTGGGGTATTTTTTTTTGGAAAGTTCGCGTGTAAAAAATTTCTGGAAAGTTGAATAACCGCCTTTTGGCGCTTTATACCAATGACCAAAATTCGGATCGCTCGTAAAATCCGGCACGTACTTTGCGGAATCTCCATTTTCATCTTCCAGATAACTACCCCAGGATTCCGCGATGTTGCGCATCCAGTTGGAGAACTTTTCGCTCATAAACTGGATTTGACCACGTGGATCGGTGGTCAGTTGCCGGTCTACCAGGAAATAGCTATAGGCCAGTATATCGAGAATATTCCAATTGCAGTAATTTTTGCCGTCCATGCTGACACGAGTGGCTCCGTTGAGCTGCCCGGTCATTATATTCTGCGGGTTGTAAGTGACCAATGCGTCGATAAAGTCGTAATAATCATCAAGGTTTGAAACCGGATTGGTCTTCGGGTCGTTATTGACACGTTGGCCCATAGCGATTGATTGCTCCAGATTGTACTTCAGGCCGGAGTCGGCTTTAAGCATATTGATCAGGTCGAGTGTGGCGGGTTGACGCTCTGATTTAGGGCAAGCGCATTCCGCCCAAGCCGTTGATACGCTAAATGCAGCGCACAGTAAAGCCACTCCGAATATCTTGCGTATTGATACCATTTTCATTTTTTGCCTCCTTAAATAGTTAACAAAACAACATTAAATTTATATTTTCGAGCCCTTAGCGCATTTCCGTGCCTCCTTTCACAGAAGAGTTAATAACCACAAAAGACGTTAAAAATACTTTGGGTTTTTAGTAATTAGGATCTTATTAATAATATTCTGACATTTTTTGACAAGATATTTAAATGTGTCATCAAATTCACGAATTAATACATAATATTTTAAGGTCAACTATAATCGCAATGCAAAAACGTTATGGAGCAGTCTACAAGGCAGCACCGGCTTTTAATTTTGTTTTTTTGCTTTTAATCTGTGTAATCTCTGGTTGTTTTTTTATCTGTGAAATCTGTGAAATCTGTGGTTTATATTGCTTTTGCTTTTCCGGTTTATCCGGGTTAGATGTTAAATCTAGCGCTTTATTTGCCTGTTGTCTACCAAAAAATAAAATGAAAAATAATTTGTAAAATCAACCGCTGTTTGTGGATAAAATTACTAATCGTTAAAATCGATCAGAAACCGTCTACTGAATAGCGCAAGTTGTTAATATAACAATGGTTGCCTGTTTATAGCGACAATTATTGTGAAGTATTTTACAGGGTGAAAGCGCGGAGCGCGGGGAGCAGAGAGCGAAGAGCGAAAAGCAAGTAAATGGTGATCGGTATTCGGTAATCGGTAAAAAGCAAATGCAGAAGCATAGAAAACGAAGAGCAAAGCGTATGGCGCAGAGAGCATAAGGTAGAAGAGCTGTTGGCTGTTAGTAAATGGCTGCCGGCTGCGAATATGGTATTAACATGATATGGAAATCAGCATTTTAATGCTCAATATAATTAGCAGTATAGAAAATATTTTTTTTAAGATAGGCGTATTTAATTTGTAAGCTAACTTAGCACCATACGGCGCTGTAAAAAAGCCTGCGGCTGAAATCAATAATACCGCAGGCAAATATACAAAACCAAATGTATAGCTGTCCGTTGAAGAGCTTTTCCAACCATTAATGATATAACCCGAAGCTCCCGCAATTGAAATCGGCAATCCAATTGCCGCTGAAGTTCCAATCGCTTTTTTTATATCAACATTCCGCCTGATAAGATACGGCACGGTTAAAGTCCCTCCGCCAATGGATACCAACGCCGATATTGCCCCAATTCCTGAACCCGCAATCAATAACTCCCTGTTTCCGGTTAACCCTCTGCTTGGTTTTGGTCTTTTATTTAAAAACATTTGAATAGAGACATAAATCATGAATATTGAAAAGAATAATGCAAGATAAACAGAGCTAATACGCGAAGCCAAAAAAGTAGCTATAAATGCGCCTGCAATAATACCGAGAGTCATACCTTTAACAACCTTCCAAATTACACCCTCCATTGAGTGATGAGCGCGCAAACTTGAAATTGAAGTGGCTATTATTGAAGCCATTGATGTGCCCAAGGCCAAATGCACTACATTTTCCGATGGAATACCTTGCAATAAAAACAGTGATGTTAGCGCCGGAACCATTATACCGCCGCCGCCAATCCCCAACAGCCCGGCCATAAATCCAACAAAAGAACCTAACAATAAAAATGACAATAACCACCAAATTTCCAACATCTTAGAATTCCTTAATGAGTTTAAAAAGACAAATCCCCATCAAGGGAGGGGGATTTAAATGTATATATTTTTTACACGACAGCGCCCATTAAGTGAAATTTTTAAAGTTTACGATTATAACCAAAAAGAGCTTAAAATGCCAAATTCTCCTCTCCTTTGTGGGATGGGTTAGTGGTGGGTGTATTTAAAAACATAAATTTAACTACTTCTGTTATATCAGGTTGGGTAGAGCCCGCCGAAACCCAACCTACAAAATTAAATGCTGCCTGCCACGGATAGTTGCATATCGGCATTATACTTTTTCCGTTAATTTTTCAAGCTCACGTACTTTGGGGAAATGTTCAATTTCATAACTGTCTATCATGTCGCCCAAAAGATTAATAAGTTTGAATATAGGATGATCGTCTGGATAATCCTGTTCAAGTAGATAATCCATAAGTTCTAATTTTTCTTGATAATCTTTCTCGTCTTTAGGCAAGGTGAATGTTTTTGATATGGATATCCACTCTTTTTCAATTGTTTTTAAAGCTTGCGCCTGCATATTATTCCTTCCATCTGTTTTTGTCATACTCGTCATGGGTAAGAATGTATAGTATAAATATCTTATTGTAAAGATAATTTACTCGGGCAATTAAACGGTATTTGTTGCCCGAAATATTAAAAACTGTTCTTCTGCCTACCAAGGAACACGGAAGAAATAAAATGTCAGAAATCGCATTCAGATTTGGGTAAGATTTGATCGGTCTGATTGAGCTGAACCGGATGCGCAGCCTAAGCTACGTTGAGGATTCGGCGATTGAAGAACGGGCAAAGATTGCCTGAAGACGGATGTGAGATGGGACGTTTTATTTCTTTCGCGTTCCTTAATCAGCTTCTGAAAAGAAGGTTTTTAACTCTGCAAAATTCTCGAAATTCCTGTGTTTAACTATTCTATACCAATCCAGAAGCGGGTTTTCCGAATTAGGGTGTTTCGTTATAAATTCTACAATTTTTCTTTTGCTTATAACGCGCATATTCTTTCCTGAGACGTTTTGAAAAGCGAACATTCATATTATAGCTTTCAATTGGACAATCAACCAGAAAATATTCTTTGTGATATTTCATAACTGTACAGCGTATTTTCAGATTATTTTTGAGCGAGCCCTAAGGGCAAGTAAAAAGGTAAAACCGCACAGTAACAAATATCCGATGTGATATGTCATAACAACTTAACAATTGATATTAAGGATATACACAGCTATAATATCATCCTTACATATGACATTGTTAACTAAAATTAATCAAAAACCAATATGAGCAACGACAAATTTCAAATACTCCACATATCCGACCTGCATATATCGGCGGATAATAAATCTGAATGGTCAAAGGTTCTTGACGCTTTGATAGCCCGGTTAAAAACAGATAGTAAGGAACACTGTCTGAATCCGGAAATTGTTGTTGTTTCGGGCGATATTGCCTTTAGCGGGGTAAAAAAAGAATATGATTTGGCAAAAGTGTTTTTTGACAAACTTTTGGAAAACTTAGGTCTAACTGATGATAAATTGTTCCTTGTGCCTGGGAATCATGACGTTGATATGGAAAAGTATCTAAAATCTGAAGTCCCTGTTTACAAGAATATGGATGATTTAAACAATGAACTTAAAAACAGCGCCGCAAGAGATAAATTATTTGCGGGGATGTCAGATTATTTTGATTTTGTTAAAGAAAACTATCCACACTTAAGCAATATTCAGGATAGTCTTGTTCCATTTGTAAATCAGTTTAAAGCTAAGAATGGGAAAAAAATAGGCATTGTTGGCCTAAACTCAGCATGGATGTGCAGGAAACTGCAAGAAACGGTGGCAATAGGAGAATATCAGGTAAAAACCGCTATGGACGTGTCTAAGTCGCATGGCAATGATATAACAGTGGTTATATTTCACCATCCACTTTCATGGTTGTGGAAAGATGACAGGATAATAAGTTGCCGCCATTTTAAAAAACCTATATTTTTAATTGGCCACCTTCATGAAGCGGAAGGCAGCCATGTTGAAGATTATGATGTTGATTATTATCAATTTCAATCCGGAGGTGCATATACAGAGAAAAAGGTGAAGTCTTCGTCTCGATTTCAACACATCGAGATTGATTGGAATCAAAACATAATAAATCTAAATTTCAGAAAATTTAATGAAAATAAATGGAATGTAGATATTAAGACAGGAAAGAATGGCAATAAAAAATTTGATTTAACAGGGTTTAGCATAGGCTCAGTAAAGGTTTTAACAGATGAAAGCATAAAACCAAAAAGTGATCGGGCTGAAAAACGCAAACAATATCAAAAATTCACCACATACCTAAAATCCGCCGTAAACGAGCATCGATTTCTGCCGACCAAAGGATTTGAGACAAACTTCAGGCATCCCATTGAGATTGAACAGGTATATATCAACATGCGCGGTTATGTGCATGGTTTTGACCATGGTAGTAAGCAAAATATGGGTAATTTTGTCGAACGCGACGATCTATCCTCCCTTGATATAAAGGCCGCGTTTAATGCGTTAAAGAAGAGAAATATTAAAGATATGGCGGTGCTTGGCGATCCCGGTTCAGGCAAGACAACGCTTTTGAAATATATACTGCTTATGTTTGCCGAAGACAAGGCAATGGATAAATTCGGGATTGAAGATAGCATTGTTCCCTTTTTTGCCTCTTTAAGGGAGTTGAAAGATAGCGATAAAGAGAAATTTGAAGATTTCATGATAAGGGAGTGCAAACTTAAACAATTCGGCGTGACAAAAACTGTTTTTAAAAAACTGCTGGAGAACGGCGATGCCGTTATCCTGCTTGACGGACTGGATGAAGTGTCTAACAGGGAAAAGCGGCTTAAGACCTGCTCCTGGATAGACGACTCAAGAAAACGCTATGCAGACACAAAGTTTATCATAACTTCCCGGTTTGCCGGATATACCGGCGACAGCAGGCTTGAGGGAGGAGTTATGGAACTCTCCATACAGGACTTTACGCCTGATGAGGTTAAGGCGTTTCTTTTAAAATGGTTTCAATCAGTGGAGGTTGCCATACATCCGGGAACGAATGAAGAGAAGTGTAAAGAGAAGGGCTGGGAATCCGCCGAAAAACTGGCTGAGGTAATTTTAAAGTCGGAATACCTGCTAAATTTAGCAAAGAACCCTTTAATATTGCAGATAATAGCTCTTGTTCATAAAGACAGGGGCGTATTGCCGCAACGCAGAGTTGAGCTTTATGTTGAGTGTGTGAACGTGTTGTTGGAAAAATGGGACACCTCCAAAGGTTTAGACGTCCTTCTTTCTGCGCGTGAGGCGCGGTGTGTGTTGCAGCCGGTGGCATTGTGGCTGCAACGGGAAGTTGGGCGAAAGTCTGCTCTCCTTAAAGATATTGTTGAGGTTATAAAAGAGCCGTTAGAAGAGATTGGGCGGGCTGATATTAACCCCGAAGAGCTGTTGATAAACATAAGAGACCGTAGCGGCGTATTTACAGGTTATAGCGAATCTGAATATGGTTTTGCCCACCTAAGTTTTCAGGAATATCTTGCCGCTGAACAAATCAGGAACAGGCGCCTTAAAGATAAAAACGCAATAAAAACCCTTGTGGATAATTATCAGGAGAGGTGGTGGCGCGAGGTAATCCTTTTATGCTTGGCCCTTGATAACCCGTCCGTCATTGAAGAATTCATGGAAAAGATTATAAAAGCTCCGGCTTTTAAGGATGACATAGCCCTTGTTCAGGACGCTATTAAAGACTCAATCATTAAACCTTTGCAGTCGTTTATTAACGCTATTAAGGATAAAACTCTTGATATTAGAACAAGGCAAAATGTTGCTCGTGTCTTAAACCAAATTGGCGGCGATAAAGCCATAGCGGTGCTAAAAGAATCAGATATTAATGTTGGTAGAATTGACATGACGCTTCCGATGTTACAAGTTGAGATTACAGAGTCACAATCAATAATAAACAAAATTGACGGTTCGGAAATGGTATTGATTCCCGCCTGCGACTTCATTTACGGCAGCCGTGAAGATGATAAAATTGCGCGAAGTAATGAAAAACCTCAGAAAATTATAAATTTGGCCAATTTCTATATTGATAAATACCCGGTCACAAATAGCCGGTTTTGCAAATTTTTGAATACGGTTACGCCGGGGAGTAAAGAGTTGAAGAAGTGGATTAAATTTGACGGCAGTTATGAAGGTGAAAGATGCCGTATAAAATTAGCCGGCAAAAAATACCGTGTGGAAGACGGGTTTGAGTACCATCCTGTAATTTATGTGTCATGGTTTGGCGCTGATGCTTACGCAAAGTGGTCGCAATCGAGATTGCCTTCTGAACTGGAGTGGGAGAAAGCGGCGAGAGGCGCGGACGGGATCATATATCCATGGGGCAATGAATTTGACAAAAGTGCATGTAATTCAAGAGAAAGCGTCATTTTAAAAACAACGCCAGTTGATAAATATGACAGCGGTGAGAGCGTTTATGGCGTTTATGATATGTCGGGCAATGTGTGGGAGTGGACAAAGAGTATATATAAGGAGTATTCATACAATCCTGATGACGGCAGGGAAAAGCCGCCTGAGTTAGAGTTACAAGATGACCTGGCGGTAGTTCGAGGCGGCGGTTTTTTCAACGTCGCTGAGGAATTGCGTTGTGCTAGCCGCTACAAGCTCAGGGCTGCTAACTTGAGCGACAGCGTAGGTTTTCGAGTTGCGCTGTCCCCACTTCTCTGAACTATGACTCTGCTGTGCGGATAACTGTTGAGTAGGTTGGGTAGAGCCTGACGAAACCAACATCAATTAACAAATACTATAAGCGTGAAGAAAGGTAAGAGGTAATAAGTTATCGGTTATCGGTAAAAGCAATAGCAAAAGCGGAAAAACATCTTTGTTGGTTCAAGTCGGGAGACTTGAACCAATCGGAGGCAATAATCCAAGTCGCCATTTCTGGTGGCGGCAATTGGCTCTATACACCAATTTCTTATTGTTTTTAATGATATTATGTAATACGATAAAAGTGTCTTAAAAAATAGGAACGTAAAATCGCCCTGCTAATAATCAGGACAAGCAAAAAGGCAAGTGTAACAAACTCTGAATATGTTTTGTCAAATGGTGAAATTTAAAATACGTAAGGAACATAACTATGCAAAATAATGTTTTAACTGAATCTGATACAGTTGAGAAAAGCTCTGGAACAGTTGAGATGGAAGGCGGCGTCCGTGGTGTAAAAAATGAAGATGCTGCCCGGTTATTGCAGGATTGGATGGCGGATGAAACGGGGTACGATGAACAAACATGGGATAGAGTAAAAAAGTGTATTGAAGATAACAGTCTTTCCGGCAGAAGGAGGTTTGATGATTAAACCTGTTATGTTGGACACCGGCCCTTTGGGAAGGATTGCCCACCCTCGCCCCAATCACGAAATCATGAACTGGATTATGGGGCTTCTTAAAGCTAATGCTTTTGTTATGATTCCTGAAATTGCCGATTACGAAGTCCGCCGAAGTCTTTTGCTTGAAGGTCTAACAAAATCAATAACACGCCTTGATCAACTTAAACAAACCTTTGCTTATCAACATATAACCACGAATGTAATGTTAAAAGCGGCTGAATTATGGGCCGATGCAAGAAAAATGGGAAAACCTACCGCCGATCCTAAAGCCCTTGACAGCGATGTTATATTAGCCGCCCAGGCTTTACAAGTAAATGCTATGATTGCAACTGAAAATGTAGGCCATTTGAGCCTTTTTGTTAAGGCAAAACATTGGAGTGATATATAGACATTCGTTTATTGCCGGGCAAAATATTTAACGGCGCCGGAGGTTTGAATTGCCAGCTTTTTAACCATATCTTTGCCTTGTTTCGGTTCAACAGTTAACAACTTCTCCATATAAATTCAGCCATATAATCTCCTGCTATTTCAGAAATTGACGAAGCAACAGTTCTCATTAACTTTAGAAACCATTTGCGTTTAGTATGGTCAAAAAACATATGAAGCTGTCTACAAGGCTCCTCCAGAAAGAACAAATCCAAAAAGCTCCTTCAATTTAGCGCTTGTCTTTTAATAAAAAACATACCTAAGCTTTAGCTCACTTTACACTTTAGTCACTTCAACATTACTGAGAGGCGAAAAATACAGGTATAACTTCTGAAATCAGTTTAACCCCTTAACTGTTATCTCTTTTTTATGCTTTTTTATTAAATGTGTAGATTTTATTGGATTAAAACCATAAATTTACTAAAATTGAAATTATAATTGTATTTATTGGAGTAAATAGTTATGGAAAACAGAATGAAGCTTTCAGAAAAATATCAAAAAGATATTAACCGGGCGGTAGAGATACTAAAAGGCGGCGGATGCACGGAAGTCTTTCTATTCGGATCAATTGCCGCCGGTGAACCAGGAATAAAATCTGATATTGACATCGCGGTTAGAGGCTGCCCCAAGGGAAAGTTTTTTAAGCTTTTAGGCAAACTTATATTTGAACTTGATTATCCTGTTGATTTGGTAAATTTAGATGCGCAGGACAACTTTGCCCGTTATCTGGAAAAGGAAGGGGAGCTGGCGCAAATTGATTGAAAAAACCATTTGGCCTTTAGACATTATTATCGGCATTCATACTCGTTCTATATGGATTGGGAGGAAATGAAAGAATTGGCTTTGCCGCTAAATGATTTATGGGCGCAAACCAAATGCGAGCTACAATTGTTTCTACAAAACCTTGCCAACCCAAGGTAAACATGAATAAATGCCTTGCTTTAGAGTCTTTTCAAAAATTTATTTTTAATCTAAAACTTATGAATCTACGGTTAAAACAATCTATTATATTTGCGTGTTTTTGCGCTTTATTGATTTCTGTTGTCGGTTTTTCCGGCTGCTCTTCGCACTCTTCGTCAAGCGCAAAGGTTAGGGTGTTTGGGGCGTTTGAAGGCCCTTTTAAACCAAAAGTCGCGGCTCTTGAGTTTAGAAGAGATTCCGGCGGGAAAAAAAAGGGGGCAAGAACTGCAATTGCGGGCCTGTTTACAAATCCCGACGCGGGCAAGATAATTGCCAATATGTTTACGAATGAGCTTACAAAATCGGAGTTGTTCATTGTTCTGGATCAGGAAACTGTAAGAAAAAGGTTGAAGAAGAGTGGATATAAAGATATACAAAATATAGAAAGAAGCGAGTATAAGGAGTTAAAAAAGATTTTGAATGTTGACGCTATTGTTACGGGAACTTATAAGAGGTTCGGATTTTTGTACCCTACAATGATTCCAAGGATTATGGTCAAATTTTACGCGGAATATATTGACATTGAGACTGGCGATATTTTATGGTCAATAAGGGTAAAAGACTATAGCTCGTCCGACCGCGATGAGCGCGACCTTGCGCGTAGGAAGATAGCCAGGGCTGTAAATAATTTAAAATTTAAACTGCAGAAACAGTAACCACTGCTTTTTTGGAGTTAATGTAATGGCGCGGAAAGACCAAGTTATGTCTTTCCGTGCTATAAGTTCAAACTATTTTCAGAATAAATTTACAAAAGCGCAAGCTTGTTGCAAGGCTCCAGCCTTGTAACAAACTGTTTCTGGAGGCTCTACCTCGAATTCAATAGTTTATAAAATATGACGCTTAAACTGTGTTTAATAATATTTTTAATTATAACTGTTATATTTTTTGTCCGCGGTTTGCGGCATAAAGAGAGTCCTATGTTTATGGGAAATCCGGACGCCGGCGAGCAAAAACAAGCAAGGGATCCATTTGCGAACGAAAGAGCCTTGATGGTTGACAGGCAGATAAGGGATCGGGGCGTTAAAGACCAAAAGGTTTTAAAAGCGATGAAAAAGGTTCCCCGCCATGAGTTTGTGCCTGATGATCTCATAAGGCATAGTTACAGTGACGAGCCTTTGCCTATTGGCCATGCGCAAACAATATCGCAGCCATATATTGTGGCTTTTATGACTGAAATGTTGGAGCTTGACGGCGATGATATCGCGCTTGAAATAGGAACCGGTTCAGGGTACCAGGCCGCCGTGCTGGCAACTCTTGTAAAACAGGTTTACACAATAGAGATCGTTGACGCTCTTGGTTTGCAGGCCAAGGATAAGCTTAAAAGCTTGGGGTATGATAATGTGGAGGTTAAGATCGGCGACGGTTACAACGGTTGGCCCGAACACGCGCCGTTTGACGCAATTATAGTAACTGCCGCGCCTAAAGATATACCGGCTCCTTTAATAGACCAGCTTAAAAAAGGGGGGAAGATGATTATACCTACAGGCGGGGTTAATTCCGCGCAGACTTTGAGGCTGGTAAAAAAAGATATGGACGGCAAAGTAACAATAGATAATGTACTGGCAGTGCGGTTTGTGCCTTTGACCAGAAAATGATCCAATCTCGTTACAAGGCTCCGCCTTGTAATGCAATGTTCAACGAGGCTTTGCCTCGTGTTTTAAAGCATCGCATATAATCAATTATGGTTGGAGCAATCTTGTAGTTTGTTATTGCGCATTTGATAAATTCGAGGCAGAGCCTCTTGGAACACCGCGTTACAAGGCAGGAGCCTTGTAACGAGTCGAGCAGCTTACAGGCTAGGCTGCTTGAGCAATAAAAGCACAGCCTTAAGACCCCAGCACGTCCATCCATTTGAATGAGAATTCATTTTTAAACCTTTCTTTAAGCTCCCTCTTTTTAATCTTCATTGTTGCGCCGTAAGGCATCTCATCTTCGTGAATGATCTTTATTTCGCGCGGGCATTTATACGCCGCTATATTATCTTTGCACCAAAAGTATATTTCATGTTCGGTTGTTGAGGCCTCATTTTTAATAGTAACAACCGCCAGTGGCTGATTGCCGCCGATTGCCGAGGGTATTCCAATCACTACGCATGATGCGATTTTTGGATGGCGTAGGATGGCATCCTCCACTTCCGCTGAAAATATGGAGTAGCCGGCGGCTTTAATAACATCTTTCTCCCTGTCAACAAAGAACATCTCTTTGAATTCCCCTTTTCTTGCCATATCGCCTGTTTTTAGCCAGCCTTCGGCAAACAGGTTATTTGTGGCTTCGGTATTATTAAAATAGCCGGCAGTAGCGCCGGGCGATTTAATTAACAACTCTCCGGCCTCGCCTTCAGGTGTTTCATTGCCCTGGTTATCCACAATTTTTGATCGTGTAGAAGGCAGGGGGTAGCCAAGGGAGTTATCCGATGGTTGAAAGCCCGGCAGATGCACTTTTAGAAAAGCGGCGCCTGCAAGCTCAACCATTCCATAAGCTGAAATAAATATTGAGCCTATTATTTTTTTGCCGAACAATCTCAGAAACGCGCCTTGGCCGGCAAGGGTTTTAATATGCCCCGCGTTCATGGAGTCGCCTGAGCTGAACCATATTCTGATAGACGATAAATCATACTTTTCAATATTGCGTTGCAGCATCATTGCGTACATAGCGGGCACGCCTATAAAAATGGTTATGCGTTTGCGTTTGATTATATTAAGCGTCTTTTTAGAGTTGAAATCGTTCATGAAGTAGCCAGGCAATCCATTGAGCAGCGCGACCAGCGTTGAGGCAAATCCCATAATATGCGCTTGCGGAAGGGCGGTAAACGCAAGATCCGACTTTCTGAACGGCAGTATCAAAGCCGCCGCTTTTTGGCCGCTTAAAAGAGCGCGGCTTGTTAAAACCGCGCCTTTGGGCTCGCCGGTTGTGCCTGATGTGTAAAAAATCGCGGCCGGGTCGTCCATATTAATCTCAACCGGCGCGGCGTATTCATGCGTGGCGTTAATCATATCGTCAAGCAGAGAAAAGCCTTTGCCTGTGTATTCGGCGGCAAAAGCGTCGTCTACAACTCCGGCGATAATTATATGCTCAACGCCCGGTAATCTACTATTATCTTTAAAATTGTTTTTAATAGAGTCGTGATCGGTTATTAATATCTTTGCGCCGCAGTTGGATATTATGTAGTTAACTTCATCCTCTTTTAAAAGGCTGTTCAACGGCACGGCAACGGCGCCGGCTCTCATTACCGCAAACAGGATTAGAATGAAATCAATCTCATTGCTCTTGTAAACAATAATGCGCTCGCCTTTCTCAACTTTAAAGTTGTCGATAAGGGCTTTGCTGATTTTGTTAACAATCGCTGCTATTTCATTGTATGTGAGCGCATCCTTTTCTAATGATTTGTATTTCAGCCCTTTATCCAGAATCACGGCGGTTCCGTCCCCATACGTGTCGGCCAATATGTCCGTGATATTGGACATGTTTATTTTTGAAAAAAATATTTTTAGTTTTTTTATCATGTTGTTGTGTTGGATGGAAAAATAAAAAGCGACAACGTTGGCTCAAGTCGAATACACGGAACTAACAAATAGATATTATATACTGCCGGCTGCCTATGGCAACGCTAAAACAAAAAGAGGTTATTTTAGTTGTTTGCATGCTTGCGGTAATACGAAGATTTTATTTATACATAAATTGAGCGATTGTTGGATGATAAAACTCTCTAATTTTTCATCCGGTGAGTCTTCCTTTAAAAAAAAGTTTATACTTTTTCCAGAAAAACACCTATAAACCCCATTTGTCCTTAATTTATGTGTTATAATTCTAGTTTTGGTTATTTCTCCCCAAGCTCTTAACCGGATATTACTGATAAATTTTGATTTATAGCCTTTATATTATTTTATTGTCCGGCATCTGAAAAGCGCAATAATTCAATAATCAGGTGTCATAATTTTTTAGAGCTTGTTGCTGAAATATTAACTTTTAGGTTCTTTTTACAAATATGGAAGGAGTTGTTAATGTATGTTAATGGAATTGGCAGGACAAAATTTGGGGCGCTGTCTGAATCGCTTCCCGAGCTTATTTATCAAGCGATGTGTAATGCTATCTGGGATAGCCCTATTTCAATTGAAGATCTAGACGCTGTTTATGTGAGTAATTTTCTGGGAGGCCCGTACGAAAAGCAGTTGCATCTAAATTCAGTAGTTTCAAGTTTACTACCAGATTTGAGATTGCCAATTATTAGAATTGAAACTGCTTGTGCTTCCGGCAGTAGCGCCCTATATCAAGCTTTGATATCTTTATCAAAATTCGACAACATAATGGTTGTGGGAGGAGAGAAGATGACCAATGGGACATCCGAGGAGAGCACCCTAAATGTTGCTATGGCGGGAGATAGGCTGGCCGACCAGAAACAGGGACTTATTTTTCCTGCGCATTACGCGTTAGTTGCACAACAGCATATGCAAAAATATGGCACAACGCACGAAGATCTTGAACTCGTGTCTTTTAAAAACCACAAGAATTCCAGATTAAATCCTTTGGCTCATTTCAACTATAAAGAAATTACTTTAGATATGATAAAGAATGCAGCTGTTATAGCTTCTCCTTTAAATCTTTTTGATTGTTCGCCTATTTCAGATGGAGCAGCCGCGGTTATCATCTCTAAAGAGAAGAAAGCTGAACGTGACGTTAAAGTAATCGGATCAAGCCTGGCGACTGATCACATTTCCCTGGCCCACCGTAAAGAGCACACCACACTTGAAGCGGCTAAAATCGCCTGCGCGGAAGCGTATAAACAATCCGGAATTACACCAAAAGACCTGGATGTTGTAGAAGTGCATGACTGCTTTACAATAAATGAATTGATCGCATTGGAAGATCTTGGCATATGTGAACCCGGCGAAAGTAAAGATTGGATTCGGGAAGGAAAGACGGATATTAACGGAGAACTGCCAGTGAACACTGATGGAGGATTAAAGGCGGATGGCCATGCTATAGGAGCTACCGGCCTTGCTCAAGTCTGTGAAATAGTATCTCAACTTAGAGGAGAGGCGGATAAACGTCAAGTTGAAGGAGCTAAAATTGGACTTACCCATAATATAGGCGGTGTTGGCGGAACTGCGGTTGTGCATATTTTTGAAAGGAGTAATTAATATGGTTTTCAAATGTAACAAATGCTCTAAACAATGGCATTATGATGTTAAGAAATGTATATTTTGCCGGGGAGAAGTTGTAAAAGTTGATGTTAAAAAAAGCTCTGTAAGGGGGATGACTAAGATAACAATTGCGTCGCCGGAACATAAAAGAGTTCCATACTGTGATCTTTTATTAGAAGATGAGAATGGAAATTTTAATATTAGAAAATCTTTTACCGAATATGAAATTGGTTCAGTAATTGAGGAGAAATCAGAAGAGAGTTCTCGGGAAGCGCCGGAGAGAACCATTGGTGTAATCGGCTCAGGAACGATGGGTAGCGGGATTGCGCAGGTTTGCGCGCACATAGGATATCAGGTAATTATGTGTGATATAGATGACAAGATTTTAAGCAAAGGATTATCAAGAATTGATAAAAATTTGTCTAAAATAACTAAAGATAAAGAAAAAGAGGAGGTCTTGGGCAGGATAAAGACTACCACCTCATTATCAGATATGGCGGATGCGGATTTAGTGGAGGAGGCGTCCACTGAAAATATAAAGATTAAGAAAGGAATATTCAGGGAGTTGGACTCTGTCTGTTCGAAAAAAACAATCTTTGCCACAAACACTTCATCTTTATCTATTGCGGAACTAGCTAAAGAGTTGTCAGACCCGGGCAGGATTATAGGCATCCATTTCTTCAATCCCGTGCCAAAGATGAAGCTTGTAGAGATAGTTAAGTTAAAAGACACACCAGACAAAACATTAGAGTTTGCTAAGGAAATTGCCCTTGAGATGGGAAAAACACCTGTAGTTACCGGTGATGCGCCCGGATTTATTGTGAACAGGTTATTATTGCCGTTTCTCAACGAAGCTGTTGATAAACTGGCAGACGGCTCTTCAACTGCTGAAGATATTGATAAAGCCGTAACTCTCGGGCTGAATCATCCTATGGGGCCTTTAGCATTATCAGATCTTATAGGTCTTGATGTTTGTAAAGCTATCCTTGAAGTGTTGTATGATGGATACAAAGATCCAAAATATAAGCCATGCCCTAAACTTTGTGAAATGGTTGAGCTGGGACATCTGGGTAGAAAGAGCGGCCAGGGCTTTTATAAATATTAATAAATATATTTAGGGGCAGCGCAAGAATAACTTGGTCTGGACGCTTTTAGATGTGGTCTAAATTTGGACAAACTGATTGAGGTGAACCGGAAGCGCAGCCAAAGCTGCGTTGAGGATTTGCCGATTGAAGGTTGTTCAAAGTTAGGCTACAGATGGGAGTGTCCAGACCAAGTTATTCTTGCGCTGCCCCTTAGATTGGAGTTAATGCAACATGAAAGACAAAGAAGAAATTATTGATGCCGTTGTGCAGGGCGTCACGGATGGAAAGATTCAACCGTGGAAAATTGAAGCGCTTTTGAGTGAAGAATACAGTGTTAATATACCGGCAAATTATCAATTGGCGGCTCTATGCAGAAGGAGATTAATAGAGAATTTAACGGGACATAAGTTTAATCACATAGATTTGCCGGACAAACCTTATCTTATGCAATGGCAATGTCCAAAGGACAAATCTATATGGCATATAGAGGCAAGAGATACGTATACCACATGTTCATATTGCGGATCATCATTAGCGCCATTTGGAACTGAACCGGGTAGATCTCTTCCGTTGGTGGCAAATTATATTGGCGGGCTGGAGGACTATTACTCTTATGCCGGCCAAATAAAGGTCTCTGGAGACGTTAACAAAACATTTACTAATCTTTTAGCGTATGGCACTGGTCATGGGGCATTGGGAATCAGTGTAGGATGTTTCAGGATAAATAAACTAGGCGGGGCTGATGTAAGGGTAAATGATTGGGCCGGCGCGGCAAGAAATCTTGGCTATGTTTTTGATAGTGATGGAAAACGTGAAAAGGCAATAGCAGAGGCAAAAGAGATGCTGCCGGCATTAAGAAAAGAGATGGAAGAGAAGTATTTGGCTGAATTTAAAGGTGAAATTTATGAAGTAGACTTTGTTAGAAGGCAACACCACGGTCTGTTTTACCTTTATATCTGTTTCCATACAAGGTTTAAACAGGCGCGTGGCCATTCCGACACTTCATACGCAGTAGGTTTTGCGCGGGCTAGACTGGATTCGCGTTTTAATGAAAAAGGAGCCGGCTTTGTTCAAAGTCTGGTTGCTATGGGGTTTGACGGAGATTTAAAGCCCGCCCCGCGTAATCGTCGCGGTCGATACGCTTCCGCGCAGGTCAGAGTGCCTATACCGGAGTATGAGAAAATGAGTAAAACCAGCATTGATTCCCTTTTTTCATACATGGATATTGACAGACATGGAGTATTAGATGAACAAGGATCAGGTCTTTATTCAGGAATGGGCGGGGAAATAATTCCCGCTCTTTACCGTGCAACTAAGGTCAACCCTAGACCGTACAATGTCTCCTGCACTGAAAATTTTTATGTTGAGGTTAAAGGAAATGATGTGATATTTGGCGTCGAGTTGCCGAATGTAGAGGTTGGAATAGCTTCATCCAGAGAGGGATTAATTTGTCCTACAGCCAGAGAAGCTCTCAAATTTATCGGCATAGACACGGCAAAAGAGTTTGCGGCAGCGGCGGCGGCATTAACACTAACAGGAGAATTTAACTTTACACTGTTGCATATTCGTGGAGAAATGTATGCAAGTAAATAGTTTTCCGGTCAATGATCAGGTTAAACTAATTTTTCATATATAGAATTATTAATAAAAAATCAAGATTAGATTGTGAGATGGAACAATGACCAATATAAAAACAAAAAAAGGAGTTATTGCAATTTTAACCGGTGGAGGAGACGTCCCTGGATTAAATCCTGCGATCAGAGCAATAACCATTAGAGCCGGCAGGGAAGGTTATCAGGTAATAGGTCTTCGACGGGGATGGGCCGGCATAATAGAAATGAAGCGCGATAAAGGATTTGACAACAGCAATAATTATCAAATTCTTACTGAAGAGATTGTAATTAAAGCTGGGAGAACAGGAGGCACTTTTTTACACACTTCCCGTACACGGCCAAGCCATGTCCTTAAGGCGGATGTTCCAAAAAATTTACAAGATACGTACAACGATGAAGTGAATGATTTGACGCCGGAGGTAATAAAAAATCTTGATTTTCTTGGGGTTGATTATCTTATTCCTATAGGCGGTGATGATACACTCAGCTATGGTGTTAGATTGTATAAAGAAGGGGTAAAGGTCGTTGCTATTCCAAAAACCATGGATAATGATGTGCCGGGAACAGATTATTGCATTGGATTCAGCACCTGTATTACCAGAACGATAATGATGACGGATAGTTTGAGAACCTCGGCAGGATCCCATGAAAGATTTTTAGTTTTAGAGGTTTTTGGGCGTTATGCCGGATATACTGCTATGTTGCCGACAATGGCCGGAGCTGCTAACCGTTGTGTAATTCCTGAGTATAAATTTGACATCGAAAGATTAACAGAGTTATTAACCCAGGACCGTTTAAAGAATCCTAGTAATTATTCAGTTGTGTTAATATCTGAAGGCGCAATGTTTGAAGGAGGCGAAATGGTCTTTGAGGGCGGCGTAAAAGATGCTTATGGTCACGCAAAACTGGGTGGAATTGGAGATCTTGTTTCGGCAAAATTAAAGGAACTATCGCCTAAATACAACAATGGAAAAGCAATAAATGTTATTAATCAAAAACTTGGTTATCTGGTGCGTGGAGGCAATCCTGACGCCATTGATTCTATTGTTCCTATGGCATATGGTAATTTAGCGCTCGACCTAATTCTTGAAGGAATACACGGTAGACTTGTTGTTCTAAAGAATGGGAGGTATGACAATGTGCCGGTTGATGTGGTAACAAGTTCTAAAAAAGTTGTTAACATTGAAAAACACTATAATATAGATCGGTTGCGTCCATATTACAAAAGTTTTGAAATGCAACCACTGCTCATAATGACAAGCGAATAAACTAGTTTGGCTCGAAAACAAAAAACGCCAAGTTATTTCTTTCCGAACCCTTATGAAAAACATGATATGTCAGTCCTTGCCGGAGATTGTAAAATGAGACCATAGTTCTTCATATTCTATGCGCTAAGGATTTGCCATAGATGACTTCTTTAAGTTATTATCAACTGTAATTATTCACTGTAAAATAACATTCAAAGTTAAGCCTGAAAGACTGAAATATAATTTCCCAGGGCGTTGCCCTGGGAAATGTGACTCTAAGAGTGTAAGTCGACAATTGGGTAATTTGCCGGTTCGATTTGTATACATGTCGAATAGAGGGTAGAAAAGAAGGTTTTCTCTTTTTCAGTAAGATCAAAGTGTTCACCTTTTGCGAAAGCTGAATACTTTCTTCGTGAAATAGCCACAAGTTCACGTCGTTTTTCTATCCACTCGTTGGGAAATAGAGGGTTTTGCGCTAAATGTTCATTGGAACGGAATTCAAAATAAATTGTTTTTCGTTGCTTTCGTCTTGTAAGAGCTGGTGAATCGTGGATGGTCATTACATCGTGTATAAGAAGGTCGCCGGCCTTAGCGTTAAGGTTCAGAAAATTCCATTGATTTTTTCGAAAGAGATTAGCAAATTGATTGAGGTCATGTTTCTCGTGTTGGGTTTCAGGGATGACTCTCACGCTTCCGTCGTCAGGGCTCGCATCGGTGAGATAGACGCAAAAAGTGGGGACGCAGCTTGTTCGGTCATGAATCATATCCTGATGCAAGCCGGTAAATGTTTCGTCGCCCAAAGTACGGATCATCAAGGATTCATAGGTCGGCAAGGCATCCTTTCCGCACAAAGAATTGGCGACATCAAGAAGTTGCGGACTGCCAAGAAGGATTAGGTACTCGGGTTGCAGATAAGAAAAGAGATTGTTGATCCTGCAAATAAAGCGTTGATCTTTTACATTGGTAAATGAGACATTGCTCAATTCATCATCATGCATAACATAAAAGGTTTCTGTCTGTTTTGACGCAACTTTATCAAGGAGTTCCAATAGGTTCTTGGGGATTTGCCCGGAAAGGGGGATGAAGCCCTGACTGTTGAATTCGGCAATGTTTTCGTTGTTGAGAAAATAATTTTTCATAGCGTATTTTTTGGTGTTTTCTGTGGCCAAATGCTTAATAACGTTGTGATCAGGTGTGGGGCGCTGCCACGTAATATATTTGCGTCAAATTTGCCAAATACTTACAAAGAAAACAATTTAAAACCGGACGTCAATAGCCGTCGCCTGTATTGGCCTTATTAGAAATTAAAATTATGGTAACAATTTAGTTGTTTGAAAAATATGCCGGCGAATATTCATCGCAAAGGCGCTAATAGTTGTGATATGCCGTCAGATACTGGATACTGGATTGTTAGTTTCATGTCTTCGCAATGAAACATATTAAAAGTATACCAATATCCAGCATCTAGTAACCTGTAACCAGCATCCCTGCCTGCAGTCATTTAGGTGTTTATCTTATTTCTTAGACAATATAATTTTCAAAAGACTAAACTGTTACAAATTATGAAGTTGCTTATTCTGTTGTCAAGGTATGTTGATTTTGATATTATTACCGTTGATTCCCAAATCGTCAATGGAATTTTAGATCTTGATGTGTCGAGAAATCATGATTGTCAATAGATTAGAGGCAGTCCGAGAATGTAAAATCACTAAATATTTTTGTTGGTATTAAAGGACTTACGACTTGGAATTTGGCCAAAAAACCTATTCTTGGACAACCTGTAAAGATTTGACCCCAAGAGGATAGACCCCAAGAGGATACAAGATCTGATCCCGATAGCACCCCAATAGCATCCAGTTTGTTATGACCTCAGGTGCGCTCCCATACCTGTGGTTTTTCAAATGTCTGTATCTATGATACTTATTTCCAAAGAATTGGTACAACAGGGAATTCTTCACGGCCGAACGTTGCGGATCTCCAATCCCACCATTTTGCCTCCGCGCATACCTGATACATTAACTCTCGCCTTTCTTCATGTGAAACGGTTCCATCGTGGCCACTGCCGTTAACATTTAATAAACGATCTTTATATACAAAGTATAATTCTATAACTGACTTCGTTGGTTGTAAGTTGAAAACTGTAGACGGCACTACATCACGAAGCCATTCATAGACTAACCGAACTAGCATTTCCTCATCGTTATTGTGACACTTTGGATCTAGACCTGCCAAATCGGACGCAAATTTATGATAATCATGAGGTGTCGTTACAAAGAAAGCACAGCGATGATCTTGGCGTTGTGTGTGCAATGCGTGAAACATTGCCATGCCTGTTTCAATTGGCATATTCATTCTTGCATAATTATCATCACCTGTGCCCTTTGATCGAGATAGTTCGTGTAAAGAATAATGACAATTAGAAATTGCAGTAACTAGCATATCTAATCTAGGACGATCAGGCGTACTTAGATCCTTTGCGCAAAGAGGGAGCAAATTGCCTGAAATAATTGGAAAATGAAGAGCATCTTCAAGATGTGAGAATTCATCATCAAACGGATAGTTTAAGAAAACTTGATACCTCGTATAGTGTTCAAGGTGTTTACGCATAGGAAACCTCCCTATCCTCTTCAGCAGCAGCGCATGTTGTAAGATCCATGACAAGACGAGTAAATGCATATCTGTAATATTTTAACACAGACCATTTAGTGAAATCGCCTATGTGTTTTGATTGAACAAGTGTAATTGATGCTTCATCGGTTGCGTTCATTACTGCATTGTCAATACGAATCGGAAACAGAACGGTTTTATTACTATGCGATTCTTTGCTCAGTGTAATATCTATCTCACGTTTTACCCATTCACTATTTACCGATGCTTCAGAAAGAATCAGTAGTACTTTATCAGATACCTGAATTGCTTTATTTATCTGAACATCAATACGATCTCCGATCTTCATATCTTTAGAATCTAGCCAACATCGTATTCCAACATCTTGGAGATCGCAATATATGCGTTCTGCGAACTCTTTGTCATGCGAATTATAACTAATAAAGCATGTGTACTGTTTTATATCCGTTTGTGAGTGTTGAATGTGTTCTTCTTGAATCGCAGTTTGAATTTGCTGCCAAATGTGTTCAGTCGTTGGGCCAAGAGCTGTTCTTATGTTACCATCTTGTCGTTTTCGGAAACGTGCAATGCCTATACCAGAGATATCGGAAGGAAGGCTAATTGATGGATCATCATCATCATTTATAACAATGAAAGTACGAGTTCGTCCAAGCCTTCCGACGAATAGTCCAATATCGAATATAACGTTGTCACGTGGACTCAATTTACTGTCAGTACGGTGTAGAACCAAATCGTCTGGGGTTAATACAAGGATTGCAAAGTCTGCTTTATCTAAAGATTTAAGCAATGTGTCAAAAGATCTTTCAATAGGAGCAAACACTTGATCTATCAAAATTATGACATTTGCTTCTTCATAAAAATACTCCTGAAGGACTTGAGCTATATCAAGACCTTTAGAAGAACATCCGATAAACACTATAGGTCTTTTAGTAAGATGCTTAATTTGAGATTTTCTTCTAAAATTTACAATATTAAATTCTCCTAAAAGATGTTCAACATGAGATTTACCATTTTTCATCATACTATTAAGTGTTTTTTCCATCCAATCTACGGCATTAGTTGGTTCTATTCTATAATAAGCGACTATTAATGTCATAGCCCGTAGTTTCTCTTCATTATCATCCAATTGCTTAATTATTTCACAAAAAATAGAACAATTATTATATTTTGGGCTTTGATACAGACGGAAATGTTCAGACATTGACTTAAAACTTGTTTTTACTTCAATTTTTGTTTTCCAATTAGATCTAAAATCATGAGCATGGTTTTTGATGAAATCCGTCAAACCAACAGAGCAATTTATTATAATTGAGCTCGCTGGTTTTAAACCGCTATATACAGCTATTTTTTCTAAAAGACTTATTACAATACTATTAGGTGTGCTACCGGATGGGATTAAGTCATTCATGGACTCCGCTCCTTTAATTTTTAGTTAAACTTACAACTTTTACTGTTTGAGTATAAAATTGTATAATTTTCTAATCGCCGACGCGTTTTTTGCGTACGGTGAATTTCTTTGTTATAAAAATATGTTCCTAGGCTGACCCCAGTTTCGGTTTCCAATTTATTCCACAAATTTACAAATCCAATTTTATTGGCAAAGCTATTCCATTCTTACGTAGAAAAATATTGTCCATCGTTAAATGCCATTTAGATCCTAAGTATTGATTTAGAAGTGTCATAAAGCTTGTATAGTTTATTAGTTCAATTCTTGAATTGTTTTTAGCCATCTTTTTTGCTTGTGTTGAAAAATTAGAACTACATAAAAGAACACCTTTTGTTGCCTTATTATCTGATACAACTCCTAATAATGTTCTTATTTCTTTTACTCCAATTATTGATTTATATTTTTTACATTGAACCAATATTTTTTCTTTTAGCCCCGTCTCAAATTTCTCTGCTATGATATCAATTCCTCCGTCATAACTATCTTTAGTTAATTTTGTATGGTAATTCATTCTTTTATATAATTCTTCTACTAACCATTCGAATTCTTTAGCTTTGAGGTTCAATAAAATATCCCTTGGATGTTTACAGTCACAATATCTACTGCGTATAATCATTGTACTTTCAGAAAGTCCATAGAGGGAATAATCTGGAAGTATTTGACAATGTGCTACCCAATATGAATTAATAACATTTATTGCGTCTTTTGGGGAGTCGGGTAATAAATCTAATATCCAAGTAAGACCTCCCCAAGCAGGTCCGTTTTTAGTAAATAGACGTCTGCAATATTCTATATTTTTTATTTTCCGAATTAGTGTTTCTAGATCCCAATTTCGTTTAATATATTCAACGAAAAAATTATCTTTCCCTAAATATCTAGAACGTATCAGAAATCTTCTTAGTAAATTCTTTATTTCATCTTCGCTTCTATCATGGATCAAGTCTAAATATTCATTTCTTATCTCATCGGTAGGAAAACAATTATTAGGTAATAGTCGAGATGCCTTGTTACTAAAAATAATGTTTAACCACTCGCTTAGAGATAGCTTCGTCCCATCAAAAATTTCATTCATTTATCAAAACACATATCAGGTAGTAAATTTATTGACATTTTTTTACTCATAATAACGTTTGCCTCCGTGGCGCCTACTTTTTGGCGTGCACAGCACCCTATTGTTGGGCGTTTTTTAACACTAAGCCCAGTTCTATGAGAGTTTTGAATATAAGTTCTATTTCCTCGTCGACTTGAATGATTCCTGATTTGTTTTCATGTAGGTAGATTAGCATTTCCATTGTACGCCGATAGCATATTGCAGCATTTTCATATCTATATGCGGAGAACCGCCAATCAACTCCAACAGGTATATCTGGTCTATTGCAAGCTCGTTTTATTGAATTGTCTGGGTGAACAGCTTTATCACGATAGTCTATAATTGATTTAATGTTTGTCCTAAATCCTTTGGATGTTTCGTTGTTCAGCTTATACACCCTACGGATTACTTCGCAAATTTGTGATGCTCTTTTGGTTCTATTTTCTTTCCATGTATCAATATCATTTTGTGTGATTTTGGCATAAGGCCGTAACTGATCATATAATGAGTCTAGGGAAATACCACATGATATAAATACTTGAATTGACGATGTTAACTCATGAATTAGTAAAGATTTTTGATTGATTGGGTTTTCATCCCAGTTGTTTTTTACGTTTTTGTTAGCTTCATGTGCTAAAACAATATTGTTATGAGCAATGCGTAACCAAATAGGTAGGACATTATATGAGGTTGATAAGACAAGATTTGAGAACGGTTGACCACTCTCGTTGACTTGAATGGTAAAGTCTCCATCTAATATACCTACTTTCATTCCTTCAAATATTAAAACGCTCATATTGTCTGACCCTTTTTCCTAAATTATAGTAGCACTGCCCAACAAGTCATCAACCGGCTCTCGGAGAGCTCCAAAATCGGTTATCTAATTTTAGAATTTGTTGTTTTTTGCCTTTAAAAGATTAACATCTTTCCGAATAAGCAGGGCTCATGGTTTTCGTCGCAGCTTTGCGATTTATCTTTCACAAGCAAATTACGATATGCGCACAATACAGGAACTACTAGGCTATAGCGATATAAATACAACTATTGTTTACACGCATACTATTAAGCGCTTGACTACTAAAAAGCCTAAAAACCCTTTGGATTTTGATTAAATTTAGCGCTTTATTTGCCTGTTGTCTACAAAAAAACGTGAATAATGTATGTAATTTAAAATCAACAGGTGCTTGGGGAAAATATGACAAAGAGTGAATTGTGTTAAAAAATAATATTGAGATTTGCGTAAGCTGCTGATAGTTTTGACGTTGGCGATTGATGTTTACAATTATTGTAAAGGCTTGTAATAACGGCGCAGGGCGCAAAAAGCTTGGCGCAGGGAGCAAAAGAGGCGGAATGCTGGATTCTGGATTCTAGATGCTGGATGCTGGATGCCGGATGCCAGCTGCCGGCTGCTGCGGGCGGTTGTCAGTTGTGCAGCTGCTGGTTGTGGTTGGTTGTTGGTTGAGAAGGTAATATAACGATATGAGTAAAAAAGTGATGTTTGCGAATAATTTGGTAATTCGTTGTCTCTTATTTTTGCCAATTTTAAAAAATACAAGCCGTATTAGAGGGGACACAATAAGTAGCAACATCTTGTTTGTCAATAGATTAGGTTTACCTCCTGTTGCTTCTTCCTATTTAAAAGAGACTTTTAGTTCAGTTCCCAAAGCTTGCGCAATTTTTTGAAGTGTAACAATGTTGTAATTCTGATAATCACCTTTTTCGTAACGCGCTATGGCTGATCTTGAAGTTTGCGCCATTTTGGCTAAATCAAGTTGTGTTAATTTCTGTTTATGCCTTAATTTGGAAATAGCTTCCCCAATATTGAGTTTAAAAGCTTCAATCTTATAGACGCTCCTGAATTTAGGATTGTCCATCTCTTTCTCAAAAATTGATTCACTCATTTTTATTTCCCTCCTTTAAAATATAAATCCCGAATCTTACAGGCCTTTTTAACCTCATTTTTATCTAATTTTTGCCTTGTCTTTTGATAAGCAGAGGTAACAATAATTATCTTGTCGTTTTCAAAAAAACAGAAAAATCTCTCTTTCTTTGGTTTAAACGCATATATTTTATTAATCCTATCTTCAATACGAAATTTTGATGTGTCATAGATGCGTCCATGATCCGATAATCGTTTAACAAGGTAGAGAAAATTTGCCCTTGTCTGATAATCACATTTTTTATAATACTCGTAAACAGAAGACTCCTTCGGCTTATCCGCATGAAAATAAACAGAATAATATGTTCCTTTATATATTAATAGATGGTTGTAAATTTTCATTGTATTGTTTAATTCTTTTTATTCAAATGTATCATAATTGAGACATTTGTCAAATGTAATTTAAATGCTTTAATTGGACAATTATGTCTATATACATTGATTTTTTATAAAACAAATAAAAAACAAACTGGGTCTTTTTGTGAATATGGGAGTATAGCGAAACCCAACATTCAATTTGACATGAAAACATTTGATTTGAGTTTGTAAGGCGCAAAGGGTGTTTGTGTTTCTATTTTTCCTTTGCCGCCGCATGGGATGTTGGGTTTCGCGTCTCTACCCAACCTACAGCCTTGAACTAACGAAAGGGTTGAATATTCGGTTTATCAATATTGCCTGATGCGTAACGTGGTATTTCCTCGCATGAATACGCGCGGCTTTAACGTATGATTTATACCTTGCCTGCCACGGCGCGAAGATGCGCCTTTATTTTATAAATTTCAAAATTTTTAAATAATCACAAAGTTTTTGCTTTTCTTCGTGCTTTTGGGTCTTTGTGGCTAAAATTGCTTTTGATTCTATAAATTAAAGTTTATGCGGAAAAGCTCTATAGATTGATCAAAAATTGCTAAAATTGCCCATTTAACCCCGCCTGTGAGGCTTGGTAGCGAGGTGAATTGAAACACAGGCAAGGATGCCTGTGCCACTATTTTAAAAATCTTAACCAAAAATTAACAAAACGTTTATATGCAATTAACAATTAGTTTTTAAAATATGAAAACTAATTTGGAAGAGTGGCGGCTGCGCCTTTTATAGCGCGGAAAACGTTATTTTGAGTTTTGAGTTAATTGTTTAAATTTTACAGAGGAGATTAGATATGAGAAAGATATTTTTAGCCGTTGTTGTGTGTGTTGCTTCACTATGGATATCGTTGCCGGCTGAATCTAAAGAGGTTGAGCTGCTGGGGGCCGGGGCGACGTTTCCGTATCCGCTTTATTCAAAGATGTTTGATGTCTACCATAAACAGAAAGGCGTTAAGATAAACTATCAGGCTATCGGATCAGGCGGGGGTATAAGACAGTTATCGAACAAAACTGTGGATTTTGGAGCTTCAGACGCTTTTATGGGCGACGAAGCGCTGGCAAAATCTGATAAAGAGATTTTGCATGTTCCGATATGCCTGGGCGCGGTGGTTGTGGCTTTTAATGTGCCGGGCATTTCTGAGATGAAGTTTACGCCGGAGATAATAGCGGGCATATATTTGGGCAAAATAAAGGAATGGAACGATCCTGCGATCGCTGAGGCTAATCCCGGTGTTAAATTGCCGGGCATGAAGATAATAGCCGTTAGAAGATCCGACGGCAGCGGGACAACATTTATTTTTACCGATTATTTAGCAAAAATCAGCAAAGAGTGGAGCGAAAAAGTCGGCAGGGGCAAGGCTGTTAACTGGCCCGCGGCATTGGGGGCAAAAGGCAACGCCGGAGTCGCCGGCATGGTAAGGCAGCTGCCCGGCGGCATCGGCTATATTGAGCTTGCTTACGCCGTGCAAAACAGGATGGCGATTGGCAGTATTAAAAACAAAAGCGGCAATTTTATTAAACCGTCGCTTGAGTCCACATCGCTTGCCGCTAATATTGAAATGCCGGCCGACGCCCGCGTGTCGGTAACCGATACCGCGTCGGAACAGGGCTACCCAATAAGCGGGTTTACATGGATACTTGTTTATAAGGAGCAGGATTATAAAGGCAGAGACAAAGAGAAGATAGACGCAATGGTCGACCTCCTTTCGTGGATGACTTTTCAGGGCCAGGCGTTTGTCAAACCTTTGCATTACGCTCCATTGCCGGATAAAGCCGTTCAGGTATCAAAGAAGATAATTGAATCCATAACGTTTAAAGGCGAAAAAGTATGGCAAAAGTAGGCTATTTAAGGTCTGATTCATGGTTTAATAAGATAATTTTGTCAGCCGGTATTTGCCTGATTGCCCTTGTGGCGGCTATATTTATTATACTTTTGATAAATTCCATGCCGTCCATTAAGGCGTTTGGCTTCAAATTTGTTTCAGGCTCCACATGGGATCCTGTTGCCGGCGAGTTTGGAAGCCTGCCGTACCTTGCCGGCACATTTATGACGGCGTTTCTGGCGTTGGTTATTTCAATACCGTTCTCATTGGCCATATCAATCGCAATGGGCGTCTATTTTAAAGGCGGCAAAGTCGCCGGGTTTTTAAAAGGGATGATAGAGCTTTTGGCCGGCATCCCTTCGGTTATTTACGGCTTCTGGGGGCTGTTTGTCCTGACTCCGTTAATAAGAGCTCTGGAAATGGAACTCGGAGTTATTCCATATGGGGTGGGCATATTAACAGCCTCTATTTTGCTTGCCATAATGATCATTCCGTATTCCGCTTCCCTTGGCAGCGAAATAATAGATTTAGTTCCATACCATCTTATAGAAGCGGCCTATTCATTAGGCGCCACAAGATACGAAGTTATACGCAGGATAATTATCCCTTACGCGCGATCAGGCATATCCGCCGGCATATTGCTGGCGCTTGGAAGGGCCATAGGTGAAACCATGGCCGTAACAATGGTAATCGGCAACTCAAACTATTTTCCCACAAGCATCTTTAGCCCCGCAAACACTATGGCCAGCGTAATAGCCAACGAGTTTACGGAAGCAACGGAGGATATCTACCTCTCCTCCCTGATAGAAATCGGACTCCTGCTTTTTATCATGACAATGGGGGTAAATATTTTAGGCAAATATATAATTAAAAAGACAAGCATAGAAGTTTAAAGCGCAGAGCGTTTTGCTCTAATCCCTAATCCAGATAAGTAACTAAAGTGATCTAAAGTTAAAAATGAACTAAAGTTTTGGTAAAAATTTTCAATCATCTTGTTCCCAAACCGGGGTTTGTGAGCGAGATGATTATTGCAATTTGCAGTTTGCAATATCAAACCAATACCCGCGTAGCGGGTATCCAGTATCCAGTATCCAGTATCCAGTATCCAGTATCCAGTATCCAGTATCCAGTATCCAGTATCCAGTATCCAGTATCCAGTATCCAGTATCCAGTATCCAGTATCCA
>JAIQZQ010000131.1 GCA_021777105.1 Candidatus Anammoxibacter sp.
TCTATTTTATAATTAATGCTAATGGTTACTGTCATAAGGGTTCCTTTTCTTTAAAAGTTTTCGAATACTATTATTTTAAAGTGAACTCTTATGATTTGTAACCTTTTTTTCTTCAGGTCTCCTAATTGTTACGCTACCAAATATTTGCCGTCATTCTTGCTGGTCACCCGTCCTGAAGAGAGTAGCTTTTACCAAATCCCCAAGAATTTAACACTTAGCGAAATGGAAACCGAGTTAATAAGCCTCACCTTGGCAGAAACCAAAGGCAACAGAACCAAAGCGGCAAAAAAGCTAAACATAGGCATAAGAACTCTTCAAAGAAAGGTTAATTCATAGCGATTGTTCCCTGGCCCTGAGGCCAAGTTGTGTTCCAAACCGTAATTCAGCATCAGCCGTTTTTTTATTCCAAGATACAACGCGGGCAGGATGAATAGCTCTAAAATAGTAGAGGTGAAAAGTAGCGCCTTTATGCTGTTTTCACTTCTAAATTTAAATTGACGATCGCGCGTTTAAAAGCAATAATAGCCGTTTATTCAGAATGTTGTTATCGGACTAAAAAGACTCATTTTTATCCAGACAAAATTCAAAATTTCCAGCATAATGTATATAATTCCACATATAAGGAGGCGTTAGAATCTTATAAATCAAAGTGGAACAAATTTTGAAAAGATATTTAAAAGTTGCACCAAATCGTAAAGCAAAAACGTTTAGAAGCAGTCTGCAAGACTGCTCCAGCTTTTAAGGGTGGAAGCGGAAAGCCACATGCAATAAGCCTGTGCATTCTGCGGAGTTCAAGTTCTTCCTGTTTAAATAGCTTTTGCAAATATTAAAGGTCTTATATAAAATATGGGTGAATAATGCCGAATGTTTTTCGTAATTTAGAAGGTTATAGATTTTTCTTTTTTAGCCTTGACCGAGGCGAACCTATTCATGTGCATGTTGAAAAAGATAATAAACATGCCAAGTTTTGGTTGTCGCCATTATCTTTAGCAAAATCGAGAAATTTTAGAAGCCACGAATTAACGCAAATAAGAAAATTAATTATAGAAAATATTAAAGAAATCAGGAGGAAATGGGATGAGCATTTTAACCGTAAAAATTGAACCGTTGGCAACGGACATCTTTTTTCGCGAAGATTCGATACATATTATACTTGCCGACGGACGCGAAATTTCCGCTCCGTTAGAATGGTTTCCAAAACTCAGGGACGCCTCGGAAGCGCAGAGGAAGAACTGGCGCTTAATTGGCGACGGGATAGGCATACATTGGGAAGATATAGATGAGGATGTAGAAACAGAAAGCCTTCTTACCGTTTAATAAGCAAATTTAATTAGACCCACGTTTGCGTGGTAGACTGGGTTATTACATGAAACAAAACAATACATTAGTTTATAAGGGGTATGTGGGGGAAATTGAATTTGATAGCGAGGCAAAGGTTTTCTATGGCAATGTTGTGAATCCCCGCGACACGATCACGTTTCAGTCTGATAATGCAAAACTACTTGAAAAGGAATTTTGTAAATCCGTTGATTCTTATCTTGAATTTTGCCGGAAAATTGGCGAGTCTCCTGAAAAACCATATTCAGGCAAGTTTGTTCTCCGCTTATCCCCCCAAAAGCATAGCGTAGTTGCTCTTGCCGCGCAAATTGCGAAAAAAAGCTTAAACGCATGGGCATCCTACCTTCTTGTAGAAAACGCTGAGAAAGAACTTAAACAGGTCTAATTTTGAAGGATTTAGCCTTTTATTTCCCGTGGTCTGCGCCTCAAATGTCTACAAAAAATAGGTTAATTTAAAGCGCATAAAACCTAAGCGGTATTTTTTAATTTATTCTTTACGGAGTAAAGTTTAGGTCAGTAAGGTTCAAGTCTGGAGACTTGAACCAACCGGATAACAACTTTCCGAACAAGAAAAAGGAGATGTTTTTAGGATAGATTTAAGCCTGGATTTAAAAGCAGATACTGAAAAGAAACTAAAAAAGATATTAGCTCGCTATTCCGACAACAAACTCTTTGCCGGAAACATTATTGGATATGAAATTTCAGAATTAAAGAAAGCTATCGTTAATATTCAAGTTGATTTAAAAGATTTTGAGAAGAGGCACAATTTAACAACTGAAGAGTTTTCTCAAAAATTTGATTCAGGTGAAATGGGTGACAACGAAGATTTTGTTATTTGGGCGGGACTGTCTAAAATGTTAACTGACAATTTAAGCAGGTTGGCGGAATTAGAATGATTAATAAACACTTGCAGTGGTGTGTCTAAAGTGGTACACTTATGAATTTGAGGGAAAAAATGCCTACAAAAAATCCGAGAATTAATGTTGTGTTGGAAAAACCGCTTTATGAAGAGGTTGCCCGACTTGCAAAACAGGACGGTATTTCATTGTCGCTAGAGGTGCGCGATATTATAAAGGAAGCTTTGGAAATTAAAGAAGACAAATGTTTAACCGCTTTTGCTGAATCCAGAGAGCGCACTTTTAGCAAAACAAAAGCTCTTAGCCATGAGGAGGTTTGGTAATTTGACGTTCAAATTAACTTACCATCCTGATGTCAAGCATGTTGATTTACCGTTAATTGATAATAAAGTTAGAGATAGAATTAAAAAGGCGATAGAAGAACGTCTTGTAACATACCCGCAGCATTACGGCGAACCTTTAAGAAGAACATTAAAGGGGTATTGGAAATTAAGGGTTGGCGATTATAGGGTGGTTTTTAGAATAGTTAGGAATGTGGTCAGAATATATGGCATTATCCATAGAAAGAATGTTTACTCTAAAATAAAAAATCGAAGATTTTTTCCGTAGAGCGCGCCGCATAAATAATCGCGCAGTTAAATCTTATACATATCAATAATTCAACGTCAACCGTCTTTTAATTCCATAATACAATGCGGGCAGTATGAATAGGGTTAAAATGGTGGAAGTGATTACTCCTCCTATTACAACCGTCGCAAGGGGGCGTTGCACTTCGGCGCCGACTCCGGCGGAGATTGCCATGGGCACAAAACCCGCCGCGTCTGTAATGGCGGTGGCCAATACCGGCAGCAAACGTTGGCCTGCCGCTGTTTTAACCGCATCTTCCATTGCGGTTCCCTCTTTTATCAGTATGCGAATGCCTGAGACCAGTATTTGCCCGTTAAGCACCGCAATGCCGCTAAGCGCTATAAAACCGATAGCCGCGCTTACGCTAAACGGCATCCCTCTTATCCATAAAGCAAAAACTCCGCCTATAAACGCAAGGGGTATGCCGGAATAGATTATCATCACATCAACAAAATCCTTAAGGCTAAAATAGAGCATTAAAAATATCAACAAAAGCGTAATAGGCACAACTATCATAAATCGCGTCTTGGATCGTTCCAGGCTCTCAAATTGTCCGCCCCACTCTATAACATATCCCTCGGGCAGGCTCATCTCATTTTTTATGCGGGATTGAGCCTCGCGCACAAAAGAGGCAATGTCCCTACCCCTGACGTTGCATTGTATTTTAATCAGACGGCGGCCCCATTCGCGATTTATAGTGGAATATCCCTCGGTCTCTTTAATATCAGCCAGGTATTTGAGCGGTAAAAGTTGCCCGGATTCAGTGGGTATCAGGGTTGCGGCCAGCGCATCCACATCCTCCCGTTGTTTGTCCGGCAGCCTGACAACAAGGGGGAACCTTTTCTGGTCTTCAAATATGTCGCCAACCTTATGCGAGCCGACCATCTCAACAAAATCAAGCACGTTGCCGGCCATTACGCCGTATCGGGCAATCCGGTCGCGGTTTACTTTTACCCGCAAAGATGGTTGCCCTGTAATCTGCTCGCCCGCAAGATCGGAAACCCCTTTAATAGTCCTGAGTATTCCCTGCGCCTCATCGCTCAGGCGCGTAAGTTCGTCAAAATCGTCGCCGTAAATCTTAACTCCGATATCCGAGCGAATGCCCGCGACCATTTCATTCATGCGCAATTTGATGGGTTGAGTAAATATCATGTTCACTCCGGGCAAGTCATCAACCATTTTTTTCATCTGAATCACCAGCTCTTCCTGATTTTTTGCCCGCGTCCATTCATCTTTATCCTTAAGTTTGACAAATATGTCTGAAAGTTCTATACCCATGGGATCGGTCGCTACTTCAGCCGTGCCGACCCGGCTCCATACGTTTTTAATTTCATCCGGAAAGGCTTCAATCAGCAACGTCTCAATCCGGGTGTTATAATCAACCGCTTCCTCAATAGAGACGCCGGCCAGGCGAATCGTGTTCATTACAATAGAGCCTTCGCTAAGTTCCGGCACAAATTCGCCACCAAGCCTTAAGCTGATAAAGCCGGCCGCAATCGCCAACGCCAACACGCCGCCCAGCAACGTTCGTTTCCACCTGAACATTATTTGCAGCGCGCGCGCGTATCCTGTTTTTAACGTCCGCTCCAAAAAGCCTTCATTTTTAAATCCGGTTTTAGGCAAAAGATAGTACGACAATATGGGCGACAGCAAAAGCGCAATCGCCAACGCCCCAACCAGGGCAAAGATGAACGTCCACGCCATTGGCCGAAACATCTTCCCCTCAATGCCTTCCAAAGTCAGGATTGGGAAAAACACGATTATAATAATGCCCATTCCAAACACAATAGGCCGCGCAACCTCCCGGCCCGACTCTGCAATGCTTTGCATCCGTTCTGTGTTTGTCAGAGGCCTGCCAAGAGATCGGCTCCTCTCGTTTAACTTGCGCATGTTGATCTCCGTCATTACAACGGATCCGTCAACAATAATTCCGAAATCAATCGCCCCAAGGCTTAAAAGACTTGCCGCGATTGAGAGTTCATACATGCCGAACACCGCAAATACCATAGAGATGGGTATGGCTATGGCAACCGCCATGCCAGCGCGAAAATTGCCTAATATAATAAACAGCACTATAACCACCAGTATCGCGCCGTAAATCAGGTTGTGTCTCACCGTGCTGATTACGTCGGATATCAAGTCCGTGCGGTCGTAAACGATCTCAACTTTAACATCATCCGGCAGTGAGCTTTTTACCGATTCAAGACTCTTTTTTAAACCCTCGGTAACCTTTTTGCTGTTCTCGCCCATTAAGGCAAACCCCAGGCCGAGCACAACTTCGCCTTTGCCCTGTGCCGATGCGGCGCCTTGCCTGATTTCGTGCCCGATTGCGACTTTGGCCACATCCTTGACCCGCACCGGCACGCCTTTGCGCGACTTTAGCACAATATTCTCAATCTGGCCGATTGTTTCAACGCGGCCAATCCCGTGCACAAGCAGCGATTGGCCCGACGATGCTACCCTGCCGCCTCCGACATTTTTATTGTTTTGCTCAAGCGCTTTAAAGACAGTCTCTAATGTCAGATTATATTTCACCAACAATTCAGGCGATACAATTACCTGATATTGCCTCTCGTAACCGCCCCATGAATTAACCTCGGCAACGCCCGGAACCTTGCGCAGCTTTGGTTTTATAATCCAGTCATGAATGGTGCGAAGCTCTTCAAGCGAGCGGTTCGGGTTGGTCGAACTCACCAGATAATGAAATACCTCGCCGAGCCCGGTGGCGATCGGCCCTAATTGAGGCCGTTCAATCCCGTCCGGTAGATCGACCCCTATAAGCCGCTCTAAAATAAATTGGCGCGCGTCGTAAATAACAATGTCGTCGTCAAATGTCGCGACTACCTGCGAAAAACCAAACTTTGACACCGAGCGCACGTTAATCAGGCCGGGAATGCCGGAGATGGACAACTCAACAGGCAACGTTATCTGCTGCTCTATTTCCGAGGGGTTAAGGTTTGGGGCCACTGTGTTTATTTGAACCTGGATCGGCGTTGTGTCGGGAAACGCGTCAACCGGAGACCGCAATACCGCGCGCGCTCCCACGCCTATAAACACCACGAACATAAACATGATAAACAGCCGGTTTTTCAGCGCAAATCCAATAATATTACTCATGCGCGCACCCCGCCCCCATGCGTGATTTAAGGAACTCCGACTTTAATGTGAAACTGCCGTTTACCACCACTTTGTCATGGCCGCTCAATCCCGCGACGATTTCAACCTTTTTCATGTTTTTGCCGCCCAGCTCCACTCGACGCGCTTCATAAAGATCGTCCGATAATTTGACAAACACAAAAGGCTTCTCGTCAAAACGCTGTATTGAATCCGGCGAAACAAACAACCCATTTTTAGATTCAGGCGCCAACACAATGCCGCCGAACATGCCGTCCTTTATTCGTAAATCATGATTTTTCACAACCGCGCGCGCCCGTAACATGCGGCTCTCCTCCTCAATGTTTGAGGATAGCCAGGTCAACTCCCCATATATTTTTGCGCCGGGCAGGCTGTTAAAATGCGCTTCAATCTTGTCGCCTACGCTGAAAAAAGCAAACCCGCCTTCAGGTATGGAAATTTCAAGCCACATTGTCGATAGATCAGCCAGGGAAAAGATGGCGCTCCCCGGCTCAACCGCTTCGCCGATAACCGCGTGCCTCTCAATAACGGTGCCTGAAAACGGCGCGCGTACCGGCAGCGACGACGAGCTTGATTGTTTCGTGATAATCTCCGCTATCTCATGTTCCGTAAAGCCGTAATTTAAAAGCTGTTGTCGTTTTGTGTTAGCGGTGTTTATAGCCATCCTGTGGCCGGCCAGAGCTTCCTGATACTCATGCTGCGAAGATATCCTTTTTTGAAAAAGCCCTTTCTCCCTCTCATAAATAATCTCTTTAAACGTTTTATCAGACAAAGCGGTTAAATAATCCGCCTTTGCCTTTGCTATCTCAGGCGAGACGATTTCAACCAAAACATCATTTTTTGAAACACTCTCCCCAAGGTCCACAAGAACATTGCGAATAACTCCTGAAGTTAAAGGCGTGATATGGGCCAGTAGATTTTGGTTGTAAGCCGCCCTGCAAAGCGCTTCGGGCCCGGCCGTAGCCTCGTCCACTTCCGGGACGGCGGTGGTCACCCCCGCTTTTGCCGCCGAGTTTTCAGATTCAAGTCTTATTTTTAAACCCTTGCCCGGCTTAAGCCCGGCCGCTAATTCCGGATGGCATATCCCGCACTCGTTTTCATACATATCATGCTCGTTGCAATAAAGCCTTACGCCGCCGGCTCCGTGATCATGACCGTGATCGAGTCCTTGTTCTTGTTCTTTGCCTGAACCTTTATCTTCCAACTCCGGGTGGCATATAAAACACTCGTCTTCATAAACGCCGTGCGCTTTGCACCATAGTCTTTCCGCGCTATGATTATGTCCGGAGCTTTTATCCTCCAGCTCCGGGTGGCATATAAAACACTCATCCTCATAAACGCCGTGCGCCTTGCACCATAGTCTCTCTGCGCTGTGATTATGTCCGTCATTTTTAGCTTCCAACTCCGGGTTGCAGATATAACACTCATCTTCATAAACCCCATGCGGCTCGCACCATAGCCGTCCCTCGTTGTGATTATGTCCTTCGCTTTTATCCTCCAGCTCCGGGTGGCATATAAAACACTCATCTTCATAAACCCCATGCGCCTTGCACCATAGCCGCTCCGCGCTGTGATTATGTTCTTCGCTTTTATCCTTCAACTCCGGGTTGCATATAAAACACTCATCCTCATAAACCCCATGCGGCTCGCACCATAATCTGTTAGCGGATTTTTCGTCTTTTCCGGTTGTTTCATTATGCGTCGCGTCTCCATAACCGATATCAACGCTACCCAATAAATAAAACAGCGCCCCTAATATCAGGCAGGACAAATATATCGGTTTAACAATCAAACTGTTTCTGCGTTTCATTTTTCTATTTCCTTTCAAAATACAACCAATTACCGATCTCCTAAATTGGGCGGTTATTATCACCCTCCCCTAACCCCTCCCATCAATGGAGGGGAAATAAGCGGTTAAATTGCGCGGTTATTATCACCCTCCCCTAACCCATCCCATCAATGGAGGGGAAATAAGCGGTATACATTTTTTGCTATTTGTCATTGATACCCAATACCCAATTACAAATGACCAACACCCAACATCCAATTACTGATCACCAATAACAAATAACAAATAACCGATTACTGATTACCGATCACAGAGCTCCAATCACCGATCCGGTTGCGGTTTCAAGATTAATAATGGCCTTGTTGTAGTTAAGCAACGCGTCCAGGTAAATTGCTTTGGTCTCTATAAGGTTGTTCTGAGTTGTGAGAAATTCGATAAAATTGATCTTGCCTTCAGTGTACGATATTTCATTAAGGTTTAAATTGTCGTCAACCTGCGGAATTATCTCATTGTTAAAAATGTTGATGGATTCAACCGCCGTCTTAAATGCGCGAAACGCGGACTCCACCTCATTGTGAATTTGACGCCGTTTGCCTTCTATATTTATTTCAGCTATATCCTTTGCGACTCCGGCCCTCTTGCGTTCAGACTGCTTCCTGTCCCATATGGGGATGGATATTGACATCTTGCCGCCCACAATATCATCCGAACCCTCCTCCCTGTCAAAAAAACCAGACAGTTCAGGATTCGGTATAATTTCAGACCTGCGCAACGATATTTCAGCCGTTGCCGTTTCCCTTTCAAACTCAACAGCCTTAAGGTCAGGCCTTTGTTTGAAAGCGGCAACCGTTAAATCATCCAGATTTATATGAACCGGTTTATAGCTTAAATCCCCCATAATATTGAAAGGCGCGTCTTTTTCTAAACCAAGCGCCGACTTTAAATCCATCATGGTATTTTTAGCTTCATTTTTAGCGTTATTCAAGCGTTGCATGGCAAGGCCATATTGAATTTGTATAGAATTTAACTCAAACGCTGAAATGGCCCCGGCCTTGTGCCGTTCCCTCATGGCGTCGCGCAGTCTCGCAAGTATGCCTGCTGCCTGATCCCCAAGTTTTACAACCTCAATATCGGTTAGAGCCTGGTAAAAGATAGATTTAACCTTGGCAATAATCTCTCTCTCTGAGTCCATTATTTTAAATTTAACACTTTCCATGTTCTTATTAGCCACGCGCAACCGTTTTCGCCTCTGGCCGAATATCTCAACTTCCTGCGACAATGATACGCTGTAATCCGTGTGCCTATCCTCCGGCGAATTTCTTGTCCCTATTTCCGTTTCAATCCTGGGGTTTGACGGGAAGCGTTGCGACGCCTTTAATAACCGGGCCTCCGCCTCCTCAAACCTCTTTCGCTCCGCCGCGATTTCCAGATTCTGTTGCAGCGCAATTTCAATAGCCCTGTTAATGCCAACCGGTTCGCCCGCGCCATAGCTGCGTGCGTTTTGCGCGGTTATTTGCAATAAAAGCAAGAATGCCGTAATTAGAATATGTCTCAACTTGTGTGAATAATTTTTTAGCTTCATAGCTTTTTGTTTTAAGGGTTAAGGGCTCGAAAACAAATCAGGTTTTCAAAGAATAATGTTCGCGTATGTTTCTTTTATGCAATAAAAGAAAACCCTAAAGGGTAAATTCGAATAAACTCAGCATGTTGGAGTTAAGGCTTTAGCCTTTTATTCATTAACAAATTTCGAAAACCTTATGCGTGATTAAATTTATAAATTTACCGGCCTGTTTTGGTCTGTTTCCAAATGTAAATACCGCTTTCAAACGCCACGGCGCGAGGACGCGCCTACACTACATTTTATATATAGATGTAAATGGACGTTGAGCAAGGATCCACTTTCCACAAACATCGCGGGATAAAATGGATTGCCGGTAAAAAATTGGAGGTCAAATTTGAAGAACTACGTTTTGGATGGACGACAAGCGCGAAAGGTTTTCGGCTGTCAATTGAAATGTCTTTACCGCAGAGCGGTTGCCGGCATCGCCCGTGTCATGGACGTGTGGAGAGAGAGCAAACGTAAACATGTTTGTAAACGCCTCATAGGCCCTCTCATTTTGTGTTAAGCTTTTATAAAGTGGTATTTTAAGGCATGTGCCGCACTCTTTATTCAGCGGAACCGCCCTGAAATTGAAAGATTGAAACAGTTTCGCCGCGTTGTTGGAATTGGTACAACACTTCTCTCGGCTGCACAAGTTAACGCCGCTTTCAGCGCCTTTTGCAAAACACACAACAACGCCAGGCGCCAACGACTGCGCCGTAATTGCCAAAAGCAGCAAACAGACTATCCACCGTTTTGACAATCGTAAAGACCGCGCCGTTGAATTGTTTAAATATTTGATTCGCATGTATCTCTGCGCCTTAATGAGGATTGGTAAAATATCCAGAATCGTGTAATTAAGTTAACATTTTAGAAAGTTAACGGTTTTCTTGTCAAGTTCCAAGTTGAAATTCGTGGTATTTTTGCAAAAAAGGCAGGGGATTGTTGTAAAACCATAAGTCATAAAACATAGCGGGCCATATGCCATAAACTAATATTATATCTTATCCCAATCCGGGACTCTTTTTTTGGTTTTTACTTTGTTTAGAACGGAATCAAAGTTTTTGGTTATTTTCTTTTCTTTGCGTTTAAGACCCACTTCCATTAGATATTTGCCAAAAGCGTGAGGATCATTGTTAAATCTTTTAAATATCTGGTTACGTGTTTCTCTGATTTCTTCTATAACAGGATCTTTTGCGTATTTCATATTCCAGACTCCGTATAATTAGTTAATAATTGCCCTGGAGCGCTTAAAATAGGCGTTTCTAAATGCATTCCAGCGTTAATAACGCTCATGTGTTTAAATTTATTTGGATTTGCAAGATGGTTGCAGTTCCATGTCAGCAAAAAGTCGATGCTGTAATAAGAAGCGTAAGCAAGGTGGTATGCATCGCCGCCGGCTTCATTCGGTAATAGTTTGTTCTTGATATATGTCATAACAATATCGTCAATAATAGGCAGATGGTCAAGGTATTCAATATCCTTGATCAACGATATTTTTCTCTTTTGATTTGGGTGTTTGCCTTCTTGTAGTTCTACACAAACCAGATCGCTGCAAACAAGTTGGTAATATTGGCGATACTGTTTCCACCATAGCTTTGTTAAATTTTGCCATGCAATGGTTTTGACGTCTGTTCTTGTTTCATAATAGAAACTGGGCACAGACGTTTCAATATAAACAGTTTTTTTCATATATTTTAATATACATTAATTTACCCCTTATTTCCATGTTCAATATTGTAGTAGGCTAGGGCCATATATGACACTATTAAAATGTTAAAACCCCTGTGGGTTCAAGTCGCCTGTATTCGGTATTCGGTAATCTGTTTATTCCCCCTCCCTTGATGGGAGGGGGTAGGGGCGGGTGATAAGAATCGTTAAATTCAGGAAACAATAATCCATATGCTATAGTCATATATATCAAAGCTTGCCGTATGCCGTTAAACATATCAAACCATCGGCCATAAGCCGTTAAAAATTGTTACCATCAAACAAATCCATTGTGTATAATTAAACGTTGAAGGTTACAAAGCAAGCTTGAGTTAAGGAGCCGCGCAATGATAACTTGGTCCAGGAGCGCTTATCTGCATGCCGGCTTTGAACAATCTTCAATCAAAGAACATCTCAATTTGGCTAAAACTAATCCTTATGGCAAAAACAATTAATTGGCATAAAATAGTACAGAATATACTTGAACAGCATTTAAGCTTGCTGTCCGGCAAAGTTGTTGCGGCAGGCAGCCGCGAACATCATAATATGATCAGGGTTGACTTCTTTTGCCATGTTAAAGGGGATATTCCAAAAGAGAAATTAAAACCAATAATGCGGCCTTTTAATCATCTTAAGGAGAGGAATTTAATAGAATATAAAAGTATGCATGACGTTGTTAATGAAAAAATGTTCAGGCATTATGTAAGCAGGGCCTTATATATGGAGACTTGCGAAAAACTGCCGTATCAGGGCAAAACTACGTTAACAATTTTCACTACAAGAAGGCCAACGGCCCTTATTAACAAAAAGCGCTATTCTATTACCCCTGTCAACGAATGGAAATATCAAAGCAGATGGATTAAAGATCTTGATGTTTTTATCATTGTTCAAAAAGATATGCGGGGAGTTAAAGGCGGCGAGGCTTTGGCTCTATTACAAATTCTGGAAGGTGAAAAGGGTAAACAGATAGCGTGTTGGGAAAAGCTGTTTGCCCAGGATTTAAACAATATTGATGTGTTACAAAATATTGCAAAACAGATTAATAAGGAGAAGATAATGAATTTAGTAGAGGAATTAAAGAAGGAAGGCATAAAGATAGGCGAAAAGAAAGGGGAAAAGAAAGGCGAAATTAAAACGTTTTTGAGAATATTAAGCCGCAAGTCTCCCGAACTTGCCAAGAAATATGAGAGAAAGATTAAATCATCTATAAAGAAGGGCGAGTTGGAAAAGGCCGAAGAAGAGATGATAAATGAGATTTATAAAGGAGGCAACGGGAAGTAATATAAGGAGAAAATAATGAATTTAGTGGAGGAATTAAAGAAAGAAGGCATAAAGAAAGGCAAACAGGAAGGCGAAATTAAAACGTTTTTGAGAATATTAAAAGATAGGTCTCCGGCTTTGGTCAGGAAATATGAGAGAAAGATTAAATCATCTATAAAGACGGGCGAGTTGGAAAAGGTCGAAAAAGAGATGATAAATGAAATTAATAAAGGAGGCAATGGGAAGTAATCACCCTGGGTAACTATTCAGCGTATACTCACATGACTATACACACCCCTAAATCCCCTCTTAAGAGGGGACTTTGTGGAAATAAATCCGATTTAATATCCCCTCTAAAAAGAGGAGAAATCCGCTCTCCGCATTTTGCTCTATGCGACCTGCGCCCCGCTATCCGCGCTTTGCGCCACCGCGCTTAGTTCATCCACAAGGGGCAATTCAATCGTGAATATTGCGCCGTGGTTTGGGCCGTTTTCAGCGCGGATGGAGCCTTTGTGCTCTTTTATCACGGTGTGGATTGAGGCCAGGCCTAAACCAAGGCCTTTGCCTTTGGTTGAAAAGAATGGGTCAAACACCTTGCCAATATTTTCAGGCTTTATGCCCGGGCCGGAGTCTGATATTGTTATCACTATTGTGTGCCGTCCGCCGACCACGCCTTTGCCGTCGCTGTTTGCCGGCTCAACCTTTGCCTCGATCGCAATCGCGCCCTTGCCGTCAATAGCTTCAACCGCGTTGGATAACAGGTTTATAAACACATGGCACATCATATCGGAGTCTCCGTTTATAGGCAATTTACCCTCGGGCAGGGTAGTGGTCTCTTCAATCCCGTTTTTGCGAAACGTGTTCTTAATCATGGACAGGGCGTCCCTTATCGTCTCGTTCAGATCCATTGGTTTCAGGTCCAATACCATTTCAGCGTGCTGTTGAAAACGTAAAATCCCGTTGACTATTTTTACCACCCTGTCGATCTCTTGCATCGCAGTCGCCATAAAATCGGTTCTAAACTCATGGTCGTCCAGCTTTTCAGGCAAAAGCTGGGCAAACGTCTGAACAGCCGTCAACGGCCCGCGTATATCATGAACCATGCCCGCCGCCATTGTGGCAATCGTGCTTAGCTTATCAACAATTCTCTGGTCGTCTTCAAGTTTTTTCCGCTCCGTAAGGTCGTGCAGAACCACCAACGCCCCGATCACATTATCGTCATAATCTTTTAGCAACAATGTGTTTACATTTATGGGCAAACTCGCAATATTGTTTTTAATAGTGATCTCAACATTGCGCGTCTCGCCCCTGTTCCCAAGAGTATCAACAATAAAGCCGTTCAGCATGTCATTGATCAGGTCAATGCCCTTGCCCACCGCGTCAGCTGATTGAACGTTGAAGATCCGTTCAGCCTCGGGATTAAACATAGATATGTTTCTAGCTCCGTCAACGGCAATTATCCCGCTTTTAAGCGTGTTAATAATCTTCTCCTGGTAAACCTTGCTTTCAGCCACCATAGTGTAAAGCTGCGAGTTTGTTATAGCCACCGCCATTTGATTCGACAAAGTCAGAAACATCCTCATATCCTCGGCGGTAAACGGCCTGCCCGACCGCTTCTCCCCCAGGAAAATGACCGCAATCAAATGCTCCTCGGTAAACACGGGCGCGCATATCTCCATCTCAAGCGTGTTTAAGTCATCCCTTGCATCGCTTAATGCGGCCAGGGCGGGGTTGCGCCGCATCTCATCTTCCGTAACAACCCTTCTATTATCAGTTAACCACCTGATTAAAGCGTCTGTCCCGCGCAGGCTTGACCACGCCGCATGGGCGTTAATATTTCGCGACGAGCTTATTTCAAAACAGCCGCGCTCTTCATCTCTAACTATTATAAACGCCTTTTCAATGCCCATTGGCCCGCACAGGCGCAAAAGAGTCTGCTCCAACAGCTCCTCCATTGTTTTAACCGAGGAGAGCGTCTTGCCCACATCCTGAATAACAGCGTGATGGTCGTAAATTTCAATAAATATCTTGTCCACAACCCTTTGCAGGACGCTTTTTAAAGGCACAAACGCAAAAGCTATAATAATAGACGCCGCCAATGCCGGCAGTACAGTCTTGTAATCGGTAAATTTGCCGAAACCGTAATTAAAAGCAACCACAATAAGGATGTATGCCAGGGTTATTGAAAATGTGAGCAACGTGTAGACCGTGGTCTTTTTTACCACAACCTTGATATCCATTAATTGATATCTGACTATTGCGTAAGTTATAGAGCCCACAAAGATAATTGATGATGTTGGGACAAATTGTTCAAGCTGCCAAATGCCAAGTACAGGAAGTACACAGTTTGTTATAGTGCCAAAAGATATACCTATAAATGTGCCAAATAGCACATACTGAATTTGTAGTCTTTTAATTCCTCGATGGAACTTCAATTTTTTAAGTAAAGTTATAGACAAATAACTCATAGATCCAAAAAAATAGATCCAATAAACAAGGAATAAAGCTCCGTAATAAGCGTGAATTTGCATATTCTCAAAAGTAACTTTTTTTACTATATATGGTGAAGATATTGGGATAATAAAGATGAAGTTTATTATTAAGCACGCAATGCCAAAATATTTAGTTTTGGCTCTAAAATTTCGGTCTGGAAATACTTGCAGGAAATTAAAAAAAGAATATGGGAGAAAAAGAGCGACCCAGAAACCAACCCGTAACGCCTTTGTTGCTAGCTCTGTATTGTTGATACTTAATTGCATATAAAATATGCATAATGTCCATAATGCAATAACAAATGTGAAAATGCTAAAACGTCTATTTATGGAATTTGATGGATTTTTGTAAAATGTGTAAACGCCAAGCAGTAGGTTTAGGACAAATGCAATAAGGCTGACTATTGTAAATGAGTGCATAACGGTTTTTAAATGAAAGTTATAAAATTTCCATCAATAATAACGCAGCCGTGTAATCTTTACAAACAAAAAGAGCGTGATTAAACAAGGAAAACAATAGATGTACGGCTGGTTTTTTACACAGATGAACAATGCAAAGCTCTGTTTCGCCGGTTGGTTTTAGGGCCTGCGCAGCCCTTTAATGTTAACCAGGTTGTATTAACAGTTGAAATTCAAAACGACATCAAAATAATGTAGTGTAGGCGCGTCCTCGCGCCGTGACAGGCAAGTAAAGCCTATACGTTGAAATTAAGTAATCATGCATTGAAATCGTTTGCTAACGGCTCCCCGCCCAGTTGGCAAGTCTCCAGACTTGAACCGCATCCGGCCTAAACTATGCTCCGTAAAGAATAAATCAAAAAATACCCCCGGTAGGTTCAAGTCGGGAGGCATGAACCTACACGGGCTAATATTGTTTGATTCTAAAAAACCAGCCAAAAATCCCTGATTTTTACCGCCCAATTCCCAATTCCCAATTCCCAATTCCCAATTCCCAATTCCCAATTCCCAATTCCCAATTCCCAATTCCCAATTCCCAATTCCCAATTCCCAATTACCAATTACCAATCCGTCCAGGCTTGTCTCGACTGCATTGACATTAATAAATATATTTGTATAATGTAAAGATGCCTATAACTAAAGAGTTAAAAAACGTTAAAAACTTCGAATCAGCCGGTTTTACACATGAGCAGGCCGAAACCCTTGCCGAAGCCATTGAGGTGTCGCATGTTGATAGCCATGAAAGCCTTAAGGAGTTTATGCGAAATGAGTTTGAAAAACAGAGCAATGAACTCTCCAGCCAAATAGGAGCTCTTGACAATAAACTTAGCCAACGAATAAGCGATCTGGAAGTTAAAATGGTCACCTCCCAGAAAGACCTTCTTGTCAAAATATTCGCAATCATTGTTGGAACCGTAGGCGTTGCCGTAACCATCTTGAAATTGTTCTAATTAGAACCAACCGATCACCGATCACCGATTACCGATTACCGTGTCTAACTACTCTTTAACAAGTATCAAAAAATTAAACATCCCCTTGTTGTCGCTTTTAATGATGATCATTTTTTTGTCTATTCCGGCCCATCTTGCCAATCTTCGCAACGCGCCTATCCCCCTGATATAAAGGGGCATATTCCATATCCATTCAAGCTCAAACTTGTTTTGAAAACAATTTGAAAGGCTTCCTATAACTATTGAACTCTTGTTATTTAAGAGTTTGTAGAGCAATTTCAAATATATCTCAAACTGCTCATCGTCCAGGCAATCAAACAGCTCCATGGAAATAATAATGTCCTGATTTAAAGGCAAATCATGGTATTTATTTAAATCCTCCAATACCTTGTCGTTTAAAATTGGGGTCTTGGCGGTTGTATAGTCGATTATTGAGTTCATGCCGTTCGTTCCCCGATCGCCGTTATCAACAACAGTTAAATTAACAAGCTCTTTTGCCCCGGGTTGAGGAAACAGCTTTAAGGACTCCTTTACAATATGACTCGGGCCCAGGCTTATATCCAGAATGTTTGCGGGTTTACGATCCTTATGAAATTCCGCGAATCTCCTTCTAACCATACCCAACGCCTGGCTCTTTCGCCTCCTTATAGCCTTGCAACAATCAAGCTTGAGCAGGTATTTACTCATAAATTTGTCTATGCCGTGCCCGCAGGTTCTGTAGTTGTGAAATTTATTTAAAATGGGGAGGTTGCGCGGATATTGAACACTTTTGCCTGAATAGGTATTTATACATTTGCATTTCATAAACAGTTTTTTGTGGAGATTGTCATAAGCTTCTTTGATAGCCTTTTTTTCCGGGTGTTTCTCATATTTGTTTTTTATAAACTTTTGAAAATCAAAGAAAAACCTGGCCAATGCCGAGTCTGTAAACACCTGAAGGTTTGGCATTGTCTCTGTTTGCTTGCTGCTCATATGATAGAGCGCATCCATGCACATTTCAAAATCTTTTAAGTGTATAAGCATATCTTTCATTTTAAATTCAATCTCTCTTCAAAATATTTTGTTAAAATTAGTCACAATATTACTTATAAGATACCAACCCGGACAAGCCGAAAAAAACAAACCACAGATTGCACAGATAAAAGCAAAAAGCAAAAGCAAACCACAGATTTCACAGATAAGAGCAAAAAGCGAACCACAGATTACACAGATTGCACAGATAAAAACAAACTACCGATTTCACAGATAAGAGCAAAAAGCGTATTAACCACAAATCTGCACAAATCCACACTAAAAAGAGCAAGATCAAAAGCAAACCACAGATTTCACCGATAACACAGATAAAAGCAAAAAGCGAACCACAGATTACACAGATTGCACAGATAAAAGCGAACCACAGATTACACAGAAAAAGCAAAAAGCAAAAGCAAACCACAGATTGCACGGATAACACAGATAAAAACAAACTACAGATTTCACAGATAAAAGCAAAATCGATGGTAAAAGCAAAAAGCAAAACAAACTGCCGATTACACAGAAAAAGCAAAAAGCGTATTAACCACAAATTTGCACAAATCCACACTAAAAAGAGCAAGAGCGAACCACAGATTACACAGATTGCCCCCTCTGGGGATAATTTTCACTAGAGCAGGCAAGCTGCTCAGTGTTCATTTACATAGATAAAAGCAAAAAGCAAACTACCGATTACACAGATAAAAGCAAACCACAGATTGCACAGATTTCGCAGATAAAAGCCCAAGTTATTTCTTTCCGAGCCCTTAAGCGCCGGCGCATAAACTACATAAGTTGTTATAAAATAAGACGTTGCTTTTCTTAGTGTCTTTGATTCTTTGTGGCTAAAATAGCTTTTGATTCTATAATTTAAAGTTTATGCTGAGCTCTTAAAAATACTATTTATTAAAGAAACCAACTACTAGTCGTTTTAACGCAAAACACGTGGTTGATAAAAAGTAAAAACGCTTCTGAACCCCTGAAATTCAGGGGGTTTTTAAAATATAGTTGTCCTGTTAAAGGTTACAAAGCAACAGTGTATGTATGTAAATTGTAAACATGTTGATAGAATAATACTACGGGCAATGTTATTTGTCAAGTTAAAATGCAACTGATACGGGTATTTTGGGTGTTTTTGTGTTAAAACGCGAAGGGAAAAGCGTAAAAAGCATACGGAGAGAGCGGTAATTGGTAATTGGTAATCTGTGAATGGTGATTGGTGAATCATGGAGGAAAAGTAAAAGCAAAAGCGTGCCCACGAAAAAGCACGAAATGACACAAAAAGTAAATATTAAAAAGCGAAAAATTTCTAAAATAGCCTGAAAGGCTAAAATTATATTAGCCCATGGTAAGCGAGGCGCCACCCTGGGAATGAAGCGCGCCCACGAAAAGGCGCGAATAGACACGAAATTAAAAGCAGAAAGAAAAAAAACAAAAGGCAAAAAGCAAGAGCTATTAAGACAGGATAAAAGCGGGTAATCGGTAATCGTTAAAAAAGCGGGTAAAAGCAAAATCAAAAGCGAAAAGCGTGCCCACGAAAGGACACGAAAAGGCGCGAAAATTAAAAGCGTGGTCGCGAAAGGACACGAAAATATACCAAAGGAGCCTGAAAGGCTTAAAGTATTACAGCTCAAGGTCGGCGAGGCGCCTCCCTGAGGCTTAAATGTGGTTAATATCAGAGATGTTCAATTGTTTTGCTTGGCAAACCGGTTACTTTAGCAATTGTTGTTATGTCAATTCCATTTTGTTTCATTGCTTTTGCCATTTCTATTTTTCCTTTTTCAAATCCTTCGGCTATCCCTTCTGTTCTCCCTTCCGCTTTTCCGTCTGAAAATGAAGTGTCTATACAATTTTTAAGATCGCGGTAGGCTTTAAGGCTCTCTTCGTATTCAGTGTATTCTTCGTCGCTATAATTTGCAATTTCAGCTTGCTCAAAGAGTTTTTTAAACACTTTTTCCTGAAGTATGGCGGGTCTTTTGGTTAGATCTTCCAAATTTTTTAGCACAAAAAGCCATTTGTCAAAATGTGTTTCAAGTTCATTTTCTGTTTTTTGAAATTTTGGCATTTCAAGATAAACATAGGTTAGTTTATCATAAAAGACTTTTTGTGTCTGCTTATCAAAGAGTTGAACTTCATGGTGGAATACTTCTTTATCATCTTTGTCTTCGTTAAATATAAAATCAAGTATGCCGACTGTATAAACGGATTTTAGCTGAAAATTCCAGTTTCCTTTTGCCGCTTGTTGCTGTATTGGGAAAGTTGAGTAATATATGCTTCTATCCTTGAAATAATTTTGTTTTGCTTTTTGTATTTCAACAATAAATTTCTCGCCTTTTTCATTTTCACAGTAGATGTCGAAAATAGCTTTTCGATCATTTATGGCTCGGCCTAACTGTTCTTTTGATAGATAGCTAATGCTTGTTATTTCACCTTCGTCTTTTCTTAGCAATTCATTCAGAAAATCTATCAAAATATCCTTATTTGTCTCTGTTCCAAATAATTTATTAAAACCAAAGCCGGTAAAAGGTATTATATATTTATCCTGAACTCTCATGTTATGTTCCAAGTTAAATTAAGCGATTATGTTGTAATTTTTAAAGCATAATTGTACACAAAGTGGTTATTTGATGGTAGCAATTTTTAAAGCAAGGCGAAAAGAGCGGTGATCGGTGAATAGTAATTGGTGATTGGTGAATCATGAAGGAAAAGCAAAAGCAAAAGCGTGCCGGCGAAAAGGCGCGAAATACCACAAAAAAATAAATATTAAAAATCAAAAAATTCCAAAATAGCCTGAAAGGCTTAAATTATATTAGCCCATGGTAAGCGAAGCGCCACCCTGGGAATGAAGCGCGCCCACGAAAAGGCGCGAATAGACACGAAATTAAAAGCGGAAAGAAAAAAACAAAAGGCAGAAAGCAGAAGCTATTAAGACAGGATAAAAGCGTATAAACGCGGATAAAAGCCAAAATATTGGGTAGGTTGGGTAGAGGCACGCAAACCAACAACATGGTAATCTGTGGTTGGTTTGCGCTCAGTTCTCGGCGCCTTGCGTTCTGCGAATGGTTGGCGCCTACATGTTTTTTATGATTCCGCCTGAAAGGGGATGGATTTTGTGCCGCACTGTGCGATTGAAGAATATATTACCATTAAACGTATAACGGTATGGTTGAATATTTGTTCCCCATTTAAGTATGTTTGAAAAACGATATAGTATGCTGTTAAAGCTGTAAAACTTTTTGTAACAACTCCAATACAGCTCTTCCAGCTCCTCAGGCTCAAAATTTTTCGGTTTAAAAACAACGTGAGCTCCATCGTATAGGGAGTAATTTCGATGCAATATCCTGCCCTCTTCTGACAATTTTTCAAACAATCTAGTTTGTGGAAACGGCGTAAGTATAGAAAATAACGCTATATGAACTTTGCGCTGTTTTAAGAAGTCAATGGTACGCTCAAGTGATTGTGGCGTGTCGTTGTCAAAACCAACCATTATCCCTACGTTTACGTCTATGCCTGCATTTGTATACACGCGCAGTATTTCCGGCAATGGGTGTTTTTTGTTGTGAGTTTTGCCCACTGCGGCAAAGTTGTCTTGAGAGATGCTTTCCAATCCTATAAAGGCGCTGATGCAGCCTGCCTTTTGCGCCAGTTCCAACATGTCCGTGTGTTTTAATGATTTTGTGCTAAATTGGCCATACCACTTTATATTTAAAGGGATCATTCGTTTAAACAGCTCTTTTGCCCTGGCCGGATCTGCGTTAATATTGTCATCAACAAAAAAGAAGAAGCTATCCTGGAGCTTGCTTAATTCCTCTATTACATCGTCAATAGGCCTTTGCCGAACCTTGTGTCCAAACATGAAATTGGTGTAACAGTATTCGCATTTATGCGGGCAGCCTCTTGCAGTTTCAACAGGTACTCGCGGAAGTTGGCTGTCACTTACACCCTTTACTTTCAGATATTTATCTGTATTTAAAAGGTCAAACCGGGGCAAAGGCAGATGGTTAAGGGCGTTATCTTTCGTTGACGTATATACCTTTTGCAGTTTGCCGGCTTTGAAATGGTCAAGAGCCAAGGGCCAGGTGTCTTCAGCTTCACCTATAATAATTGAGTCAAAATGGGACTCAACTTCGCTCTTAACGCAACTTATGCCCACGCCTCCGGCTATGACTGTGACACCTCGTTTTTTGAACTCTCTGCTTATTTCAATAGCTCTTGGCACCTGAGCCAACAGAGTTGTAATGCCCACCAGGTCCACTTTTATATCAAAATCAATATCATCTATAAATTCGTCCACAACCTCAACATCAAATTCAGGAGAAGTAAGCGCCGCTAAATAAGGCAGCGCGAGCGCTAGTTGGAGGGCTTTGTCAAATTTAATTAATTTACCGTCTTTTCCAAATTTAGATGCTTTAATAAGAAGCAATTTATAGGTTTTATTAATCATGTTTTTTTGTGTCCTTGTTTTTATAGTCAAAAATTATAGATTTACGGCTGTAGGTTCAAGTATCCTGACTTGAACCTACAGGTAATTAGTGATTGGTTTGCATTTGTCAACAATCACCGACATTACTCCGCGTTCCGCTTTTTGCGCTCAGCTCTCCGTTCCTTGCGCTTCGCGTTTCAAGTCAGGAGGCTTGAACCTACATAGTATTTGGCACACTCCATAAGCCATAATGTAACTAATACTTGCACAAAACAAGCGCAGCGTGTGTTCCGCCGACACTGTGCGTGTTTATGAGCGCGACGTCTACATTGTTTACCCTTGCTGTGTGCGGAACGTAGTCAAGATCGCATAACGGGTCCGGATTGTCAAGATTGATGGTTGGCGGGATAATACTGTTTGAAATGCTCATGGCCGTTGCAACAGCCTGAAAACCTCCACCGGCGGCAAACGGTTGTCCTGTCATTGATTTTATTGAACTTACAGGTATTTCATAAGCTAAATCTCCAAAAAATCTTTTAAACGCTATAGTCTCTGCAATGTCATATTGAGGCATTGCGTTGCCGTGGGAGCAAATGTAATTAACGTCGCGTTTGTCGATCCTTGCGTTTAACAAAGATTGATTCAACGCCTTATCCAGACCGCGCGCGTTTAAATCTATTTTTACAACATCGTTCCCGTCCGAGGTAGAAGCGTACCCTGCTATCTCCGCATATATATTCGCCTTTCTGTTAAGCGCATGGTTAAGGTCTTCAATTACCAGGGCAAATCCGCCCTCGCTGGGCACCATGCCGTCGCGTTCAGCATCGTAAGGCCTTGAAGCTTTTTGCGGATCGCTATTCCGCGTTGATATGATCTGAAGTTGCGATAGCGCGGATATTGAGAATGGAAACACGGGCGTGTCTGCGCTGCCGACAATAGTCACGTCGGCTTCGCTTGCCTTTATTTTTGCAAGCCCCCATGCTATTACATCAAGGCCGGTGGAGCAACCTGAACTAATGCTTGCGTTTGGCCCGCATATATTGTACTTAGTTGCAACATGCCCTGTTATTATATGAGGAGAGAACTCTACTGCGGTAAATGGGCTTACTCCGGTAATTCCTTTTTCCATAAAATTTTGATATTGGCGCGCAAACAGATGGTTTTGCGCGCCTATGGTTGTGCCAAAGCATACGGCGCATCTATTGCCGTTTTCATTATTAACGCATAAACCAGAGTCGTTTACCGCCATAGTTGCTGCGCCTATGCTGAAGTGCGTAAACCGACCGCTTCTATTAACCAGACTTTTGCTCATGTATTTAGTTGCGTCAAAATCCTTAACTTCCCCGGCTATTTGAGTTGTGTATTTCGTTGGGTCAAACGCTGTTATTTTGGCAATACCTGATATCCCGTTTGTTAATGAATGCCAGTATGAATCTTTGTCAATGCCGTTAGGCGCGATAATGCCTAACCCTGTAATAACAGCTCGTCGTCTCGTTGTAAACATATTGAATTTACTATTAATTAAAAACATTTGTAGATGCCAATTTAGAGCTCTGGTGGTTTACTTTGCATTGCACAGTGTTTAAAAAATTGTAATTAGCGGTTAATAGGGAGAGCGTTGACTGTTGTTTAAAATCTACAAGTCCTTGCATGCCGTAAAAGCCCGCGCTTCTGGCAACAAGACACTGCTCGTCGGTAACGTTTACGGTGTAACCGAGCTTTTTAACCTCACTTTCCATTAGTGTTGTCAAGTTTGCAATGCCTTTAAAATCTACTTTGTTCAGGGTTAATTCAAGTTTTGGCCAGGTTGTGGGATCTTGTGTTAGCATAAATTCATATCTCAAACCTTGTTGAACAAAGTCTTTTCCAAACGTGTAGTTAAAATTTTCATTGGGATTCCACCATTTTGTGCCGGGCAGAGGCACTGCCGGATTGATCATGATTGAATCAGGTTGTATGTTGTCTGCCTTAAGTGTGTTTAGAAACTCTAAATTATCTTTTAAAACCTGATCCATGGTTATATCTGTTGAGCTTGTGGGGCATGGGTAGATAAAGCTCAGGCCTACGTCAATGTGTTTGCCTGTGTTGTTGGATGCGGCCTTGATTGCCTTTACGGTGTGGTAGACGTCGTATATTGTGAGGCCTTTGTTCATTGTCTGGTTAAGGATAGTGTTGTTTGCGGATTCAACGCCCATGAACACGGCTTTGAGGCCGGAGTTTATTATGGTTTCGTAGTGGGGTATTAATGAGTCTGATTTATCTTTGGCTCCTTTTTCAGGTCTGACAAACATGCTGTACTCTATGTTCAGGCGTTCAAAAATTATCCTTTGGGCAAGTCGCGATGCCAGTGTCATGGGTGTGGTTGAGCCGGCAAAGCGGAAAAGGGCGGTTTGTTGATGTTTGATCATATGTTTGATTTCGTTAATTGTTTTATACTCGTCCCTTTTTCGATACGGGCCTGTTATTTGTGGGTGGGTGCAGAAGTTGCATTTGCCGTAATGACAGCCGGATGACTCGAGGATGACGCCGATCTTAAGTTTGTGGTCTATGTTCTCATAAAGGGGGGCGGGCTTTTCGTTTAAGGGGACTCTGACTGTTTGTGTCTGTTGTATGGAGCCTGCGGCCCTGTATATGAGGTTGAATATTGCGCCTTGTTCGGCCATGGCGGTTACGCGTTTAACAATGTCGGCTTTTGCGGCGCCGGTTGAGGCCATCTCTTTTGCGAGTTTGACTATGGTGATAAGGGCGACTTCGCCTTCGGCGTCTATGCAGAAGTCGAATGGGCTGAAGCGCAGGCTCTCTGACTTAAACTGGTTGACCTGGGGGCCGCCGGCTATTATTAATGTTTGTGGGCTTATTTGTTTGACTTTATGGGCAAGTTTCTCTGAATAGACAAATCGGTTGCCAAGCCAGGTCTTTATGCCCAGTACTGTGACGTTGCGCTCTTTAACCTTGTTTGCAAGGGCGTTTATATAGCCGGCCATTCGCTGGGCGATGAGACTTGAGAGTTGGTTTTGAAGGGCGTCAAACCTGGCTGTTAACTCGTCTTTGCCGGATGTGGGGCCGGGATCGGCAAGTTGCATTGCTACTTCGGACAGCTCGGGGGAGATGTCGTTTTGGGTAAATTCGTTGTAAAACGGGATGTTTGCGGGGTCTTCAATCAATACGCTCAGGCCCGCGTCCTGCGCGGCGCGGTTTAAGACGGCAAGGCCGTTTTCCATAAATGCGTCGCTTATGGAATATGCTTTGCCCATAAATGAGTTCCATATCATTAGGTCGATGTTTTTGTTTGTCATTTGTGATTTGTCACTGGTAATTAGTAATTTGTAATTTGTAATTTGTAATTTGTAATTTGTAATTTGTAATTTGTAATTTGTAATTTGTAATTGCGCTTCGCCGACATTTGTTAATTGTTATTAGAGCCCCGGCGCTTCGTTTCGCCGGCCCTGGGCTGGTATAATTGAAGCCTTTCAGGTTGTTTTGGGTATTTCAATTTTTGCCGGTTGCGAACAGCTTGTGGTTTTTACCAATAACCAATAACCAATAACCAATTACGAATTGCTTTTATGGGCCGGGATTTTTCCTGTTGGGGTTTGCTTTGGTTTGGGGGAGCCTGGGTTTTGGTTGTTATTGAAATACAGGCGAAGGGGCGGCTGTATTTTCAAATCTTTTGGGATATTAGGCGCGCGGAGGAATTAAAACATCCTATCTCGCATCAGTCTTCAGGGAGTTCCCTGTTTGCGCGAGGACAAGCTTTTGCTCAATCAGATTGATCAAATTTTGCTTAAATCTGAACGCGATTTAGGACATTTTATCTCTTCCGCGTTGCGCGCTGCTTTGTTGAATTACAGTTTATCCAGTTTATACCGCAGCCTGCGTTCGGTTATGTTCAGTAACTTGGCTGCCGATGCGATGTTGCCGTCGGCTTTCAGGATAGCTTGCGATATCAGCTCTTTTTCAAATTCAAAGACTGATTCGCCGAACGTTTTAACTGCTGTGCTGTCTAAATCAGACGCGGGGTCGTAGACTGGAATATTGGTTATAGCGCTTAACAGACAATCCTCCGTGATTATTTCAAGATGGCCGTTTAATGATAATGCCCTTTCAATGATGTTGCGCAACTCTCTGACATTGCCGGGCCAATTGTAATCAATAAGCGCATCAATCGCTTCGTATGAGAACCTGATTGCCTTGCAATTGATGGATTTCTTAAGCACGGCGATAAAGCGATCAACCAGCAGTGGTATATCCTCTTTGCGATCGCGCAACGGGGGCAGTGAAATCGGGATTACATTTAGCCGGTAGTAAAGATCCTCGCGAAACGCGCCGTTTCCAATCGCGTTCGTCAGGTTCCTGTTGCTGGCTGAGATTATGCGCGCTTCGGTTTTAACTACCGCTGTGCCGCCTACTCTTTGAAACTCTTTCTCCTGAATTACGCGCAGAAGTTTTGCCTGCAGGGTCAACGGCATTTCAGTTATTTCGTCAAGAAATATTGTGCCGTCGGCGGCGATCTCGAATTTGCCCCTCCGTTTTTCGTCGGCTCCTGTAAACGCGCCTTTTTCATGGCCGAAAAGCTCGCTGTCGATTAGCTCGGTATGCAGGTTTGGGCAACTTACCGCTATAAACGGTTCGTTGCTTCTGCTGCTTCGGGAATGAATTGCTCTGGCAATAATCTCCTTGCCGGTGCCGCTTTCGCCTGTGAGAAGCGTGTTGGAATCAATGGCGGCGGCTTTGTTTACAAGTTCTATAACAGAGCACATTGCCTGGCTTTTGCCCACGACCTCATCAAATTCGGAATTTTGCTCTTTCAGTACTGCGCGGAGGTGTATTACATCGCGTAGCAGTTCGCGTTCCTCAATGGCTCTGGCGGCAAGCAGTCGCATCTCGGTAACATTCGGCGGTTTCATAATAAAGTTTGACGCGCCTAAATGTATGCCTTTGATGGCGGTTGATATATCTTGTATTCCCGTGACAATCAATACCGCTGCGTCTATTGACTCCTCTTTCATTCTTTGCATTAGTTCTATGCCGCTGATTTCCGGCATGAGCAGGTCAAGCACTACTAGAGCAATATTGGTGTTGCTCAATATTTCCAATGCTTCCAGGCTACTGGTCGCAGTGAAGATGTTGTAGCTGTCGTTAAGAATCATGCTGAATGACTGGATCGTTCCCGGTTCGTCATCCACTATTAATACGGAATACATGATTTGATCCCCCAAACCGGCAAACTAAATGCCGGTTTATCTAAATTGTATTTTCTATATAAATTCACAGGACTCTATATGTTGTTGAATTGGCTCGCAAGTAGTTAGAGACACATCCTTAGTTGCTTAAGCGCAACTAGCTGGATGCTCTTTTGTTAAAACTACAAATGCTATTTGTGGTTGTATTTGTTAGTATACAATACAACTTTGCCGAGAGCAACCTGGAATTCTATTTTTACATAAAGTTCTCCTTTTTCAAATAAAAAGTAAAGGGTGGCAAGTATTAAGTAATATGTAATCCGGATAAACCGGCAGAGTGACTAAAGTGAGCTAAAGTTTTTGTAAAAATCCATGATTTTAATTGCCGCTTTCAAAGCTGTTTACAAAGTTGTTTTCAACTTGTGGCAATGTGGAGTTTGGGGCGTTGACGGGCAATAATATGTTTATTGCGCACCCTTCTCTATCTTTGCTTGTAATGCTCAACGCGCCGTTGTTGCTTTCAATAATGCGTTTTGCCACCGGCAGCCCAAGCCCGAGGCTTGACTGTTTTGTTGAATAAAATGGCGTAAATATATGCGGCCACACGGTTGTGGAGACGCCTACTCCTGTGTCTTTTATAAGTAAATCGATAAACTCCGGGTCGGTGGCGGGCCCGGTGTTGGTTGCTTTTAGCGTTAATGTTAATCCGCCGCCGTCCGGCATTGCATCGGCGGCGTTGTTGATAATGTTTGAAATGGCCAGTATTATTTGATCGGGGTCGATATAGACTTGCTGATCACGGCATTTGTACTGTTTGGTTATTGCTATTTTGTTTTTTTTGAATTTGTCGGCGTGCTCGCAGAGTAGGCTGTCTATAAGCGCGATAATCTTTATATTTTGAGGCCGGGGTTGAGTCTGCCGGCTAAAAAGGGTTAGTTTGTCAGTTACTTCTTCAAGCCGTTTCAACTCGCTTATTAAAACTTTATAATATTCAGTTTTAAACTCGTGATCGTTGTGTTTTTCAGGGAACAGTTGGGCAAATGTGTTCACGGTTACAAGCGAGTCGCGCATTTTTGTGGACATGCACGAGGCGAGGTTTATCCAGAATGCTTTGTCTTCAAAGTATTTAAGTTGGGTCTCCATCTTTTTGCTTTTTGTTAGGTCCTGGAGGGTGATGACAACACCGGCGATGTTGTTAAAGCCGTCTTTGAGCTGCGAGGCGCGGACGCCGAAGGTTGCTTTGGTTGCGTTGTCTGTAATTTCGCGATCGCGGCATTCTTTTTCGTCCATTAATGCGCGCAACATGACATCCGCTATTTTAGAGCCGGCTTTTTGAACATCCTTGCCGATAACATCTGCCGCGTTTAAGCCGAGCATGTTTGCGGCCTTGATGTTGCAAGTGGTGATCTTGCCGGCTTTGTCAATGACAATAATGCCGGAATTTATGTTGTTGATAATGTTATCGTGATAAATGCTTTTTGACATATATGCGCTATAATTTACGGTATTTTGAATAACTGCGCTTAAATACACAGCCAATGCCGGGAGCAGATCAAGCTCTTCGACGCTAAAGCCGTTGCCTATCATTTTATCCCCAAGGGCTATTGCGCCGATCAACGCGCCGTGCATTGATAAAGGGGCGCATATGCCGGCGTTCAGGATGGCCATATCCCGTCTTACATCGCTGTCGACTATGGCTCTTTCGTATATCGGGTTGCTGAGGCGCAATATCTTCCTGTGCTTTGACAACCATAACGTTAACCCTTTAAACATGGGGAATGCCGCTCTTTTGATCAGTTTATTGTCGATGCCCATATGGCCGCGGACAACATTTTCGCCGTTGAGGCTGTCTATAATCAGCAGGCTCGCGCTGTTGACTTTAAATATTGCGGCCAGGGCTTCGGTAATAGCAAAACATAGCTTATCGGTATCGGCGATATTTGATATTGATCTGGAAAAGGCGTGGAATACCTCTTTGTAATTTAAGCTGTTTTGATCGTAAATGACATTATTAATGCGCTCGCCGTATGCGCCTGGAAACATAGGGTTGTTTTTAAACCGGTCGGCAAAAGGTTGATCGTCTATGTCGTTGCGCATTTTGTCCAGTTCACGGGCCATCTCCTGCCTATCGGCGACTTTGTTGACGAACCTCCTTAGCTCCAGGCGTTGCAAAGGCTTTTCAATGACGTCAAACGCTCCATCGCAAATGTATTGATCGGTTTGTTCGCGTTCAAGCTTTGATATTAAAAAGATGACGGCCGCTTTATTTGCGTGTTTTTGCAGATCGTCGAGCAAAGCGTTGTTTGAAGCGTATGCAAGACGGCTTTCAACAAACACAATATCAATGGCATTGTATATTAAAGCCGTTGCCGCATCCTTTTGTTTTGGCGCCGTTAAAACAAAATGTTGATCGTTAATATGTTCTAAAAAGCAATCTATAGTCGCAGATTCGTCAGATATTACTAAAATTACAGCCATTGTTTTACGATGATGAATATATACATGTTCCGTTAATGTTAACCATTGGGCGCTGCCTTATTTGTAAATTGAGGCAATTTTGCGGGGGCGCTATATTGGCCCCTGTCTAATACTTCTTTTTCGCAAAACTTTTTATTAAAAACATAAGGCCTCTTCTAATATTGTTATCTTTTATTGCATTAAAGGCTTTAAGCAGATCTGATTCCGATTTTGTGAATTTTGCGCCTTTGAGCGATTTTGTTAATAGTTCGAATCTTTCGTCTTTTTCGCTCTCTTTTTCGCTCTCTTTTTCCGTTGTTGCTCTCTCTATTGGGGGCTCTTCGGACGACCTTTCAAGGAAATATCCGATCTGCACGTCAAGCGCGGAGGCGATCATTATTAGCTTTTCAACTGTAAGCAGTGTATCGGCTTTCTCGTATTTTTGTAACTGTTGATATGAGATGCCGATATAATACGCCAGCTTTGTTTGTGAAAGACCTAACTCTTTTCGCCTTTTTCTGATTTTACTTCCGATTTCAGCGTTTGAATAATATTCAGGTTTTATAATAGTCATGATAAATGAAATGTTGTTTTAAAGTAAAAAAAACTATAACATACGATTTAATAAGTTATCCCCTTTTGAGAATAAATGAACACTGAGCGGCTTGTCTGCTCTGGTTAGAATTATGCCCAGGGTGGCTAATAATGAGTAAAGGCGTAAAAGCGCCCGGCTGTTAGCCTGATTCATCCGCTTAACTCAAGCGCTAAAAAACGGGTTCGGCGCGCCTCGATTTTGTGTCATTATTTGTTGGCGACAGTGAAACTAAAGCGTTGTAAAATGAAAAAAAATAGTTAAAATTGTGCTTTTATAAATTAATTAAAACTTGCAGTTGGTAAAATATAAAATAACTGTTTGTTGGCGCTGTTATTGCGTTAATATTTAATGGTTATTTGCAAAATAGGCGCCAAAAATCCTTTGTCGATTAACAACGAAAACATGCAGTATGACGGGCAAAATGCGCTTCTCTTTATATTGGAGGCTTTTAAAAGATGTTAATAATGCGTTTAAATTCTGCATTTTATTTATTCATGAGAGCGATTCCTGATTAGTACCGTAAAGCGATTACAAGATTGTAATAAAATCACGTAGAGTTACAATAAAAATGTTATGAATAACCGGTTGAAACTTCTTTAAAGGAAGAATTAGGCGCCTTTGACGAGTATGTTGTTGTGAATTAACATAAATGTGTCAATTTTTGCGCGCCTGACAGCCCGGGATCCGGTAGTCGGTAATCAGGGGCAAGCGAAGCGCAACCCTGGGAATCGGAAACAATTATGGAATCAAAAGAACAGGATTTATCAAAGCCGTTGGCGGAAAAAGCGGATGAAATTGCGGCGCTCGGCAAAAACTTAGGGGCTGACGAAACTAAGTTGCGCTGGGGCAAGCGGGCCATATTTTACGCGGCTCCGTTTTTGATTTTGGCGTTAATATTGTTGTGCGTTGAGGGGGGGACGCGTTTGTGCGCGCCGTATATAAGCCCTTTGGAAGCTTTTGTGAGGGTTGCTTCGCCGGAGGTTGCAACCAAGGATAAGGAGACCGGGGTTTACGAAGGTGATCCGTGGCTTGGGTGGAAGTTAAAGCCTGATTTAAAGAGCGCTTATTGGGATTACACTATGTTTTCCACAAACAGGCTTGGCATAAGGCACGGCAGGCCGCTTAGGACAAAGCCTCGCGGATTGTTCCGGATTATTTGCCTGGGCGATTCGGTGACGTTTGGTTACCGTGTGCCGGTTTGTTTTCCGCCGAAAATGACACACAATCCTAAAAATATTCCATATCCAATGCAGATTGAAAAGAGGCTGCGCAATCTAAACGCCGGCCGAGAGATAGAGGTGGTTGCGATGGGCGTTCCCGGGTATACAAGCTATCAGGGGGTGGAGTGGCTTAAGAGGGATATAAAAATGTTAAAGCCCGATCTTGTTACTGTGTGCTATGGATGGAACGACACTGATGTAAGATACCTGCCTGATAGCAAAACCATTGAAAACAGTTGGTTTAGCGTGTTTCAGCGCAGGATTATGCGGCATAGCCAGGCGATGATGTATATATCGCAGTGGAGGGAATCAATTAGAAACAAGGGCGGCGGGGCTAAGAAACTTTCCCGGTCGGTTCCGCGTGTATCTAAAGATGAGTATATCGGCAACATTCTTTCAATAATAGAGCTTGCCGCCCATAACGGCTCAAAAGCCGCTGTAATTGGCCAAGTGTACCGCGACGCTAAAACAAACCCGCCTCAAGCTAATCGAATAAAGATTTATCGCGAACTTCTTGCTGAAACTATGAAAAAAAACGGCGTTCCATATCTGAAAATTGATAAACTGGTCGAGACTGCAAACCCGGGCAACGCGCATTTGTTTGGTGAACTGATACATCCGGGTTATGAGGGGCACGTGGTGATGGCGGATGAAATATTGGAGTTTCTTGATAAAAAAGGCTTGTTGGCCGGCATGTCGGCGGCGGCTGAGGTGGTTAAAGATTAATGGGGTTAAGGGGCTGCGCAAAAATAACTTGGTCTAGCCACGCTCATCTTCAGGCCAACATTGAACTATCTTCAATCGCCGAATCCTCAACGCAGCTATGGCTGCGCATCCGGTTCGGCTCAATCAGATTGTCCAAATTTAACCCAAATCTAAACGCATCTAGACCAAGTTATTTTTGCGCAGCCCCTAAGGATGTTGTTTCCGCATTTTTCCTTTATCACGGCAATCCTGCATATGCTCTCGCGACCTGCCTTTAATAGGCGCTAATAATCCGCGGCATACCGGAAAGCCTCTGACAATCGGCCTCCCCTATAAAAAGAGGGGAACGAGAGGTGTGTAAAAGGCTCAAGCCCTTAGCAAAACGCAAACTTTTCAACTACGCTCTTTATCTGTATATGGGAGGCTTCAGGGATGTCCAGAAATTGTAATCCATAGAATTTGTCGCTATTTGTGTGCCTAACCAATGAGGCAAACGTCTGCACCGGATTGTCGTTTGTGTTTAAAGTGAAGTTTACGCGGGCTTTCATCTTGCCGTCGTCAAGCATGCTTAAAGTCGGTTCGTCCACGTTTTTTGCCAATCTCAGGCCTATTCCGTTAACGCTGATGTCTACAATGTCGGCCTTGATGCCGGGGCCGGCGCATTTAAAGTCGGCTTCATGCGCGTCGACAAAGTCTATTCGCGCCTTTTTATTAAGTTTGATTCTGGGCGCAAGCCTTTTGTTATCAATGACGAGCCTCCTTCTTTATAAAATAGGGGTTGAGAAACCCAGGGTTGCGCTTCGCTGCATCTGGATTGGTATAATTTAAGCCTTTATTTTGGTATATTTTTAATTTCCGTGCCTATTCGTGTCTTTTCATGGGAGCTCTTTTGCTTTTTATTCAAAATTCATCATTCGCTTTTGCTCTTCGCTCGGAGTTTATACTGAGTAATTACGAAGTGCGCCATGCTCTGCGCGCTTATTATTGCTTTTAAAAATTAAGCAGTCAATAATAAAATAAGCCGGCGTCTGAACTTAAAAACAGGTTAATTTGCCTTCCGCGTCTGTTATATTTATTTCTCTTCAAATTTTCCAATTTTTGTTTTGTTCGATCTTGCCGTTCGTGGTATTATTTCAGGTTATAAATATCTCTGTTATTTATATTTAATATAGTTGCCAAAAAGTTATGCGGGCATTATCCGGGCATGTTAAAATTCGTTAAAATAGCCGATTTCTCAAAAAAGGAATTCATAGTTGTTTTGACCCTCTCATTTGCTTTAATAGCGTGCATTGGTTTGCGTTTTGCCAGGGATAATCATTGGAATCTTGACCCTGTCAGAATAATTTCAGCTGAAAATGAGGGGAAAAGTTACCAAATTGATATAAATTCGGCTGATTGGCGCGAGCTGACGTTGATACCCGGAGTCGGGCAGAAAAAAGCTATAGATATAGTTAAATACCGGGCTAAACACGGGAATTTTCACTCAACTGATGAACTGCGCAATGTTGAAGGGATAGGCAATTCGATTTTAGACGCGATAAAAAACATGGTTGTTGTTAATAACACGGGGGAGTAATGGACGGCAAAAATCAGAAGCTTTTGGAAAATGTGTGGATCAGGGCTATATTAATAGCGTGCTCGATTTGCGCTTTTTTTTTCGTCTGTAATTTCCTGCGCGGCATCCTCATTTCACTATTTCTTGCCTTTACTATTGCGTACATCTTTGATCCTGTTGTGGATTTTATTGAAATGCGCAAAAGGATACTTCCCGGAATAAGGATAAAACGCTCGTTGGCCATTTTCGTATTGATATTAGGGTTATTGTTAATCGCGGGCGGAGTTCTGTCGTATGCGTTGCCTAAGACAATTAACGGCGCGCAACAGGTTGGAAACACACTTAAACAACGGTTTCCTAAATTTCGGACAAATGTGGAAAAAATAATTAAAGGTTACGGGGAGAACCAGTTTGCTCTGTTTTTAAAAGATAAAATCGGCGCCGGCGACAAGGCCGTTTCAAATTTGCGCGAAGAGACCGGGGAGGCTCCCGCGTCCGGCATTGCCGCGGGCGATGGGGGGAAAGTGGAAGGCTTAAAGAAACGCGTGATGAAACCCCTGATCAATATAAAGAAGTATTCGCCGCAGATTATGAAATTTGGGTCGAGTATTGCCAACGAGGTATTTAAAAGCTTCGGCATGATAATAAACTTTTTCATTTTCGGGGTTGTGACCGTATATCTATTAAAAGACTTTGATCATATAACCGCAAAGATACGCGACTTGATTCCAGAGGCTAATCGCGGCAAGGTGGGCGAGGTATTTGCGAAGATCGACGTCAATTTAAAGGAGTTTTTCAGAGGACAAATAGTTGTCTGCCTGATTCTTTCAACAATATACAGCATCGGGCTGACTATAGTCGGGGTGCCGTTGTCGTTTGTATTGGGATTTGTAGCCGGATTCGGCAATGTTATTCCATATGTGGGCACTGTGGTTGGGTTGGGGCTTGCAATGGTTATAGCCTTTTTTCAGTTTCATGATGTTCAGCATCTTGCGTTTGTCGGCATTGTTTTCGGTGTCGGGCAGTTTCTTGAAGGCACGGTGATAACGCCGAGGATAATCGGCGGCAAGCTGGGGCTGAGCCCTGTGGCTATAATTATCTCTATTCTGATTTGGAGCCAATTGCTTGGTTTTTTGGGGCTTCTACTTGCCGTGCCTATAACATCGGCGGCAAAGGTGTTGATTGACGAGGGAATAATAAAATACAAATCATCTAAACTTTTTAAGAAACAAGCCCCGCTTAGCGCGGAGAGCTTAGCGGGTAGCGAAGAAAACAAAAATGTTGAACCTCCCCTCTAAAAAGAGGGGGACGAGGGGAGTGTAAGGGCATCGCGCGAAGAACAAAAACTATATGCTAACTAATAACTTATATAACTGATTGCCGAATTAACTGGAGGAATATATGAAATTTTCAAGAATGGCGCGGGAGGTGCAACCGTCTGCCACGATTAAGATAAGCACAAAAGTTAAAAATATGCGAGCCGAGGGTATAGACATTATTGGGTTTGGAATGGGCGAGCCAGACTTCACCACCCCTGATAACATTAGGGAAGCCGGGGTTAAAGCCATTTGGGACGGTTTGACAAAGTACACGCCGACTTCAGGAACCATGGAGCTTAAAGAGGCCATATGCGATAAATTGTTAAAGGATAACGGTTTAAAATACTCGCCGGGGCAGATAATGACTTCGTGCGGGGCAAAGCAGTCTGTTTGCAACGTGATACTTGCGCTTTGCGACAAAGGAGATGAAGTTATCATACCTTCGCCGTACTGGGTGAGCTATTCTGAACAGACAATTATGGCCGGCGCAAAACCCGTGCTTTTGCATGCAACGGACGACGCGGATTTCAGGATAACACTTAAACAGTTTGAAAACGCAATAAACGACAACACTAAACTTATGATTTTAAACAGCCCATGCAATCCAACCGGATCTGTTTACAGCGAAGCAGAGTTGCGCGAAATAGTGGGTTGCGCGGTGAAAAACAATATATATGTCATTTCCGATGAGATTTATGAAAATATCTTATACGATGGAGCAAAACATTGCAGCCCGGCCGGTTTTGGCGACGAGTTTCTGGATAAAGTGATAACTGTAAACGGCTTTTCCAAATCGTTTGCAATGACGGGGTGGCGGCTGGGTTACGCTGCCGGCAATAAGGAAATAATATCCGAGGCTATAAAATTGCAGGATCATTTTACTTCAGGCACAAGCTCTATTACACAGGCAGCCGGAATTGAGGCGTTAAAGGGCAAGCAGGACTTTATAAAGGATATGGTCGCCGAATTTGACAAAAGAAGGCGGTTTTTAATTGATAAATTAAACAGTTTGGACGGCGTAAGTTGCGTAATGCCGAAAGGCGCGTTTTACGCGTTTCCAAATATTTCCGGCCTGTTTGGGCGGTCGATTGCCGGTGAAACGGTTAACGATTCAGACGGCCTGGTGAATCTCCTTATTGAAAAGGCAAGGGTGGCATTTGTGCCGGGCAAATCATTTGGATCAGACGACCATTTGCGCATCTCATACGCAACCTCAATGGATAATATTAAAGAGGGGATGGCAAGGCTTGAGGCCTTGCTTGCCGGTTAGCAAAACCTGTTTAATAATTAAACAACAACATCATCCCGCGCCGCCGGAAACAACGTCCGGCGGCACGCGGATTTCTCAAAAAAGCAGATTTAAACTCTATTTGGCTTTTATCCTGTAGTTCCTGTAAATCCCGTCTATAATAGCTTTTGCTTGCGTTATTAAAGAATTAAGCATTCCAAAAATCGCATATTTTTTTCTAAACTATATCCCCCTTTAAATCTTAGTTTAAATTTGGCGCTTATTTTGCATTTCTTCCCTTTGCAGGCATTAATAATATGCTGAAAAATCCCCAAAAAATGCCGATACTTACTATGTATCCAATGATTTACTTTATTAATATTAAATGTAAATTTTAATCAATTATTAATAGAGAAAAGGCGGTTTTTTTATATGAAACTATCACATCACATAGCAGCTTCAACTGTTTTGGGCGGTGGGATGTACGCCTCATCCGGTTCTCCGGTTTTAGCGATTTCCGCATTTATAAGCGGAGTTCTGATTGACCTTGACCATGTCGTTGATTATTTGTTTTTTGCAAATGACAAATTCACGGTCAGAAACTTCTTTACCTGGTATCATAAAAATCTTTGGGACAGATTTGCCGTGGTATTGCATTCATGGGAGCTGATGTTTCTGCTTACGGTTTTGAGCTGTTTGTTTCAGCATCCTGTTATTATAGGCATTGCCTCGGGCGCGTGTTTGCACATGTTGATGGATCAGATTGCGAACTCCAGAACCGTGCCGTTACATAGATTTTTCTATTTTTTTGCGTTCAGAATGTCAAAAGGATTTCAACGCAAACTTATTCTGGTTGAATCAGGCGCGTCAATTTAACGGAGCCTGACTTTGAAATGTTTTTCCTTGAGTATTTAGAAAAGGACGTTTATTGAAAGGGGGGCGGGATTATGAGAGAAAATTATGCTATTAAAATGGACATGATGAGCACAGGGCAAAATAGCGCTGATTTGAAGCCTCTTGAGTTGAGCGATATTTACGACCTCGGCATTGAGGCTTGCAACGCAAAAGACTCCATAAAAGTGCGCGACATAATTAATACGTTGAAGGAGTTGTGCAGCGATCAATATACAGGAGTGGCGGACGGAATAACCAGACTATATGATTTCTGTCTACAGTTTGTAAAAGACGAGCGGTTTGACAAAGTTCTTGGAATATTAGACGAACTGCACCAAAGCTGGAACATGACGTTGGCCGCAAATTTAAACAGATCGCATCAATACGGAATCGTGCGCGTTAAGAGTGATAGATTTATACAAAAATAATAAGTGGGCCGGGAAGAGGTAACCTGGCGTTATTCGCGTTCATTGTAAAGTTTGATTTAGCGGGTCGCTTACCGCCATAAGCAGAAGCGGACAGCCAAAGAGCTGAGAGCTGAGAGCGGAGCGCACAGGGCGTTAAGTAGACACAACGCAGTAATTTTCGGCGTTAGTCTCTACTCATATCGCTTTCTGCAATGCTTTGCGTTATGCTCTCCGCGCTCAACGCTTTTGCAAAAAAAACGGTAATTAGTCTCACTAAACCACGTTAAAAAAAAGAATGCGTTAATGTCGGCTTATTTCTTTTCCGGCTATAAGGTTTCAGTTCTAATGAGCCGCCCACTACGGCTCATTAGCATCCCGCATTTGCGCTCAAAACTCTTTTTCTCTACTCTCCGCCATTATCAATGAAAATCCGCGTAATCCGTGTTCTGTGCATGTCCTTTTCTTTTCGTCATTAAAAAACAATCGGTGTTGTTATATGTGCTAACAATAATGAGCCTATTTCTTATTTGTCGGCAAATTTTCCACTAAACCATTTTCTAAAATAGTTTCCTCTATAAACTTGTCCTATATTTTGTCCTTGTAATATGGGGCTAAATTTTAGTACCTTAAATAGGTCGTAAAGTCGGCGTTGAATACATTTTGCGGTTAATTATTTCTAAAGACATGGCTATTACAATTCTGGAGGCAATAATATGCTAATTCAAAGCAAAGTCCAGCTTGAAAAGAAAATCTATGAGTTTATAAAGAACTCCTATAAAGATTTACGCTATAAAAGTTTGAGCGAATATATGCGAGACGCAATCAACATTAAGGTTGAAGAGGATCAAAAGAGGCTCAGGGAGTTAAAGAGGGTAAATGCTATGAAGATGATCGGTAAAGCTCCATATGAAAACCTTTTTGAATCAATAGAAGGCGATGATTTTGAAAACAGGTGAAATATATTGGGTAAATCTTGATCCTGCAATAGGCGACGAGATAAAAAAAAGACGTCCTGTAATTGTTTTGAATGGCGGGGACGGCAAAAACCTAAAACTTGCCATTGTGGCGCCGATAACCGGTTGGAGTCCACATTGGGAAAAGAATCCCTTTTTTCTTTCAATTGAGCCTGATTCGGAAAACAGGCTTCAAAAAAAATCTACAGTTGACTGTTTTCAGATCAGGAGCATTAGCCATAATCGATTTATTGAAAAGATAGGCAATATTTCACACGAAGAGATCGACCTGTTAAAAAAGTCTATTGCGCTCATCCTTGACATTTACCCTGAACATTGTGAATAAAATTGAACTTGCCGGAGCTTTGCCGTTGTGGAAGCAGGGGCATTATCTAAAGCCGCAATAAATAACTTGAACAGATCCAAAATCATGATAAAATTGAATGATTTAAGTTAGGGTTCGAAAAAAAAACACCAAGTTATTTCTTTTCGAGGCTTCAGTTTATTCTGATAATTTTGAGAGCAAGGGCGGGTAGCGATTTTATGAAGGAGCTGGCAGTATCTGCAATTTGTAATGGGACGGTGATTGATCAGATCGACAGTAAGAGGACTTTTATTGTGTCTGAGATATTGCGGTTGCATGAGGAGGAGCGGGAGGTGCTTGTCGGTATTAATCTCTCAAGCAAAAAGCTTAAAAAGAAGGGTATTATCAAGATTGAGGGCAAGAACCTGACCCGAAGCGAGGTGAACAAGATTGCCTTGATTGCGCCTGACGCGACGTTGAACATTATTCAGAATTACGAGGTTGTAAAAAAGTTGCAGGTTGAGTTGCCTGATATAATTGAGGGGCTTGTGAAATGCATTAATCCTAATTGTGTGAGCAACCATCAGACTGTTGAAAATAAGATTCATGTGGCCGGCAAGAATCCGGTTAAACTCAGGTGCCACTATTGCGAAAGGTTGATGGGGGTTAAGGATATTGAGTTGATTGAAACTTTTATTTATTAGAAAAAAACGGCAATAAACTAGTGGGAAGAGAATAGATGGGCAATTGGAGAGGCAAGGTTATAGGCGGGGGCATTGGATTTATGTTCGGCGGGCCGTTTGGGGCTATACTGGGCGCAATGGCCGGGGACGTATTTGATAAAAATTACAGGGTTAACGGGGATCAGCGCGCGCCGAGCGAGATATGCGACAATGATCGCAAGTTTGTTTTTATTAACAGTCTTGCGGCGGTGGCGATGTCCGTGGCTAAGGCTGACGGACATATTCACGAACGCGAAGTAAAGGCGATTGAGAATTCGTTAATAAATTTAAGGTTTAATGGGGACGACCTAAATTACGCAAGGAGCGTTATTAACAAGTTTGCGTATGGTGATATAAATCTAAGGGATGCGTGCCGCGGTTTTAAGTCTGTGACGTCTTATAACGAGGTTTTGATGTTGTTGCGTATATCTTATATTGTGGCGTTTGCGGACAATGTTTTTCACCCGGACGAGGAGAGGGAGATAAGCCAAATTGTCTCGCATCTCGGCATTGGGTTTAACGACGCTTTAAAGGTTAGGTCGGAATTTGTGAAGAAATCATCGCGAAATTATGAGGTCTTTGGACTCTCGGATTCCGCTTCAAGGGATGATATTGAGCACGCGTTTAGAAATTTGTCAAAGAAGTATCACCCGGACAAGGTCTCGCACCTGGGCGACGAGTTTTCAAGGGTGGCTAAAGGGAAATTTCAGGAGATAAACAGGGCGTATCAGGAAATTAAAATGGAGAGAGGGTATTGATACCCTTTTATAAAAATTAACAGGAGACGATTGTAATGGATGTAAATGAAGATGATGGTAAAAATGCGCTTGTCGGAATGGACAAGATGGTGTTGGATGTTGAGGGGCCGTTTACAGCAGCCTCTGTAGTTTCATTTATAATGGGGTCTTTTCTCGTTCGAGGCGTGGGTAGCCTGGTTTGCGTTGCGTTGGCCTTGGCGTTTGGCGCGATGTTTCTTATCGGCGGCGTTAGCCTCTTGAAACGCGCTTGCCCTGCTTGCAACAATACTGCGGCCGTGGCCGGCATTGAAGGCGAAGCGGAAGCCTCCTCTGAAGGCGGCGGATTTGAGAATGAGCTTGTTGAGTGAGTAGTTTTGCCGGTTGTCAAATTTGCCGGTGGCGGTTCTCAAAATTTGTAGATGGATAAAAGGCTAAAGCCTTAACTCCAACAGCTTGATTTTGTTGGAATTTACCCTTTAGGGTTTTATTTCACAGCATTTGAATATAAACATACGCGAATATAAATTTGCGAAAACCTGAAGTTTTTAACTATACAATCATTCTTCAAATGTTTTGAGGCCTGCAAGCTTTTTAGTTTTCATTGCGGGTTTTATCAATATCACATCGGCGGTGCTTTCGCCTTTTCGATGGTAGCCAAATTTGTCAAAGGCGTTTTTGTTGATTTTGTAGTCTTTTTTGTTCATAAAGATGTAGACATCCTTCCCCTTGTTTTCAAACGATTTTACGGCGTCTATATTGCCGTTTTCTATCTTTTGAGCAGTTTTTCCGCTGTAAAAGACCAGGCTTGACGGTATTTTTCTATACGACAGCAAAGTGTAATCATTGCCGGCCGGCAGCGCATCGTTTGCAAGCGCTTTTGTTGACCTGTTGTCGCCCATAAAGAGATGCAGGTTCAATCCTATTAAAACAATCATAATGTAGCATGTTATAACAAGCGTGTATTTGCCCCATGCAATGCCTTTAAAGGCAACCGCGGCCAACGGCGCCGCCATGCATAAGCAAAATGCAAACATAAGCAGGAAGATTCTGCCCTGTAGCAGCATATATTTGCCGGAAAACCATGTTGGCGCGCAAAACATGACTATTAATGAGAATATGAGCGTAAGCGTTAGTATTGCGAACTGCGCTTTCTTGTCCTCGCGTCTGTTTCTACGCCGAATATTGTTAAATACTATAAGGCAAATAAAAGGGACGGTCGGGGCCATGGGCAGTATGTATGAAAAGAGTTTTGATTTGGACAATGAGAAGAAGACGAGAACCACTATCATCCATACGCTAAAGAAAATTGCCCGCGATTTTTCAGGATCATTCTTGTTGTTTCCCGCGCTGTGATTGATTGCGTTCTGTTTTTCCCCCGCAAATCCCCAGCCATATTTGCGCGGAAATATAAATGCCAGGGGCGCAAAGAGCGACCATGGGAAAAAGCCGATAAAGAAAAAAGTGACGTAAAAATAGAACGGCTCAGGATGTTGGTAGCCTCCCACAAACCTTCCGTAGGTTTCATTAAAAAGCAGATTTAGCGTTCCGGGCAATCCCGCGTTAATTACAAACGCAACGCTCCATGGAATTGTAAGGGCTGCAAACACAACCAAGCCCAACCGCGACCAGAACTGGGCAAGGAACCTTATGTCGCGCATGACTATCAGGAAAACGCAAACCACCATAAAAAATATCAATATGCCCATATGCCCCTTGGCTAGGAACATCATGGACATTGAAAAACTCATTGCTATTTTGACCCTGTTGCTTAACATCCCTTTCTCGTAACCCGTGTAAAATAGATAGAGGCTCAGGTAGAGAAAGAATGACAATGTCATGTCGGTTATGCATAGGCGCGATATGCTGTAATACAATGGGCATACGGACAGGATCATGCCTGCCAGAAACCCGTTTTTGCGGCCCCACATCTTTTTCGCCCACAGGAATATTAGAATAACGCCGCCTATTCCAAATATGACTGACGGCAGGCGTGCGGATGATTCAGACGCGCCTAACCATTTAAGCGGCATTGCGGTCAGCCAGTAAAAGAGTGGAGGTTTGTTTAAACGCGGCTCGCCGTTAAAATGCGGTATGATCCAGTTGCCTTTATCAACCATCTCTATAGCGCTGGATGCGTAACGTGGCTCGTCCGGGTCAAATAGCGGCATAGTGTCAATCTTAAGGAGGAAGAGGAACGCCGTTAACATAGCCAAGCCAAAAAGCGCTAAAATGTCTGTGTGTGTAAATGCGTTTTTGGATTTTGAGTCAAAAGTTTGCGAGTTTGTATTTGTCGTCATTGTAAAATATGGAAACTTTTTGGAGTTCAGAAACTGCTGAAAAAGCTTTTTATGCGGCTAATTAAATATGATAAAGCAATATGAGGATATTACTCTATTTTAAATATTGATTAAAATCAAATAAAAACGTTTACGCTATTAAAGATTTTACTTATCTCAAGACTTGAACCAGCAAACTGTAATTTTACTTTTTTCGGATTTTCCATGTTTTTCACCCATAAGATAGTAAAAAAGTCTTTACATGGCCATAAAGTTGGCCTACTATATAGATATGAAAACGGCAAACGTAGCAGAGTTAAAAAATAATTTAAGCAAATTCCTCTCAGTTGTACAAAACGGGGAAGAAGTTGCAATTTGCAAGCGCAATATTCCGGTTGCGCGTTTAGCTCCCATCAAGACGAAAGAGAATAAAAATCATACTAAGCTTGGCTGTGGCAAAGGAACTGTCCAAATTCTGGGCGATTTAACAGAACCTATGATTCCATCTGAGAATTGGGATATGTTAAAATAATGAAACTTCTCCTTGATACATGTTGTATTATCTGGGCCGTGAGTAATCCGGAATCCCTTTCCAAGCCGGCGGGTGATTTGTTACAGTCCGAGGATTCCGAGATTTTTGTTTCCCCTATAAGCTCTGCTGAAATTGCGTGCGCGGTTGAACGCCGCCGTATTAAATTGAACCAACATTGGAAAACATGGTTCAGGCATTATATTGCATTAAATCAATGGCAATTGGAAAATATCGATCTTGAAATAATAGAAGAAGCTTACTCATTGCCGGAAATGTCTAATACCGACCCCGTAGACCGTATTATTACCGCTACTGCCAGGTTAAAGAACTATACCCTCCTTACCGCAGACAAAAAAATATTAGCTTATCCGCATGTAAAAACAGTTTGGTAAACTTTCTAAAACCGTAAATCCACAGACTTGTTGCAAATCTCCAATTTTAAAACGCAATTGCAAACGAAACTCCAGTTTCGTGTCGTTGCATGGAATGTTAAACGTGAAAATCCGAATTTCATGCTTTTTTTTAGCCCCCCAAACCATGAATTCCAGCTCTTTTTTTGCTTTTATCTTGTTTTATCGTTTCCATGCCAACCTCCAACCGTCTATTGTCTGTTGTTTTTTGCTTTCCGCTCTATACGCCCAGCTCATTGTTTTCTGCTTTTTCTTAGAGCCGTCACGCTTTTGTGCGGTTATACTTTTATTTAAAAAAATGCTGTCGCAAATGACCTACAATATATTCACAATAAATATTTTACAGTACAAACTACAAAACATTATATGCCTCCACTGCAAGGTGTTGATGTTTTTCTTTAAACAAGTTAAATTTTTATTATAAAAAATGGATAAAGTTTGTAATTGACATGAAATATATAAAAATTTAGAATTTCAACAGTCAGTTTTTGAACAGGATAGGAACGTCTAAAAGATAAGTATATTAATTTTGTAGAGACTGAATAGGTTTCTTGGCTTTTTGAATTCCTGATTGTCAATAGGTTAGGTTTGTTTCCCCTTGATTCATTTGTAGGTTGATAATTATAAAATAGTCAAATAGGCAATATGAGATAATTTTGATGCAAAAATCTTCAAATACAACTGTCAATCTGGAATTAGAAAAGTCTTATGATAATAATGCGTCTTGGTTGTATGACAAATTTAAGTTAGAAAATCCAGAAGTTAAAACAAATGGCGTTTGGAAGAAAGGTTATGTTTATTATTTTTATTGTTTAGATATAAATGATGAAGAATCTTTTGAATCGTGGTTGTACGAAAATAAACCTATAGGATTGCAGGTTAGCATTGTTGCAAGTGTTCCTAAAGAAGCTGTAAAGTTGCCTTCTAGGACATATAATGAAGTTATTGAGCAAAAAGGATTTCCATTTAGTATACGTTATTTTAAAGCAATGTTATATCTTGAGCTAGGGAAAAACTTTCCATTCTTTATTATTAATGAAGATCAAAAAAAACGTGCTTTTAAAATTATTACAAAATCAAAACTTACAACTGATGAGAAAAAGTTGTTTGATATTTCATTTTCAAAGATGGAAATAGGCAGGGATTATCAATTTGAAATTGATAATAATTTAGATTGTTCATCGTTGTCTTTTAGAAGTGTTGATAAATCAGGAGATATAGAATTAATACCTTCCAAATTTCTGTTTAAAAGTGTGTCTGGGCCGTTGCGTTCTATAATTGAAGAAGATGAAGAATTTTGGATAGATAATCGTAATATAGTATTTGGAAATAAGCAATTTGATAATAAGCCTTTGCCTGCAACTAATTGGGACAATATTAATGGGGCATGTTTGCTAGATACAAGTGTGTTCCCTGCTTATAATATACGTAATTATTTAACAATATTTAAAACTGTAATTTTAGCATTGCCTCTTAAAAATAGTTTTGAAAAAGTTCTGCATTCATTAACAATCTCAGAAAAAGAGTTAATAGAATTAATTAATCAAGGATATGTAAAAATAATTTTACCTCATGCTATTGACCGTTACAATAAAGAGATATTAGAAATTGTAGCGGAATCATCTCCTCATAATTTAATTCTTTCTCGTAAATTGACTTGTTTAGCAATTGAAGACTTAAAGCATAAAATACCTTATTTATTTCCTTCTGTAAATACTGTTGAGCAGCAAATATTACTTCAAACTATGTACAATGTGGCCACAAAATCGAATAATGTAATTGTAAAGAAAAGGTTGTTGACGCTTGTTAAAATTTTAGGTGAAATTTGGTCTTCATCAATTATTTTAGCGCACAAATATGGAGCTTTTAGTATAGGGCAATGTTTAGGAAAACTGGCCTCTGGATTGTACAAAAATATGACAGGGCGGGATCTGATAATAGAATTTGGTAGTGCAGCATTGCCTTTGCAATTGGGGACGGCTCTTAACTCAACGGTTTACCCTGTAAATTTTGAAAATTATTCAGAACTATTACATACAGAATATATAGCCAGTTTATATTCTGATATTCCTAAAGGAAAAACTCTGCAAGATGCTAGTCTTTTAAATGTTTTTGCTAAGGACCTTTTATCGGTTGATAATTCAGTTCCAATAATTGAATTTGTTAAATCGTTTAAAGGCGGGGATATTGAACGTCTTCGCAATTTGTTTTTTAAGAAACAAGAAGCAATTGCAAGTAATGATGAATTTATTAATATAATTAATAATTTTAATAAAACAGTTACAAGTTATGAAAAAAGGAAAAAATTTTTAAGTAGACATGATATTAAGGCTTTATTGCCGTTATGTAGCGCATTAACAGGTGTTATATATGATCGTCCCCTTGAAGGTGTTTTTGGAGGTTTTAGTCTTTGGTTTATAAATATTTTTGATCAATATAGAGGATCAAATAGCACTTTGGATATGATATTAGATGCATTTGAGGGTTCCATAACTATGAAAAACCCAAATACAGTTATGCTTGGAAGGATCAAGAAAAAATTAAAAGCTCTATAGGGGCAAGCCGGGGTATGGTTTTAATTATTAAGTGTTTACTAATGTTAAATTAACTTTTTCTTTAGCGTGAGTTTACAAGATAACTGAAGTCTAAAGTTAACTTGTTTGATAGTAATGAGTTACGGCAAAACATCGTATGGCTTATTTACATTGTTAATCAAATTTTGATGTTTTTTAGGGGAATATAAGCTAGAAACAAAGCACTAAGCTTTTCCCCCGCTAAAACTCATACTGACAAATTAAAAAACCAGATAATGGCGTTTTTTCTTAATTTTAGGTCATACGGTGATATGTCATAACATAAATATTAGTATATTAGGCTTTTCATTTTTACGAATGTGCCAAATATTAACATCTTGTAAACTCACGCTAGCAAACAAATCAGTCAGACGGTACAAGACCTCGGCCCCTTATACCTGCCTTATAACTTGTCATACTCTTCCGGTCCTACATTAGGGAAATTGTCTATTGGGAAAACAAGAGACTGACTGATTATGGTTAATCAAAAAAACTGGATTTGCGCACATTTTTGAAACTTCTCCAAAAAAGTTGGTAGAAACAAATGTGTTTTTAGCGTAGAGTTCGCAGAGAGGTTAATGCAGGATTTTGATCATTTGTGCTTCTCTGAGTTTTACTGTTGTCGTTTAATTTAAAAAGATTTTTAACAAAATTACCAAATTCTCTGCGTTCCTCCGCGCTCTCCGCGCCTCTGCGTTTATTATGGCCATGAATATACAGGTATTATTTTATTGAGTCAGTTTTATCAACTAAATGGGAGAAGAACCAAAAATGGGAATTAAGAATTGTGGAGCATGAGGTTAAACTTCAATATCAACTCTCCCGTTATGTTCTTTACCAGAGCGATGTTGAAGATTGAAGAAAGAGATCGTAAATTATAAAAATCTGATAATAAAAACAAAGAGGAACAATCTGTGAAAATCGGTGGTTCTAAATATGAGGGCGCATATGAATATGTTAATGGTTGCGGTTGAATGCGAAAGGCTTGATCCTAATATTAAAGATAGGCTTGAAGAGTTGGCAGGGCATTGCAAAGATTATATTAATACACTGTCCAGGCAAAGGTTGGCGAGTCCGATATTGGCGATGTTAAATCCGTTGTCGGTGATCTCTCTGCTCATTCGGACGCTACGGTTGGCGAATTGTAGTTTTATTATTTTTTTATTGCTGCGTCTGTAAAAATCCGTTTAATTGCCGCCAAAAGCTTGAACATGGAATAGGGATTTATGGAAGTTAAATTTCATTAATTTCTATTTTATAAGATTCCGACTCATCAAGTAAAAAAATTGAGCTTTGTTTTCTGTCAAAAATAGTTACAAAGTTATCCAATACATCTCGCCCGAGTAATGGCATTGTGCAGGAATGCGGATCAAGAAATATATTGATTGTGCCACTAAATACTTTTGTGTCTCGTTTAGAAATTAGTTTTATAGTAGTGTCTATTTGGAAATAAGGAACCCCTGTGCCTCCCACGCCTCCAACATCATCTTTTACGTTTATTCCATCAGTATCAATTTCTAATTTTTTGATGTAGGAATAATCAAGAAATGTTTCGTCCGCTCCTGAATCCACCAAAAAGTCAACCATAATCCATTTCTTGGCAGGCGACAACAAATCTGCGCTAATATATGGCCTATATGTGCCTGCTTCGTTTACATATTTCCCCTGAAAAATCATACAACCCAAATCTTTCTTTTAAATGGAATATGCCTAACTAATGGTTCTCTGCCGGGGTATATCTCTTTCGCCTTAGAGATAACATTTTCCCAGGTATCATCGACAAATAGCGTTTGTTTAGCAACGGCTATGTACTTTCCTTTATACTTTTCCCAAATCTCATTTGAGTGTTCTGAAAGCCATTGTTCATCAAGCGCAAATTCCTGCAACCTTATTTTTTCGTCTTCCGTTGCAGGTCTGCTTTCTATCAGTTTTAGCGCCATTGTTTGCACCTTAAATATTTTTTATTTATAAACTTGAGTTGGGTAGGTAGAAGGTTCAGGCTGACAGCCTGGTTCTTTCTGCTTCTGCTCATTGTTATACTCGAAGAAGATAACAATTTTTCATTTAAAGCTCCAAAAGTATATTATCATATTTTTCTCTATATTCTACTATATTTTCTGGTTTTTCAACCCAAACGGGTCAATTTAATATAGGCCTGGTTTTTATTAAGTCAGCCCTCCAGGCTCTAAATCAAAAAAGCGCTCCGTAGGCTCCAAATTAATGGCCTTTAGACAAAAGAATCTTTCAAATCAGGTTAAAATCAAATAAAAAAGTTTACACTATATTAAATTTTACTTAAAATAGGTCGCTTTAATTGGGAGTTGCAGAATTGAATCTTTAAATTTGGAATTGTTTGCGCTGAAACGGCGCAGAATAAACATTTTTTTATAAATTTGAATATGGAAAACAGTAAATCACCGCATGACAGCTATCAATCGCCTCTTGTGGGGCGGTATGGGGACGGGGAGATGAGTTATAATTTCTCCAACAACAATAAGTTCCGTTTGTGGAGGAAGTTGTGGATAGCTTTGGCTGAATCCGAGCGCGAGCTTGGGCTTGATGTTGTAACTGATGAGCAAATAGAGGAGTTAAAACGGTTTCAGGACGATATAAACTATGATGTGGCGCGCGCGAGGGAGGCAAAGGTGCGGCACGATGTGATGGCGCATGTTTACGCTTACGGCGAGCAGTGCCCGAATGCAAAGCCTATTATTCACCTTGGGGCCACGAGCGCTTTTGTGCAGGACAATGCTGAACTTGTACAGATTAAACTGGGATTGGAGATTACGCTTAAAAAGCTTGTTAATGTGATATTGCATTTAAAGAATTTTGCTGAAAAAAATAAAAATGTGATTACTTTGGGGTTTACTCACTTTCAGGCGGCGCAGCTTACCACTGTGGGTAAAAGGGCGTGTTTATGGATACAAGAGTTCCTGTTTGACCTTGAGGATATTGAGCACAGGCTGGATAATTTCCGTTTTAGAGGGGCCAAGGGCACTACCGGAACACAGGCCAGCTTTATGTCGCTTTTTAAGGGTGATGAGGATAAGGTTAAAAGGCTTGACAAAATGGTTGCTGAAAAGATGGGTTTTAATGATGTTTTTCCCGTTACCGGCCAGACTTACAGCAGGAAAATTGACAGTCACGCATTAAATGCGTTGGCGGGCATTGGGCAATCAGCGCACAAATTTGCCACGGACATCAGGTTGTTGCATCATTTAAAGGAGATTGAGGAGCCGTTTGAGCAGGAGCAGATTGGATCGTCGGCTATGGCGTACAAAAGGAATCCGATGAGGGCTGAGCGCATGTGCGCTTTGTCTCGCCATGTTATTTGCAATAGTCTGAATCCCGCTTTTACTGCGGCCGGCCAGTGGCTGGAGAGGACTTTGGATGATTCGGCAAATAAACGTTTGGCCATACCTGAGGCTTTCTTAACTACTGATGTTTTGTTAAATACTGCTATAAACGTGACCGACGGGCTTGTTGTAAACCATGAGATGATAAAACACCATGTTAATATGGAGTTGCCTTTTATGGAGACGGAAAACATACTTATGGAGGCGGTTAAAAAAGGCGGCGACAGGCAGGTCTTGCACGATAGGATTAGGTTGCACTCAATGGAGGCCGCTCAATTGATTAAAAAAGGCGCTTCAAGGAACGATCTGCTTGAAAGGATAGACAACGATCCGGCGTTTTTGTCGGTTAAGTTTAATTTGCAGGAGATAACCGATCCAAAAAAATTTATCGGCAGGGCTCCGCAACAGGTTGACGAATTTATTCGCGAATGCGTAGAGCCTGTTTTAACTAAATATGAGAAGTCCCTTGGAATCAAAAGCGAGCTTGGGGTTTGAGCAACCGGTTTTAATGCTGATAACGGATAGAGCGATTTGCAAAAGGCCGTTATTAGAGACTGTGGAACAGGCAATTAAAGGCGGTGTTAATGTTGCGCAACTAAGGGAGAAGGATTTGCCCGCAAGCGAGCTTTTTGAGTTGGCAACAGAGTTGAAAAAGCTTGTTACTGGAACAAACGTTAAACTGTTGATAAACGACAGGCTTGACGTTGCTTTGGCCGCAGGGGTTGACGGCGCGCAAATCGGCAAGAGGTCCATTCCGGTAAAAAATGCCGTGGAATTGGCCGGCGTCGATAAATTGATCGGATATTCAGCGCATAGTTTGGATGAGGCCGTCTTTGCGGAAAAGGAGGGGGCTGATTATATAACTTTCAGCCCTATATATTTATCGCCTTCAAAAGGGGATTTTGCAGGGCAAAGGCCTGTTGGGCCGGGCGTTATAAAAGAGGTGAAAGCCGCATTGGGCATTCCGGTAATAGCGCTGGGAGGTGTAAATAAAAGCAATGTGGATGAAGTTTTGGCAAACGGGGCCGACGGCATTGCGGTAATGTCCGCAATACTTAAATCGTCAGATCCTTATGCTGAGGCGTGTGAATTGCGTGAAAAATTGGCAAATCATATGGAGCAATCCGGCGCCGATTAGAATATTTCGCTATTTTTATAGCGGGTTTAGTGTGTTTTATTATTTTTGTAAACAATTTTATATGGAGGCTCTATAAAAATGGATCTTATGCCGCAGTTGAAATTTGACAAAAACGGTCTTATTCCGGCAATTATTGCCGATGCGACGGATAACCAGCCGTTAACTTTGTGCTATATGAATGATGAGGCGTTAAAAAAGACTATTGAAACAGGGAAAGTGCATGTTTTCAGGAGATCAAAAGGCCGGTTAATGTTAAAAGGGGAGACGTCGGGCCACACGCAGATTGTTAAAGATATATCTTTTGATTGCGACGGCAATTCGCTTCTATTTAAGGTGCAGCAAAATGTGGCGGCTTGCCATGCCGGGTATAAATCATGCTACTATCAGCATTCCGATCTGGATGGAAATAATATTAAAATAATGGAAGAGAAAGTGTTTGATGAAGACAAGGTTTACAAATAAGAATAGCGGGGTTTAAGAGATAAAAAAGCCTTGAATAGGGTATTGTCAAATGTTATAGTATCTCTTTATTATTTTACTATTTACATACAAATTTGAACAAAAAAAGGGTGTGGAGATGCGAAATTCTGCTAAATATATAAAGCTTGCCGTTTTTGTCGCGATTTTAGGCGCTTTTGCCGGTTGTTCCGAACTTGAAGAGTTAAGGGCTTTAAACAGGCGCCAATCAATAACTATTCGTGATCAGGGAGACGACAATTTAAAGCTGAGGGAAGAGAATGAAAAGTTAACGCTAAAACTACTTGCGGATGAAGAGGAGAAAAGGAAACTTCGCGCGGAACTTGAGAAGCTTGCAACCGCTATTGGACAGGGAGCTATTGTTAGAGACACTATTGAAGGTCCGGTTATTCAGTTGCAGGAGAAAATCCTTTTTGATTCAGGCATGGCTGAAATTAAAAAGAGCGGCAAAACAGCATTGTTGACAATTTCAAATTACTTAAAGGAGAAACCTGAAACTATTATGAGGATAGACGGGCATACCGACGCAGACCCTATTGTAAAGACAAAAAACATGTGGGATTCAAACCACCATTTGTCTGCCGCCAGGGCTTTGTCGGTTTTCCACTTTTTGACAAAGAAAGAGGGCATACTTCAGGAAAGGGTGCATGTTTCAGGGTTTGGCCCAAACAGGGAAGTTGCGCCTAATGACACTAAGGAAAATAAGAAACAAAATAGAAGGGTTGAGTTCCTGATTGTTAAGGGCTCGGGCCTGGAATAATTTTATAAATGGGCGCTGAGCGGCTTGTCTGCTCAGTGAGAATTGTCCTTGAAGAGGATAATTAGTGGGGTGTATGATCTAAGTTGTTTGAGGAAGAAACGGTTTTGTAAAGGTGTTATAAATTATATAATATAAAGTTTTTGCTCTTTTTGAGATAAGCATATAGAATTTATACAGGGTAACAGGATAAAATTATCAAGTTTTGTCCTGTTATCCTGCGTAAAACATCTCTGCGGGATAAACGGTAGCGTTATTGTTTCATGCTATGTTGGCTTGCCTTTATTTTTGTTAGTATGCCTGACGGCATTTTAAGCTTTTCAGTATAGGCGCTTATTCATCCTCGTGTTTTTTTCCAATCAAACGACTTTCGCGTTCAAGTTGCGTGAAATCTGTAATATCTTTAATCCATTCTTTTATAGATCTGTTAAATAGCAGCGGTTTGCGAACGCCTGATCTATTTCTATATTTCTTAATACTATAATAATAAATAACATCGCACGCGATCATTAGAATAATGATTGGCCTTAAATTACTTCCTCTCTTGTTGGTGGGTTTATTTATTAAAGCCGATTTATGCGTATATAAAGGAGTTTTTTTTTAAGTGAAAGACAAACAAAAATCAAATACAAAAGAAGAGCCTAAAAAGATCCGGAAAAAAGACAACTATTTTATGGTGTTTTTTAGTTCCGTCAAGCTGGCTGTAATAGTTATATTTCTAATTGCGATATCCTGCATTCTTGGCACATTTATTATACAGAACAGAACCACTCCGGAATATGTGGCAAGGTTCGGCAAAGGTTGGGCCACTTTCCTTGAAGGCGGGCAATTTACGCAGGTGTTCCATTCATACTGGTTTACCGTGCTGCTGGTTTTGCTGTGCATGAACCTTTTAGTGTGCGCTATTCGCAGATGGCGCAACACGATAATGCAGATGGGCTTTCTTGCAACTCATTTAAGTTTGATATTAATAATGGCCGGCAGTCTTGTCGATGGCTGGCTTGGGGCCAGCGGGGCCGTTAATATGCTTGAAGGCCAATCAATTGATTACTATTACACTTTTGACGATCAAACACGGAGGCCGTTAGGGTTTGAAGTGTTTCTTGAGGATTTTGAGCTTGAGAAACATGCCCCAAAATTTGAGTTGATCTCGTATGTAAAAGAGAAAGATAAGGAGCGTAAAATATCCGCAAACGAGGGTGATTCTCACTCAATAAAACCGTACAAAGTGGCCATAAAAAAGTTTATACCCGACGCAAAGCTGGATCGCGAGCCTATAAACACTTCAAAGGAGGAAAAAAGCCCGGCTGTTTATGTGCAGATGTATAATTCCGGCCAGATTGAGGCCGAGGGGTGGTTGATTGCCAAAAGCCGTTACTGGTACGACAATAAACGGGCGGACATACGTTTTGAATATATCTGGGCTAAAACAGAGGCGGAGCTTGATAATTTGGTTAAATTGGCTAAAGAGACCGGCAAGGCGGATGTTAAGGGCGATCCTGCGTTGATTGTCAATATAAAAGACAGCAATATTAAACACGCGTTTCCATTAAATATTGGCGAGCATTATGTTGTGCCGAAATCTGAATACCATGTTATTGTGGATGAGGTTACTAATGATTTCTCAAACAGAAATCTGCCGCCTGAGAAGCAGGTTGAGGACAATCCCGCAATAAAGGTTACAATACATGGGCCGGAGGGCGATGAGTCGCGCTGGGTGTTTGCCCAATATCCTGATTGGGACGAAATGCACGCCACCAAATACGGCAATGTTAAACTTTTATATGAGACCGCCGGGTCGGACCAGGCGTCTATCGGCCATCTTGTAAAGCTTATACAGTATTCGAAAGGCGATAACAGATTCCTGTATTTAAATAACGGCAAGCTGGTTGCCGACGAAATCCTTGAGCTTGACAAGATGAACACAATAGGCAATTCCGGATATCAGATAAAGCTTACTAAATATTTTTCATCATTTGGGTTCCGCGAAGAGGTTGTGCAAAATTCTGAAAATATGGTGAATCCCGCTATCTTTGTTGATGTCGAAGGCCCGCTTGGCAAACAATCTGATTGGCTGTTTGCCAAAGATCAAGGGGCCTGGTGGTCCGAGGACAAAGGTTTCGCCTTGCTGTATCAGGAAGAGCGGGAGATGATAAAGGATTTTAAGAGCACTCTGAAGATTATTGACAACGGCGTGACTGTCAAAACAAAAACCATAGAAGTAAACGACCCTATTAGTTATAAGGGGTTTGATTTTTATCAGTCAAATTATGACCCGGATAACCCAAGGTTTAGCGGCATTCAGATAACGAGCCATCCGGGTATACCGGTTGTTTATGCGGGATTTATAATCCTATGCTTAGGTATTGTTTTCATTTTTTACATAAAACCGTTTATTAAACGAGCTAGAAAGAATAAGAATAAGAGAAAGGAGGGCGTTGTAAATGAATAGTTTTGTATTAATATTGTCGTTTTATGCTTTTATTGTGGCGTTAATCGCTTATGTTGTTAGAGAGGTGCTTAATAATAAGGGTATTTTGCGCATTGTTTCGCAAGTGTTTTTCTTTGTAGGGGTGGTTTTAATAAGTATTGTTGTTTATAACCGATGGGCAGAGTCGGGACACGCGCCTTTTTCAAATCTGTATGAATCGCTTGTGTTCTTTTCATGGTCAATCGCAATTGTGTTTTTCATAATGGAGATTGTGATAATTGCGACTAAGTACGATTCCGGCAGCCGCATTGGGATAATCGGCGCAATTCAGTCGTTGTTGGCAATGGCTATGATTGCATACGCCGCGTTTGGCGCGGACGACTCAATAAGGCCTCTTATGCCCGCGTTGCAAAGCAACTGGATGTCGATACATGTAACTGTGTACTTTCTAGGGTACGCCGCGTTGAGCGTTTCGTTTGCCGCCGGCATTGTTTATCTGGTAAGCAGGCTTATTAACGGAGAGGCTAAAAAACAGAAGATGGACGGCGACACAAAAACCATCACTTACGATAAGTTGGGATATATTGCGGTGAGCATTGGCTTCCCGTTCTTAACATTTGGAATAATTAGCGGCGCGGTATGGGCTAAAAGCGCATGGGGAACATATTGGTCATGGGATCCGAAAGAGACATGGTCGTTGATTACATGGCTTTTCTATCTTGTTTATCTCCATTTGCCGTTTGCAATCCCGCGTTTGAACATAAAGAAAACTACATGGCCTGTTTTGTTTTCTCTTGTTTTGGTTATATCGTTTCCAACAGTGCTGTTTACTTATGTCGGCTTAAAATATTTGCCGTCCGCTGAAGACAGCGATCATATTTACGGAGTCGAGTAACGGTTTAAGGTCAACGTTGGTTATTGCCCGGCGATTTAGTTTAAATCGCCGGGTTTAAGGATGGCGAAATGGAGACTGCTAAAGCGCATGTATTTATAAAGGGAAGGGTGCAAGGTGTCTTTTACAGGGCTTCGACTTGTAGTCAGGCGGCAGAGTTTAATATAAACGGCTGGGTTAAAAACTGTGTAGACGGCAGTGTTGAAGCTGTGTTTGAAGGCGCTAAAGACAATGTTTTAAGAATGATTGAGTGGTGCAAAACAGGGCCTTCCCATGCAATAGTGCGGGATGTAAAGATTGACTGGCTGAAGTTTGACAACGAGTTTACGGACTTCTCAACCAGATATTAAAGATTGGCGCGCCGGAAGTAATTTAAATGGATTCTTGAAAAAAATGGAAGATAAAAGAGACATAATCAAACAAAACCTTGACCTTCTTTATAAAAGGATTAAGGATGCGTGTTTAAGGGCCGAAAGGGAACCTGAATCCGTTAAGCTTGTTGCCTCCACCAAATATGTTGACGTTGAGGTTACAAAAATATTAATGGAGAATGGGCTGATTGAGTTTGGTGAAAATCGCTTGCAGGACGCCGAGGATAAGATTGAACACATCGGCGACAGCTCTATTGTCTGGCATATGTTTGGCCATTTGCAGCGCAACAAGGTGAAAAAGGCTTTAAAAATCTTTGAACTTATTCATTCCGTGGAAACACTCAGGCTTGCAAAAGAGATTAATAAAGAAGCGGTTAAGCTTGAAAAACGCGCAAAGATTTTAGTGGAGATAAATGTAAGCGGCGAAGAGGCAAAATACGGTCTTACACCTAATGACGCAATTCCTTTTATGAAGGAGCTTAACTCCATGGAGGGGTTGCAGGTTGAGGGATTAATGACAATGGCTCCAATGGTTGACGATCATGAGGTATGCCGCCCGGTTTTTAAAGGCTTGAGAGAGATGCGGGACAGGATTAATGATCTAAATCTGGACAATATAAACATGAACTGTTTGTCAATGGGGATGACTCTTGATTTTGAGGCCGCTATTGAAGAGGGCTCAAATTTGATTAGAGTAGGCACTGCTATTTACAAAGGCATTGATATGGATTTCAGGTACAACCTGACTGATCCGACTAAACGCACGGAATATAGCGTTCATTGATCTTTTAGTTTTTATGTCCGGTTTCTTATCATGATTGAAGCTGTTGAAACCGATTCAGGCGTCACTTTTTCAGTTAGGGCGCAGCCAAACGCAAAAAAGAACGCGATTGTCGGTAAATATGGCGGCCGGATTAAAATAGCGGTTGCCGCTGTTCCTGAAAAGGGGAAGGCAAATAAGGCGATTGCGGATCTGATTGCAAAAGAGCTGAATATAAAAAATTCTCAGGTTAACGTTGTTTCAGGCCTGACTTCAAAAGATAAAAAAATACATATAACCGGGCTGTCAATAAAAGATTTAAAGGGTCTTGAATTATAATATTCTAAAAAATAATGGATTATAAAAACACACTAAATCTGCCTAAAACCAAATTTCCCATGAAGGCTAATCTGGTTGAAAAAGAGCCGCAGGGGTTAAAAAAATGGGAAAAAGAGGATCTTTACGGGCAGATTCGCAAAGCCAGGGCCGGAGCTGAGAAATTTATTTTGCACGACGGCCCTCCATATCCGACGGGCGATCTGCACATAGGCACGGGGTTAAACAAGATACTAAAAGATATTATTGTGCGTTATCGCACAATGCGTGGTTATGACGCGCCGTATGTGCCGGGATGGGATTGTCATGGTTTGCCTATTGAACACAGGGTCATGCAGGAGCTTGGCGAAGAGGCCCTGAATCTTGAAAAGATAGAAATTAGAAAAAAGTGCAGAAAATACGCTGAAAAATTTGTCAAGATTCAAAAAGAACAATTTAAGAGGCTGGGAGTGTCCGGCGATTGGAACAACCCATATTTAACCTTAAATTATGAGTATGAATCCGGCATTATTGAAGTGTTCGGCAAACTTGTTGAAAAAGGTTTTGTTTATCGAAGCAAAAAACCTATCCATTGGTGTATGCAGTGCACAACGGCTCTGGCTGAAGCCGAGCTTGAGTACAAGGAGAAGTCGAGCCCTTCCATATTTGTCAATTTTAAATGTTCAGGCGATCCGGCCAAATTATGGGAATTGTTTGAGGGCAAACCATCCGGTTTTAATGTTGACGCGGATGAACATGTCTCGGTTTTAATCTGGACAACCACTCCATGGACTTTGCCTGCAAACGTTGCCGCGGCATTGCATTCTGATTTTGACTACTCCGCTATAAGGTATGACAACCCCATTAACGGCAAAAAACAGATTTCAATAATGGCGGACAGCCTTGTTGAATCCACAATGGCCGCTTTGGGCATTGCGTCTTTTGAGAGGCTGGGCAAGGCTACCGGAAAAGCTCTTGAAGGTTTGACGTACGAGCATGTGTTCAGCGGCAAAGAGTGCAGAGTGATCCTTGCCGACTATGTTTCTAGTGAAGAGGGCACGGGCTGTGTCCACACTGCGCCCGGGCATGGGCAGGATGACTATATCTCAGGACTTAAAAATAATCTGCCGATTGTAAGTCCGGTTGATGAAAAAGGCGTGTTTACAAATGAAGCCGGCGAGTTTGAGGGCAACTATGTTTTTGACGCAAACAAAATCATTGTTAAAAAACTTGAAGAGCAGGGCTCCCTGCTAAACGCGTCGAATATAAGGCACTCATATCCGCATTGCTGGCGTTGCAGCAATCCGGTTATATTCAGGGCCACGGAACAGTGGTTTATAAAAATAGATCACAACAATTTACGGTCAACCGCGCTTAACGAGATTAAAAATATCAGATGGATTCCAGGCTGGGGCGAGGAGAGGATTGCGGGCATGATAGAGAACAGGCCTGACTGGTGCATTTCCAGGCAACGCTCTTGGGGCGTGCCGATTCCCGCGTTCTATTGCGTTGATTGTAAAGAGGCCCTGATGACGGTTGAAACAGTTAATTCCGTTAAAACGGTGTTTGAAAAGTCAGGCGCCGACAGCTGGTTTTATAAAGATGTTTCAGAGTTTCTGGATAACGGCGTTAAATGCGAAAAATGCGGCGGCAATAATTTTGAGAAAGAGATGGACATCTTTGATGTCTGGTTTGAGTCAGGTTCCAGCCATAATTCGGTGCTAAACAAACGCGAAGAGTTGTCGTTTCCCGCGGATGTTTACCTTGAAGGCAGTGATCAGCATCGAGGTTGGTTTCAATTATCGATACTTCCATCGATAGGCGCCTGGGGCAAGCCACCTTGCAAAACTATAGTTACGCATGGTTTTGTTGTTGATGAAAAAGGCGAAAAGATGTCCAAATCCAAAGGGAATTTTATTTCCGTTGACGAGGCTCTTAAGAAATTTGGAGGCGATATTGTAAGGTTGTGCACTTTTTCAATGGACTACAGGCATGAGATGAACACTTCGTTTGATCTAATCGCCAAGACGTCTGATTCGTATCGCAGGATACGAAACACATTCAGGTATTTAATGGGCAACCTGTCGGATTATAATCCAAAAGAAAATGCTGTGGATTACAATAATCTGCTAGAGATTGACCGTTGGGCTCTCCACAAAACTCAACAATTGGTAAACTCCGTCACCTCAGCTATAGAGGCGTTTGAATTTCACCGCATATCGTATCTTATCCACTATTTTTGCGCGGTTGATATGAGTTCATTCTATCTTGACATACTTAAAGACAGGCTATACACTTTTGACAAAGATTCAGCCGAACGCAGGGCGGGCCAAACTGTTTTACAACATATATTATTAACGTTGGTCAGGTTAATAGCGCCGGTTACGGTGTTTACCGCTGATGAAATTTGGGCGGCAATAGAGCACAAGGATGACGATGCCGGCAGCGTTCATCTTGCAAAATGGCCAGAGCCGGTTTCAGAGTGGATAAATGATGATCTTGACAAAAAATGGCGCGCTATAATTCAAATAAGGGAAGAGGTTTCCCGAGAGCTTGAGCAGTTAAGGGCGTCAAAATTAATAGGAAATTCGCTGGAAGCCAGGGTGGAAATCTTTGCGGATGACAAGGCGATAAGCGATATTTTAAAAGAGTACGATAAAGACTTGCATATGATTTTTATCGTTTCCGATGTGAAACTGCATGATCAAAAACATGAAGGGGCGGTTCAGGGGCAATCAATAAAAGAGTTATGGATAAAAGCCTCTGTTTCCGGCAACAAGAAATGTGAAAGATGTTGGAACTACAGGGAAACCGTTGGAGCGGATGCGGAGTATGTTAACCTTTGCAATAGATGTGTAAATATAGTATCATAACCTGTTTATATTTTATTGTAACTGGTGTTGTAATTGAACATTAGGTAACTATTAGCTAAAGGAGGACGTAAAGGATAAAAATAAAACCTTAATCATCAATGATAACAAATATTAAAATATAACCCTATAAAATATGTTTCCCCGGCGTCAATAAGATTTAAATTTAAAAGGGAAACCGTGTTGCCTATATTCTTAAGATAAACTTGAGTTAAACAAGAGGTTCAGGCTCACAACTTGATTCTTTCTGCTTTTACTCATTGCTGTCCCCGAATGTGATAGCAAAAAATACAGTATTTAATTATGCGCAAAGGATTAATATAGATATGCAAAATATAAAATGGAATAATCAAAGGATAGGGATATTTGTGGATGTGCAAAATATGTTCTATTCGGCAAAAGCGTTGCACCATTCAAAAATAGATTATAGCAAGTTGTTGCTTGAAATAGTTGGCGGACGCAATTTGATAAGGGCTATTGCTTATGTTGTGCAGAAAGCCGATGTTGATCAATCGGCTTTTATAGAAGCTTTGACAAGATTAGGGTATGAAATAAAGACAAAAGAGTTAAGGATGAGGGCGGATGGAACCGCAAAAGGAGATTGGGATATGGGCATAGCAATAGATTCTATTGCTATTTCCACAAAATTGGACACAGTTGTGTTAGTTAGCGGCGATGGGGATTTTGCTCCATTAGTTGATATGTTAAAAGCTAAAGGGTGCCGGGTGGAAATTGTGTCGTTTCGAAGAAGCACAGCTATAGAGCTGGTTGAAGCGGCAACAAATTACACCTCAATTGAAGAATCTTTATTATTTAAAGAAAAAGAGAAGAAAACTTCTAAAAATGGCAGTAGTCATAACTAATCATATTCCTCCTGAGATTTTGGATGAGTGCGAGGCAAAGATATGCTATACGTTTGATGATAAGAAATTGCTAGCGAAAGCTTTAACTCATACATCCAGAAAGGCGGATTTCAATTTCAGCAATGAGAGGCTTGAATTTCTTGGAGACGCCGTGCTTGGCGTGGTGATTTCAGAATACCTGTTCAAGGCTTTTCCCGACTACTATGAAGGGGAGTTGACAAAGATCAAGTCCGTGGTGGTTAGTCAGCCTACCCTTGCTAAAATAGGGCATTCATTGTGCCTTGAGAGCTTTTTGATTGTCGGTAAAGGACTTGTAAACAGAATGTCGTTTCCAAAATCATTGCTTGCCAACGCTTTTGAGGCGATTGTTGGCGCTATTTATCTTGATGGCGGACTTGGAGTTGTCTCGGAATTTATAATGGACAGGTTGAGGGCCGAGATTGAGATTGTTTGTAATAACGAGCATAAGAAGAATTATAAGTCCCTATTGCAGCAATGCTGCCAAAAAGAGTTTGGCTTTACCCCAATCTATAAAGTTTTACAGCAACACGGCCCGGATCATGTAAAAGTATTTCAGATTGCGGTTGTCATTAATAATACTGAATACGGCATGGGATGGGGCAAGAGCAAAAAAGAAGCGGCTCAGATAGCCGCATACCACACTTTAAAAGCTATAAGGCCTGAATGGGAATTTTGATGGTTAAATGTGAAGCAATTTATTATAATGTTTCCCCGCTGGAGGTCGGCGGCAAAACTAAGTTATTTAGAGACATCTCTTTAGCGAAATTAATATTTTAAAATTCTTAAACTGGAGAATAATGATGGAAAAGAGAGTAAACAAAAAGAAAACAATGAGCATTTGCCCAAGCAAGGTTGTGCGGTCTAAATGTCCGAGCATTCGCAGAACAAGACAATTAAGACGCGATCTGCTTATGAAACAACGTGTAGAGGGCGTTTCAGTTGAAACCCTTGACAAAATGAGAAAGAATTTAAGGGCTAAAAAGAGCAAAGGCATTTCAGTTGATTGTGAAAACTGCAAATACAATGTAAAGCAGGCTGAAGCTACTGCGGAATAAACTCAGGCCATGTTAAAAAGGGAGTTGAAACTAACAATTAGTTTCTCTCCGCAATATTTCACCGCAATATCATATCCGGCAAATGCCGAATTATCTGGAATTGCGTTTTTTTCGTTCCAAAGCCATTACCGCAAAGGTAGCTTCGCGTCTTTGGAACGAAATATCATTGCCACGCAACATACTTAACGGCTAAAAATAAATTGTTTGTTTAAGTAAACGTTTTTATCACTTCTGTAAATCACGTCCCTATAAATTATGGACACAGCCTTAGGAAATTTGTCTTGTTACGTCCAGGCAATTGCTTTGATTCTCATGTGTTAAAGCTAACTGCCATAGACGGCGCTCGTTTACCAAACTGTTATCTGCGTATTTAAGCCGCGTATTGGGCATTTATTTGCTTATCTTCTGGATTATGAATCCATACTTCTGTATACTAAAACATTTGCGTATTATGCGCAGGCAAGTCATTTCTGAAATTTTGTAATATCTTTCACTTTAAAGCGATGAAACTTATTTTCGAGAAAAGCAAAAGAGGCAGAACCGGCGTAAGCCTGCCCGAAATGGACGTTCCTGTCAAAAGCGCGATCATCCCTGATAATTTGTTGCGAGGCGATACGGACTTGCCTGAAGTTGGCGAAATTGATATCGTTCGTCACTATACCGAACTTTCAAAGAGCAATTATGGGGTAGACAACGGCTTTTATCCATTGGGAAGTTGCACCATGAAGTATAATCCGAAAATATGCGAAGACGCATCCGGATTTGAAGGTTTTTTAAGCGCGCATCCGCTAAGCCCTCTAAATCAGGGCTGTTTGCGATTAATGCGCGATTTTGAAAACATGTTGTCTGAAATTTGCGGAATGGCGAGGTTCACTTTGCAGCCTTCGGCGGGCGCTCATGGAGAACTAACCGGCTTAATGATGGCAAAGGCGTATTTTAAAGATAAAAACGAAGACCGCTCAAAGATTATCATTCTTGATTCATCCCACGGCACCAATCCTGCGACAACATCAATGTGCGGCTTTATTATTGAACAGGTTAAAAGCAATGAGGATGGGCGTGTTGATATTGAAGCCCTGCGCGCGGCCATGGATAAGAACGTGGCTGCTTTAATGATAACAAATCCAAACACCCTTGGCATTTTTGAGTCAAACATTAAGGAAATCTGCGATATTGTTCATGAACAAGGCGGCCTTGTTTATATGGACGGCGCAAACATGAACGCGTGTGTCGGTATTGTGAGGCCGGGAGACCTGGGCATTGATTTTCTTCATCTAAATCTCCATAAGACTTTTGCCACGCCTCATGGCAGCGGGGGCCCCGGGGCTGGCCCGGTCGGTGTGTCTAAAGATCTGGTTCCATTTTTGCCGAACCCCTATGTTGAATTAGAGCAAAACAAATATATTTTAAAATACAGCGAAAAGTCTGTTGGTAAAGTGCGCGCTTTTTACGGAAGTTTTGGGGTTATTGCCAGGGCATATACGTACATTCTGGCTATAGGCGCGGACGGCTTGAAAAATGTGGCTGAAAACGCCGTGCTTAACGCAAATTATCTTAAAGAGAAACTAAAGAAACATTACAAATTGCCTTATGACAATATTTGCCAACACGAATTTGTTCTAAGCGACGATGGTTTGCCGAACGATGTGACGACGCTGGATATCGCAAAAAGACTAATTGATCTCGGTTTTTACGCCCCGACTATCTATTTTCCATTGATTGTAAAGGGCGCAATGATGATCGAACCCACTGAAACTGAACCGAAAGAGATGCTTGACGCATTCATTGAAGCAATGATACAAATTAAGAATGAAGCGGAAAACGAGCCTGATAAACTGAAAAACGCTCCGCAAAATACCCCGGTATCCAGACTGGACGCTGTGCATGCCGCCAGGAAACCGGTTTTGAAGCACAGCGCTTGCCTGTGCTAGTCTGCAATGCAAATCTATTGGAGAGTGAATTATGACAAAGGTCTGTTATGTTTTAAGTTTTGTTGTTTTGTTGTTTACATCAACAATCGCGCATTGCGAAACTGTCGTAAAAAGTTCGTTGGAGGATCAAACGGATGTTAAACTTACTATATATAATAACGACCTTGCTCTTGTAAAGGACATCCGAAAAGTAGATATTCCGGCAGGCAGCGGCGAATTAAGGTTTATGGATGTTGCCTCAAGCATTATGCCGGAAACCGTCCATGCAAGATCGTTAAATAATCCTGATGAATTTGCGGTAATTGAGCAGAATTACGAGTACGATCTTATCGACGCAAACAAGCTTCTTGACAAATTTGTAGGTAAAAAGATTAAGATTATTAACTGGAACGATTTTCAGGATCGCATAGAAGAAGTTGAGGCCGAGCTGTTAAGCAATAATGACGGGCAGGTTTTTAAGATAAACAATGAGATTTTTCTTGGCCGGCCGGGCTACAAGGTTTTACCGGAAATACCGGAAAATCTTATTTCAAAACCCACGCTTACATGGCTATATGAAAGTGGAGTTGAAACCGGACATGAGCTGGAGGTTTATTATCTGGCGCGAAAGTTAAGTTGGCATGCGGATTATGTGGTTGTTTTAAACGATACTGACGAGTTGGCTGATTTATCGGGATGGGTTACGTTGAACAACCAGAGCGGGGCCTCTTACAAAAATGCCGGTCTAAAACTGGTGGCCGGCAAAGTTAATGTTGCGGACGCAAGACCCGGCGGCCTGGAGCGCAGGTCTGCGTATAAGGCGCTGGCAATGGATTCCGCGATGTTTAAAGAACAATCATTTTCAGATTACCATGTTTATAATCTGCGGAGAAAAACAACTGTCAAAAATAACCAGACAAAGCAGATTAGTTTTATTGAACTTTCAGACATAGAAATAAAAAGGGAATATGTTGTTAACGGCGATAAAACCTATTTTACAAGACGGCATTCAGGCCGTAGCAACAAACTGCCTGTTGAGATATATATTAAATTCTCAAATTCTATAGAGAATAATATGGGCGCCCCGTTGCCTGCGGGCGTAATGCGGGTTTATAAGAATGATAAAGATAAAAGCCTTCAGTTTGTTGGAGAGGACAGGATTGATCACTCTCCAAAAGATGAAGATGTCAATCTCAAGCTTGGCGAAGCATTTGACATAACAGCGGAAAAAAAACAGATTGATTACAAAGAGATTAGCTCAAAGATGCGCGAGTCCGAGTGGGAAGTAAGGTTGAGGAACCATAAGGAAAGCGATGTTGTTGTAAGCGTTATTGAGAGGCTCTCCGGCAATTGGGAGGTAATAAGCAATAGCCATAAATTTGAAAAAATAGACGCCTTTACATTAAAGTTTGATGTTAAAGCTCCGAAAGATAAAGAAGTAGTTGTAAAATACAGGCTCCGGGCGGGGATTTAATTCATGTTGAAAATGCATGACCATTGCAATTTTTCAATACTTAATAGTTCACAAAGAATGTTTCAATTTTAAAAATTATGATTTGTATACCCATAACAGCAAAGACAAATGACGAGGCGATTAATGATTTGCGTGAAGCGTCAAGATTTGCCGATATTGTCGAACTTCGCATTGATTATATTAAAGAGCCGGACTTAAACGCTTTGCTTAAATCAAAAACAAAGCCCGTCATTGTCACAAACAGGTCCTTAAGGCAGGGCGGTTTGTTTGAAGGCGACGAGATTGACAGGATGGATTTGCTAAAAAAAGCCATAAACCTGAAAGCCGAATTTGTTGATGTTGAGTATGATTGCCTCGGCAAGATTGCGGACAAAGGCGTTTCTAAAATCATAGCCTCGTATCACGATTTTTCCAAAACTCCCGACGATTTGCCTGGAATTCATGCATCTATAGTCAAATCCGGCGCTGATATAGTTAAAATTGTCACATTTGCGACAGATATAAGAGACAATTTCAAGATGTTTGAATTGTTAAAGGCTACCGGTTTCCCAACCATAGCGTTTTGCATGGGCGAATTAGGCCAAATAAGCAGAATTCTTACAACTAAATTTGGAGGACGTCTTACCTTCGCTTCTCTTGGCAAGGGCAAAGAGTCCGCTCCCGGACAGTTAACAATTGATGATTGTAAAAATGTTTACCGCATTTCAAAACTAAATGAAGACACGGATATTTACGGCCTGCTTGGCGATCCGGTAAGCCATAGCATGGGCCCTCATATCCACAACGCCTCATTTGACGCCGTCGGAATAAACGCGGTATATGTTCCGTTTAAGGTTGAAGCGGTTTCCAGCTTTCTTGAGATGTCCAAAAAATTAGATATCAAAGGTCTGAGTGTGACCATTCCTCATAAAGAAACGTCTGTGAATTTTCTCGATAATATCGACGTCATCGCAAAAAATATCGGAGCTGTAAACACCATTGTCAATCGCAACGGCAAGTTAACCGGGCACAACACCGACTGTCCCGCGGCTATTAATTCATTGTCGTTGACTATAATCAATGCCGTGATTTCAGGGGCTCTAAAAATGGCAAAGATTGAGCCGTCGCCAACCGGCGGTTCATTGCCGACCCTTAAAGACCGCAAAGTTGTAATCCTTGGCGCCGGAGGCGCCGCAAGGGCGATTGCATTCGGCATTAAAGATAAAGGGGCCTCGATTACAATTGTTAACAGGGTGCATCAAAGGGCTGAGAATCTTGCCGCGGAGGCCGGCTGCCAAAGCCTGAAAATGCATAAAATTCACAAATGCGAGATAGACGTGCTGATTAACACCACCTCTGTCGGTATGCATCCTGAGATTGATGAATCTCCTGTTCCCAGCTATATTCTAAAAAAAGGCATGGTAGTGTTTGACATAGTTTACAATCCGCCTGAGACAAAATTGTTAAAAGAAGCAAGAGAGCGCGGATGCATAGTGTTAAACGGCGTAAAAATGTTTGTTAAACAGGCCGCAATGCAGTTTGAGCTTTTTACAGGCCAACGAGCCCCGGTTAAATTAATGGAAGATATTATCCGCAAAAGGATAAACGGTTGAAATGAATCTTATATTAATTGGATATCGCGGCACAGGCAAAAGCTCAATCGGCAAACTCGTAGCAGTAAAGCTGGGCATGGAGTTCGTGGATGTTGATGATTATATTGAAGCGCAAGAGGGCAAAACAATAAAAGATATTTTTGATCAGGGCGGCGAAGAACTGTTTAGGAATATAGAAACCCGCGCAATAAAGACACTGTGCGAAAAGGACGGCATTGTAATTTCACCCGGAGGCGGCGCAATACTGCGCGACGAGAATTCCTCTTGTTTAAAACGCAATGGCTTTGCCATACTCCTTGAAGCCACGGCAGATGTTATACACTCCAGACTTAATCAGGACGCAAACAGAGCCGGCCAACGCCCCAACCTGACTGACAAATCGCCCATTGATGAGATCAAAAGCCTCCTTGCCGCCCGCAAACCATACTATACAAAAAATGCCGATTACACAATTGACACATCCACCAAAACAATCGAGCAAATTTCCAATGAAGCGGTTGAAGCTCTCAAAGACCGGAAAAATCTTTGACGAAGCTGACTGATTATACTCCTTACAAGGCCACAGCGCTGATCGTTCCTCACAAATACCGCGCCTATCGAAGATATCTCTCTGTCTATTGTTAAATATCGTATTGATATTCCCTTATTCTACCTGGTTCAACTATCCACAATTTACCTTCAAAAGATACATTTTTGGCGGCTTTAATGGTTTGTTTAATAAGGTAATCTATGTCGTTTGTCGTTGGCCGTTTCGGCAACCTGATAAAAATAATGCCATGGCTTGATTGTGGAGGAAAGTTAAGGATATTTGCAAAATGTTTATCAAGCGTAACCAGGCAATATTTCTCCTTCTGACATATTTTAAAGATCTGGTTGTCTGAACTGGAACATAGGCCTTGATTGAGTACCGTACACGATTCGTAGCCATGTTCTTTGAAAAGCTTTTCAATTTTAGGGCTAAAATTCTCATCAAGCTTAAATTTCATGCTGAAGGCTCCATTGCAATATTCACATATCTTTCGCGGGACATTTCAGCCCCATAGGCAATACACGCAAGGATGTCTTCATGGTGTAATTGAGGATAATCATTTAGTATCTCATCAATACTCATTCCAGATGAAAGAAAGTCAAGGATTAATGAAACCCAAATGCGATGCCCCCTAATACAAGGTTTGCCAAAACATATATTAGGATTTATAGAGATTCTTTTTAATAACTCTTCACTCTTCATTTTGTTTCCCTTTTTTTTGAATTGTTATTTAGCCCCCAGGGCATAATTCTCACTAAAGCAGACAAGCAGCTCAGTGTTCATTTAGCCCCCAGGGCATAATTCTCACTAGAGCAGGCAAGCTGCTCAGTGTTCATTTAGTAAGTTCAAACTATTTTCAGAATAAATCTAAAAAAAGCAAGCTTGTTACAAGGCTCCAGCCTTGTAACACACTGTTTCTGGAGGCTCTGCCTCGTATCTAAAGCAGTAAAGCCTAAAGTATTAGTATTATTGTCTTCAATTAAAATGTCAAGATAAAATTGTTGTCACGCTTGTAAACTAAGGGCTTGAAAATGAATAACTATTACATTTGGTCATGGCAAAGGTTTCCCTCGCTTCTTCAAGGTTCCAGTCTCAATGTTTTTTAATTGAATGTAATACAAAAGCTAATCGTCAGATGTAAAAAGAGCCTAGATTTTTATCACATTTCTGCATTGTGTCGTTTTGCTTTTCTGTCCCTTGCCAATTGCTCTCAATTTAAAATTCAACATTCGACATTCAAAATATCGTTTGTGTCCACCCCTCCCATAACAAAACCAGTCCCTTTATATTTTTTTCTCTTCGTGTTCTTCTTTCTTCTTGGTAATTCTCGTTTTTCACGCACGTTGAAAATTACTTGACCGGCAAACAACATGGTATCTGTAATGCCTGCTACTATTGCCAATAACAAACAATTTATTTCCTGTTAATGGTTTACATCAAAAACTACAATCTGCAAATGTGCGCTATTACAATTGCAATATATACCTACAGGTTAATACCTAAATCAGACAATAAATATTTATCACCGCTTTCATATACAACTGTAAAACAAAATTAAAAAACATTTTCCTTGATTTTCAGACAGTAAACAGCTATTAAATAAGCCGTTATTTATGGATTTTGTTTACATTTGATTTAAGTTAGAGGCTGGCATAGCCATATTATCCACCTTAGGGGATAATTCTCACTAGAGCAGGCAAGCTGCTCAGTGTTCATTTATCAAGTTTTTAGAGATAACATCACTTTCAAGGTATTATCTTTAAGAGGTTTCTTGTATTTTGTTAATAAAAACATTTAAAACTAATTTGAAAATTCAGGAGATATTCCCATTAAACGGTTGATCTCCTTGTTAGGGAATGCTATCTTTAGCTAAGTTAATAAAATGACAAAACAATTTGATTCAGGTTTATGCATACATTGCTTAGAAGAGACTTCCGTTTTGACATCTGATCACTTACTGCCAAAATCATGGTACCCAGTAAATGAAAGGGAAGATTTTGAAAAATGGCAGATACCTTCTTGTAAAGACTGCAATTCTAAGTACGGGCGCATAGAAAACAATCTTTTATTATCTATAGGGCATTGCATAAACCCGGAAAGTAATAAATCTAATGGAATTGTAGAAAAAGCCATCAGGGCAAGAAATCCGAACTATGCAAAAAATGAAAAAGATAGAGAGCATAGATTATTAAAAAAAGAAAAGTTGTTAAGAAGACTTGTAAAAGTTGAAAGTGTACCTAAAGAGTCCTTATTTCCTCAGTTTAACATTAATGATCAAAACAACAATTCTTCTTATGGGATTTTACTTTCAAAAAAAGAATTAGAAATGTTTGGAGAAAAAATAGTAAGAGGTATTACATATATTGCCCACAATATTTTTATTTATAAAGAATATGAAATTTCTATAATTTTTCAACATGATGAAAATATTCTTGACGTTAGAGCTCAAATCAGTAAGTTTGGAAAAACCTATGAGTGTGGCAAAGCCATTAACGTGCTGGCAGCCTTTGTTGAGGATGTTTTGCCGTGTGGAATGTTTGAGATTGAAATATGGGGAAGATTGAAAATGTATGGATTTGTAGAATCTAAAACCATGCAAAATTTCCCCTAACCAGGCCATCAACCTGATTCTAAAAAGCTACGCTTTTTAGTCTAGATTATTAAATCAACGGTGTTCTGGGTTTTATCAGAGGTATTGTTATAAGCGCAGCATAAATATTTGTAAAAGCACCGCAAGGAAACCCAAAGGGGTCAAATTGAAAGCGCACATTAAAATCGGAGGAGAGTTGAGAATGAAAGAGTCTTACAACGAAGGCGCAGCGAGCCACATTGGCCTCAAGTCATGCCTCGACGACCCGCGAGGGCGTGAGGAAGCGTTGACAGGGGAAAGCGCAGGCAGGCTGTTGATCTCCGAAAGCTCCACATTCCGGAGGCCGAGTTAGTGGTTTGGCGCGAAGGCAACACAGGACATCGCGATAAGCGAGTGGTGTCCTGCTCCGGTGGAGTCAAAGAACCTGGCATGTGTGGAAACATCGCAAGTGGGCAAATCTCACGTTGACTGCATCATAGTTTGTCATTTCTCTACTGTGTTTTGAAGCCAAAAAAACTTAAGCTCTTACGTTGTTTTAATTAGGTTTTTAGAACCGTTATTATCCATTCTGTTTACATCATCTCAACAATAAAAATGAGTTTAAATGTGTTTCAGCCTAATGCAGTCAAAAGGAGATTTTACCCCTGGCCACACTTAGGGTGTTCTAATTTCGTAGATAGATGTAAGGTTTTATTTATACTGTTGACAAATGTTCACATGTTTTTTATGCTTATAAAGAGCCGGATGAATGTCAATTATGTCGATATCGATTAGGAAGACAAAATGAGTAGACCTAAACACCCTAACAAGGATATCGAAATTGCCGTTAAATATGCAGAGGTAAATGGCTGGAGATATAAAAAGTCAGGAAAGTCAGCGCATGCTTGGGGACGGTTGCTATGCGTTTTGGAAAATCGTGAAGGATGTTCTATGGCTGTTTGGTCTACACCCCGAAATCCAGTAAAACATGCTCAACAGATAAAACGTAAAGTCGATCAATGCATACACGATGGAGGGCTTGATGAGTAAAGAAAAAGAATATCATTTTGCGCTTATATTATCCGGTGTTACCGAACACACCGAGGGATTGGAAGATGATCTTTTTGAAGCTGGATGCGATGACGCTTTAGTTTTTTTTAAAAATAATACTGTATATTTAGAATTTGATCGAGAATCAGAAAGTTTAGATCAAGCTATAATTTCAGCCGTTAAATCTGTTGAAGGATTAAGTAGTGAGATCAAAGTCAAAAGAGTTGAACCTGATACTATTGTTAATCTCTCAGATATTGCTCGTCGTTCAGGTCTAACGAAACAATCCATTTCCATGTTAGTTTCAGGAGAGAGAGGAGATGGAACATTCCCTTCCCCAATATCTAAAGTGATCAGTTCTACTCCGCTTTGGAAATGGTCAACAGTGGCAGACTGGTTGCTCGCTCATGAAAAATTAGACAGTCAAAGCGTTCAAAGCGCCCATCTTATTGAGGACATCAATGGCGCCTTAGAATTACGAGATAGCGCTTCAATAAAAAGAAGAAAGCAATGGTTAAAAAAAATTGAGACAAGCTCTGTCGCATAAGGAACTAAAGAACACATAAAATTCTAAACCACAGAGGTGGTAAATCTCCTTTTGGCTTCAAGTGATTTTTAATCTTGAATATGATCTTTTGTGCTTGACAGGGAGCTTCTAATGGGCGACCCCTTAGGGCGTTTTTAAATTAGAGGCGGAGCTACTAAGAACACCGCTTTACAATGCAGGAGCCTTGTAAAGAGTAACTGTGATAGGCGTATTTATATTTAAATAGAGCTAACTAACTCTTCTTTAATTTTAACTTCCAGTTTTGGATTGCTTACTTTTAAAACAAGTTCAATTACTTCTTTAATGTTACGAATAGACTCTTCAATCGTTTTACGTTGCGTAAAACAATTTGAATGCTCTAAACACTGCGCAATGAAAAATTTTTCACCTTTCCAAATTTCGACTGTAAGCTTTTTCATAATGCTTTCCTTACAAATGTTCAAGAAATCTTTTGTTGAAATATAGCTAATTTAACTCTAATTTCTTTTGCTATCAGCCTTGTATTTTAATTCTTTTTTAACTCATTATTTTGTTCTTATTTTATCTTTTTTTCTTTTTTTCTTTAGATTGACTAAACGATATTTTAGTGATACAGATCACTTATTTAAAATAACGTCTTCACTTAAAATATTACCCTTTGATTCCCGGCGAGAGCAACCTTGAAGATAGCTCTGAAACGTTTTAAGAACTATTTGCGTTTATCGCAATAGCTTCGTTTTACGCAATCAGGAAACTTGTGGAGCAGTCTATAAGGCTGCTCAAGCCAAGGCTTAATAGACCTGCGTTTTTTTCATTTTCAAATCCTTTTAAAACTGTTAAAATTGTAAAAAAATTAGAGGACACAGGCAAGGATGCCAGTGACACTATTTGTATGATTTATAAAATTCTTTAATTTAGCATTTTATAAGTTAAGTTTTGAAAAAAAAATTTGGGAAAATCTGAGCGGACTTTTAGTTTTGTAAAAACTAGTGGAAATTATTGGTTACCAGTTTTGATTTTATCCTGTTTATCCTGTAAATCCTGTCTTTAGCTTTTGCTCTTTTATTAGTGTGGATTAGTGGAAATTAGTGGTTAATTCGATTTTGCTTTTCTCCTTTTCAGGTTTATCCGGTTTAGGCATTATGTAATTTTATCTTTTTACTTGCCCGGTTTATCCGGCCTTGATATACAACGCGCTTCACTTTAGATGAAGACACAATATAAACGTAATTATGAGCGCATCCAATTCTATTGCTATTGTTGGCATAGGCGGCATCTTTCCCGCTTCGCCGAATCTTGACGGATTTTGGCGCAACATCCTGGGCGGCATTAACACTTCACGCGAGGTCCCAAAAGGGCGGTGGCCCGTTGACGTAGATGACGCGTATTCCACACAAAAAGGAGCTCCGGATAAAGCTTATTCAAAACGCGCGTGTTTTGTGGACGATTTTAAACTTGAAACGAGGGGGCTTGATATAGACGGCGCGTTTTTGGCTGAGCTTGATCCTCTGTTTCATTTAGCCCTGCATGCCGGCCGCAACGCCTTCCTTGACTGCAAAACAGACAAGCTTGATAAAAACCGGGCTAAAGTGATTATCGGCAACATTGTCTTGCCTTCGCATGAATCTTCCAAATTGGCTGCGGAGTATTTGGGCAAAAGCTTTGATGAAGAGCTTGAAAAAAACGTCGGCCATAAACTCTTCAATAGCCGCAACAATACCGAGCCTGTTTCCCGTTTTGTCGCCGGACTGCCGGGCGGAGTTTTGGCAAAAGCCCTTGGTTTTGGAAGCGGTAGTTATACATTGGACGCCGCATGCGCATCATCTCTTTACGCTATCAGCATGGCAATGGACGAACTGCTTTCCGGCAGGATTGACGCCGCTCTTGCGGGCGGAGTGTCACGGCCTGATTGTTTTTACACGCAAATGGGATTCTCCCAACTTCGAGCATTGTCTCCAAACGGGGTTAGCGCGCCTTTTGATAAGGCCGGCAATGGTTTGGTTGTGGGTGAAGGCGCGGGAATGTTTATGTTAAAACGGTTGGAAGACGCTATAGAGGCCGGAGACAATATTTATTGTTGCGTTAAATCAGTCGGGCTATCTAATGATGTTGATGGAAGCCTCCTTGCTCCCAATTCCGAGGGGCAGTTAAGGGCTATGCGGCAGGCGTATCAAGTTGCCGGCTGGTCGCCGGCTGATCTTGATTTAATAGAGTGCCACGGCACAGGCGCTCCGGTGGGCGACGCGATTGAACTGCAAAGCCTGAAAGAGTTGTGGGGTGGAAACGGATGGGAAAAAGGGCAATGCGTTATTGGGTCGGTTAAATCAAACATAGGCCATCTATTAACCGCGGCGGGAAGCGCCGCTTTGATGAAAGTTGTTCTGTCTTTAAAGGAAAATGTTCTGCCTCCAACCGCAAATATTAAAACCCCCAGACCGGATATTGATTTTGAGAACAGTCCGTTCAGGTTGTTGACCAATCATGAGACGTGGCAAAGGCGCGATCCATCTACTCCGCGCAAAGCAGGAGTAAGCGCGTTTGGATTTGGCGGAATAAACGCGCATTTGCTGGTTGAAGAGTGGGTTCCTGAATCTACAAAAACCGCAGACATTAAATGTTTTACGCCGATGCCGGCAAAGCCTCTTGACATTGCAATAACAGGCATGGACGCGCATTTCGGGCCATGGGAAACAATTGCTGAATTCAAGAACAGGGTTTTAGGCGACGCCGACGCAAAAGAGCCGGTTTCAAATAACAATTGGCGCGGGGCTCGTGATTGCGAATGGTTTAAACGCGCCGGGATGACCGCTAACTCGTTTAAAGGTTTTTATATTAATGAATTACAAATGCCTTTGGACAAGTTTCGCATACCTCCCATGGAATTGGAAGATATATTGCCTCAACAACTCCTTATGCTTAAAGTCGCCGCGGGCGCAATAGAGGCCGGCCGACTCTCTGAAGATGACAGATTAAAAACTGCCGTAATTGTCGGCATAGGGCTCGACCTCAATACTACAAACTTTCATTTCCGCTGGATAATCCGTGAAAAAGCAAAAGAGCTTGCAAAAAATGCGGGCCTGGATATTTCCGGCAATGAATTTGAAGAGCTGGTTCAAACCCTTATGGAATCAGCCGGCCCAGCGTTAACCGCAAGCAGAACGCTTGGCGCGTTAGGCGGCGTGGTCGCAAGCCGTGTATCGCGGGAGTTTCGCCTGGGCGGGCCGGGCTTTACAGTATCTAATGAGGAGTGCTCCGGCGTCTGCGCAATTGAAACCGCCTGCAGGTTGATGCAGACCGGCAAGATTAAACAAGCCGTTGTAGGCGCCGTAGATCTTGCCGGCGATATTCGCGCTGTCTTATCCACCCACGCAAACAGGCCGTATTCTTCCGCCGGTTTGCCAAAACCTTTTGATCAGGGCTCTGACGGTTCCATACCATCTGACGGCGCCGCCGCAATTGTGCTTAAGCCGCTAAATGACGCAATTAAATCAGGCGATACAATATATAGCGTTATTAAAGGCATAGGCTCCGCCACAAGCGGCGACCCGGCAAAACATATACCCTCAATAACGGGTTATAAAAAAGCCCTTGAAACCGCGTATGGCGAAACCGGTTTTAAAATGGAGAGCGTTGATTTAATCGAGGCAAACGGCAGCGGTTTGCCGGAAGAGGATAAAATGGAGTTCCAGGCATTGCTTGAAGCCGATAACGATTTAAACACCGGCAATAAAGCTGAAAACAGTTGCGCCATATCCAGCGTTAAGGCTGATATAGGGCATTCCGGCGCGGCGGCAGGCATGGCTTCGGTTGTTAAAGCAGCCCTTTGTCTTTATCACAATGTTATGCCGGGTTTGCGCAACTTTAAGAATCCTCATAATGAATTTACAAATATTCAAAACAGATTCTGTTTTCCGCAAAATGCGCGGCTCTGGTTGCGCAACAAGGTTGACGGGCCAAGGCGCGCTGGTGTAAGTTCCATAAGTATGGACGGCAACTGCTCGCATCTAGTTCTTGAAGAGTTTAAAAATACTTATGTTAAAGGCTCTTCTCGCAAACATTGCGCAGCTGACTCATGTTTAGACAATATATTTATCATTGAGTTTGATACCGCCTCGGATTTGAAAGGCGATATTAAAAGGCTACAAAATCATATTCGGTTAAACGAATCAGGTTCCACTAAAACCACGGCAGCCTCCTGGTGGAAGCAGAATCGACACGCGTTTGATAAAAAGCTCGCTTTGACGCTGCTGGTCTCAGACCATGAAGAGCTGAACAACTATCTTGATAAAGCATATGATATTGACTCTAATAACGGCCTTGAAAATCTGAATACAATTGATGAGAACAGGGTTTTCTTCTCTGCCGATCCTGTTGGCCCACAAGGAGAAATAGCGTTTGTGTATCCCGGGTCGGGCAACCACTATCCAGACATGGGCCGCGATCTTTTAATGCAATGGCCTGAGATAGTTGACTTGATGGATGAAACAAGCAGTTATTTAAAGGCCCAGTTTGCGTCTGAACTTTTCTGGGCCGGTAAAAGCGCGGCTTATATTAATAATGATAAAAGGGGGGCCTTGCTTGCCCAAGTCACAATCGGGTGTTTTATTACCGATCTGCTGGAATCATTCCGCATTAAACCTCAAGCGGCAATCGGCTATAGCCTTGGCGAATCAGCATCTCTGTTATCTTTAAAGGTTTGGAGAGACAGAGACGAGATGATGCGGCGAATAATGACGTCAAGCCTGTTTACTGATGATCTTGCCGGCAGGTTTAACGCCGCCCGCGCCGCGTGGGGGCTTGCCGGGGATGAAGAGGCTAAATGGACGCTGGGTCTTCTTCTTTGCCCTGAAGATGAAGCGCGCAAAGCTCTTGAAAACAGGGACAGAGTATACCTTCTAATAGTTAACACTCATAAAGAGTGCGTTATTGGCGGCGATGAAGATAGCGTTAATCGTTTTGTCAGTGAATTGGGCCGCAAATTTATACCTTTGGACGGCGTGACCATAGCGCATTGCGAAATTGTTAAAAGTGTGGCTGAAGCGTATCGTAATTTTCACTTATTTGATGTTGACGCATCAGTTGATGTAAGGTTTTACAGCGGCTCTTGGGGGGCGTCTTATGCCCTGTCGTCTGAAAACGCGGCGGATTCAGTTGCGGCGCATGCAGTAAACGGCTTTAACTTTCCACGTCTGGTTGATAATGCGTATAACGACGGAGTTCGCGTTTTTATAGAAATCGGGCCCGGCTCTTCATGCAGCCGTATGATAAACTCTATCTTAAAGGGCCGCTCTCATATCGCAATCCCGGCAAATAATGCAAAACAAAATGAAGTGACAACTATGCTAAAGCTCCTGGCGCGTCTCATTTCTGAGCGCGTTCATGTTGACCTTGGTTTTATTTACGACCGCGCTGGCTCTGATATTGACGCGCGTGAAGTTGCCGGTAACAATATTGAAAGAACGATAGCGATCCCGGTAGGCGGCAAACCATTTAAAATCCACGAATCATTAAAAGTTCGTTTAAAACGCAATGAGATATTTATGGAAAACAGGTTAGTAGAAGAACAGACATCTATTAAAGGCAAACAGGTTGTTGAGTTAAACGAGATGCAGGGGCATGAGTCTATAATACAATCAATGAGGGAAGCTAATAAAGCAACAATGAATGCGCATGAACAATTCCTGTCATTTGCAGGGAACATAGAGCAGACCATGGCAGGCAATATTGAGTTCCAACTTTCGTTGTTGGAAGCTATGCCCGCATCCGATGTTGAGCAATCCGTCTTTCAAGATGATTTGCCGGAAACAGTAGACGAAATTGATAATATTGATAATAATGAGGGGGAGGCTGTTAAGGCGGCCTTTGATCGCGACAAATGCATGGAGTTTGCTGTCGGCAAGATAGCTTCCGTGCTTGGCGAAAGTTTTGCCGAGGTTGACAATCATCCAACCCGCGTAAGACTGCCGGACGAGCCCATGATGTTTGTTGACCGGATTCTTCTGGTTGAAGGCGAGCCCCTTTCGCTTAAATCGGGCCGCGTTGTCACGGAGCACGATGTTAAACCCGGAGCATGGTATCTTGATTGCAATCGCATACCAACCTGCGTTGCGGTTGAGGCGGGCCAGGCCGACCTGTTTTTGTCGGGCTATCTAGGCATTGATTTTAAGACAAAAGGCCTTGCCATGTACCGGCTGCTTGACGCCGTTGTCACCTTTCATAGCGAGTTGCCCGAGCCCGGACAGGTTATAAAATACGATATCCATATAGACAATTTCTTTAAGCACGGCGAAACTTACCTGTTTCGGTTTAATTTTGAAGCAACCGTCAATGGCCGGCCTTTGTTGTCAATGAAGGATGGATGCGCGGGATTTTTTACCCAATTGGCGCTTGACGAAGGCAAAGGGATAATCGAGCAGGATATGGGCGACGGCGAAGCCGCCGCCTCATCAAACCGGCTACCCGAAATAGTCCCAATGCAAATTGAATCATACACGGAAAACCAGATAAACGAGTTGCGGGCCGGAAATTTAGCCGCCTGTTTCGGCGAATTGTTTGAAGGGCTTGATATTCGCAAACCGTCTGTTATTCCCGGCGGTATGATGAGACTGGTTCACAGAATTACAAAAATAGATCCAAATGGAGGCGCGTTTGGATTAGGCTTCGTTCAGGGCGAAGCGGATATACATAAGGACGACTGGTTTATTGTCTGCCATTTTGTTGACGACAAAGTTATGCCCGGCACTTTAATGTATGAATGTTGCCTGCATACGCTTCGTGTATATTTATTAAGGATGGGATGGGTCGCGGAAGAGGATGAAGCCGTTTATCAACCCGTGCCCGGTGTCGCAAGCAGGTTAAAATGCCGTGGACAGGTTCTTGAAACCACAAAGCTGGTCACTTACGAAATATCTATTAAGGAGATTGGGTACCGGCCCGAACCATATGTTATTTGCGATGCATTGATGTACGCGGACAGTAAAGCTATTGTTAAGATTGAAGATATGTCTCTCAGGATATCCGGTTTGACCCGGGAAAAGATTGATAGCATCTGGGCAAAACAGAGCCCGCAAAAAATTGAAACGAGAAAAGCTATTTTTGACACTGACCGAATACTCGCCTTTGCCATAGGCAAGCCGTCTGAAGCGTTCGGCAAACCTTATGAGATATTTGACAACGATCGAAAGATTGCCAGGCTGCCCGGGCCTCCATACCAGTTTCTTGACAGAATAGTTGAGCTGGACGCCGAACCATGGAAGATGGTCGGCGGCGGCCAAGTTACAGCAGAGTACGATGTGCCTGTAGACGCCTGGTATTTTGCGGAAAATCAACAGGCCATAATGCCGTTTGCCGTTCTTCTGGAGGTGGCCTTGCAGCCCTGCGGTTGGCTTGCGGCGTATGTCGGCTCGGCTTTGACAAGCGATATAGACCTATGTTTTCGAAACCTTGGCGGCAACGCAATTATTAGCAAGCCCGTATATTGCGACATTGGAACTCTGGCGACAACAGTAAAGATGACAAGAGTGTCCCAATCCGGCGGCATGATTATTCAACATTACGATTTCCATGTTACTAACAACGGGCAGACAGTTTATAAAGGCGACACTTATTTCGGCTTTTTTACCAAAGCGGCATTGGCCGATCAAATAGGCATTCGCGACGCAAAGATTTATAAACCAACCGAGTCTGAACAGGCCTCCGGCCAACGTTTTGACTATCCCCGTGAATCTCCCTATCCGCTGGAAATGATGCGAATGCTAGACAGGATAGACCTGTTTGTAAATGACGGCGGCCCAAAAGGCTTGGGCCTGATTCAGGGCTCTAAAATTGTAAACCCTGAAGAGTGGTTCTTTAAAGCCCATTTTTATCAGGACCCGGTTTGCCCAGGCTCGTTGGGTCTTGAATCATTCTTGCAGCTTTTAAAAGTCGCCGCCTGCAACAGATGGGGCGTTGGCCAATCCGCTCAACTTGAAGCCGTAGCGTCAAAGGAGAAACATTCATGGATATACCGCGGACAGGTCATTCCCAAAGATGAAAAAGTAATAGTCGAAGCCGTAGTCACCCATGTTGATGACGAACAACGCCTGCTCAAAGCAGACGGCTTCCTAACCGTAGACGGTCGCGTAATTTACCAAATGACTGATTTTACAATTAGAGTTATTCTGTAATCACCAGTCTGTTTTAACAGATTGGGGTAACTATCATAATATTATTACCACACAGTTTTTACTTTGTATTTTTGTATATGTTTATCCCTTGTAATAATAATTAAATCTTCCACAATAGCTTGGCAAATTAATAATCTATCAAAAGGATCCCTGTGAATCCACGGCAATTTCAAATGTGGTTCGCAGTGTTTTTGATAGATCGGTAAATCCTGTATTCTATTCATCTTTTTCTCCCGTTCAAGTTGCGCTTGCCAGCCTTTATCTAATTCGAGCTTTCCCAGAGACGCTTTTACGGTAATTTCCCAAAAACTTGCCGCGCTCCAAAAGAGTTCGTTTTTACCATCCATGAGTATCTTCTTTGATTTTTTGCTTAATTCATCTGAATCTTCTAAAAACCAAAGCATCACATGAGTATCAAATAAATATCTCATCGCATATATTCCTCGAATTCATCAAGAGGCTCGTCAAAATCCTGCGAAATCCGTTTGACAATTCCTTTTGCCCCGCCGGGTCTTCTCCCTTTTCTTGCCTCAGGCATAGGCACAATTTTAACAACCGGTTCCTTGCCTTTTGACACAATAATTTCCTCGCCGGCCAGCGCCCTTTGGATCAATCTGGAAAAATGAGTCTTTGCTTCATGAATTGATACTATAGTCATAATAAAAACAGTATAAAAAGACTAACTTACTTAGTCAAGTTATTTTTGAGTGAACCCTTAGGCTCCGATAACGGCAAATAGTTTGTAAAACGTTGTTTCGTTTTAATGTATATTGTTTAATTTATAACTATTCCGATTTAATCCGTGTAAATCCGTGTCATCATAGTCCTTCGTGTTCTATTCGTTTTTGCCGTTGCGCCACGCTCTTTGCCTTTTCTTTTAAAAATTATTAAAAAAATCATTTAGCTATTGCGGTTTTTATGAAATAGCTAAATGACTCTTTAGTGTCGACGCCAAACAGGAATTCGATAAAAAGATACTTTGTTTCACCGTTCTTGAATACTATTTTATAAGCGTTGTCAGGCCGTTTTTCGGTTATCTATAAAAAGTCATAGGCGGCAGAGAAAAATAATATCAGTTTATTTAGAAACCATTGCGACTAAAGATCGTATAGAAAAACCTTTACGATCTGGAACGATCTGCTGCATGTGGCCTGCGCTAATAATATGACTGAAATACGTGAAGATCCCGAAATATCATCTAAAGTTACTTCAATTGAGAAACTGGAGATTATAAAAGAAGCGGTTAAGATCTCAAAAAGCCTGGAAGAAATTGAAGCATTGTAAAAATTTTCAAACATAATTCGATATTCGGTGTTCTGCGGTTCAACATTCGTTTTTGATTTTGCCCTAACCTTGGAGTTTATGCTGAGTAATTACGAAGTACACTACGCTCTCCGCGCCTTACGCGCTCGCTTTTGCTTTCTTACCAATTATCGATTACCGTTTCCCCGCCTTCTGCGCTCTGCGCGTTTCCAGATTGGGTCTAATTGCCAAATTTCCTCATTTGACACAACCTGAGAGTTCCCGGGTACAGTTTTTATGTTTGACTGTCAAATGTGGAATTCTATAATAAATACAAAGCTTTAAATGCTTTTGTTGATAACTTAAACATGAATTCTGTAGGTAAATGGACATACCAAACCCGCATGACAAGTTTTTAAAAGAAACGTTTTCAAAACAAGAGAATGTAACGGACTTTATTCGTGGAACATTTCCTGAAAACATATTAAAAAATCTTGATTTATCATCCTTAGTCCTTGACAATAACTCATCTATAGATGAAGAGCTAAATGAATATTTTTCTGATATAGTGTATAACTGTTTTTGCAAAGATAACGAGTTGAAGATAGCAATCTTATTTGAACATAAGAGCTATGCCATGCCGTATCCGCATTTACAGTTGTTAAAATATATTATAAAGACGCTTGAAACAAATATTAAGCAATGTGAAAAGCTTGTGCCTGTAATCCCCGTGATACTTTATCATGGAAAAGAAAAGTGGAAGGTAAGGAGATTTGAAGAATATTTTGAAGACATTGATAAGATTTTATACAGATTTATCCCATCATTTGAATACATGCTGACAGACCTCTCAGCATATAGCAATGAAGAGATAAAGTACCGAGTATTCAAAAAAGTCTCTTTAGAGATACCTCTACTGTTGATGAAAAACATTTTCGATGAAGTAGAATTGGGGAGAAACATAAAGGGATTTTTAGAGATAGGCAAAAATTATATTGAACAAGAAGAAGGTCTTAAGTTTCAGGAAAGCGTAATTAGGTATTTAAGCGCCGCGGAAATAGAGCCTGAAACGGTAATAAATATATAATACCGTTTATTTCCTCGCACTTGATGGGAGGGGCAGGGGATGGTGATAAGAATTGCTCTTGTGCTTTTACTCGTTACAAGGCTCCTGCCTTGTAACGCGGTGTCCTTAGAGGCTTCGCCTCTAGTTTAAATTTAAAAACATGACAACAATAACAACACAACCCATAACCGTAACAACTATGAAAAAGATAATAACATCCATTTTATTGCTGTTTACAATTGCAATATCAATTAATGCAGAAGAAATAGAAGAGTTTCCATTGCGCGCAAAATTCAACAACATACCCGTTATCTCTTGCCAAGACTTGTATCAACTGTTGGATGAATTCATATTAATTGATGTCCGTTCTAAATTTGAATATGATACGTTACGAATAAAAAGCGCAATCCTTGCGCCCCTTTCCAACAAAGGTTTTATTACAAAGATTAAAGAGATCAGAGCAAAGGATCCCAGGCCTATGGTTTTTTATTGCAACGGAACAACATGCGCCAAATCTTATGAAGCATGCCGGGAAGCTTTAGAATCAGGGTTTAGCAATGTATTTGCGTTTGATTTAGGTGTTTTAGGTTGGACAATGGCGCATCCCGCCGCCGCAACATTGTTAGATGAAACCCCCGTCTCATTAGATGACTTGATAAGCGATGAAGATTTCATGAGCCATATGTTGGCCCCTTCTGATTTTATTAAAATTATTGAAGACAATACGTTTGTCGTTGATATACGAGACCCATTTCAAAGAAAAGTTACTATACTTAGAGACATCACCAGAAATATACCATTGGATCGAATCAAGCTTATTTTGCCAAAAATAAAGACATCAAATGAAAACCTGTTAATTTATGACGCAGTAGGCAAGCAAATACGCTGGCTGCAATACCTCCTTAACAAAGAAGGCATACAACGTTATTTTTTTATGGAAGGCGGCATAAGAGGATACCTAGACGCAAAACTACCACTTGAACCACTCATAAAAAGCAATTAAACCTTGTCCTCTCCTTGTTTTAGCGCTTGTACTGTACGCAGAGCGCTTAACTCCGGTAAACGCGCTATCTTTGTCCTTTTCATTTAACAATCGTCATTCACCACTCATCACTCGCTCTTGCCCTTGATTTTATCCGTGCAATCTGTGGTTGCTTTTGCTTTTTTTTCACGCATTTTCGTTAACTTTCGTGGGCACGCTTTTCGCTTCTCGCTTTTATATTTTTGTATATTTGTGAAAATTAGTGGTAAATAAGCTTTTGCTTTTTGCTTTTTGCTTTCCGCTTTTAATATTAAAGAAATATCTGTGAAATCTGTGGTTGCTTTTATCAGTGCAATCTGAGAAATCAGTGGTTGCTTTTGCCTTTCTTTGTGCCTTTGTGCCTTCGTGGCCTAATGGCTTTTCGCTTTTGCTTTTATATTAGTGTAAATTAGTGGTAAATAAGCTTTTGCTTTTCGCTTTTAGTTGTAAAATCAGTGGTTGCATTTGCTCTTATCCGTGTAATCAGTGAAATCTGTGGTTGCTTTTGGTTTTGTTTCGTGTATTTTCGCGACTTTCCGTGGGCAAATCATTTTTGCTATTGCCATTTGCTATTGCACTGCTTTCCCGCTTTTGTTTTTTCACCGATCACCGCTAACTGATCACCAATTACCCGCCTTATGTTCTTGCCTTTTCACCGATCACCGATTACCGCCCTTTGCCCTTAATTGCTTTTGCAATAGAAGTGGCAATATTCGGACTATTAGGATTCACATCAAGAGTCCTTGTCCTTGGAATAATAATTAAATCCATATCCTCCATTGGAATAACCCCAAATAGAGCCTTATCACCCATTACCAAAGCCCCGGCAAACCCAACACGATTTTTAAAACGAATTTCAATAGGTCCCACATAAGGAATCAACTTTTGACTACCATCTGCTAAAGTCACCTCTTTTTTATCAATCTCCTCCAACTCCAATTGAATCTTCACATGTTCAGGTATACACAAATGCACAGAACCCGTATCCGCCAACGCATCAACATCAACCGGCGCAAGTTCAGGACATCTGGGATTTTTCAGTGTCACCTTTGCGTTAATCAATCCCATACTAATTTCCCCCCTTAGCTATTAATATAATAACAAACGCATAATATCTATTTATTCATTATTTTACCTTTAAATCAAGCATAAAAACGTAACCCGGCCAAGCCGGCCAGATCAGGAGGCTTTAACTAACCTCACTACCAAGACTTATGCCTTATTTTTTCGCCTTTACCCTGTCGATCCTGTAAATCCCGTATAAATTGCTTCTGCTTTTGTTTTTGTTTTTGTTTTTATCTGTGCAATCTGAGAAATCTGTGGTTTAAAATGTTTTTTGTTTTTAATCCGTGCAAATCATGTTCAATCTGTGTAATCTATGCTCCCGCTTTTTGCTTGGCTTTTCATGGCTTTTCGCTTTTGCTTTTATCTGTGCAATCAGTGAAATCTGTGGTTGCTTTTGCTTTTTTACCAATTACCTGGCCAATGCCCTTGCTATTAATCCGTGAAAATCCGCAGAATCCGCGTCATCCGCGTTCTATGCTCTTCCATTTTACCAATAACCAATAACTGATGACCGATGACCGACTACCGATCACCACTTTCCCCTCCCGCATCGGAGTTTATGCTGAGAATTACGAAGTGCGGCATGCTCTCTGCGCTTCGGCTGCCCTCCGCGCAGTAATTATTATCACTACATGTTGACATACACATAAAAGTGTGTATAATTTACAATATGCTCTTCACATGGGAAGAACAAAAGCGAAAAACCAATCTGAGCAAACATGGTTTTGATTTTATAGATTCCGAGAAAGTTATTAGCGGTATTACGCTCACTTTTGAAGATGACAGATTTGAATACGGAGAACAACGCCTTGTTACACTTGGCATGCTTATAGATACCGTAGTCACAATCGCCCATACCGAACATGAAGGCATTATCCGTATTATTTCAATGCGAAAGGCAACAAAACATGAACAAAAAATCTACTTCAAATGTTTCGCAAACTGACTGGAAACGCATTAAAGCCATGGACGATGAAGACATTGACCTATCTGACATACCAGAAATAACCGAAGATCAAATAGCCAATTCAAAATTGCGTTTAAACGGCAAACCTTTTTCCAAAGGAAAAGTAAGAGTAAACATATTTCTTGACGCAGAAATAGTAGCCTATTTTAAAACCATGGCCGGAGGTCGAGGTTACCAAACACTCATAAATGAATCATTAAAATCAAATATCCGAAACAACAACCTTGAATCAACCATACGCCGCATAATTCGAGAAGAATTACAATCCACCGACAAAGTCAAAGCCTAACCGGATATCAGACGTTTGAAGAAACAGGTGAAACAGATAAAAAGTAAATTATTTTATTGAATTTCACTCTTTTTCACTCTTTTTCACGCCTTTTCGCGTCTTTCCGTGGACACGCTTTTGATTTTGCTTTTAAATCTGTGTAATCTGAGCAATCTGTGGTTTATTTTCGCTTTTCGCTTTTCGCTTTTTCATCCAGCATCAAGTATCCAGCCTATTCATCCGCGCAAATCCGCGTAAATCCGCGTAAATCCGCGTCATCCGTGTTCTATAGCTTCTGCTTCTGTTTTTCGTGTCTTTTCGTGTGCTTTTGTGAGCAGGCTTTTTGTTTTTGCTTTTATCAGTGAAAATCCGTGTAATCCTCGTCATCCGTGTTCCATGCTCTTGTTTTTTTGCTTTTCGCTCCTCATCCAGTATCCAGTATCCAGCCTATCCATCCGCGTCTTCCGCCTTTGTGCTTCTTTTTTTACTGATAACCGATCACCAATTACTGATTACCGCTTTTTATCCAGTATCCAGTATCGCGCTCCGCGCTTTCCCCCCGTCTTTTCAACATATTCCACAAAATCAATAGGTCATTGGCCCGTTTGGTGTAGTGTAAAACATTACAGAGAAAAAGTCGTTGACCGATTGTAATAAGGCGATAATTTTATTATACTTATACGCTTTGTCTGAAATGTTTATCAAACCATTTCATGTATGTTTTGTTTAAAAACAGATTGCTAACTGCCGGTTTTTGTTGTAAATATAATATATGATAAAAGTTATGATAGTTGAAAACTGGCCGGTTATCAGGACGGGACTTGCCGTGTTAATAAATAAAACCGGCGAAAACACAATGTCTGTGTGCGCGGACATGGCAAACATTGGCAATATAACGGATATAAAAGCAAAAATAAAGGAAAACAGGCCTGATTTGCTGATAATAGACCCTTTGCAGAGCCAAACCGGCGGCGAAAGCGTAATAGAGTCGATTGCCAAAAAGTTTAAAAAGCTACGCATCCTGATATTTTCAACCGTCAATAAAACAATCTGGATACACACAGTAATACAGGCCGGCGGGCATGGCTACGTAGACAAAACCGATTCAGATGAAGATATACTTAAAGCCATCTGCGAAGTAGCCGAAGGAGGCAACTATTTAAGCGACAGAGCTCATAACGAAGTAATAGGCGCCGCCATAAGCCACACAAACACAAGCAAACGCAGATACACACACACAATAAACGATCTCGCAGAGAAAGAGACCGAAGTCTTCGAACTTCTAGGCAAAGGCTACTCAAATGTCCAGATAGCCGAAAAATACGGCACAAGCAAAAAAACAGTAGCCGCCCAGATCGAAAAAATAAAAACCAAACTAGGCATAAAAACCCGAGCCCAGGCAGTCCGCTACTCCATAGAGTGGCTGTTTATCGCTCCGAAGTTGAAATGATGAATTTCATGTTTTTTTAAGGTACTTTTGCGTAATTTGTGTGTAAAAACATAGAAATTTATTTGATATTAGCTTTTTTCTCCACGTAAATCATCGCAATCAGCGTCCCATGCTTTTGATTTTGCCTTTACTTCATAATTCGACAATCGATATTCTGCGGTTCGATATTCACCTTTGCTCTTCGCTTTCACCGATCCCCCGCTTTTTGCTTTCACCGATTACCAACCACCTTTTACCTGTTTTCAGCGCTTGCTTTTATCCCCTCAGGGGATAATTTTTACTAAAGCAGGTAATCTGCTAAGTGTTCATTTGTCCGCGCAAATCAGCGTTATCTGCGTCATCCGTGTTCCATGCTTTTTGCCTTTGATTTTGTTTTTTACCGATAACCGATAACCGATTTATCACGGCAAATACTTCTCCATATCCAGCCATACCCTTTCGCTACCGCGCGTTCCAAACCAATATTTCTTGTATCCTTTACTCGCATAATCAATGCCGCCCTTGCCATCATCTCTTAGCTCGACATTTTTTTCATTCACAACCGCTCTAAGCAAAAAGAGCTTCCTTTTAAAATATTTGAATTCCTCCTTGATTTTCACTGGAGAAAGCCTGCCGATTTCAGCGAAAGTCATATTTAATACTCCTGATTTTACAGGTATTCCAAGATGTTTTTTTATAATAAGAGCAGGAATATCACTTTCCGGATCAATTTGTATTTCATCGCCGGTTACCTCTTCAATGGCCTGAACCCACCCTTTTTGAACGTTTTCAGGTTTTACACGGCTTAATCTGCCTAAAATAGCTATAAGCGTTTCAACTTCATTTTTATTCATTAACACAACCGGTTTCATTGCGCGTATTCCTGTTTCTGGCTCTATTGGCGTGACCCATCCCTTTGCAAAGGCGGCGACCCCTCTAGAAGCAAAATCTCCAGGGTTCAGGCCATGGCGTATCATAATCTCTATAGCCCTTCTCTTAAGTATAGTGCCGCTTATCTGCTTTCCCAGGTATTTTTGACCTTTTGAAATATATTTTAGCATCCGTGGCAGTCTGTAACGTTGATCAAGCAAAGTCATAATCTTTTCGTAAATTTTTTCTCTTACCTTTTTTGGATCGGTTATTGGTATATATTCCGACTTGCCTTGTTCAAGTTTAGAAATAATTGCCTCTGCCTCTTTTTTAAATTTCGTAATTGCGTAATGGTAATATTCACTTGCTACATGAATGGCATAAAAGTCGCATTGAAGCTCTTTTAGTTGATCCACTATTTTGTTTACATTATGCCCTTTCGGGTCGGGAGCTGTTGATTTTCCTAGGTTGCCCATATCCCCAATAAGAATTACGGCTCTGAACGATTCTTTCCTCATCTCTTTAGCGCTGTCTCTTAATGTTGATAATATTCCGTTAAAAACAGCCGGCATGTCGTCTCCACTAGTGAATTTATGGTTTTTAATAAATATTTCTATCTTGTTTTCTTTGTAGTTTTGTAGCCCTTCACGGCTATAGTAATCAGGTTCGGAGTAATCTTTATACATAGATATTGAAAAACGCAGATCCGCAAGGGATTCCCCTGGAAAATGTTCGCGCCAGTAATCAAAGGATGCTTGTTTTGCCTGTTTAACCGCTTCAATTACGGAATCCTTATATTTTTTCATGCTGCCAGTTCCATCTATAACAAATAGTATATCCACTGCGTTGTTCATTTTGCTTAATGCCGCAACTTCTTTTCTTTTTTTCTCGTCATGGCCTATCAGTTCATCCCCTACAAAACCTATATTCCACATTTTTACACCGTTTACTTCGCGTTCTTTTGTTATTATTGGAAACCTTGGGTCAGAGGGGTACAAATAATCCTTTGCCATAGATTCAACAGCAATGGGCTCTAAATGATCTGGCGTTTTATTGCCAAGAATAATATCCCGTAGTTCTTCCTCGGTTTCATAAATTTTAACAGGTTGGCGTTTGTAGATTGTAGTTTTATCATATTCTGCAGCTTCCCTTGTGTTCCATTGAAACAAGCGTGATTCGTTTACCCAGCCAATTATAGTGTTTTCCGGTTTTAGTGGGTTTATAACTTCGTATTCATCAGCAAGCAAAAAAAACGTTTCTCCAGATCTTATATCGTCGCGTTTATCAAATACGTAATAAATATTTAAAAGAGTTAGGTTCTGTCCTATGGTAGGGGAGCGCATTGTTGGAGCATTATGGACCGTGGCTCCCGCGATCACCTTTTTGTTTTTATCATAATGAACAACCACAATAGCTTTTTCATAAATGCCGTTTCTTTTAATAGCTTTAAAAGTTACAAGAAGGTCTTTTTTACGCATCCATCCTACATTGGCCGCCTTGTCAATAGTAAAGTATTTTCCAACTTTATACCACTCCCTATCGTCATCATCTGTTATTATTTTAATTGCCACAAACGGGGCCATCCATTTAGATCTAGAAACAATACGGGAGGCTCTTGAAGGGTATTCGTAAATTGCCGCGCCTTCGTTAGAGCAAGCTAAATACATTAAATCGGCATTAACTTTAAGAGGTTTTGATGAAGTTCTGGTTGAAATATCATCTCTTTTTTTTAATCGCTTTGTTTCATCTCCTTTGTTATTTTCTGTTTTATATGTGGCGATTGCTTGTGGAAACGGCGATTGAATAGCTGTAGGCGAAGCTAAAACAATGTGCTTGTTACTGGGAACTTTATCCTTGTTTACAGTAGAAATATTTTTGCTATATACTTCTTTAGTCTTTTGCGGTTGTTCATTTTTACCCTGTTTAACAATTATTAGAGGCGGTTGTGTCTCAATGGGTTTTAAGGTGGCTGGGGGCAAAGGCGTAACTATCTTAGGCGCGGATATGTTGTTTTTGCTTTTAAGCATACCCATTAAATCAAAACCATTAAGCGCCATGGTTACAATTGCCGCCAGTGCGGCTATAATGATTGCAAACAGGGAAACTGTTTTTGTTGCGCTTGTTTTATCCCGTTTTTTTTTTGTTTCAGGAATTTCAGGCTTATATTCCAGTTCGCCTGAATGCGCTTTTACATCATTGACAAGCTTTTTAAAGGCCGCATCATAACCTTTTCCATGGAAATCGGCGTATTGTTTGTCATTAAGCAAGACGGGGATGTCGCAATCTTCCCATTTAAGAGGCAGGATGGTTACTTGCTTGTTGGCAATTTCTTCATTAATCTTGCTTTTCCATTCCCTGTCAACCCAACCTGATTCAACGCTGGCTTTTGTAAGCAATACAGCCACGAACCGCGTATTTTTAAGGCCCTGCTCAACTTTTTGCGCTATGACATCTCCAATCCGAATTTCCCATTGATCAAACCAGACCGACAACCCTTCTTTTTTTAAGTCTGCTGCTATTTTTTGGGCATGTTCTTCATCCGCGCTGCTGTATGACAGGAAAACATCTTTATAATCTTTGGATTCAGGCATTTTATTAAAATATTTTTAAGGTTTAACGAATAATATATGTCTATTGCTTAACTACTGACAAATATTATTCAATTCGATCTTATATTCTTTTATTAAGTTAAAATATTGCATAGTATATCAAAAAGAGTACTTAATGTCAGTTTATAATATTGAATTAAGCTTTTTAGGCCTTAAGACATAAATTAGAGCTCAAAAAGCGAGCTACACATCCAAATTGTAATATGTTACTTATTGATAACAAGTTGTATTTAGCAGGTCAAAGACCTATTTGGAGTAATGCAATCCATTACTTTAAACCGGTCATTGACCTATTGTATTTGCCCGGTGATTTTGATATATTAATCAACATGTTTTTAATTGTTTAAAAAGTACTATATGTTTAATATTTACAAACAATTAAAACTAAAAGACAGGAAAATCAAACCAAACTAATATGCGCCTGCTCATAAAAGGGGCAAAACCATTGTCAAAAGAGGGCTGTTATGAAGGGGATTTATAGAGGCCACATCTCTTTGCCGGGCTATTGCAAGCTCTTTATGGCGATAGCGGCTGTGCTGGTTTTGTTTAACAGCCCGCGCTTGTATGCCGGCATTGGCCAGTTTAACCATATCACGCCCGCGAGGGTGGATATAGACACCGCTGAATTGGCCTTAGAGTCGGCGGCTGAGTTGGCAAGGGTGTATCACCATTTAAATTCAACTTCCAAAGGGCTTAACCTGGCTAATACCATCAGTGTTTTATACGATTTTATAAGGGTTTTGCGCAGTGATATTGAAGCTGCCGGAAATGGCAATTTCACCCTTGTCGGATCGCAAACCATTGAACTGATTGGAAAATTTACAGTGTCAAAAATTCCGGATTTTGTTAAAAAGCTGCAAAAAGCCGGAATATTGCCAAAATCTTTTAAACTGCCGGCCACATTCGGCGCCGAGGATTTCGCGGCAGCCTTGAAAAGGCACTTTGTGGAAGGGAAGGTGGATATTGAAACATTTATGCTCTACCTTGAAGGGCTTAACAAAGCCGCCTGGGCTACCGCCGGCTTTTTAATAGGGGGGCCGGGAGCCGCCGGAACATGCCAGGCTATTGGGGCGGTTGTGGGCTCCAAATTTCGCAATGTAGCAATCCCGGTAGTTCAGAAGGGGCTCGCTTTCTGGACGGGCAAGGGCAACCAGCTTGTAAATGACTGGAAGACCGCGCAGTACGCTTCTATCTCTAAAGGGCTGCCGGTTAAGCCCATCTCGGTTGTGTACAAACGCGATACACTTGCGCAAAACGGCATAAACACAAAACATATTCAGGAGCTTGATGTCTTGACTCATGATATAAACAGAAAACATATTGCCATGAAAAAGGACCTGAAAGTGGAAAAGGTCGCCAATTTTGTCAAAACCGGAAATCTTAAACTTGGCGGCGTAACTATCGACCCGGAACTTGTGTATGTTGGGGAGCTTGAAAACGCGTTTAAAGAGCTAACCATTAAATCAAGACCATCCGAAGCATCGCTTTACTGGCCGGTGGAGATTCCAGATTGATTTTTTGCAAATGGCCTGTCAATAATCCCAATAAAGGGCGTTTGCATTGGGCCTTTTTTCAAGGATATTGTTTTTAGCGCTTAACAGGGCGCCTGTTTTGTCCTCTCCTATATCGGAATTATTTATATCTATATCCATTGATACCCCGCCGCAGTTAGTTATCCAGAGGGTTCGCTCGCTATATCCGCCTTTAATTGCAGTCCTGTTTTTAAGCTGTTTTACATTTGAAACGCCTTTCAGAGTTTTGTTTACATCCTCATGCTGCTTGATAAAATGCTTTAAGAAGTAATCAATGGACAACCCGGATTTTGATACGGCGTCTTTCATCTTCATTAATTTTACAATAGCGGCAAATCTGTACAAATTTTCCAATTCGCGGTATATCTCTCTTTTCCTTGCAATCAGCCCATATTTGTCTGAAAAATTGTCGGCAAACCGTTTAGCGGTTTGATTTGGTATGCCAAATCCGGCAACCTTGCCTCTTGACGTCACAAACTCCTCTTCGGTTAACAGGACTACATCGCATTTTTTAATAAGTATTGAGTCTTTTTTCTCCAGATAATGGTTTGCGCCCGGGGCAAACCAAAACCTGTTTATAGTATGCGACGGCGTTAAGTCTGAACTGTTCTTAGCAAAATTGATTTTCATTTCGTTTAATGTCATATCGGCCAGGCTTTCAAACCCGGCAATGTTTAATGCTTCTGAGCCGTTGACGATTCTTTTGAGATAATAGTCGGCATCAACCATTATATTTGCAAACCTTGAGGTAAAAGGGACGCCCATCACCCTTACGCTTTGCGGGTTTTCACACACAAGCCTCCATCTCCCCCGCAACCTCTCTTTTTCGCCCTCTTCTGAGCAATCTCTTATCTTATGGCCTAATTGCTTAAGCTCTCTGAACACACCGTCGTCAGGATCAATTGAGCATCCCGGGGCTTCATAGTAGTATGTATTGTTTTTAAAATCAGCGTATTTCAACCACGCGTTTCTTAAGGCGGTCACAAAATCGTCAAGATGCAGGGCGGGCAGGTTGCCTCCTGTTTTGCCGGCAAGTATTACATCGCCAAGTTTATGGTCAACAACATACCCGGAAATTTGTTTAAGCCCGGCCATTTGAAAAACATCTTCATTGAAATCCATTTTATCCATGCAATCCTCGGCCATCTTTTGCAGGACCTTTATGGACAATGCCCTGCCCGTTGACATGCCGGCGCTGGAGGTTTGGGCTGAGAATGCGGCAAATATTAAAAGCGATAACAGGAATGTGTATTTTAATATTGAATGCGTTTTATTTATAAATCGGTTTTTTAATGCGTGGTTTGTTGCTTGTTTTACCGTGTAATACATTGCCAAAGTTTCTCCTCAATGGTTTTTATCTGCTCTTTATCAATTTCTTTATTTGAGTATATTTTGGTTGTCGAAGCGTTAAGGCTATTATTAACGACATGTTCCGTTAATTCATCAAATAAAGGATTTGTTGAAGTGTCGTTTTCGGCAAAATAGACAATGTCCAGGCCGTCCGTTTCAATTAAAAATTTGTCAAGTATTGAGTTCAGGCCTTCGGCATCGCCGCCATAGGCCCATTCAGTGGATATAAGCATTACAATCCTTACGGGCGAATCAAGCCGCGACTCCGTAACAATCTCCGGCGCGGAATTTAACATGCTTATAAAACGTTGTGAATCTTTATGTTTAATTACAGGCTCTTTTAGCGTATCTCTGGCATTTTTTATCTTTTTAGACAATTCAGAGTTATCACCTAATTCTACAGCTTCCATTAGATACTCAACCTTTTTATTATCGTTATGGCATATAGCGATTGCAATGGACATTTCCGCAACGTCTGCTTTCTTCATCCGCCGTTCAACTAGATTGATTACTGCTTCCCTGCTAATTTCAAACCACCCATTTTTACGCATACGCTTGCCGTCGCTGATTATAATCAACAGGTCGCCGGTCGCGCTTTTGGCTTGTTTTGGCTTCTCTGTCATCGCCTGCGTAACCTTCTGTTTAGAAATATATTCCGGCGTTTGAAAAGGAGATTCCGTAAGGACAGGGGGCAACTTTGATATTGAAGTTTGTGTTGCCGCCGGACGTGGAGTTGGGGATATCCACGCATTTAATAACACTGGAGTTTGCGTATAAGTTGGTTCAGGCGACACAAGGACCGGCGCCAAAGGTGTAAGTGTTGGCAATGGAGATGGAGATGGAGATGGTGATGGAGTTGGAGTTGGAGTTGGAGTTGGAGTTGGAGTTGGCGTTGGCGTTGGTGATGGAGATGGAGTTGGCGTTGAATTTAGACTAAGTATTGTAGTAGTAGTTGGTGTTGGCTGTAAATTATTAGTAAAATTTCTAACAGTCACTAATTTGTTGCTTGGTAATAAGTATGTTTGATTTTTTGCAAGCTCATTCTTTTTATTTAAGCTTTTATCAATTGTAGCTTGCAACATGTATATGCCCAACTTATTTTTTTTGTATTTTGGGTAGTCAATCCATTTAAAATCAGTTAATTCATACGTTTCATTAGCAAGTTTATCCCTTAAACTTCCACTGAAATATTCAGATTTAAAATAACCCTTTTTAGTAAATGTTTTAAATTGATCTCTTAAAGATTTCTTTACATTGAATTTGTATAAAGAAGAAATGTTTATTTCTAAATTGGCAAATCCAAGTTGTTCTCTGCCTTTACTGTCTATGATTCTCATTGCCCATGGATAATTGTTAGAAGATTCGTTAACGTGTAGTCCAAAAGCCCTCGCATCTTTATTGTTAAATTCTAGAAAGATTTGCCATGTGTCATTATTATCTCCATTTAAAAATGGATATGTTCCTGATTTATAAGAGGTTCGACATTTTATGTAAGGACGGATATACCAAATGTCTTTTTTTATATTCCAGGAGCATTTAAAATCAAATCTGAAAGTTATATCCTGATTATCTTTGTTTGTATATTTTATCTTATATTTGTATCCACGTATTGTTGTGTTATATTTTGCAGCTTTAGTTTCACCAAATATGCTCTGATTATGAAATGGAAAAAACAGCGTATAACATAAAACAACGCAAGTGATTATTAGTTTAATAGTTTTCATATAATTATGTTTTAGAAAATTGTGAATAAATGGTTTTATACACTCCCCTCATTCCCATCTTTTTAGAGGGGATGTTTTGTTATTTGAGTTTTTCTCTTCGCGCATTTGTTTACTTTGCGCCACGCTTGAAACCAACGCATGGAGTTTCAAGTCCACTAGCGCTACGCAAAGCGTCGACGACTGCATTTCAACGCAGAGCATTGGAATAAGCTGATGGGCTTATGAGGCGGAGCCTCATTGAACACCGCGTTACAAGGCGGGAGCATTGTAACGAGCCGCGCTCGCCGCGCGCTCATCCAGTATCAAGAAACCAGCATCCGAAAATCCGATAACGGATAACCAATTACCGCTTTTCACGCGCATCCAGCATCCAGTATCCTGCATCGCGAAGCAGCATCACTCCGCCCTTTCCGTCACCTTTGGCCCCGCATATTGATATTTTGTAAGCATAGCCTGCCATTCATTGTGCTCTATAATTTGTCCTTTGCTGAACTCCCCAAGCTTATTAGAGGCGATAGCCACAACCTCATATGGCTTACCCTCCCCTGAGTTTTTTGATCCAAAGTAGCAATAGCAACTCCATTCGCCATTATTAGCCACAAGCGCGCTTTTCTGACTGGTCCAGGTTTCAGTGTCCATGGCGTTAACAAATACATAAATATAGCTGCCCGGGGCGGCTCCATTGCCTTTAATCAAGAAAGCATGTTTGTCAATGCTTTCAGGCATGTCAAAGCTAATTGAATTGTTTCCGTATTCCATTTGCTTAGCCGTATTTCCGAATGTAGCGACTTTATATTCCCTTTTCTTATTTACAGTAAACTGCAGCTGATCGTTCTGCATTACGCTATAATATGGCGGCGCATTCTGCTTGAGCGATACCTTTATGTTGTAAAAACCGGACGGCAGGTCATATGTTGCCACATGTTTAATAACGCCTTTGCTGTTTGTCGTTAAAGTGTCTATATCTATAAACCCTTCGCCGGTGGAATCGTTTTTGTTGAATTTTAGAAGGATGTCATTTCCCTGTTTTTCTTTATGTCCGCTAAGTGTAATACGATATGCGGTGTTAGGCGGAAAACCAACAGCCGCAGCTTTTACAGTAAAAGCCCCGTTATACGTTTTGCGAAATATAAGAGTGCATATTGCTGTTCGTGGAAAGAAAGGATCGTCCTTAAACACAAGCTTTTTTTCAAAAACTTCATCATTTTCAGAGCTGAATGAAAAACCACTTTGTTCCAGGTCTGCATCGGCTTTTGCGTAATTAATAACAGGCCGCTGTTTTAAAACCTCGGCAAGCTTGCCGGTAATAACATCTAATGATTTGTCCTCATCTTTCATGTTTTCCATGTAAATGTAATCACATTGAGCATTTTTACCAACAATATATTCAAGCTGCTTATAAAACGCCTGGCTGTCGCATGAATCATTTTTAGTAAGATAAATTATGTTTAAATAGGCAACTTCTTTGAACAATTCGTTCAATATAGGATCAAGGTCATCGGTGTTACCGTCGGCGTTATAGTCTGTCTCCATTATTATTATTATTTTAGCGGGCCTGCTTAGTCCGGATTCTTTGATAGCGTCCGGGGCAAGTTGAAGCAGCTTAACAAGGCGTAAATTTCGAGGTTTCTTTTTCTTTAAGTCAGCCATCCTTTTTGCTTCGCTTATTTCCCGCTTATTTCCCCCGATTTTACCGGCATGGGCAAGTATATCAATGTTCCCGTTTTCTCCGAGCGCAAATGCTATGTGTTGTTGTTTTAAGTTTTCCAACATATTTATTGACGCTTTCATAGCAATCTTGCGCCAATCCTGATTGCGCATGCAAACTATTATTAAGGTTTCGCTTATATTTGGCTCTTTGCTAATGGGGTATGAATTTGCTTTTACAATACGTTCGGGCGATTTTGATTGAACTTTTACAGGCGCGCCGGAGTTAGACAGCTCTATAGTTTTGCTTTTATTCGAGCCGGGCTTGTTTTTCGGCAATGAGCTTGTTTTGGAGCTTAACGGTATATTTGTCACCAATTTTGGCCTGTATATCTCTTCTACGGTCTCATTGACAAGGGATTTGGGCTCTGCCTTTTCGACCGGCTTACTTTTGGTTTTTAATGCCGGCAACTCTTTATTGATTCTTGCCTGTAAAGTGTGCATGCCGGCTTTGCCCTCTTTAGAAGCCGGGTTTTTAATCCATTGAAATTCAGATAATTTGTAAGCGATTTCCGCAGCTTTATCTATAAACGATCCTTCAAAGTTTTGAAGTTTAAAAAAACCATCATATGCAAACTTAGCCGACCTGCCTCGTCTTGGTTTTTTGCCGTTTATATGGAAATTGTAGTTCAGTTTAACTCTATTCATTTCAGAGCCTTGTAATTCAGACCCGTTAATATCAACGATTTTTATATCCCATGCCTGTTTATCGCTATTAATATTGATTGACGTTGGTTCATTTTGGTTAAAATTAAAACTTGCTCTCCAAATTTCATTGTTTTTAACATTGACAAGGCGGTATTTTTCATCAGATTCATTATTATTAAGCGTATATCGCATAAAAGGATAAACTTTCCATGCCTTGCGGTTCTCATCCCAGGAACATTCAAGATCAAATAGAAAGCCTACAGTATTCTTATAATTAGTTGCGTAATCAATTTTGTATGAATAACCTTCAAACCCATAGACTGTTTGCGAGGCATATGCAACTAGCGTAAATAATCCAATGGTTAATAAAAATAGATGCTTTTTGATTTGTAGTGTCATATAAACCTCGTTTTATAATATTTAATAAACCTTAAATTAGCTCCCGGGCATAATTCTCGCTAGATCAGACAATTTGCTCAGTTTTCATTTCGCCCCCCGGGCATAATTCTCACTAGAGCAGACAATCTGCTCAGTTTTCATTTATACATTTTTTGCCGAGTAACGAACAGCCAGCCAAACAAGGGAGATAATCACAAATATCAGTAGACAAGTGTAATACCACTCCGTAATTAACAATCCAAGCAACCAGCTATGGAAATATTTTGATGATGAACGTATCTCCATTTTAAACGTTTGTCTCTTCTTCTCTTTATGATTGGAATTCAATGAAAATTCTAAATTAAATTCGTATACTCCTGTTTTTATTGGCCTGCCATGGAGGCTCCAGCATTTATTATGTTCCCTTGTTAATCCCATACCTTCAGGCAGTTTGCCTGTCGTTAGTGTCAAAGCGTTTAATTCTGTCTGTGAAAAAATGTGGGAATAAGCGGCATATGTAAACCCAGGCGGCAGCGCACAAGTGGCGGAAAGGTCTTCGCACCCCTCATCAAGTCCAAAAAATGCGTTTTTTTTAACAATGTTATACGATCCAGATTTCTCTCTTATTATTAAATCAAGTTTTTTGTTGGCCTTTACAACTGGGGCGCCGCTGTCGGACACTGTAATATCCAGCGTATATTCCTCTTTTTTATCCGGCGTTCCCATAATAAACCCCTTTTTTATCATTTTCGAATACAACCACTGCGCATGAGGAGACGTAGATATAATCCATTTATAAGGAGGTTTGCCTCCAACAGCTTTAATAGTCACGTCATAAAACCGGTTTACCTCGCCTTCCGGCAATGTTTCGCTAACTATTTCCAGCTTTCCAAGCTTTGCATTTATGGTAAAGCTTTTTTCATGCCAATCTTTTTTGTCCTCCACACGCGCGGTAAACAATATGTTTTGCATGTTTTTTGGTTTGCCCGCAAGTCTATCGCCTTCACGCCAAAGACCGGCCCCGACGGGATTAAACGTGAAGTTCCATCTCTTTTTCGACGAATCCCCGCCCTTGCATATAAACCGGAACGGCTCTATCTCCTTGTTCAGGTAAAATTCATGCCTGTCCAGATCCGCCTGGGTAGTTGCTATTGATAGCTGATCTATAACCTCTGTCCTGTTATGTATGGTAAACGGCAGTGTCCCGGAGCTTAAATTGTTTTTTGCGTCAATAACTGCTATATTTGTGTTAAATACTTTATATGTCTGTTTTTGCTTCAGCCTGATATCAGGCGTTCCCGAAATAATGCCTGTTTTTTTTTCAACCCTCAGCCCTTTTGGTAAGCCTTCAACATTCCATTCAAACGGAGGTTGTCCGTTTTCCACCGCAAGTTGAAACAGGTATTGTTTATGTCTGAATCCAGGCGCTGTTTTTGATGTCTTTATAACCGGCGGCCTGTATTTAAAACCGGCCCTCTTTACAATAATTTCAAAATTGTTCCTGATGTTGTGATTGTCCGCCGCATGGTATTTGTCACCAATAAGCAATGAAAAAGCCAATTTACCGGGTTTTTCAGGGGTCCATACAAGCCGGTTTTCATTAAGAAAAGGCGGTTTGCTGAGTTTTACCGGGTTATTACCATTATCAATAAAGGTTAAACCTTTATCCAGCTCCCACGACACCGGATATTTGCCGAACAGATATTCAAACTCATATTCATATCTTTTGTTTGCCACTGCGTCCGGCAGCTTAACCGCCTTAGCCACCGGCGGTTTAATATGCAGCGGTGGCCATACTTTAAGATGATAATGTTTTGAAACTGTTAAATATTTTTGAGTCCTGGCGGCAAACGCGGCTATTCTTTCTTTTTCAGTAAGATTCTCTTTTTCAAGAGTTTTTCTTATCTCGTCAAATTTTACCAGGCGTTTTTCGTTTTTCCCATTTGCTATTGCCTTTACATGAAAACAGAATGTCAGCGGATAGTTTTTATCATGTCCATAGAGCTTAGACATAACTCCATCGCCCAGTTTGCCTTGCAATACTCCTGTGTCGCAATCCAGTTTCAGCCCTGCAGGCAGCCCGTTCATTACCGCCAGACCGCAGGGCGGAGTTTTTGCGTTGTCAATTTGCCAGCTATACGGCTCAAGGCCTCCAATAGCGGAAAACGCAAAATGCAAAGCCTGGTCAATATGCGCGTCGGGCACGTTTTCCGTTACTAACTTTATCTCGTTAAATGCATCCTTGCTTATATTCTTGTAAATATAAATATAACTGAAAAGGATTAACGCCAGCGCTCCTAAAGCGCCTGTTAACAGATCGATAAACGAGAGGCTTACAATATTAAATTCGCGGTTTTTCCGTATTTGTCTCATTATTTATAATGCGCGTTTTTTAACCAAAGGCCTATTGGGCTAAATCATTTTCAGACATTCTCCTGATTGGGAGTCCTTGACTCCTCCATGGATCGATTAATCCCCACTATTTTTATAGTCTCCTCAATGGTTTTTGCGCTTATTACATTTACAAGCTCTCTCCAGTCTTTTGGTATGGTCTTCTCAACTGAATCAAGTTTCACATTCATTTCCCCGGCAATCCTCTCTATTGATTTAACGGTTTGTTTGCCCTCGCCGTCATGGTTTTTATATCTCGTTATCCTGTTTTCTATCGTGTCTAGGATCGCTTTTATCTCGTCAAAGACGGTTTGCTGAATATCCGTTTTTTCATCAATACAGATCAGTTTTTGAAGTTCGTGCCGTATATTTACGGATATGTCGTCAACTATGCCCGTCATCTCTTTCCGGTTAAGCAGGACTGTAAGCGGTTTTTTTACAAGTTCGATTAATCTGTCGAGTTTTTCAGTTGATGCTATGTTGTCGACTTTTTTAGCAATCTCATTTATGTCATTGCGTATTGATCTGCATAATCCCGGGACCTCTTTAACTAAATCGTCAATGCCGCCAATTGACGAGCCGTTTTTTAACTCCTCCAGCATCTTGCCGCACAATGTTTGGATATAGCTTATATTTTCAGCAATCAGGGCGTAATCAGCCCGTTCAATTAAATTGTGTATGTTCTTCAGGCTTTCAAGCGCGGAATTATTGTCAATCTTTCCTTTAATCTCCCCTGTGTTGGCATCTATTGACTTTAATAGCGTTAATGAGTTATTTACATCGTCTATCTTTTTAGAGATTTGATTAATTTCCGGGTGTTTTTTTATCCCATTTACAATTTTATTAATTTTATTGCCAAGCTTTTCCGCCATTTCATCCACATTTATAACGCCTTTAAAGTTGCTGAATGCCTGGTACACGTCTTTCCTGAAATCTTTTAGATTATTTTCAACCATCTGCCCGGAATTATTTAAATTTGCATCCATTGACTCAACTGCCGTCAGCAATCGGCCCATGAGAGCTTCCATATTCTTGCCAATTTCAGAAAATCCGTCATTTATATTGCCGCCACTTTTTTCAAACGGCTCTTGAACCGGGGCGGTCGATTCAAGGGCTTTGCTAATGTTGGCGTTTAATTTTGTAAACTGGCTTATTATGTTGCTCAACAACCCGTTTTGCGATTCAGAGCTTTTTTCAGGTATAGAACGGCCCTCTTTTACCTCGTTTTCAAGCTTCTCTATCAGGTTGATTAACAACTCGTCAACAAAAAAATGTTCAACATCCAATAACTCTTTCTCTTTAACTTTTTCGCATTTTGATATGTATAACTTTAACGCAATGCTTAACGCAAAAGCGCAAAAGGTTGTGTTAAACGCCATGCCGAACGAGTTGGTTATGGCGATAAGCATTGAGTCGCCGACCTCCGTCTTTATAATTTCGCTAAACCCTGTTATGCCTTTGCTTATGCCCCATACCGTGCCCATGAAGCCGAGTGTTGGTATGGCCCAGCCGATATATTTAACCCATATAAATTTGTTGGACAGTTTTTCTCTATTAAAGCCAGCAAGGTATTCGGTATGACCGGATACGCTTGATATGGAGCCGGTTTGTAAAAACCTGTTTAATATTTGCGTAATATACGCAAAAGTTTCAAGCTTTTCATAGCCTGTTATCACGCAGGACTTAAGTTTAGCCATAAATTCCGTTGCAACATCCATAGCCTCGGAATTGGCGGCGTTAATGTTTAAAAAGGTTTCCCCCGCAAATTTAAAGAAATTTTTTTCCTTTTTCGATTTAAAGATTAAGCCGGTGCAAACGCACACCGCGTATATGTAAGGACAAAACATAAAGACAAAAAACACGCACGACGATATATTGAAAACAGCCGGTTTATAGAAACAGAAAATCCCCGTCAATATTAGAAACGGCATTATAAAACCGGCATTATATTTGTTTATTATTGGCAATATAACCTCCGCTATATGGCGTTTAATTTATAAAAACCATGCGCTCTATTTTTATAAAACACAGCGTAAAATGTTGTTGTTGCGAGATTTCGGGGTTACGGCAGCCGGATGCTTAAGCGATTTTAATATACCCCCCTGATCTGCCCCAATCATGTTGAACGAATTATTAAAGCACGGCGTGTTTGTCCAATGGTTGCGGCCCCAATCAAACTGCGGTGAGCTGCCGTTATTATTTAATAAAGCGCTAAGTTTTTCGCTCTCCATTTCCAGGCTTATACCTGCCGGCAGCCGCCCGTTCTCCTTTAAATAACTTAATATCATTATCAACTGCAGTTGCCGCACGGTTGGAGTCCGGCGTTTTTCCCATTTACAGTAAGCCTTCGCTTCCCAATATGAAATACCGTTAAGCAGCTCGAAGCCGTCTTTGCCTTCCCCCATGAATTTGTCATAGTTTCTCTTGCGCTCATTATTAGTGGCGCCGGTTTCAGACCATAAATAATCGTTAAAATACCCCCCGGATTCCGCGAATTCACGATATTCCAATTTTGTGACCGGACTTGCCGCTATTTTAAACTTTTCAACTCTATATCGGTTTTCATCTATGGCAAAGGCGCATTCCGGTATTACTATAAAGTTGCCTTGATGATGATGTTGCGTTGTCCGCATTACCGCGTTGACAATATCGCTTTTTCGCTTATTAATATAATGTTCATTTTTTTGGTTGGTTGCCCTTCCACCAAAAATAGACCTATAAATTTTATCCATCCCGGTTTCATAATGCGGGAAAAGTTCGGCCCATACAATATCACTCAACCTTTCATTGGAAAACTCGCAATCTTCAAGCAAGACGGGAATAAGAAAATTTTCAAGATCAGGAACCTGATCAAGCAAATCAAGGGCTATATTCAGCTCTTTTAAAAAATACCCACGTTGATTTAATGATTTAGACGAGCACAACAAAAGGATATGATTACTTTTTCTCATTTGATCTGTTATCTTTTGCTTCCATCTATTTCCCGGAACAAGATTAACAAAATCAATCCATGGAGAAACACCTTTCTCCTTAAGATCATAATATACCTTTTCCGCTATCTCTTTATCCTCCCTGGCGTAACTTATAAACACCTTTATTTCAGATACTTCATTTTTCTTTATCATTACCCCCTCTTCCGTGTTCCATTCTCTAGCTTTTCTTTTTCATGATTTATATTCTTGCTTGTTTTTGCCGTTATCCGCATCAATCCGCTAAATCCGCGTCATCCGTGTTCTATGCTCTTGCTTTTTGTTTTTTTCTTCATGATTCGAAATTCGAAATTCTGCGGTTCGATATTCGTTTTTGCTTTTATGCTTTTATCCAGCATCAAGTATCCAGAATCCTGCAACCAGTATCAATCCCTCTGCCTTAACAACTCATTTGACGATTTTTTCGCTGTTTTGAAAGTCGCCAGATACGTGATAATTTCACAAAGACCTAGCACAAAAAGAAGTATCCCGCTTACAACCCTGCAATCAAGATAAAACAACTCGGCGTTGTTCCCATTTAACTCATATATGCCTATCAGGGCATTGCCGGCCCAGTTGCCGACATATATTGATATAAGCAAACCAAATCCGCAACTAGCCATTGCAATGTAAAACGACTCTATAAAGAAAATGTTTGATATGCGCAACCCTGAGCAGCCAAACGCCTTTAATATCCCTATCTCATGCCGTTTTCTAAGAATAGTCTGGTAAAACATCAGGAATATGTTTACGGCGCTAAGGAAGAAGGCGCACAAAGCTATAACGCTTAAAATAAGCGCCGAAAGCTGCGATGTCTGGTGTATCCACTTATAGGCGTCTTCCACATACCTGTCTACCCCGAGCCCAGCTTCATGGTTGCGAATAGTTTGCGCTACCTCTTCAACCGCCCCAATATCTTCCAGATAAACAGCCGCGTTCGAATAAGCAAGGCTTGAGAAAAGAGGTTGGGCTCCTGCCGCCGATCCTGTAAGTTTAAACGCATTTTTGCCTGTTATGCCGGCATCATCAAGTAGCGGTTTTATTTTTACCTTATAGATGATATTGTTCCAATAATGACTCTTCCATCCATTGTCATTTCCACAATAAATAAATATTTTTTGCTTGCCGTTTACTTGTTTATTGGTAACTAGAGCATTTTTATTAAAAATTTTAACTCCATACTCAATTTTTTCTCTAAGTTCATAGACCTTGGCTTCCAAAGGAGCGGTAATCTCCGCCATCCGGTAATTTGGTTTCCACAGCCTATCACGTATTTTGTGCCAGCACCCTGACGCAATGAGAAATACCCCGTCCGGCAAGTTATCAACAACTCCAAGCAATGGCAACTCCTCGCGAGACCCGCTCCCATTGTCATCACCATAATTGATCATGATTTTAGCAGGAAGCTGATCATCCTCTATCTTAAGCGTTCTTTTAATCCAATTTTCCTTAGCAATTATTCCTTCGGTATTATAACTCTCAATAATGTTTCGATTGAGTTTTCGGTTCCTATATGTAAGCCGGTCAAGCAGCGGGGAATCCGGGTCTACCGTGGTGCCTGTCGCGCCAACCATTGTTTCGCTACGTTCATCTTTAAAAATAAAAAGCTGGCTTCGTGAAAAACCATATACTCCTTTAACAGCCGGATTAGACAGTGATTCATCCTTTCGCCATGGTAAAATGTTAATACTCCGTTTTAATAGGCTAGGTTTAACCGGAATATCCTTTAATTCCTTCCTTAAAGATTTTATAAGCTCATCGCTTATGTCAGAAGTTGAGCTTGTCGCCTCAATCTCGACAATCAGTCTGTTGGCTCTTATGTCACTTTTTTGAGCATCTTTCTGGAAACGGTTTACTCCATGGAATATTCCGTAGCCGGAAAGCAGGACCGCAACCAACATTGTGACGGACAAAATAGTAAGAATTGTAAAAACAGTGTCGCGCAACGTTGTCTTAAAAACCGTTAAGTCAAAGGGGGAGACCCTTATTGGAAATAAATCACGCAAGCCGTACCAGAGTTGGTAGAGGCTTCGGCGTCCCAGGCTTGTTTTCTTATCCCAGCTTGGATAATTAATTTCGCCGGTTTTCTCATTAGATATCTTTAACAGTTGAAAAAGAACATCTGTTTCAACCGCTTCCTTCTTAACATTATACTTATCACAAAATACTTTTGATTGTGGCGTTTGAAGTTGATTTTTAGAGACGCAACACTTTAATGAGCCGTTGTTAAGGATAATAAAATGATCAGCGTAATTATACGCCTGCTGTATATCATGAGTGACTAGCACAAGGGTGTTTGTCTCTGCTTTCTGGCGCCACGCATGAAGCATGTCCATAACAATCGCCCCTGTGTCGGTGTCAAGGTTGCCGGTGGGTTCATCCGCGAATATAACATTTGGATTGTGTGACATTGCCCGCGCAATGGCCACTCTTTGGTATTCGCCGCCTGAAAGCTCTTTAGGCCTTGAAGATTTTCGATGTCCAATCTTAAGGCTCTTCGCCAGTGAACGCGATATACGGTTGGATTCTCCTGTACCGGCGCCGGCAAGGGACATAGGGAGTTTAATATTGTCATTGGCGGTAATGTGCCCTATAAGGTGGCCGTCCTGAAAAGCGACTCCAAATTCATGGTTGCGTAGTTTCACTTTCTGTTTTTTTGAAAGAGTTGAATATGTCAATGGGCCGTTAACGCCGTCCACCGGGAAATATTCTATTGTTGACTCTGCGTCGCCCATTTCCAGTAAACCAAGCAGACTTAACAGCGTGCTCTTGCCTGAGCCTGAAAGGCCAAGTATGGCGGTGGTTGCCCCGCGGTATATCTCAATCGGTTGATCTCCAGGCAATTTAATGCAGAGCGCTCTGGTAGGCCCATAATTTTTTACAGCTCTTTGTATGCGAAAAGCCAATTGATTTTTCGGGCTATTGATCACGGTAAATATACCTCCGTTTCCAAAAGAACAAATTCAAACCTTGGTGTGCCCTGCCAATATTTTTTTACCCCTATATCGTTGTATATAGTGTTGCCGGCTTCATCTATGCCAAGTTTGATCTCCTTCTCATTTATGACGGCCCTAAGCATATACAGCTTTTTTGTCAGATAGTTTATCAGTTCACTATATTTGACGGGGCTAAGAGCGCTTATTCCTGAAAATCTGGATTTTAAAAGGTTTGATTCCACCGGAACATGCAGATACTCCTCTATTATTTCAGCAGGAGTCCCGTTTTCACTATCAAATACGGCATCGGCGCCGAAGATTTCAGTAAAAGTTTTAGGCCACATGCGTGGCGTGTTTGCCTGTTTAACACGGATAAGATTGCTTAGTAAAGCCACAAGTTTCTCCAGCTTTTTCCGGTCTAAGGAGACAGTATTAGTCTTAATTGATTTAAATGTTTCTTTCTTCTCTGGATTATTTGAGTTTTCAGTTACAACATGTTTTTTAATTTTAGCCGCGCGAATCCCCTCGCCTTGATAAAATTCTTCTGATTCAGGTGTTTCAAGCCCTGTGGTCGACTCATTATCGCTTCTAATTGTTAAATTGTCTCTGGAAAACATATCCTCTTTTACCCAACCAATAATTGTGTTGGGCTTGCATTGGCAATCTTCGTCATATATTTTGCAATCTTTGCTGATTAAACGGAAAATCTTGCCGGAATCGTTGTCCCTAACCGGTTTTATATAAACATGGAAATTATTGTCCCCGGTTTTATATTTAAATGGAATAGCTTTAACAGAAGGGCTTTTTCTAACTGTAATTTCAGATAGCCCGTTCAATAAAATTGGCTCAAACGAATCAAGGGCGGATTTGCTAAAAATAAGAAATCTTTTTTCAATATAGCCACGCAATGCAGGTTCGTTGTCCCATCCCAATGATCTGATCTGTGCCCATTTGCCTTTTGCCGCCTTTTTATTAACGGTTTTATATAAAAAAGTGGCTCCCCACAATTCTTTAAACCCATGCTTCAACATAATATTCGAGTTCCATTTTTTATAAATCTTTGCCTTGCTATCTATACAAACCGCAGCTTGTGACCAGTTGTTGTATGATATTTTATGCGGAGCTTTGTTATGGCGCCGGCTTTTAGGCCTTAGTTTGCCTTCCGGATTAAGTATCCTGTTTATATATTGAAAAATATTTCCCTCCCGGCGAAACTCTTTAGCATCGGATTGCTTAAATGAAGCTAAAATCATGGCAGCCAGAAGCCACATACAGATAAAAAAAGTTTTTGTTTTAAATTGCGCTAGTTTTTTCATTGTTCAATTAATACATAAAATTAAAAAAACAAATATTCCCTCTAAAAAGAGGGAATAAAGTGGTATGTTATTAAAAACTACATTATTTCCTTACTTTGTTGATTCAACGTCTCCGACTTGAACCTGATTGATGTAAACAAGACTCTGTATTGAGCATTTATACGCAATCAGGTTGCGGCAATAACGGCCTATGCTAGAACTATTATCCGTTACGGCAAAAAAACCTCCATATCAAGCCAGACACGCTCACTGCCCCTGGTGCCAAACCAATATTTTTTATCCCCTTTTCGCACGTATGTGATGTCTCCTTTGTCATCTTCTTTTAGTTCAATATCTTTTTCATTTACAACCGCTCTGAGTAGAAAAAGCTTCTTTTTAAAATCTTTTACAGCTTCCGTAATTTCAGTTGTTGTAAGCTTGCCTATCTCAGTAAAACTCTTATTTAAAATGCCTGACCTTACCGGTATCCCAAGATGGATTTTTATGATATCTGCCGGCACTCCTTTTTCAGGATCAATATCTATATCGTCGCCGGTTACCTCTTCAAAGGCTTGCATCCATCCTTTTTTAACATTTTCAATTTTAACGCGGCTGATTCGGCCAAGAATTGCAATAAGCGTCTCAACCTCATATTTGTTCATCAGGACAACCGGTTTCATTGCGCGATTTCCGGTGCCCGGTTCTTTTGGGGCAACCCATCCCTTGGCAAAGGCGGCAACGCCTTTGGTTGCAAAATCATCAGGGTTAAGTCCATGGCGTTTCATAATATCAATTGCGCGTTTTTCAAGTATGGTGCCGCTGATCTGTTTTCCCAACAGTTTTCTTCCCTTGGAGATGTTTTTTAACATCTGTGGCAGCCTGTAGCGCTGATCAAGGAGATCCATAACTTTATCATATATTTCAGCTTTCACCTTTTTTGGGTCTTTCATTGGTATGTATTCGGATGTTCCCTCATCCAGCCGTTCCGCAATGGTCTTTGCCTCATTTTCAAATTTTAAAAGAGCTTTGTGGTTAAAACCGCTTGCCACATGGATTGCGTAAAAGTCACATTGGTTCGCCTTTAATTGCCCTACTATTTTATCTATATTGTGCCCTTTTGGGTCAGGATCGTTTGATTTACCCATGTTTCCCATATCGCCAATAAGGATAACCGCCCTGAACGACTCCTTACGCATCTCTCCTGCGCCGTCTTTTAATGCGGAAGAAATTCCGTTAAAAACAGCCGGCATATCATCACCTCCTGAGAATTTGTGTTTCGTAATAAAATCTCCAATCTTGTTGTCTTTGTCGTCTTGTAGGCCTTCCCGTCTATAATAATCAGATTCTGAATAGTCTTTATACATGGCTATTGAAAAGCGCAAGTCTGCCAGTGATTCTCCTGGAAAATTTTGCTTCCAGTAATCAACTGAAGCTTGCTTAGCTTGTTTAACCGCTTCAATTACCGAATCCTTATATTTTTTCATGCTGCCGGTTCCGTCATAAACAAAAAGAATATCTACGACATTGCTCATTCTGCTTAAAGTAGCGACCTCTTCCCTTTTTCTTGAACCAGGCCCTCCTTCAACCTCGTCGCCTACAAAGCCTATATTCCACATCTTAACGCCGTTTACATCACGCTCTTTTGTTATAATGGGAAATCTTGGATCCGAAGGATACAATGTCTCTTTTTGAATTGATTCCGTTGCCAGCGGCTCTATCTGTTCTGAAGTTTTTTTTCCAAGAATAAGATCTTTTAACTCTTCTTCATTTTCGTAGATTATGACCGGCTTTCTTTTTAATTTTGATATTGTTGCCTTGTCGTATTCCGCAGCTTCTCTTGTGTCCCATTGGAAAAGACGTGATTTACTTACCCAGCCGACGATGGAGTCTCCAGGCTTTAGAGGGTTTATAATCTCCGGTTCGTCGCCAAGTAAAAAGAATGTTTCATCTGCTTTAATTTCTTCCTGTTTATCATAAATATAATAAATATTTAAAAGAGTTAGGTCTTGACCGACTGAAGGAGCCTTTGTTTTAGGGATATGACGGATCGGCGCCCCCGCAATTAGCTTTTTGTTTTGATCGTAATGAACAACAACTATTGCTTTTTGGTAAATGCCATTTTTTTTAGTTGCTGTCTGTGTTACAAGAAGATCTTTTTTTTGCATCCATCCAACTGCATCAGCTTCATCAAGGGAGATATGTTTTCCTACGCGGTACCATTTTCTGTCTTGATCGTCAGTTTTTATTTTAATTGTAATAAAATATTCCATCCACGTCGCTTTTCTAATCTCTTTGGAAGCGATTGACGGTTCTTCCCATATTGCAGATCCTTCTTTTACGCATGCTAAGAAATAAAACTCGTCACCGTCCATTAACGGTTTCTCAACAGTAGCCAGCGCTATTCCAGAGAATATAATTAGACTAAACAATACCGCTGACACATTTTTAAAAAAACAGAACATAATTCCTCCCTCTTCTTAAAGTTTTAAAATTTAAAATTATTAATTGTGGTTTTACATTTAATTTTTTATCAACACGTTCTCAGATTTAAGCTTTAAATTGCGCAGGGTCTGTTACTGTGTTTGATTTTTTTATGTTTTGTTGAATAAAAGTCCGTAAAATAAGACGTTCTCTAAAATATCTCATACCTTGACCGTTCTAATATTTCGTCTTATAAGTACTAAACTCTTTCAATGTCGATCGTCAAGACTACATGCTTTTACAAGCGCTCTTACAAGGAGCAGGCATTATTTGATTTCATAGTTTTATGCCCCGTTACAAAGGCGAATAAATGATATCCCTTTTTTTTAAGGGTATATTATGGTTTAATTTATTTGGTATCCGGCAAGGCTCAGTCCTTTAATAAACATTTGTTTTTTATGGAAATTGTCTTAACTTTCAATTTAAACCCTAGATAATAGTCGTCAAGAATCTATTTAGTTTTATTATGTTCATTGCCATTCTTTCTAATTGGCGTCCATGCATAATCTTTTGGCACATTTTCAATAATAATATCATTTAAAAATCCAGCAAGATCAGGCTTGTCCAAAGGGTTGACAATTTGATGTTTAAATTCGCTTATTTTATCAAATACACCCCTTAATCGATTAATTGATGTCATATATTGAGTTTCATCATTTTTTGTGTATGAATCGCTAAAAATAATTGCATAAACTTTTCCCAGATCGAAATCCTTTAGTATATTCGGATTAAAAGACGTGTCTGAGCATTTATCCAGAAACGTACTGTCTAAAAGGAGAATCATGTTGTATTTAAGACCTGCGTACTTTTTCTGTTTCCGTAAATTCTTTAAAATGTGGAACCTAAACGCGTCTGAAAAATTATATGAACTGTTTTCATCGGGTATTGAGACGGTATTTAATTTGTTCAATAATGCTTTATATGTCGTCTCGTTAGCCATCCACTCCTTAAATATTAGCAATAATTTTGGCTTTTCAATATCGGATGTTGGAAACATCCGCTCTAAAGTATTTATAAGTATCTTTCTGATCCTTTTTATTGTTGATTGCCGTCCTTTAGGCATGGTTGACAAAACAATTGGGGCGTAAGCAGTGTCATGCTCAAGCGATAAATACATGCCCTCCTTAAATTTGTTTTCAGGCACCGATATGGTTTTATCGCTGTCATCATTAACAAGTTTTATTTTAAATGAATTTGCGTTTTCTATGTTCATAGCAGTCGCCAGATTGGACTTGTTAAGAGTTTTGTTTATTGTATCTACTATTGACTGTATGCATCTATCTTCATACTCAGGGGTAATTATTGCATCACGATTTTTCCCTTTATGCCAAGCAATTTCCAGACCTTCAAAATTCTTCAAATAATCATCCGCAACTTTTAATCTTTTATTCATCCCTAGTGTATATTGATCGGATTTGCCTAACAAAACAGGTTCGTACAATTCAGGGTCTATCCAAACCGGGATTATTTTTGAGCCTTTTTTTGCGTCCCATGTTATAGCGAGCCGGTACTTGCCCGGCTTTTCAACTTTTTTTCTAAATTTAAACGCGCCATTACCGTCCACAAGCACTGTGTTTACGTGATCAATGGAGCCTTGATTACCGCTAAATTTAAACAGCCATACCCGGCAGTTCTCCAGATTGCCGAAATTTACATAGCCTGATGTGTAAGCCTTTCCAACCAGCGGCATTGCGATTTTTAGAAATTCAGCTCTGTTTGGATTTATATCTTGCTCTAAATCTTTCCATACTTTGTTTTTGTCTATGATTTTTACACGGCATTTAACAATATCGTTTGTTTCTACGATATTTGATAAGATTGAATACAACCCGGCGCTTTCAATCATTTTCAGTCGAGTGACAACGCCGTTTCTGGATGTCTGTTCAAATTCGAGATTCAGTTTTTTTATAAATGTGCCTAAGCCGTTTTCTGGTCTGACGGCCACCATGCGGTAACCAGAGTTAGATTGCTCATTTTCAGGTTTTAAGTTTTGTTCATTTTCAGGCTTTGGTTTTAACATAACTAGTTTGCGCAAGCTTGCGCCTCCTGTTATCGTAACTTTCTTTTCTAAAAAACCTTTAAAATTAAAGGCAAGTTCTAGGTTGTTAATTTTCTTTTTACCCCAACACCAAACATCGAATTCTCCTTGTTTGCCGCTGCTGGTTTCAGCCAAAGCAGAGCCGGTGTTATCCTTGAATTTAATGTTAACCCTGGGCAGTGGTTTAAAAGTAGCCGCATTTAGTACTACCCCGCTGACCTTAAATAAATTTAGCAATCCCACTGTTTGGATTTTGTGCGAGGCGGTTGCGTCGATATTTTCTATATTTTTCCCAGGGTAGTTTGCTTCCCAAAAAGGTGTTGCAAACAATTTAACGGTTCCGCTTTTTTTCTCTTTTTGAACTTTAGACTCAATTGAAGCTGATTTGATAGTAACAGAGACATCCTTTAACTCGGAAGGGACGTCAACAAAAGCTTTATCGCAATAAATATTCACCCTGGATTTAAACTCGTTTACAGGGTCCGAGGCAATGCAGGAACAAACATTTATAAAACACAAACTAATTAATAAGGTGGAAAATGTCGCAATAAATTTTATTTTAATTAATTTCATAAAAATATATCCTTAGTTGTTGTAATGTGCTGTAATAATATTTTTAAGATATTGTATTGTTTCTTCTACTTCTTCATTTTTTATCGTTTTTGGGTTAAAGTAGATATCATTAATTCTTGAATTATCAATCTCCTCTGCGACCTTTTGTACTAAATCGTTAAACTCAGGATTGGATGATTCCTTGTTTATTTGAAAATAAGCAAAATCAATACTTGCGCCTTCTTTTTCTATTTTGTCTAATATTTTATTAAAATTATCACCTTGGTCATCCTCTTGGCCTGCATAAGACCACTCAGTTGAAATAATCAATACTATACGAATTGGTTTGGGCAGACCAGATTGTTTTATAATGCCAGGCATCTCTTTAAGCAGGTAGATAAGACGTTGAGGGTCAGAACTGCGGTTTGAAATGCCGGCTCGCTCTTTAGCTTTTTTTATGCTATCGGAATTATCAAGTTTATTATCTATCTTTACATTTTGCATAAGAAATCTTACTTTAGACGTTTCACTATGGCCAACTGCAACAGAGATGAATCTTTCCAAGGTGTTTGTTTTTGGTAAAAAATCATTAACGTTAATAGCTGCTTCTCGTGCTAAACCAAACCATCTTTTCTTCTTCATTCTTTTGCCGTTGCTGATAAGAACAATTATATTGTGGGCTTCATTAGGATGCTGTTTTGGTTCTGGGGTAGGTGAAGACGTAGGTTCCGGTGTAGGTGGTGTCGTTTTAGTAGGTTCCGGTGTAGGTGGTGTCGTTTTAGTAGGTTCCGGTGTAGGTGGAGTCGTTTTAGTAGGCGCCGGTGTAGGTGGAGTCGTTTTAGTAGGCGCCGGTGTAGGTGGAGTCGTTTTAGTAGGCGCCGG
>JAIQZQ010000132.1 GCA_021777105.1 Candidatus Anammoxibacter sp.
TGATTAGAAATTAATCAAAAACGGAAAATATTTTCTATTCTAACCAGAGTTAGGGCACAGGAGGTTTTTCGGCCAAAATTTTCAAACAAAATTACCCTTTCCGCAACAGATACTACGTAAAGAGATCCACGCGTCAGGGACAATTTTAGGCGATCCTATACAAATCCACCAGATTATTATGAACTTGTGCACCAATTCGTATCACGCCATGAGAGAGACAGGCGGAATACTCAGCATCTCATTAAGCCCAATTGAGATAAATAAAGACGATATTAAAGTTACCAGTTTAGAGTTAACACAAGGCCATTATATCAGACTTGTTATAAGCGATACCGGATACGGTATGAGCAATGAAATTATTGGAAAAGTATTCGATCCATATTTTACCACTAAAGAGAAAGGGGCCGGCACCGGACTTGGCCTTTCGGTAGTGCATGGAATCGTGAAAAGCTACAATGGACATGTCTCTGTGTATAGCGAAGCCGGTCAGGGCGCCACTTTTAATATCTATCTCCCTCTATACCAATCGGAATCGGATAATAGTAAAACAATAGACGCCGGCCATATACCTACAGGCGCTGAAAATGTGCTGGTAGTAGATGATGAGGAGACAATTGTATCCATGATCCATTCCATGCTTGAACGACTTGGATACAGAGGAAGAACTTTTACCAGCAGCGTTGACGCGCTAAATGCCTTTATTGAAGAGCCAAGCGCTTTTGATCTTATGATAACTGATATGACGATGCCGCAAATGACGGGCATACAATTAGCTCAAAAAATACTTTCTAAAAGAAAAAATTCCCCGATTATACTGTGCACGGGATTTAGCGAATTAATAAATGAGGAGAAAGCTAAAGAGATGGGGATAAAAGGTTTTCTTTTAAAACCCGTCCTGAGAAAAGATTTAGCGGAAAAAGTCCGCGAGGTAATAGATATGTCAAAAATCACGCAATAACCTTTCACAACTATGGATAACTACAAAGTAGAACAAATTAAAAGGCTTGTCTCAGAGACAACAGGACTGAATACCCAAAGATTTGACGATAAAACGTTTTCAAGGGAGATAGATCAACGGGTAAGATTTCTGAATCTCTCCGGTATTGATAATTACCGTGAATACATTAATAACGACACTCTCGCCGCCAATAAAGAGTTGTATACGCTTGCTATATTGTTTACAACAGAAGAGAGTTATTTTTGTCGTGATAAGGGGCATTTCGCCTTGCTGGAGATGACCATTTTACCAGAGTTGATAAAGCAAAAAGAGAAGACGCGGAAGTTGTCCATTTGGAGCGCAGGGTGCTCAACAGGTCAAGAGCCTTATTCCATTGCAATAGTCTTAAATAAGCTAATTACGAACCTTGAAGATTGGGATATACAGATTTTAGGCACTGATATTAATAAGGAATCTATTATGAACGCAAAACAGGGATGGTATACGGAATGGTCGTTACGCGCTATGGAACCGGATATCATTGACAACTATTTTCAACAACATGGGAACAAGTGGAAGCTTGTTGAACATATTTGCAAAATGGTTAAATTTAGTAGCGGCAATTTAGTTAAAGATTCTTTCCCTAACCTTGAATTACATGACATTGATCTTATCATTTGTAGAAATGTTTTTATTTATTTCAGCGCATCCGCTGTAATATGCGTGGTTAATAAATTAGCTGAAGCGCTTAGTGATAACGGTTATCTATTAGTTGGCCATGGTGAATTAAGCTTCAGGAGTATTGACTGCCTTAAAACTAAAACATATAAGGAAGCAACTCTCTATCAACGAAGAAAAAGCTCAAAGTTTAAAATTTCCGATAAAAGCGCAAAAAAAAACGCTGAGGCGGCAAAAGCGTGTCAATTTACGGCCACGCCTGTATTTGAGGCCAATTCCCACGCTTCAAAAGTTGATAAACCCGAAATAAAGCATAAGGTTAAAACAGATCGCAAAGTTAAACGCGCGTCATTAATAAACGAGGCTGAAAGGCTTTTTAAAAACGGTTCATACGCTAAAGTTATTAGCAAATTAGAATGTTCTTTAAATGAAACCCCTTGTGATATAGAAATATGTTATATTTTGGCAAATTCATATGCCAACCTTGGTCAACACGATAAAGCGGTTAAATGTTTGCAAACTGCCCTTGCAAAGGAGCCGTTCTCGGCTAAAATTTATTATATGCTTTCGCAAATTGCCAGGGATAAAGGAGATATTGAAGATGAAAAATGCATGTTAAATAAAGCGCTATATCTTGATCCATCCTTTGTTCCTGCATATCTGGAACTTGGGATGATTTATAAATTTGAAGAAAAAATATCTAAAGCATTTAAGATGGAAAGCGTGGCCCTGGATTTGCTCAGGAAGTTGCCGGAAGATTCAAGGATAGAGCCTTATGGAGAATTAACAGCCGGCGAACTTATTGAAAATATAGAAAAGAAGGAGAATAGTTGAGCAATGGAGAATAAATCATATATCATCTTTGAGCACAACACATTACATTATGCGGTAGAGTCAAAAGATGTTCAGGAGATTGTTATGCTTCCTGAACTAAAGGCTATTGAAGATGTGCATGCCTATATTGTCGGATTCATAAATCTTAGAGGGAAAATAGCGCCTATAATAGATCTTGCCGTCAGGTTCGGCCACACTACGAAACGTTACAGCATTGAAGACAAGGTTATATTTGTTGACGCCCAGGGCCAACTTGCAGGCATTATTGCCAATGAAGTATATGACGTTATAGATATACCGGAAACCAATATTGAAGCCACACCATCATGCGCTGTAAGTGATAAAGCAAAAATCCATTTTGTGACAGGCGAGGTTATGGTTAAAGAAGATGTTGTAATGCTCCTTGATATAAACGCTTTAATATATGCCTCTGAACAAATGAAAAAGTTTAACGTTGAAGAAGTTGAATGCCAAACCATCCCACAACGACATTTTTGCCCTGATGCGAGCCCAAGGGAGAATGAGGTCTTTCATAAAAGAGCCGTGAATTTGGCATCTATTATAGAACACAGGGACTTTACGGGCCTTAAAGCGTTAGCCGCTATTATTCTAAACGGCGAGTACTATGGTGTTGACCTCAAAACTGTGCGGGAATTTTCTGAAATTGGCAAGATAGCGCCGGTGCCATGCACACCAGGGCATATATTGGGCAATATGAATTTGCGCGGGGATATCATGACTTTGATAGACATTCGCGGTTTCCTAAACCTGGCTTATGAAAACACAAACAAATTAGAAAAAATTGTTGTCGTTACTTTTAATGAACAGCTTGTGGGCTTTGCAGTTGATGATGTCATAGAAGCCATGTATGTATTCCCTGAAGATGTTGCTTCCGCCCCATCCGGAGTAGAGGTTGCAAATGAGGAGTACTTTGTCGGAACCGTTCCATATCGTAACAAAATGATGGTTATTCTTGATCTTAACATTATTCTAAACAAAGATGAGATTATCGTTGACGAAAACGTTTGAACGTTTGAATGTTTGAACTTTGTAATTATTTTAATGCATTTTAACGGTATCTTACACGAAAGGGGTAATAGAAATGGATGATAATTCCAGTAAAAGTCTAAAAAGCAAGTTGATTATGTTAGTTTTGCTTGTTTCGCTCATACCAATTGCAATTATTGGATATATAAGCTATATGTCCGGGAAAAATGCATTGCGAAATCGAGTCCTTGACAGTTTTACAACTATTGTAGAATCAAGGGAAACCGCAATTATGCTTTATTTAAAGGCAAAAGTCGGAAGAATCAATGATTTTGCTTCGGACGGATTTATTCGGGACAGTTGTGTCATCTCTGCAAATCCGGCAGTAAGCGCTGAAGACAACAGAAACAAAGCTATAACCGGGTTAAATAGCCATCTGATAAAAAATAAGATGTCATTGGATAAGGAGATATATGGGATTAATGTAATTGATTTAAACGGTATAGTAATAGCGTCAACTATGGATAGCGAGATAGGTTTGAACGAATCCCAATCAGACCATTTTTTAAAAGCTATGAATTTAAATTATGGGCGCGCCTATATAAGCGATATTTCAATTAATAATCATTTCACACAAAATATTCCCGCATTTACAGCTTCCGCTCCCCTAACGGATAAAACCAAAGGCGACAAATTAGGAGTTATAGTTAATTATTACAGAACAGACACTCTCAACGTTATTACAACTAAAAGAAATGGAATGGGCAAGTCGGGAGAAGTTTATATAGTTAATAAAGCCGGCTATATGATAACGGATTCGAGATTTGCGGAAAACGTAGCCTTTAAACAGAGAGTGGAAACCAAACCTGTCAAACTTTTTCATGAACAAAACAAAATTATGACAGGCGTTTATCCTGATTACAGGGGCGAGCTGATTGTCGGCGCTTCGGCCGGTGATGATATTGATAATGAATTCGGGTTGCGCTGGGTTATCCTGGCGGAGATTGATACGCATGAGGCTTTTGCCCCTGTCACATTTCTTGCAACATTAATAGGAATTGTAGCGGCGGTTATTGGTATAATTACCGGATTGGTCGGTTGGTTTTTCGGTAGTAAGATAAGCTCCCCAATAAACCTGGCGGCAACAAATATTTCTAATACTACAAAACAGATATCATCAACACTCTACGAGCATGAAAGATCATCGACAGAGCAAGCTGTTTCAGTTAATGAGACAAATACTACGGTGGAAGAAATTGATTTATCAATACGGCAAATCGCGGAGCAGTCGGAAACCGCGGCAGGTGTTTCAAATGATGCGCTGGCTATGATTGATAAAGGAGGCCAAAGTGTGGATGAAGCGCTTGAAGGAATTAATAACCTGAATAAGAAAGTCGACGATATCGCCACACAGATAATTCATTTAAGTAAGCAAACAGGCAAGATCGAAAACATTATAAACCTTGTAAGCGAGTTGGCAAATCAGACGAATTTGCTGGCCTTAAACGCGGCAGTCGAGGCTGCCCGGGCAGGAGAGCATGGAAGAGGGTTTGCGGTAGTTTCAACAGAGATCAGGAAACTGGCGGATGAGAGTAAAAAGTCCGCGGGACGCATACGCAATATTGTTGTTGAGATACAGAAGGCCACTGATTCAACAGTAATGGTGGCAGAGGAGGGGTCTAAAACCGTTGAAATCGTTACCGGTCTTGCGCAAAAAAGCAGCGAGGCATTTGGATCCCTGGCATCATTGACACGAGATATATCAGAAAACGCTCAACAGATATCATTAAACGTAAAACAGCAGTCGCAAGGTTTAATGCAGATTACCAAAGCTATGGGCGAAATTAATGCAAGCGCAAAGGAAAACGTCGCCGGATATGCGCAGACAAAGGACGCTGTTAAAGTCCTTGATGAAGCGGCTATTAATCTTAAAAAGATGTCATAACAACGCCCTTGGCCGTTATTTGGAGAAATGATGATAGAAGATAAAGAGCTTCGCGACCTTTTTAAAACTGGGAGCGCAGAACACTTTGAAAACATAAACACTGCGTTATTTCATCTGGAAAAAGATCCGGCAAACATTAAACAGCTTGAGAGTATATTCCGAGAGGTTCATAGTTTTAAAGGATCGGCAAGGATGATCGGCGAAGTTGATATTGAGTTGCTGCTACACAATATTGAAGAAATAATTTGCAAAGCAAAACAGAAAGAAATAAAGTTTGATTTAGCGTGTATAGACCATATTTATAAGGGACTTGATGCTTTGCGGCGGCTTACGAATGAAGCCGTCACGGATGAACCCGCCGGCGTTGACATATCAAATGTTATTTCCGAAATCAAAAACTTTAAAGTAAAACCGGTTAAAAAAGAGAGTAAAGGCGCTAAAAAAGATAAAAAGAAAGATAAAAAGATAAAAAAAGTTGTTGAAGCTGTTTCTGATGAAATTGATCGCGCCATAGAAACAGTGGCTGATAATAAAAATGAACATGAAACTGACATTGCGCAATCAGTGGCAAAGGATTTCCATATTGACTTTGTTCGCGTTAAGACTGATTTTTTGGATGAGCTGATGACACAGGCCGGTGAACTGGCGGTTATTAATACACATCTTGCCCGTTACCTGCATACGGTAGACGATATAACAGAGCTTTGGGAAGAGTCAAGCATTGAACAATTATCTATGATTACCCCCCCTTTGCAATCAGAAGCAGAAACAGCGCCGGGGCTTTCGCGGAATATTTACGACAAAGCGCCTTATCAGGAAAACATAGAGCAATTCAGCAAACTTTTTAAAAAACTAAAAAAGGGCATATATGAATATTCATCAAGGTTAAATTTCATATCAGGAAGGATAGAGGAAAATGTGCAAAAAATACGCCTTGTGCCGCTTTCGACGATCTTCAATTTCTTCCCAATGATGGTTCGTGATATTGCCGGAAAACAGTCAAAAATAGTTGATTTTGTAATAGAAGGCGGGGATACTGTCGCTGACAAACGGATTATTGAAACGATAAACGACCCGGTGATGCACTTGTTGCGCAACGCCATAGACCACGGCATTGAACTCCCTGAAAAACGCAAAAATCGAAAAAAAAACGAGGCCGGATTAGTGCGGCTCAAGGCATATAGAGCTTCATCAAAAGTAATTATTGAAGTCGAAGATGACGGCAATGGACTTGATATTGAGAGGATCAGGAATACCGCTATTAAAAAGAAGCTTTTTCGTAAAGAAGAATTGGCATTAATGACAAACACGCAAATTCAGTCGCTTATTTTCAAAGCTGGGTTCTCTACAAGCCCCATAGTTTCAGATATTTCCGGACGCGGGATAGGGCTTGATGTTATGCTTACAAACGTTGAAAGTTTAAAAGGAACCATAAAAATCATATCTACCCCAAAGAAAGGTTCTCTATTTCAAATAATTCTGCCGGCAACATTGGCGACTGTTCGTGTTTTTATCGCTAATGTTCGCGGGATAAAATATGCTATACCTGTTGAATATATTGAAACAACGCTTATGATGCCTCTAGATGAAGTGTTCTCGATTGAAGGACGTTCAACGATTACATATGAAGGCAAACCTGTTTCGGTTGCCGGGCTTGTTGATATCCTGGAACTGAAAGATTCAATAGGGGAAAAAATTAAATCAACCTCTAAAACAGGCGTTGAAAAAGTAATATGCATTATCCTTTCAGTAAATGATGAGAGATTCGGACTTTTTGTAGACAGCCTGGAGGATGAGCAGGAAGTTTTGCTTAAACCTCAAGGTGGAGTTCTTAAGCGGGTACGAAATGTAGCAGGAACGACAATCCTTGACACAGGCGAGATATGCATGGTATTAAATCCTCATGACCTCTTAAAATCATTGCGCAAAAGCCATGATTTCGTTGCGCCTAAAGAGTTAATTGTGGATATTAAAAGAAAAAAAGTTATTTTGCTTGTTGAGGATAATATTATAACCCGCACACAAGAAAAACGTATTTTAGAGGGCAGTGGATATGAAGTTGTTGTCGCAGTGGATGGCGTTGACGCATTTAATAAACTTCCCACTCGCGACTTTGACGCAGTAGTAACTGACATAAATATGCCCAATATGGACGGTTTATCACTTACTGAGAAGATACGAAACAACAAAAAACATAAAGAGTTGCCGGTTGTCCTGGTTACAGCCCTTGCAACAGAAGAAGATAAGCGTAGAGGCATTGATATTGGCGCAAACGCTTATATAACTAAACCATCGTTTGACCATAAGGTGTTTCTTGAAATTTTAAAACGATTTGTGTGATAACAATTATAAACCAAACGGAGCAAAACATTTTGAATAAAAAAAGAAAAATTATAACCGTCCTTCTAGTTGATGATTCTCCAATCGCGCTCAATGTTATAAAGAAAATGCTTTTAACATCTGAAGAGATTGAGGTAATAGGGACAGCCGGAACCGGGGAAGAGGCAATAGAGCTTATCCCTGTGCTAAACCCAATGGTCGTATGCACAGATATTCACATGCCTAAAATGGATGGATATGAGTTTACTTGTGAGATTATGGCAAGATACCCGAGACCTATTCTTTTAATGAGCGTCTCAGTTCAAAATGAGAAGAATGAGAGCGCTGTATTCAGAATACTTAACGCAGGCGCTATAGACATCTTCCCCAAGCCTGTAGGTGGTGATGAATCAAAATTTCTTAAAGCGTCAAACGAACTTGTCTCTAAGATCAAGATAATTTCAGGAGTAGTCGCATTTCACAGGCCAAGGAATTCCGTCACAGTTAACCCATGCGCGGCAGAAGACACGGCTATTCCGCACAAGAAAAATCACAGCCGCATAGTTGCCATTGGAGCTTCAACAGGAGGCCCACAGACCTTGCATTATATTTTCAAAAACCTGCCAAAAGATTATGATTTGCCTATCGTATGTGTTCAACATATAAGCGATGACTTTCTGGAAGGTTTTGTTAATTGGTTAAATCATAATTGCAAAACTACTGTTCGTATTGCGCGCAACGGCGAAACTCCCGAGGCAGGCGTCATATATTTGCCAAATAAAGCATGCCATCTTGTAGTTGATGATAAAGGCAGATTCAAGAACATTAGAGAATCTGCTAATAACCACTATCAGCCTTCTATTGACATTACATTAAAAGCGCTAGCCGATTACTATGGAAACACAATGATAGGAATAATACTAACCGGAATGGGCAAAGATGGCGTAGAAGGGCTGCGGGCCGTTGCGCAAGCAGGCGGCATTACAATAGCGCAAGATGAAGCAAGTAGCGTTATTTATGGCATGCCAAAGGCGGCATTTGAAATTGGGGCGGCTAGATATTCCCTATCAACAGAGGAAATAGCCAATTTTATGATTTCAAAAAAACATTTAAAACCGGCATCAAATATCAAGTAATCAGTATTTGGCAAAGAAATATAATTTACATATAGTAGAAAAGGAATTTCTCATGAAAAAAAAATACACTATATTACTGGTAGATGACGACCCAATTGTGCGCAAAACTCTTGGCGATATCTTAGAAGCTGAAGGATATTACATTATCTTAGCTGAAAGTGGAGAGAGAGCAGTAGAATTATTAACGGAAAGGTTAAAAACCGGCTCAATAGAACTAGTTATTTCCGATTTAATCATGTTTGATATTGATGGATTAGGAGTTTTAAAAGAGACCAAAAAATTAAGCCCGGAAACAATGGTAATTATTCTGACAAGTTGTGAATCTATTTCATCCGCAATAAACGCCGTTAGGCTACATGCTGATGATTACATCCTAAAACCAAAACCGAGCGAGTTTAATGATTTGCTTTTTAGGGTTAAACGTTGTCTTGAAAGATACGAAATCCAACAGAAAATAAATCTTTATGAGAACATATTACCGGTATGCTGTGTATGCAAAAACATTCGCGACGATTCAGTCAATGAACCTGGAAAGGGCAAGTGGATGACACCGGATATTTATATGCAAAAAAAGACGAATGTTGAAATTACTCATACTTACTGTGACACATGTTACAAAGAATGGATGAAAAAAATGGAGGCATCCGGCTCTTTATAGAACCTATTTAAACCTTGCTTTTATAATAAATCAAATCTTTAACCGCATTTAGGAGATAGAAAAAAATGATAAAAAACAAAAGTTTTTTGGTTGCTTTTTCATTGTTTGTAGCGCTTTTACAACCGAACCTTCGAATTCTTTTCGCGGATGAAGCCTTAGCCGTCAATAATGTGGTTGACTGGGCGTACCAGTTGCAGGAATATGATAAAGGGTTGAGCAACATCAAAGATTCAAAATATGATTTGATTGTTATGGACTACTCGTTTTCAGGCGGCACTGAAGATGAATTTACCAAAGATGAGATTGATGTGCTTAAATTCAACGGGGCTTGCGAGCGCAAAATAATTCTATCGTATATGAGCATTGGCGAGGCCGAGGAGTTTCGGTTCTATTTTGACGATATGCCGAAAGACCTTTTGTTTAAAGAGCCTAATCCGCAATTCCCGGATAACATAAAAGTGCGTTTTTGGGATGATAGATGGAAAAAGATTATTTTCGGCAATGCGGATGACACGGCGCAAAAGAGTTACCTTGACAGAATTATTGACGCGGGTTTTGACGGAATCTATCTTGATATCATTGACGCTTATGAGTTTTGGGGGCCTAAAGATATAGACGGCAATGGTGAAAGGGAAACCGCTGCTGTGGATATGATTGATTTTGTGGCGTCAATTGCTGAATATGCAAGAGATGTCAGAGGGAAGAAAAATTTTATAGTTGTTCCTCAAAACGGGGCAGGGATAATTGATTCTTCAAGTTATCCATTTGCTGACGATCCTGAAAAAGAAGCAAACACTCAAAAACAAAAATATTTCAACGTTATTGACGCCATAGGCGCCGAAGACACCTTCTTTTTCGGCAATAGAGATAACAATAACATACTTAATATTCAGGATGACACAGTTGAACTATTAAACCAGTTTCGCGACGCAGGAAAAGTAGTTTTATCTGTGGACTATGTGCAGACACAAGAGAAAATTGACGAATTCTATAACCTGGCTTCGGGTGAAGGATATGTTCCTTACGCGACAACACGCGAACTTGACACACTGATAATTAACAACACTCATGAACCCATTTGTAATAGCGCCGTCGGCAATGGCGAGCCGCCTGAATCACCCACCCTTTCCCCAACCCCAATTGAGACATCAACCCCATTGCCTGCGCCCACCCCTTCCGCAGGGAAACAATTTTCAGTTAATTGCGATCAGGAGTTCACAAAAGGCCCGGCTAATCTTGACAAAATTATCATTAATATAGGTCAAGAGGAGACATGTTCAATAAGCCTGGCGTTAAACTCCCCGGAAATGAAGGTAAAAGTTGTGACAAATATAAAACCCGGAATGAGGAAGTCAATAATAATCACCCCATCAACCGGCGCAACAGACGTGAACGGAGAATTACAATTCACAATAACAGCAACAAAAAAAGGCATTGATTGGGTAGCATGGGCAATCCCGAATGAGAAAGGGAAAATCAATTTCAGCAGAAAGTCCTACGATTCCGGCTTTGCATGGGGAATGTTTGTGGAGGTTGAGTAAGTAATTTTTCAAGCGTAAAATAGCGTCATATAATGCCAGGCATATTTGATAATGAACACAGGCAAGGATGCGTGTGCCACTATTTATGAAAATTTTAGAAATTGCTCAATTTAGTTTAAACCGTTATTTCTTATTATGGGCTGAAAAGCGTAAGGGATTAGAAATAAACAATGAGGGATGTTAGGAACATGTTTTCTATGGCGTCAATTTGTGTGCCGCCTAGGCCGACATCGCCGCCTTCCATGTCTCTGATATAGCGGAATTGATAAGCGGCGTCGAGGCTGAACCTTTTGGTGGTTAAACCGGAGCCGAGGCTAAAGCCCCATACGTCGGTTGGCGCGCCGTCGAACTCGATTGAGCCGTTTGGGTTAACGCCTGTGGCGGCCCCCATAGAAGGCCTTGGCTCGTAAAAGAGCCCGCCTCTAAACGCGATAACCTCTTTTTCCCTGAACATCAAATATTCAGAGCCGAACCTTACGGCGTATGTATCGTCGATCTCAGCGTGTTCGCTGCCGCCTAAAGGCCGATTATTTACTGTGTCAAAATCTACTTGATTTACTGTGATAACACCTGCAGGCTCTCCTGTCTCAGGATCTATAAGCTCTCCGGTAATTGTGTTTACCTTTGTTTTTTGAACCCATTCGCTCCAGTCCGTCCAGGTGGCGTCGAATGAAAACGACAAGGCGTCGGAATGCCTAAACGCCAAACCAAGGCCTATTGACATAGGTTGATCCATTTTCACCCTTGATGTCTGCGCAAATAATGGAGAGCCTCCTCCTGCGCCAGGCTGAAACGGAAATGCAATTTTTGACGAGCCTTTCGTCTCCTGATCAAATCGCGCGGTATAAGGAGAATGGAAAACAGCTCCAAAAGTTAGCAATTTACTCTCTTTTTCCCATACATCCCATAAAATCCCCGTAGTGATATTTGCGCCGTGATAATCCAGTGATGAAGTCTTTTGTTTAAAATCTGTTGTCATAGGATCGCCAAAAAGAAGGCCGCGACCGGAGCTGTCTATCGTCTCGGTCCAACCATGCGAGCCGAAATATTCGTCGTCGAAGATATTTACCGTCATTCCAAAAGTCAGCTTTGGCATTAACAACACGGCAATACCCGGCGACAACGCGCCGACTCCGCCGCTTGACTTGAATTTGAAATCTTGTTTAACAAACAGCGGAGGACTGGAAGGGTCAATAATTTTTCTATCGAAACTGATATCTGCATGAAAATCGGAAATCTGGTGATAGTTTATTGCGGCTACAAAATTTTTGCGCAAAAATCTAAATGGGTAAGCAAAGCTTAAAAAATTGACATCCCAACGAGAAACATCTTCCTCGTTTAAGCCGTTGCCCAAAAAGAACGCCCCGGTAGAAAAAGTGTCGGTGACGCTAAAGTCCTGATCCGTCTGCATAAAAGCTCCGACAATCGAGGCTTCGGGCTTTTCCAGTTGAATAAGCCCGGCCGGATTCCACGAAGCCGCAGTCGCGTCATCGGCCACGGCTATAAACGCGCCGCCCTGCCCCAACGCGCGCGCGCCGGAACCAGTGGGAAGCGGTATGGATTTCACAGGAGGAGGCGCGAACTGCGCATTTACCGAGTTAATACTAAAAACCAATATTTGCGCAAATATTAACGCAAAAACAACAAAAAACCTTTTATTCATTAATTTTCTATATAAAAAACCAACATTATTATTAACTAAAACCCATAAACATTCAGCGCGCGCTTTGTTTGTATATCATTTTCCTTTTATCAGGTTCTCTAAAAGATATACATCATATCACTTTAGGATGTTTAATGGAAGCAAGGATTAGATTAGGTTAGGTTAGAAGTAAACAATAAGGGATGTTAAGAACATGTTTTCTATGGCGTCGATTTGTGTGCCGCCTAGGCCGACATCGCCGCCTTCCATGTCTCTGATATAGCGGAATTGATAAGCGGCGTCGAGACTGTACCTTTTAGTGGTCAAACCCGCGCCGAGGCTGAAGCCCCATACATCAGTGGGGTCGCCGCTGAACTCGATTGAGCCGTTTGGGTTAACGCCTGTGGCGGCGCCCATTGACGGCCTGGGTTCGTAAAAAAGACCGCCTCTAAACGCTACGACCTCTTTTTTCCTAAACATCAAATATTCCGTCCCGAACCTTACGGCGTACGTGTCGTCTATATCCGCGTGTTCGCTTCCGCCAAGAGGGCGGCTGTTATCAGTGGGAACGTCTATTCTTGTACTGTTAATGCTTGTCGCTTTTGCTTTTTGCACCCATTCGCTCCAATCCGTCCACGTGGCATCAAATGAAAACGACAATGCGTCTGAATGTCTAAAACCTAGACCAAGGCCAATCGTCATAGGCCAATCCATTTTCATCCTTGATGTTTGTGAGAACTCATTTTCGTTGACGATTCCATCAAGCGGAAAACTTTGCGTTGAAGAGGCATTCATATGCTGATCAAACCGCGCGGTATAAGGGGAATGATAAACAGCTCCAAATGTTAGCAGTTTATCCTCTTTTTCCCATACGTCCCACAAAACACCCGTACTTATATTAACGCCATGGTAATCCCTGGATGAAGTTTTTTGATTAAAAGAAGACGTTACAGGGCCTCCGCTAAAAATCCCACTGCCTAAACTACTAACCGATTCGGTCCATCCATGCGATCCAAAATACTCATCATCATAAATGTTGACCGTCATTCCAAAAGTTAGCTTTGGCATTAACAACACGGCAATGCCGGGAGACAACGCGCCCACCCCACCGCTGGATTTAAAGTTTATATCCTGATTAATAACCAAGGCCGGCGGCGGGAGAATGTCTATTTCTGTCTGATCAAAACTAATATCCGCATGAAAATCGTAAATCTGATGGTAGTTTATTGCGGCGACAAAATTTTTGCGCAACAATCTGAAAGGATACGCAACGCTTAAAAAGTTAACATCCCAACGAGAAACATCTTCCTCGTTTAAGCCCTTGCCAAAATCCTGATTAGGATCGGTAACGCTAAAGTCCTGATCCGTCTGCATAAATGCGCCGACAATCGAAGCTTCCGGCTTTTCCAACTGAATGAGACCTGCCGGATTCCACGAAGCCGCAGTCGCGTCATCGGCCACGGCTATAAATGCGCCGCCCTGCCCCAACGCGCGCGCGCCGGACCCGGTTGGGAGCGGCACGGATTTTACAGGAGGAGGAAAGAACTGAGCTTTAGCTGAACTAAAACTAAAAATCAGCATTTGCGCAAGTATTAATGAAACTATAACAAAAATCCTTTTATTCATTAATTTCCCCTATAAAAAACAACTTTTTATTCGGCGCCTATAAATTAAGCGAATTTAAAATTCATACAAAAGTGGCACAGGCATCCTGCCTGTGCCACTGTATGACCAAAAAACATTTGGAGCAGTCTACAAGACTGCTCCAGCCTAAAGTGATTATTTTGTAATAACCAAATCTTTCTTTTCAACGGCGTCGTCGCCTCTAATTATTTTAGCCATGCTGGCCTGTTTATCGACCTGAACAATCTGAGCAACTGCGTCAAGAGGCTCTTTGATCTTCATCATTCCCAGATCAACTTCTCTAAACAGAAGAAATTTCATGCCGAGCGAAGCTCCAACATCACTGCCGAAGTCAACAAAGAAACCTTTCTTTGAGACATAAACAACTGAGCCTTGCAGCATTGGAAACTTCTGTTTCATCTTTAACGCAAGCCCTTTAAGAAGCCAGCGCATATCGTCCACACCTTTGTTTTCGCCATAAACATCGGCGGTTGCCAAGACTTTTGTAGTTTCAGTGTCTACAAGGTTTAAAGAGACGTTAATGCTTTTGTCGTCCTCAACGATTGCGCCGAAAAACATGCCTTCGGCGGCCCTTATTTTGCCTATTTTAACCACGCTTTCAGCGGAATTCAAATCAGAATTGCTTATCTTTTGCTCGTTTAACAATTCCAGCAGCTTCTCTTTATCGCGTTCAACAAAATTAAAACGCTTAGGCTCTTTCTCAAAAGACTGCATCAGCATAGGGTACACGGTATCTGACGTCGCAGAGCTAAACCCTACTCGTTTAAACGGCATCAACGCCACGGTATATCTTGCGTCGCTTTCAAGGAATTCATATGTCTCCTTTTTGACTGTTGTCGGCTCAAGGGATATTTTGTTCCCTGAAACGTCTTCGGCGGTAAGGGTAACATTGTTATCCCCTTCTTCAAGAGTGAGTATGTGGTTAAAGAAGACATGTTTAGCGGAGTTGCTTTTGATCTCCTCGTCGTTTATGAACAATTTGGCTATGCCTGTTTTATCCTGCGCTTCACCGCTGATAACATAATGTTTATCGTAAACAGTAACCGCCTTTAAGTCTGTGTCTATCTTTGGAGGATTAAGATCCTGCCCATTGCCGGATTGCGCGGGAGGCTGATTTAAAGCGGAAGCGACCAATGAGTTATCGGTTGAAGCCAATTGAGCGTAATGTTCATCATGAACAGGGCTAAACAGACGTTTTAAAGGATCTATCCGCCCGTCTATATCCAACCACGCGGCTTTTCCTTTAAGAGAATATTCGCCAAACACCTTATTGCCGGCAACGTCAACGGCTTCTAACGTAATCTTGCTTTTCAACGCAATATCTATTGTTTCATTAAAAGCAATCTCCTTGCCTATATTTATCGCGATTTCCTTGCCGTTGACCATGAATTTTTCAATTCCGTAATCATCAACCAGCGAGCCTTTTAAAACCAATGTCTTTTGTTCTATGGATTCGCGTTTTGGTGAATCGTCAAGCAAAATTACAGGCGATCTCATATCCAGTGTAAGCTTTAAATCACGGCTTGTCTGATTGCCAACCAGGTCCATAGCTTTAATTGATATGGTGTTTTCACCAGGCTCAAGTTTTAGCTTTCGATCAAAATCAAGGTCTTTTTCAGCCAACTCTATAAATAGTTTGCGGTTGTTTACCCATACCGCGTTTGAAAAGTAATCGTCGTTAATTGTGCCTTTTAAACTAATATCCTCTGAGTTTACAAAATCGCCGTCTTTATATGACGCCACCTTGATGACGGGGGCGTTTTTGTCCAGACCATTTTGCGTCAAAAGGGCAAGGCGTGATTTATTTAGATAAAATTTGGCCTTTGCGGAGTCAACCGTTTGCAACGACGCTTCAAGCTCATTAACAGCCTCATCAAACTTGCCTAAATTATAATAACAAACGCCAAGTTCCCGATGCGCAAAATATTCCCAAAAATGCATCCCGTAACTGCGCGCCGCCCTTTGATCCATTGACCTCACTTTTATAGCCTTTTGCAAGTCAAGAACAGCGTCGTTATAAAAACCGCCGTCCGCAAGCCAGCAGGCGCGGGAATAGTAATTCCACCACTTGCCTCTGTGCAGATTAAAATCGCTCAAAATCTGCTCCCTGGAGCGGTCTGGCTCAAACTGATCCCGCCAACCATCAGTGCTTACAGGGGTTACGGTAGAACACGAAACTGCGATAAAGATTGAAACAGCAAATAGAGCAGCTATTTTAATCTTTGTAAATACTTTCATGTTAAAGCTCCTCAAATTTAAATAATGATTAATAATTTCATTTTAAATAAACGCAAATTATAACTTTCTCTTGCTTGAAATTCGTTCCCTGATCTTTGCCGCGATGCTTTTTGCGTTGGCTAAAGACGAGTCATCAGATTTGAAACTGCATTCAATTGTGTCCACAAGGGTTGTGGCGGTTTCAACGATCTCCATACTTAAAATAATATCATCGCTGTCGTAAGATTGGAAAACCCGGCTAAAACAGATAAAATCGGCTCCTAAAATTCGGCCTATTTCTACTCTATACAACTCATCGGCAAGAATTGAGCCGCCCATCCTTTGTTCGCGCAAAATATCTTCCTGATGTTGAAGGTCGCGCTCAACTATGCTGATTTTGCTCTCTTTAATCAGTTCGTCAACAACTCTCATTCTCAGTATATCCAGATTTTTCTGACTGGATAGAGTATGCATGTTCGCCGTAAATCGTTTGATTGAGATCGGCACGCCGGTTGGCTGCGCAATTCTTACAGGCTTTTTTTCAAGCGCAACAGGCGGTTTTTGAGCGGCCCCGCCTTGAGCGGCCATTTGTTTCAATCGCATCTCTTCAAGCTCTTTTATCAGGCCGTCAATGCTATCCTTTAGTTTTGACTCGTCTATTTTCGGAGCAACATAGGTTTTTTGTTCAGCGGCTTTCACTCCGCTTTTTTGTGGTTGGTATTTAACTACGGATTGCTTATCGGAACCGGCGGACCTCATGGCAATGTAAACATTGCTTGTCTCGTTTGGGTTTACATAAACCAGCTTATTGTAATCAGGCAAACCTTTCTTCTTTACGTTTACCTTAACCGCTCCGGGAGAAAGCTCTTTTACTAAAGGCTCATCTGAGCACGTTTTGCCTACAAATTTGCCGTTTAGAAAGATATTTCCGCCTTCTTCTGTTGAGTTGAGGCTAAGGGAGCCTTTTAGTTCAACCGGAACTTTGCCCTTTTCAGAACCTGCTTTTTTATCATTATTCACCACAACCGGCAGAAAGCCGATTGGTAGATTGTTGTCAAAATCGCCTGTTATTACCGGATGCTGGGCGTTTTTAGTTTCGCGTTTAACCCTGTTTTCAAGATAATCAAACGCTTCGGCGATTGTCACAATGCCGTTATAGTTGCCCGCAATATCAGCCTTGCCGTTCAATCCCTCTAAAAGGAAATATGTAAACGCGCCGTGCCCGTTGCCCCATTTATCGGATTCCAAAGAAACTTCGCTTGATCTGCTGGCGGTAATCATGGCCCAGCCCTCTTTGGTAGTGCTCAATGCAGACAACGCGCTGTTAATTGAATTGGAAAAACCCCTTGTGCTGAACCCGCCTTGCGCTATGCCTCCCGCATGGCATGCGTCGGCAAAAAATATCAACCTCTGCGCGGAGATATACCTTTTCATATCCATGTTTACATTTTCCATGTGGTATGAAGTGGAAGCCAGGCGTTCCAACTCGGAGTCATGAGTTAAAAGGTAGAGATTTTTAGGCCTATCAGGCTCTGGTTCGCCGTGGCTGGCGATATAGACAACTACAAAATCATCGTCAACGGCCTGTTTAAGATAGTTTGTAAAAGCGTCCTTTACGTTTTTTAATGTAGCGTCTTTGTTTTTTAGCAACAAAACATTCTCGGATTTAAAGCTGCCTCCGTTTGGACTTATTAAATAATCGTAAAAAGATTGGGCGTCGCGGTCAGCGTATTTTAGAGCCGGTATTTTCGGATCTTTAAATTCAGATATGCCTATAATAACTGCGTACCTTTGGATATTAGCGTCTTCAAAGTATTTTGAAGGAATAGGCGGCGGGTTGCCCCTTAGGGTAAAGGCCCCGAAATCTTCCTGGCTACTGGCGGACACCGGCAAATCAGAATCTATCCTTATATACCCGCTTCCAGATGCGTCGTCAACTGACTTGGCCTCGCCTTTATGAACCGTGCCTTTCTCCTCCCCTATTTCCACTACGCTATTTTCTAAATATTTTTCTTCGATCTCGCTATAATAATAGAGAACCGTCACTCCCGCGCCTTTTCCGACCTCAATTTTGTCGCCGGCCTTTAACTCCTGCATCTGCGAAACTTCAACCTTTTCGCCTTTTTGGCCGGAGATGAGCCAAACGTCTCCCATCAGATCTTTAACCATAGCGGTTTCATTAGCGGATACAGCTAACGCATTTGCGCCTGAAACTACTAAAAACATAAAAGCGATAGCCAATAAAAGCCTTGCTTTTGCCATAATAAGCCCCCTTTCAAACAAAAAATTCTATATTAAAAATAAACAAAATTTTTTAAACATTACAATCTTTGTTATTGTATCAACTGCGCCGGCTTATGTCTGTGATTTTAGTCACCAATTTAAAAAAATTATCTGTTGCCTGATAGCCCTTACAACCATTATAAAGCAATATTATTTAGTTTTCATATCATATACCCCATCCCAGTTTTCAGGAGGAGGCGATGAAATGAACTCTTTGCATCTATCTATATATACAATTGAAGGCGCATCTCCCGGTTTTATCTTAAGGGCTTTTTTAAAATTATCAATCGCGTCGTTCCAACTCTGTTTTCTATAAGAGTTTAATCCATTGTGAAAATGGCCAATCAAGTCCTCGGCATGTTTGTTCTCTTCGTCTTTTCTGCCTACAAGCTCATACACTTTAACAGGCATGGATTTGCCCTTAACCCGTATTACGTCTAATTCACGGGCAACAATAGCGTTCTTTGCCAACTCATACGTGTATTCGCCAATCATGATGTTAGTTGAATACATTTTATTCGCTCCCTCAAGTCTGGAGGCAAGATTAACATCATCGCCAAGAACGGTATAATCAAACCTGTTTTCGCCGCCCATATTTCCAACAACAACAGTCCCGCTGTTCATTCCTATTCTGGCGGTTATAACAGGCCAGCCCCGGGCTTTAAAATCGTCTTGCATCGCAAGCAACCGTCTTTGGCTTTCAAGTGCGGCATAACATGCCAACACGGCATGGAGCTCTACATCCAACGGAGCGCCGAAAAAGGCCATTATCGCGTCGCCTTCATATTTATCTATAGTGCCCTCATATTTAATAATTATATCAGACATGGCTGTTAAATACACATTAATAAGCTCCACAAGTTCTTCAGGCTCCATGGACTCTGAAATTGTGGTAAAACTCTCTATATCTGAAAAGAAAATTGTCAGCTCTTTTCTTGATCCGCCGAGCTTTACGCTTTCCGGATTCTTTAACAATTCATTAACAACGGAGGGATGCAAATAAAACTGAAACAGATTCTTTACCAAAGCTCTTTGTTTGCTCTCAACAGAATACCGGTAAATAAAGATGGCGGAATATGTTAAAGGGATTGTTATAAATGGGCCTACCATACTAACCCATATACTATAGTTCACAAACAGGTAAACACAAAAGAATATATAGCATAAACTAAAGGCTATGGAGCCAATCGTGCTTATAATCAATGTGAATCTAAGTGAAATATAGCTTATTACCAGCCCTATAAACAGGATTATGGCGGCAATTTGCCAAGCAGGAAACCGTTTTATATATTGATCTTTGAGAATTGTGTTTATAACATTAGCCCATATTTCAATTCCATATGTTGATCTAATAGAAGCGTAATGCTTTGAGCCAAAAAAAGGCGTGGGTTTAAAATCCTGATGCAAAATATTGGTTGTGCCTATCAAAACTATTTTATCCTTAAAATTCTTTTCAAAATAATCCAAGGAATCGCCGGCCGCTTCTTTCCAGGCGTCATAAAATGAAATGTGGGGAAATGTGCCGCTTGGGCCCGCAAAATTTGTTAACATCTCGCCATATTTGTTAACAGGTATTGTTTTATCGCCCATAATAACCCTGTCATCTTCAACCTTTATCTCAACTTTGCCCAATGTGTTTAAGGATCTTGCGAGTATTGCAAGTCCAAATGCTATGTGGCCTTTGCCTTTTACATCCTTTATTAGAAGGGTTTGCCTGCGCACGCAATTATCAGGATCGCTGGTTAAGTTTGCAAAGCCGGCATAATTTGGGCTGGCGGCAAACCGTAGCCTTGCAATAGGCTCGTCAACGACATAACCGTTTTTCTTTTTATCAAACTTAAACGTCTTAGTCAAAATTACATTGTCAGCCTCTTTCAAAGCTATTGCCATAATTTTATCGTAATCCATGCCGTCTACATTTTTTTTCAGAGGCAGAGCAAAAACAAAATCCAGCCCCATGGCTTTTGCGCCGCCTTGCGCGACCTTTTTGATGACTTTGGCAAAATGAGGCCTCCAAAAGATCATAGGGTCTTTAATCTTGTCCAGGGCTTTTTTATCAATGCCTAAAATCACTATTTGATCATCAGTCTCTACGGAACCGCGTAACAGAAACCTGTAATCAAGTGTTTTAAGCTCTATGCGTTCCAAGACGTTTGATCTAAAACGGATGTCGGCGCTATAGATAGCGATCATGAAACAACTGCACGCCAAACCTATTATTAAAAACGGCAAGACTTTTTTTATCGTCATTCTTCAAAAAAGATTTTTATCATACAACCAGGCATAAATTAAAATGCAAATGCAATATAAGCCATGATGAAGACAAAATAAAATCGACAAAATTAGAAATTTATTTTACGTTGTTTGTTTAGGGCTTGCCTAAAAACAATGTAACCGATAACCAACAAACCCGGATTATAGTCTCCTTTTACTCCAAGTTCAATTGCTAAAACGTAAATTTTTTAAATTCAGTATATTGCCCTGTTTTTCGCTATCAACGGCGCCTATTTCTAATTTTTGCATTTTACCGCTTTTTGCTTGTATTGCCGGAACTATGGTGTAAAATCCAAATGCAGGGACAATTTACCATAAAACTTATCCAACGGACGTTCTCATGAAAAAAATGCAGGCAATTATTAAAAAAGAACCGACCCCAGGCTTGCGACTGGAGGAAGTTGAAGCGCCGGAACCAGGCATAAACGACGTGTTAATTAAAATTAAAAAAACTTCCATATGCGGCACCGACGTTCATATTTATAACTGGGACGATTGGGCAAAAAGAACAATTAAAACGCCAATAATTATTGGGCATGAGTTTGTGGGGACTATTGAAGATGTTGGAAGCAATGTGAACGGATTTAACAAAGGCGATTTAGTCAGTGGCGAAGGCCACCTTGTTTGCGGGCGGTGCAGAAACTGCCTTGCCGGCCGCAGGCATTTATGCATGCGGCCGCATGCCATTGGATTGGACAGAGAGGGTTGTTTCGCCGAATATCTCTCTATCCCTGTAACAAATGTATGGTACTGCGACAAAAACATTCCAGAGGAGATAATAAGCTGTTTTGATCCATTAGGCAACGCGGCTCACACGGTGCTGTCGTTTGATATCTTAGGCGAAGATGTGTTGATTACAGGAGCAGGCCCTATCGGCATAATGGCTGCGGCTATTTGCAAACATGCCGGAGCGCGCCACGTTGTTATAACCGACGTAAATCCATACCGCCTTGAGCTTGCTGAAAAAACAGGCGTTACCGCCACAGTTAACGCGTCAAAAGAAAAAATTGAAAATGTAGCAGGCAAACTTGGCATGAAAGAGGGATTTGACGTTGGACTTGAAATGTCAGGCAATGCAGACGCTTTTAGAGAAATGCTGGCCGCCATGTGCCATGGAGGAAAAATCGCAATCCTCGGCATCCAGGAGCGGAGTTCAGAAATAAATTGGAATGACGTCGTATTCAACGGTTTAACTATCAAAGGCATTTATGGCCGGGAAATGTACGAAACATGGTATAAAATTACAAGCATGATTCAGACGGGACTGGACATATCATCCGTAATTACCCACCATTTCAGTTTCGACCGGTTTGAAGAGGGATTTGAAGCGATGCGATCCGGCAAGTCCGGCAAAGTTATTCTCGATTGGTCAAATTAACAAACCGCAATATAGCGCAATATTTATTTTACATCATATTAATTATTAAAAAGCTGAAAAAAAATGGACGAAAGAACTAAAACAGTTTTCGCAAACCAACTTAATCAGATTGAAGAAAACGGATTGTTTAAAACAGAACGTCTGATTTCGGGACCGCAACAAGCAAATATTAACGTTAAACCGGGCAAGGAAGTCCTTAACCTATGCGCGAATAATTATCTTGGCCTCTCTAATCATCCTGAAATTATAAAAGCGGCAAAAGAAGGGCTGGACAAATGGGGTTACGGCCTTTCGTCCGTCCGCTTTATTTGCGGAACTCAGGAGATACACAAAACTCTGGAAAATAAAATTTCCGAATTTCTTGAGACCGACGACACAATTCTTTACAGTTCATGCTTTGACGCAAACGGCGGGCTTTTTGAAACTATTTTAACTGAAAAAGACGCTGTTATTAGCGACCAGCTTAACCATGCCAGCATTATCGACGGCATAAGGTTGTGCAAAGCGCAACGGTTCAGGTTTAACAACTCAGACATGAATGATCTGGAAGCAAAGTTAAAAGAGACTCAGGATTGCAGGATTCGTTTAATCGCCACGGACGGAGTATTCTCAATGGATGGATTAATTGCAAATTTAAGCGGAATTTGCGAACTGGCCGAAAAATACAACGCTCTGGTTATGGTTGATGATTCGCACGCGGTTGGATTTGTCGGCAAAAAAGGAAAGGGCTCCCATGAATTTTGCGATGCGCTTGGAAAAGTTGATATTATAACCGGCACGCTGGGCAAAGCGCTCGGCGGGGCGGGCGGAGGCTACACAAGCGGCAGAAAAGAGATCATAGAGCTGTTGCGTCAAAGGTCAAGGCCTTACCTTTTTTCAAACACAATTGCGCCGGCCACTGTTTGCGCCTCATTAAAGGCCTTTGAAATAGTCGGCTCTTCAACGGAACTAAGAGACAAATTAGAAGGCAACTCTAACTATTTTAGAGATAAAATCAGAACAAAAGGTTTTAACATTAACAACAGCGGCCACCCAATCGTGCCCATTATTCTGGGCGACGCGTTAACGGCGCAAAAAATGGCCGCAAAGCTTTTTGAAAAAGGCGTGTATGTAGTTGGTTTCTTCTACCCGGTAGTGCCGGAAGGTTCCGCCCGTATTCGCGCGCAAATATCAGCCGCGCATTCAAGGGATGATCTGGATTTTGCGATAAAAATGCTTGTTGAAACGAAGAAAGAATTTGGGTTATAATTTTTTCTACAAAATTGTCAGTTTTTTTCTTTTATTTCTCAGGTTTTGTGATATTATATGAGAATTCAACTTTTTGCCCAAAATGTTTTTTGCGGATGTACCGCATTTGTAGTATATTTTTTTTTTGGAGGTGTAAGTTATGTCAGAGCGTGAAACAGGGACCGTTAAATGGTTCAATGACAGCAAAGGTTATGGTTTTATTCAGCGTGAACAGGGCGAGGATGTTTTTGTTCATTTCCGCGCAATTAGAGGCGAAGGCCATCGTTCATTAGAAGACGGCCAAAGCGTTGAGTTTACCGTTACTCAGGGACAAAAAGGGCTTCAAGCCGAGGATGTAGATGTAGTTCAATAATTTAGCTGTCAGGGGAATTGTGTGCGCCTAACTTAACGACATTAGTCATTTCGGTTTGCTGGTTACAACGCTGTAAAAGCTTAAAGTTTACGTTGCCTGCTATTTGAATGCTTTGAATAAACAGAGACGCTTCTTTGCGTTTTTTACAAATAGTTGGCTATTTCAGGGCAAAGGAACAAGCTGGGCCGCAAAATTTGCGGCAAGTTGAAACGAGAGTTAGTAAATTGCTTTTGTAATAATGATCGAAGTTTAACCGCTCAAGTTTTGTTACATCTCATTCCTGCTGCAAGTTTGGCAAATCTATTCTGAACGTCTGGGTGTTTCGTTTCATTATAATCACAGAATTATTATGTTTCCGATTAATAGATCCATATTAATCAATCGGCATAGTAGTCTGTTGTTATATCTGCGATAACATAAACGCCTTTATAGATTCATCCTTCCCGGACTTTGTTTTTGAAACTATTAGAGCAACGGAAACAAAAGTTAAAATTTTGGAAAGAGTGAAGATCAATATAGGTGCGCCTTCATTTCAGTGTTTGAATTGCTTTATTAAAAACTCGAAAATGGCCTCCATTGTCAATTTTGTTCATGTAATTATGCATTATGATCCGTGTTACTAAACAGATTTCGCTGGAAGATTCGGAAATAGATATCGATTTCGTAAGATCGTCCGGCCCTGGAGGCCAAAACGTCAATAAAGTGGCAACTGCCGCCCAACTCAGGTTTAATCTCGGCAAATCAACCGCTATTCCACCAGAAGTCCGCCAACGCCTTATTAGGTTGGCAGGCAAAAAAATGACTTCAAACATGGAATTGATTATTACCGCCAGGAGATTTCGCGTCCAGGAAAGAAACCGCCGAGACGCAATTGACCGTTTGATAACGTTAATTCGGAAAGCGGCTGAAAAGCCAAAAGTCAGACGCAAAACAAAGCCGACAAAAGCGTCAAATGTGGAGAGGTTGGAAAAGAAACAAAAGAGAAGCCGGATCAAAATAGATAGAAAGAAACTATCCGTTAATGAGGATTAAACATTTGCGGTTTGTTTGAAACACTTTGTGTTTGCCTGATGTATTTTATCCGGTCTATCGGCCCACATTTTCAACTTTTACCACATCCCCATGTTTAACAACCCGCAGCTGTTTTACATCACTGCAAGCCTTTGCCCAAATATTAGTTTTTGCCGCAAGACGAATTTCATCGCCCTGAGATATTGGTGTTCTGCCATAACCTATAGCTATTGTATCGCCTTCAACCCAAAAAGCAATTTCACCCGGTTTAACAACATCTCTGGCGTCGGCTTCTTTTGAAACATGAACCGGCGTTGAAAAATAGACCTCTTCGCCCCATGTGCTTGCTGTTGAATCAAAAGGCAAACTTTCAAAAACCGCATCGGCTGTCGGAGTCTTCAAAAGTTCCGCTTCCAATTCAACAGAGCCTATCGTTAATTTTATCTTGCGCATTTTTTATTGTGAAGGCGCTAATGGTTTAAAGGTATTAAAGCCTGCACAACTCAACATCAACAGGTTCCTCATCGGGGACAATTGCGTTTACAGGACACGCATTAACGCATCCTAAATCATCAAACCCAACACAGTTGTCGCAGTTAACGGCAACTTTTGCCTTTTCATCCTTAAATATAGACGAAAACGGGCAAACCTGCACACAAGCCCAGCATCCAACGCACTGGCTCTGATCAATAACGACATTTCCATCCGGATAGACGCTTATTGCGTTAAACTCGCACGCAGCTATGCATTTCGGTTTGCCGCAATTTTGACAAACAGACATTACAGGCTCGTCATTCTCCATGTCTATAAGCAACCTTGCCATAGGCGGCGGCGTTTCAGTTATTGCGTCAAGCATATTTTTCGATTTTGAATGCCTGACGGCGCATTCAGTCATGCATCTGTCGCAATTCTCGCACTTATACGACACAAATTTCTTTCTCTTTTTCATAGTCATAGCAGTTTTATCCTTTCATTGCTAAATAACGAGCATTTATTATGATGAATTTATTTCTTAAAAACTTTACGGAACAAAATCCGGATTATTGCGATTAAAAACCTTAATATCCCTAAAAAGAGATAAAAATTACTAATATTTTTACGTACGTTTATGTAAATAATAAATCTTCTAATGCCATGGGTGGAAACAAAACAGATAAACAAAGGCAGGCGACCAACATAAACGTATGTGAAATACCAGTTTACTACAGATTAATGCCCTTGTCAAAGTCAAAATACCGCCTTTTGATAAATATTAAAATTTGTATAATTTACCCACATTTTACCGTTATAAACGCCGCATTTGAAGTCACTGTATAGCGCGAGCAAAATATTGCGCAGTTTACTCTGGTTAAGGCTTGTAGTTTTATGGTATAAGGTACTCGTAAAAACAAAATACCATGGAATTATCTATCACACATTACAACGCAATTATTATTGGAGCCGGAGCTTCAGGATTAATGTGCGCTATTGAAGCCGGCAAAAGGCACAAAAACGTCCTGATACTTGATCATGCGAACAAGGCAGGGCAAAAAATACTGCTTTCAGGCGGCGGGCAGTGCAATGTCACTAATTTAAGCCTGAGCGAAAATGAATTTTTATCGCAAAACAGGCATTTCCCAATATCGGCTTTAAAAAGATTTTCACAACATGACACCATATCGCTGCTTCAAAAACACGGAATAACAACTTGCGAAAGAGAGCATGGCCGCCTCTTTTGCGAAAAGTCGGCGCAGGATATCGTCAACATGCTGTTAAAAGAATGCAAAGAGTCAAATGTCGCGATTAAAAAAAGTTGCGGCTCTTTAAAAGTTGAGAAACGCGAATTATTCCGCGTATGGTCTAAAAATGAAAGCTATACCTGCAACTCATTAGTGATTGCCACCGGCGGCATGTCGTTTCAAATAAAATCAGGACTTGGATTCGGCTACAATATTGCCCGGCAATTCAACATAAATGTAGTTAGAATTAAGGCTGGTTTAGTTCCATTAACTTACGGAAATGACGACTCAAAAATTTTTAGCGAGCTTTCCGGAATTGCCATAGACGCAGTCGCCTCCAGCAAAAAACAATATTTCAGGGAAAACATCCTGTTTACCCATCGCGGCCTAAGCGGGCCGGCCATATTGCAGGTCTCATCATATTGGGAACAAGGCGATACAATTGAGATTGATTTAATGCCAAATATAGATTTATGCGACTATCTTAAACAACGAAAACTTAAAAGGCCCAAAGCGTCAATAATTTCTATATTGGCGGAATTGGCGCCTAAACGCCTGGTTGAAAAAATTTGTTTAAACAACTTGGTCGTAAACAAACCGATAAACCAATTTCCAGATAAAGAGATAATAAAAATAGCTGGCTTGTTTAAAAACTGGAGCTTTAAACCCAATGGAACCGAAGGGTACAGAACAGCGGAAGTAACTGTCGGAGGCGTGGACACAAACGAGCTATCGTCAAAAACAATGGAGTCAAAAAAGGTGGAAGGCTTATACTTTATCGGCGAAGTTGTTGACGTCACTGGCAATTTAGGCGGCTACAACCTGCAATGGGCCTGGTCATCGGGATACTGCGCCGGTCAATTTGTTTAATAACTTATGTAAACCCGCGCACTTTGTACCCTTTAGGCAGCAATGAATGTTTTTTAAACTTAAAGGTACTAAAACAATCCTTAAACAATTTAAAAAAATGCGGACGATGTATCAGGTCTGATAGGGTTGAAATTCCAAACCACTTTAATTGCTCCCGCTCAACCTCAAAACAGAATCTCAGCCTGTCACACTTGTTATACGGCCAACCTCTTTCACCTCCGCCCATATCAATCTTATCCTCGCTTTTGCCGCGCTCATAGACTTCAACAGCCCCGGCCTTTAAGGCCCTATTTGTCTCTCTTTCGCCGGTTTTGCTTATATCTTTAATAACAACACAATCCTTGTCATTCGGTAGAAACAGGATATCAGTCAATATGTCATATACACAATCAGGATCGTCGGTAAAAAAGTCAGTCGCGTATTCAGACTTGCCAACTACCAAATGAGGCAACAGTTTATTGAGTTTTATCAAATTAGACAAACCTGCGACAGGTTGCCTAAGGCAAAGTTTGGTTAGATCAGAGCCGTCTTTGGAAACACAAAACACATCTATGTTGTTTCCATCAGGCAGAACGCATAAATATTTCTCTTCATAATCATCGTCTTCCCCGGAATCAAAATCCATATCTTTTTTCAACACGCCAAGCTTTTGGTTTAGTTCACGCGGACCATATACTGAGCTTAACAAATCAAGACGACAAATAAAATGCCTGACATCGTTTATCTCTTTTAAAATCTCCTCGTTTCCAAAAACCGGCTGTCTTTTAGGTTTTAAATTATCCATTATTGTATTAACAACCTATCTTCTCCTGCCAAATCTATAATTCGAAATGTGACTGTTTGGGGCTGCGCAAAAATAAACGCAGATAATTTTTTCATCAATATTATAAATAAAATCCCCGTATTACCGCAAGCATGCAAACAACTAAAAGCCCCCCTTTCTGTTTTACCGTTGTCATAGGCAGCCGGCTGTATATAATATCTATTTGTTGGTTCCGTGTATTCGACTTGAACCAACATTGTCGCTTTTATTTTTCCATCCAACAAAAGTGTCCTTTACCAATCTTCGATCGTAAAAACACTAAAATATTCTAAAATCAAAAACGAATTTATGAAGAATTAATACTGCGACAATTTGACAAGATATTTAATTGTGATATTTAATATTTTAATTATACACCGCCTTTACCCCGCAACAGTATTTGTAAATATTTCTAATCCGGTATAATCTCCTATTTGAAATAGGAGATATTTTTTGAGCGCTAAAACCCGGAAATATTATAATTCAGAAGAGGATTTTTTCCTGTTTTATACTACCTTAAAGCAAATAGCATGTCCACACTGCAAAATTATCGGATCTCTTATTTTACAATGGATATTTACGCGGTTACGATGAGAAAGAGTCTAATACAAAAGTTGTCAGGGGCAGAATGATATACTGTAATAGAACCTTCAACCCTGTTTATTAGCAGTTGACAGTTGGCAATAAAAGCGCTAATTTGACCATTTCCGGCGGTTCCAAAGAGAACAACTTTGGAACCGCCGGAAGAATTTCACTCTTATTCGTCTATTTCAATGCCAAATCCCTCAAGTATTCCTTCTTCCTCAATATCATTGATAAATGTAAAGATATCATTGCGCAACTCAGCCCCTGCGTAATAACTAACCGTATGAAACAACTCTATAATATCATCCACGTCGTTTTTTTGTAATTTAATATCTAAACCAACCGACATGGCTAAAACATCGGGCAAGAATCGTTTCAACATATCTTTTGCTTTTGAAAAAACATCAGGATATTGACTTAAAATTTCATTTACCTCATTATCGTGTTTATAATAAAGGTTTGTTAAATGCCTGCCCGTGGATGTTCGGGCAAGAACGTTATCGCGAAAATCATATATAAAGCCTCTTTTCTTTCTTTTCCGTTGGTCATCTTCCGTCAATAATTCAACACCGCAAATCCTATCTTTCTCATTTATACTAATTAATAAAGTGCATGAGCCGCTTGTTGGTTCCGGATTATCTTCCGTCACAACGCCGGCCCAGGAGAATGTGGCTGAATCAGAGAGCCCTTCCGACGCAGACGAAAACGAGCTTACAATAAAAACTCCACTTTTTTCATTGGTGATGGTAGTTGGCGAAACCCGCGCGACGCTGGAAAAAGGTTGCTTAGTTACTTCATAATTAGCGATATGATTACCGCTTATTGTATATGTTGCGCTTGCGCCGAGGTCTAATGCAATTGCGGGCGTTCCGCATTCATGCGCAAAGAGATTGCTTTGTAAGATAATGGACAATGTTATTATAAGCATGTATATCATGCTAGATTTAGCGCTTGTTTTAAATTTTTTTAAATAAATATTCATTTATTGCCTCCTTATAAAAAAATATGGTTTATATTTAATCTATATTTTTTGTAATTGTTCAGCGTTATTTACACACCCCGTCCGCCATTCGGCGGCCACCCCTCTTTTTAGAGGGGATATTAAATCGGTTTTATTTCCACAAAGTCCCCTCTAATAAGAGGGGATTTAGGGGTGTGTATAGTCATGTGAAAACACGCTGAACAGTTACTTTTTTTAACATATACAAACAAAATAGGTTTAAACTGTAAACTTAACACTTAAAATGTAACACCAGGCTTTACTGCCCGACCGGGTTTACCTGAATCTGCTTACAGCGGAATTTATCAAGCCTCCGACCTCAGTTTTACGGTCATCGGACATCTCGCCTCCGCCGTTTACAATGGCGTCATTAATCATATCCTGGGCTTTCTGTAATTTAGCCCTTTCATCATCAGTAAGACACTCATTATTCCTCAATATACGATCCAACGCAAGTCTAAGCGATGAAAGCCTGGCCTGTTGTAAACTTAACGCAGCCCCTTCACTGCTTTGGTATGCATCGTATGCCCATGGGCTGATAATTACCGCCGCTATAGCAACCCCGACTGCGGCTGCCGTTGCCGCCGCTGCGGCTGTGGGCACAGCCAGGAATCCGCCACCGGTGGCGCCTGTTCCGCCGGCAACCCCAGCCCCTGTTTCCGCAGCGACTCCAAACTCAAAGGCCTCCAGTGTTGCCATGGTTGCCCCTATTTCAGTGCCTGCCGCAGCCGCGCCTGCTTCCGCCGTCATAGCCGTCCATATTGCGGCGGCTTCAGCGCCCGCGACGCCGCCTTCGGCCATTGCGCTTGTTAATGCCAGTATTACCGGCGGAGTAAACGGTGTAACCAGTCCAAGAGGGTCAGTCATATTTACAGGGTTGCCGTTAACATATTCATATATATTAGGCCCGCCTATAAACCCGATAGGATCCTCGCTAATAAAACGGCCGGCTACGGGATCATAATAACGAGCTCTAAAGTAATAGAGACCACTTTCAATGTCCAATTCCCTGCCTGTGTAAAAGAACGGATTTTGAACACCTTCAACATTATTCTCCAAACTTCCATATGAGGCATAGTCAGCGGAATTAACGACCGCTCCGGTTGAACCTGTAACCTTACGGATCGACCCCAGATTATCGGCATGATAGAAATAGCTCTGCCCGCCGCGTTCCATGCTTAAAGGCTGATCAAGTTTATTTCCATGACTGTAACGGGCAACCAATGTATTAGTTCCATCGTATTCTAAAAGAATGTCAAAACCGTCATAAATGTAGCGGGTAATATTGCCGTCAACACTCTTTTCGATTCTACGGCCCAAGCCGTCATAAAGATATGTTGCCTTAGCGCCGGATGGAAGATCTATCTGTATCAACTGGTTTTGCGCATCCCATTTATATGTAGTAATCCCTCCCCCATTGCGGGATGTCTTTGTTAACAAATTGCCGTTTGCATCATAAGTGTATGTAAAATCGCTATCCTCAAGCAGCCTGTTTGCGCCGTCATATTTATGAGCCGAAGACACTCTGTTGCCGATTGCGTCATATTCATATAGCTCCGGTTGGCCTGAAGCGTCCCCTTTTATCAATCTTTGTAAATCATCATATTCAAACTCCTTTGCGCTTCCCGCCTCGGATATGGACAATATGTTGCCGACATCATTGTGACTATAGGCAAGATCGGAAATGACATTTGATCCGCCCGCGGTATGTGTGATGCCTGATAAACGCCCCAGCGCATCGTACTTAATAGCTGAATTTACCCCATTTGGAAAAGCGATCTGTGTAATGCCGCCGACAGAATCATATCCCAAATCAACAGAGCCGCCCGCCGGAGTAACAAGTTGAGTCAAACGGCCCACCGGATCAAAAGCAAACCGCGTTACTCCTCCCGCGGAATCACTCAATTGAGTTCGATTGCTGAAAGAGTCATATGTATTTGTCAGCGTAACGGCGGGTTGAACGCCTACATCAACGGTTGCCGCGGTTACAAGGCGATTCTTTTGATCATAGGTGAAAGACAAACTACTGTCGTTGTCCGCCAAGGCAGTCATATTCCCGTTTGGGTCATAAGTAAACGACATTGTATTGTCCGGAGTCTTAACGCCGGTTAATTGCGATAAAGCATTAAAGCTATTGGTAATTACCTGGCCTTTTCGGTCGGTCTTTGCGGCAAGATTGTCCCTGGAATCATACGCAAATGTCGCGCTCAGGCCCAGAGGATCAGTTTTCTTAGTCTGTCGATTAAGAATATCATAACCAAATGTGGACGTTTGCCCCTTTACATCCGTATAGGAAATCAGGTTTCCTTGATCATCATAACTGAATAGTTCTACGCCGCCCATAGCATTAATTGATTTTACTAATTGGTTGATTTCGTTATATTCATTTGAAAAAGCCTTTCCAAATGCATCTTCAGACTTAATCACATTTCCGCCGGCATCGTAACTAAACTTATTAATTCCGTCCACGGGATCGTCAATACTAACGATGCGGCCAAGCTCATCATAACTAACAACCGTAGTCTCTCCCGTGGCATTCTCAACATTCACAAGATTCCCTTCTTTATCATACCGCATCTTTGTAACGGCTCCACCGCCGTTAGTTGATGTGAGTAGTCTGTTTAGCGCGTCATATGTGAAACTACTTGAAATCTCACCTGCCGTGCCAACGCCGGCTGCGGAGGCGACAATATTACCAACTGCATCATATGTAAAACTGTTGACATTGCCTAATGGGCCGGTTGCTTTTTTCAGGTTGCCGTTTTGATCATATTCAAGGTTCGTGGTATTGCCTGCCGTGTCTGTAAAAGACAAAAGCAACCCACGGCCGTCATATGTAAAAGACCTTTCTCCCGCAAGGGCGTCAATTATCTTAATAATATTGCCGTTTGCGTCATATTCATAAGATGTTATATTGCCGGCGGCGTCTGTAAATTTCGTTATCAGATTAAGGGCGGGATCATATCCAAAGCTTGTTTGACGTTGCAAATTAGAGCCCACGGCCTCCTTTAAGGCAACCAGATTGCCAAGATCATCGTATGTCATTTGTGAAATAGCGCCGTTGGGGGCTTCGATCTGAGTGGGATTGCTGTTTTCATCTCTAATTATTAATGTAGTTCCGCCTAAAGCATCTGTGTTCATATTGCTTGCGCCGAAACGGTTTGTTTCAAATGAGGTCTGGTTGCCGTTGCTATCGACAAAAACCGAAGCGGCGTCCTCGGGACGCACAACAGGCGCAGGATTGTCTTTCGCGCCTTCACCGGTTAGAGGATCAACCAGTCCGGCTGAGTTGCCGGCCCTTATCTGGTTGGTTGAGCCGTCGGGAAGCGTGGATAGCGTCATTTTACCGAATGAATCGAATACATATGTGGTAACAAAACCGCGTTTGGAGGTTTGTTTAGTCATGAGGCTCCGGTTATCATATTCGAACTGCCTGACGCCGGCATCAGGATCGGTTATGCTTATTAGATTGCCGCCGCCGTCAACGGAAAAGCCTGTTGTTCGTCCTGCCGGATCTTTAATGCCGGCTAACTTGCCCCCGCTATATGTCAACGTCGTCACAAGGCCAACCGAATCGGTGATAGATGAGAGATTGCCGCCGGCATCGTATTGGTAAGTAGTTGTATTGCCGTTTCTGTCTACTACTGAAGTCTGAAAACCTTTTGCATTAAAATTAATCTTTGCGCCGTTTTTCATTATACGGGTGAATGTTCCATCTTCATTTTTCACAAGAGTTGAAAAATCTCCGGGAGGGCTTTGAAAACCTGTTTTATTGCTTGGCAGACCAAGCAGCACATTAATTCCCACAGGGGCGCCTTGATCGGTTGTCACAATATCCTGAATGCCGTCTTCGTTAAAATCGCCGGTTATCATCTCTATTGAAGCTGTTTCCAGACTTAACATACCGCCTATTCCATACGTGCTCTTCTCTACAAAAGTTCCGCTTCCATTGCCAAGATAAATTGTCACATCGTCGGAATCCTGATTTCCTGTCGCAATATCCAGAGCGCCGTCGCCATCCAGATCATCCAAAGCAAGAGATATGGGCCCTTTTCCATTGCTAAAATTTATTGATGAAATTATCCCGTTTGCGCCGTCTCCAAACAGTACTTCAATATTGTTAAGCAATGATGAGGAGCCTGAATGCGCATTTAAAACCACAAGATCAATTGAGCCGTCTTTATCAACATCGCCGGCTTTAACAAATTTTGGATTCGCATTTTCACCCAGCGCAAAATCAACGCTATTTCCAAATTTCCCTTTCCCATCGCCAAAATAGATGGAAACTATATCAGCCCTATCATCCGGTATGGCAAGGTCGCCTATTCCATCATTATTAAAGTCAACTAAAGATATTGACGTCGGCCTCTCCCCCACATCAAACCTGCTTTCAGAAAACCCCGCATTGCCGTCTCCCATTAAAATAGAGACGGTAGGATCGTCGGCGTTGCTATCAATAGTGTTTACAACCGCAATGTCAATATTGCCGTCGTTGTTAAAATCAGATGACACTATAGGAGTAGGCCCGTTTCCAACCTCTACCTTCACGGGGTCGGAAAAAGAGCCTGTTCCATCTCCGATTAAGATGCCGACTAAATCGCTGCTTAAACTTGCCACGGCAAGGTCGGGAATGTCGTCGTTATTAAAATCGTTCAGTGTAAATGATCTTGGATCAGCCCCCCCGATTGAGAAATTATTGGAAGAGGGGTATGTAAAATCTCCGGCGCCCATAACCACATTTATGCCGCTCCTGGTTAAAACGGTAAAATCCTTTATGCCGTCATTATTAAGATCATCTCCTCTAACTGTAAAGCCGTTCTGGCCTGAGCCAAAGAATTTTGGAGTGTTGGCAAAACCTCCTTTGCCGTCGCCTTTTAGAATAATAACCGTTTCACTACTAAAATCAGTCATGGCAAGGTCAATAATTTTATCATCGTCAAAGTCGCCCGCCTCAATCTCATCAGGCTCCGAGCCGGCCCTGAAATTCACAGGCTCTGAAAATTGGCCTTTGCCGTCGCCCAGCAATACGCCAACCACATTGATGTTGCTTCTAATAGTCAGCGCCATATCAAGATTATTATCGCCGTTAAAATCAGCCACGGTTACAGACCGTTGCGCCCCGCCGGCAGGAACATCCCGGACTGTAAAAATACCCGCGCCGTCGCCTATAAGCAATGAAACATGGTTTGAAAAATCATTTGTAACCGCAAGATCAACTATGCCGTCGCCGTTAAAATCAGCCGGCGCAATATCCGATGGAGAATCGCCAACTGAATTATCCTCGGCCCCGTTCGCGTTAAAGGCGCCGCTTCCATCGCCCAGCAGAATAGTCACACTCGAACCGTTGTGATTGACAACCGCAAGATCAACCGCCCCGTCGCCGTTAAAATCAGCGGAGGTTAGAGCTTGAGGCAACCTGCCCACGGTAACGGAGCCGGGTTCGGCAAATGATCCGGCGCCGTTGCCGATAAATATTGAAACCGTGTCATCGCTCTCGTTGGCGACAGCCATATCAATATTGCCGTCATTATTAAAATCGCCGGTTGTAACGGCCTCAGGCTCCTTGCCGGCGTCAAATGCGACAGGCTCGGCAACATTGCCGGCGCCGTCTCCCAGTAAAACAGAAATGTTAGCCCTGGTTGTCACGGCTATATCAAGATTATTATCGCCGTTAAAATCATTAACCGTCACTTGTTGCGTAGAGCTTGATAATTCAATGGTCGCTTCTTTCTCAAAAGCGCCATTGCCGTCATTAAGCAAAATGGAAACTCCTGAACCAAAAAGATCATCCAGTACGACCAGATCCGGTTTCAAATCATTGTTAAAATCTCCCGCGGCAACACCATCAATCCTGCCCTCATTAACAAAGAAGCTGGTTGGCGAGCTAAAATCGCCGCTCCCAACAGAGGCAGGCTTAAATACCAGCGCGGATCCATTGCCCTCCGTCAGCAAAACATTTCCATCGTCGCCGGCAAGGATGTTCTGAACGCCGTCAAGAGTCCAACCTGCTCCAAATGGACTTCTGCTCTGGTTGTTTACAATGACAAAGTCGCCGGAGCCGCTTGACACGGCTGAACGGTTAAAACGGCTTCTATGCATTATGCGATAAGGATAACGCCCCGTTTCCAATTCACTCGCGTCAAATTGAACCGACTGTATTATCGTATCATCCGCGTCCTGATTTAAGCCCTTTGTGTCTGTAAAGACTTCTACCCCCTGATCAACCCCGGCCACGCTAATCTTCGTGGAAATGGAAAGAGGCACGTCAGCCTCTTTAACATTTGTGACGTTAGAGCTGATTATCGGCATTGGATGGGCGCGATCACTATTATATACAAGCCGAAGAGCCCTGGACCGGTTTAACGATTTATAGCTTACAAGTGTATGATCTATTGTAAGATCGCCCGACGCCACGGATGTAAACGACCCGGTCTTTTTGTCACAGTCTTTCTTTTTACACTGGCAGTTCGGATTATTTGGGTCGCCCAGTTCCGCCAGCAGTCCGATAGGCAGGTGCCATGATGCGGCGGTAATTCCGCCTTCAATGGTATTTATTTCGCTGCCGTCAGCGCTTACCTCGCCTTTGCCGGAAACAAAAAATTCTCCGGTTTCATGATTCAGCGACCATATATTAACCTGGCTACCAGGCGCCATCTCATCAACATTTGGAAATGTAATGGACACCGGCTGATCAAACGTTAAACCCGCGGGCTGTATCGTGACAACCATCCCGGGTTCCAGCGCTTCAGGCAAAGATGCAGGGGTAAATTCAGCCGGCACTTCGGATATAGAAATCATGCCTGTAAAAAGCGAGCCGTCATCGGCCATGGCTGTCTGTGGAGGAATGTCAATCATAACGCCTATTCGTTCATTCTCAACTATTGTTTCCGTATTCGGGTCTACCTGTGCTTCGCCTTCAATCTCCAGACGCATAATAAATACCGGCCTTGCAATGACGTTTGCCACATTGGCAATTATATCCTGCATGCCGCGGAATACGCCATAAGTAGAGCCGTTTGGCCCGTTTGCCGTACCGCCGTCAAAATCAAAATGGTTCAGCCCCTCCGCAAGCCCGGCAAGCGTGAAGTTGCCGTTGCCGTCTGTTGTGGCGGCAAGGCCGGTTTCCGCATTAGTGATCGTCGCGCCGACAATCGGCGTGGTGATATCGGCTGCCGCGTCATTGGCGTCAAGGAGTCTGCCTTTAAGTGAAGTTACACCATCAGGCGCGGCGCCGATTACTGTAATTGTAATGGTCTCTGAATCTGTTAATGCGCCGTCGCTTACTGTAAATGTTAATTGAAAATCGCCGGTTTGATTTACAGCCGGACTAAATTTAAAAGCGCCGCTACCTGCGTTAAAAGACGCATTATCAGGCAAAGGAACAGGCGATACGGAAAATGTCAATGGGTCGTTGTTAGGATCGGTTGCGACGACACTGAACTCAAGAGTATCGCCTACGTCAATACTTTTAGCGCCTATTGTCTCTAAAACAGGAGGTTCAGGGTCGCCGGCTGGAGTTTGAGTCGGCGTAGCTTGCGGTTCAGGCGTCGGTGTCGATGTTGGCGTTGCTGTTGGCGTTGACGTGGGCGTCGATGTCGACGTCGGAATCTTATCAACAATGCTAAATGTAGTTTGTTCTCTATCAAGTCTTATACTGCGGCGAGCGCCGTCGCCTCTTCTGACGCTTGGCGTTTTTATGTTTACTGTGATGTTAACAGTGGCTTCCGACCCTACAACGGCATCCGGGTCTACTGTAAAACTTAGGGTGTCTGTATTGTTGCCCGGCTGTTTGACCTCTTTCTGCTTTTTAAGAGATTGTTCCCACTTTCCTCCCGGCGCTTTTGAGCCCTTGATCTTTCCACGAACGAATACTTTTTTATTTAATTTAGCGCTGAGTGTATAATCCACATGCGCCAGCCCCTGCTCGCCGGGTAAAAACACGCTCCTTTCAGCGCCGTCTGTTGCGCTGAACCTTATGTTGTCTATAGTAACACGGGCCGCAAACACAAAACCGGTATTGATCATAAAGAACATATAAACCAATAATGATCTAAAGCTTATACGAAACAACGAAGTGATTTGCTTATTTGAAAAACTTTTCATTTTTGATTCCTCCAAATAAAGGTTATGTTTTACCCGCCGATTTAATATAAATCTCGTATAATTTGATAGGTTACATTATCTTACAAAATATATATTTGTCAATTGTTAATGGGTTTTGGGGAATGGAAAAAACGTCAGTCAAAGTGGGATAATCGGGACAAAGGGATTTGCCGGTCGTTATTATGAACAATTTAGGGACTACTTTAACACTAAGAGGGCGAAAAAGCCGAAAAAGATAGCCGGCTATGGCGAGATATATTTACTTAAAAAGTTATCATGCTGATCCGCCAAATTAAACGGCAACCATTATGAATCTATCACTTATATTGTTAGAACTAAGGGTCTGCGCAAAAACATTAAGTCGCCCTTTCAGGGCTACAAACATAGGGTTGAACATACCCCCAGAGTTTGCAACCCCGGGCTGCAACAAGCCGGCCCTTCGGGCTTTTAAAAGAAAGTAATTTCAATAAAGCTTCCTCTTAATTCAATGGCATTGCCCATTACCGCCCGGCAAAAAGGAGAGCTTCACTCTGCTTTTTGCTGGCGAATTGAACCTGTTGTGAAGCTATTAATTTGTTTTTCCCGCCTCATTAGCTTCCTTAACCTCTGCCAATCTGCCTGTTTTACAATCGTATATGTATCCATAAATTGGTATTTCAGATGGAACCATGGAACTGTTTCGGATTCGCTTTACATCCTCAATAACACTTTGCGCCTGGTCGCTGATCGTCAACCATTGGATGTATTTGCCATCAGTTGTTCCCGGCCCATTGCCGCTGTCATGCCAACCTGATTCATCGACGCTTGATGTATTTAAACTGCTTTCCAGCAGATCGCCCATAATTTCATTGTTAAATTTTTCCATTCCGCAATCTGTGTGATGGATAACGAACCACTCTTTCGTTCCCAGCAATTTGTAAGAAATTACTAAAGATCGGATTGCGTCATCCGTTACTCTGCCGCCGGCATTTCTAAAGACATGGGCATCGCCTTCTGACAGGCCGGCAAACTTTGCCGGGTCAAGGCGCGCGTCTATACAGGTCAGAATGGCAAATCCCCTTCCCGGCGGCAAAGGAAGATTGCCTTTATCTCCAAAGTCGGCGGCATATTTAGCGTTTGCAGACAACACTTCTTCAACTATTTTACTCATTACATTCTCCTTATAAGATTTACCGCAAGTTAAATTCAAGGTTTCCCATATGGTAATATTGAGAAACCTTACAATTAGAACTGTTATACGATTTTCTATGGGTTATAAGTAGAGAAATCCGAATGTTGCCATTTGAAATTAGGCTCTAATTTAAATAAACGCCATTTTTGAATCGTTAGCTCCCAAAATCGGTTAGTACCGCCTGTAGCAATTTCCGGATAATCTTTTTCAAAACTAATTTTAATTTTTCCTGTTAATTGCAAGAAATAACCTTTTTGAAATTCCGTGATTATTAATCCTCCGGAAGGATTAACTGTAAAATTGCCAAGTGTGCTAAACATGCTATTGCCCTTATAGTCAGGAACAATGATTCTATTAGAAGAATCGCATTTAATGAATCCGCATGGGCCTCCACGGTGCGATACATCCGCGCCGTTTGGCCCAATGCTTGCCACAAATGCAGTATCTGATTGATTAATAATATTTTCTAATTTTTCATTTAACTCAATCCCATTAGAATCGAAATGAAATTTACAAAAATCAAGCGCCCCTATCGTTTTCCTCTGTCTAATGTATTTTGGACAGTTAGGATATGCTTGTTGAACCTCTATCCAGAGCTGTTTTTTATTGATTTCTTTAATAATGCCGTTAATCCTTATTCTACGGCGAGTTGAAAATTCTATAATCAAGCAACCTATAAATTTTCCTTTGTTCAAATTTATACCCCATTTATCAGGAATAGGGAATTCCCCGGTTAATTCAATTTCAACCAGCTCGCCATTATTAGGGTTAATAAACCCGGGCAAACCAAATAGTGGGAATGCCCAAAGAAAACGTTCATTATCCTCAACTCCTATCCAAATAATAGATTGTTGGCGTATGAAATCCAGCGCGCCTGATAGAACAACACTTTGAACAATATTGCCATTTATGGCGGCAATATTTTGCTCTCCCGTTGCTCGCTGTATTTCAATCTCGCCTTTGTGAAATGGGTTTAAATTCGTCATACAGATAACCTTCTTATTAAAATGTTAAAACAACCGTATCGGATTCAAGCAATTTACCGGCGCTCGGCAGACCTGATGTGCCCGGCACTGGATTGTCTTTTATTAATTCAAATCCGTTGGCAATAGCGCCGTCCGCGGAGCCAAAAACATCTGCGCACCCACAGGACACGCCAACTATATTTTCCTTTATTATTTCATATAAACCATGAAGAGGGTGGTCTTCCTTAGTAATATGGCTAACCCATCTGGTTCCGGTTCCCTGGAAAAATATCGAAACCTCACCGCCGGATTGTTTAATATCATAAGCCGCCGCGAATCCATTGAATGCGCGGCCCAACGCCTCTTCGCCCCCATTTTGAGGATCAGACAAAATAACAATTGCAGTTTTCTTCATAACCATTCTCCTATTAAAAAAAAATAAAGTTAAATTAACTGTACCGATCGTTCGGTATATTGATAATATAACGATTGTTCTGTATAATGTCAATAGCATTTTTTATAACTTCATAAATTTTTTAGGCAAGGAACCATGGCCCATCAAACAATTAATGACAACACGCTAGTTGAATCGCTATTTGAACTATTCAGAAGCCGCGGGTATGAAGGCGCAACGCTGGCTCTTTTATCAGAAGTGACCGGATTGAAGAAATCAAGCCTCTACCACCGTTTTCCCGCCGGCAAGTATGATATGGCCAAAGCGGTTGTATTGCATATCAGCGCTCAGTTGCACAACCTTGTAATTGAGCCGCTAATTAACAGTAAAGAAGCGCCAAAAAAACGCTTTAACAATATGGTTGCTACTATCAAGGCATTTTACTGCGATGGGAATAAAAATTGCATTTTAAATGTTCTTAGTCTCGGGGAGGCAAAGGCTGAAATTAATGCCTTATTGAATAAAGATTACAATGATTGGTTAGCGGCTTTAATTAAATTAGGCAAGGAAGTTGGAATGAATCAACAAGAAGCAAGAAAAAGATCAGAACGCTTTTTGGTTGCCGTTCAAGGAGCTTTAGTTATTCAGCGCCTGACAAATAACGCTAAAACATTTAAAAATAGTATGGAAGATGAGCAAAAATTGTTTTTCAGCCAAAAAACCGGCTAATATTTTATCAAATATTATTTTAAAATATTTACGCAAAACAGGCGCAGATCATGAGTAAATATGAAATAATAATTTATTACGAGATTCCAGAGTAGCCTGGACGTATGGCGGATTGTAAAACAGATCAAGGAGCTCTTTCAAAAGCGGAATTTATTATTCAGACGATAAGGTGAAGAGCCGCATAGGGCATTTAAATAGCGATAAGGACAAGATTGTGACTGATGGCGAGGTTCCATATTTTCGCAATAAATTTGCTGGTTTATCTGAATATATGCGCGAGATTAAGCAAAGGTTTTCACGTTTTTACAATAAACGGCATGAAAGGGTTGGTTATTTCTGGGGAGGCAGGTTTAAGTCTGCACGTTCTTCAATCACCGATTCCTCAACGCAGCTTAGGCTGCGCATCCGGTTCGGCTCAATCAGACCGGTCAAATCTTGTCTAAATCTGAATACGATTTAGCACATTTTTTCTCTTCCGGGTTCCTAAACAAATTTATCAGAGAATTAAACTCTCCATTAGCAGAACCACGCTTATATTTAATCATTTCTTCAAATAAATTCTTTTTACACCTTTTTCCTTTACAATCACGATCTTTATCAAACATTGTTTTAGCATATTTAGCCAGTCCCAAGTTATTCTCTAAATCGCAAAGCAAAAACGTTTAGAAACAGTCTGCAGGACTGCTCCAGCTTTGAACTTTTTTCCTCAATCTTGTTTTCGCTTTTGCTCTTTTATTAGTGAAGACTAGTGAAGATTAGTGGTTAATTCGCTTTTGCTTTTCTCCTTTTCCGGTTTATCCGGGTTGGTATGATTATTATCACTTCTGTATATATCATCCTCAACAATAAAAATGAGGCTACATAGTTATTAGTCTTATGCAGTCAAAAGGAGATTTGGCCCCTTTGGGTTCCCAGTTAATTGCTATGCCTGAGCAGCCCTATTTATTACTTCGGATGCCCATTGGTTAAGGCTTTTTCCTGTTGATTCAGCAGCAATAGCAGCAGCAGCATGGGTTTTGGAACCAACCCGTAACATAAGGTTGCCTGAATATGGTTTATGAGGTTTAATACCGGTTTGTTTGCAATCTGCTAAATAGTGTCGGATGGCTGCCTCGAAATCCGCTTGCAACTTTTTTACGGTATCGCCTTCAAAAGTAATACGGTCTTGAAGACCCATTACTTTGCCCCAAAATATATTATCACGCTCATCAAACTCAATTTTTGCTGTGTAACCTTTATATTGCATAGTATTCATGGCTCTTCTCCTAATTCTTTCAACCAGTAACGAATTTCCTCAATTTGGTACTTTTTTGACTCTTTACCAGGGTGGGGGCGATGTGCATACTTCCTCAAACCGGAAAGCTCAAATACTACACGGGAACCTTCACCCTCTCTTACTTCACCCCCAAGCGCTATTATCAAAGATTCAATATCTTTGAATTTTATACTTGCTTGAGTTGGTTTTGCAAAGATGGCATTAAGCGTCTTTTTCTGCTTTCCTTTCATAACTACATGATAGCTTCAAATGCATGCTTAAGCAAGCAAATACTGCTAGCATCATAAATTGAAAAAAAATTGAAAATTCTTGGCTTTAGGGCAAAGCCCCTGCTTGGTAATCGGTAATTTTAGAAACCCCAGCTTCGCGTGTAAAAGGAAGTCAAATATACTCACGAACTTGAAGCTGTGGCTTCTAGAATTATTTCGCTCCCAAACTGGGGTTTGGGAGCGAGCCGGCACATTTAGAAGCAGTCTACAAGACTGCGCCGGCATTTAGAGCACAGTCTTTTGCTTTTGCCCTTTTCTTAGAGCTGATTAGTGAGGATTAGTGGTTTACTTTTCTCTGAGTTTGTGCTGAGTAATTACGAAGTATTTTTCCTTTTCCGGCTTTTCCGGCTTAGGTTATAAGGGTTCGAAAAAAAATAACTTAGTGTTTTTCTGTTTGTAGATTTAGCGAGATCCCCTTTTTCACGCGGACAAGTTTTTCAACCTGATTAAGGTGAACCGGAAGCGCGGCCTTAGCCGCGTTGAGGATTCGCCGATTGAGGATTGAGCAAAGACGGGCTGAAGATGCAGGCAAAAAACACTAACTTATTTTTTTCGAACCCTTAGGACGATTATTATCACTTCTGTATATATCATCCTCAACAATAAAAATGAGGCTGCATGGTTATTAGCCTTATGCAGTCATAAGGAGATTTGACCCCTTTAGGTTTCTTGTATCGTACTAAAGATCAACGTAAGACAATATGTCCAATGGACTTGAGAGCGGGTATAATTGAAGGACAATGGACTCCTAGAGCAGCAAAACAAGCTTTATTAGTGGTCTCACGCCTAACACCTTACGAAGGAGAGAAACTGTTTAAAGAACTAGGCGCTATGCAGCCTTCAAGAAACAGTTTGGATAGGCTACCGAAAAAGCTTAGTGCCCATTGGGAAGAAAAACGTGAAGCATTCGAGGAGTCCTTGAGAGAGCAATCTAAAGTCCCAGAAGAAGCGGTGGCAGTAGGGGTATCATTAGATGGCGTTTTGGTCCCAATGCAAGGCGGAAGAATTCTGCCCGGCGATTCACGATACGAAGAAGCGAGTTGTGCGTCGTTTACCTTTTATGATGATGTGGGGAAAGCATTGTCAACACGACGTTACGGTCGCATGCCTGAGCGGAAAAAAGGAACATTGAAATCATTTCTCGCAAAAGAAATTGAGTATGCATTGCAATGCAACCCCAATTTACAATTGGTCAAAGTGGCCGATGGGGCTCGGGACAATTGGGAATTCCCTTTGCAGTTGTCTCTACTAGTAAAATAATAAAAATCATATCGCTGGTTTATGGAACTGTCACAGATGAAATGGCGTATCCAGTTAGCGGAATAGGGCTGTTACTGCGAGTCTCCACCAGCACGGGAAAGCCGAAGTTTGTACGTGATCGTAATTTCAGGGAAGCTAACGAACGACAAGTGCGAGGAGGGCTTGAATCTCATTTACCTGTCACAAACGTCGATCTAAATGAAGACACTAAAAAGGAAATTGATGAGCTTCTACAAGCATTGAACAAAGACAAAGAGTCATTTAGGTGACAAATGTTTACAGCCAAACCTCAAAGGGGGCAAATCTCCCATTGACTGCATTAAGATATTTGCTATAGTATAGAAATGTCCAGGCCATTAAGAATTGAATATTAGGGAGCTTGGCGCCATGTTATGAATCGGGGTTTGAATCGTTGCCGTATATTTTCCAGCGATGAGGATTTTGCTCTTTTCATTAAGACGTTTTCTGAATCCTGCAAATTTTTTAATGTTTATGTTTCTGCGTACTGTTTGATGGGCATTCATTACCATCTTGTAATCAACACGCCGGATGCAAACATTTCCAGATTTATGAGGCATTTAAATGGGGTGTATACACAGCGCCGAGAGCTATCAGGTTTAAGTTTCTTTGAAATCGCAAATGAATACGGCGTAGCTTCATACAAAACGCCAGCATCAGCTAGTTTTAGATTAAGAAATAGAATCGAGTCGGATAAAAAAATTAAAGCGCGCATATTTAGGACTAAAAACTACTTGCAGTCAAAAGGGGACTTGACCCCTTTGTTTGGGTGTAGATAACATACTGACGATTTCATTGGCCTTCTTTCACAACTGCTCTACGTATTTACGGCTTAGACTTTAGCTTCATTGTTAACTTGGAATGTTCGATACCAAGCGCTACCAATTCAGCGTTTAGCCGCTTAAAGCGTTTATAGTTTTTTATCTGACAGCGAATATCAGCAACACATCCCTTCCGAATGTATTCGGTTCTACTCTTCATTTCAAAAGTATAGCTTAAAAGGGAGGTCAAGCGAAACTAACATTTCGTGCATTATTACAAAGCCAATTATTTGACGAGGCATGGAAGATGTTGAGCTCCGAGTATAAGTCGAAAATAACGCCACCCAGTAACATCATATTATTTCGAAATGAGGCAAGGAAAATCGTCAGTATGTGATCTACACCCCTTAGGGAGGTACAAGCCAGGGTTTGGGTACGAAAGACCCTGAGGTCTGGGAACGAGTGGTTGAGTTTTACGCAAAACAGTTACAATTTGTTACTGGTTTTCCAGATTGTACATGTAATATAATTTCATCGTTTAATCTATGCCGTCCTTGAGTATAATAGCTATTAATCCTATTTGTGCAAATTCATAAGAAGCAGTGCCTAATGAGCCTTTTATTTATTCTGTGCAACTTGTGGTTAATAACGCTTTTGTTTTTTATTTTTTGCTTTTAACCCTCTGCTCTCTGCGCCCAAAACAATGAAATCAAACGATATTGAAATCATAAAACAAATAGAAACTCTAACCGGAGTATCCCTTAAACAGGTTGGCCATACAGAGATAGAGTTTAATGGGACGGACGGTTTAAAAAGTTACTCTGTTAACTATCAGGGCAACATAACAGGTTTGTGCCTTGATTATTTGATTTTGTACGAAAGTCTTGTTTCTTTCATGTGGTCAGATTTTTTTTCATTAAAAAGCATGACAAGCCTAAAGACGTTAAGTCTCGGCGGAAATGAAATAATTGACTGTAGCTTTCTGAAATACCTGCCAGGCCTAACAACTTTATATCTAAGTGAAAATGAAATAATTGACTGTGGCTTTCTGAAATACCTGCCAGGCCTAACAACTTTATATCTAAGTGATAATGAAATAGTCGACTGTAGCTTTCTGAAATACCTGTCAGGTCTAACGACTTTATATCTTAATGATAATAAAATAATCGACTGTTCCGCTCTGAAAGACCTAGGCGGCCTAACAACGTTAGATCTAGGAGGTAATAAGATAACAGACTGTTTCTCTCTGGAATACCTGTCAGGTCTAACGACTTTATATCTTAATGATAATAAAATAACTGATTGTTCCGCCCTGAAAGATCTGAGCGATCTAACGACGTTAAATTTAAGTAATAATAAAATAACTGACTGTTCCGCTCTGAAAGACTTGAGAGGTCTAACTGTGTTAGATTTAAGTGATAATAAAATAACCGACTGTTCCGCTCTGAACTGCATGACTGGTTTAACTACTTTTAACTTTAGAAGAAATAAAATAACCGACTTTTCATTTCTAAAAGATTTGACAAGTCTAACGGCATTAGATCTCAGTGATAGTAATATATCGGACTTTTCCTTCCTGAAAAATTTGGTTGGTTTAACGACGTTAGATCTAAGTAATAATAAGATAATCGACTGTTCTTTCCTAAAAGGCCTAACAGGTCTAATGAAGTTAAATCTAGAATCAAATGAAATAACCGACTGTTCCTTCATAAATGAATTACCACATCTTTATGGTATTGATTTAGGTTATAACCCAATAAGGAAGCCTCCTATTGAGATTGTAAATAAAGGCATTGTAGGTATACACAATTATTTTAGGCAGATAAAGGAGCAAGAGTGTGTGGCAGTATATGAGGCAAAGCTTCTGTTTGTTGGCGAGCCCGGTTCAGGAAAGACTTCCCTTATGAACAAGCTTTTAGACCCATTATATATAGTGCCAAATGATGACAGCGCGTCAACCTTAGGCGTTAATGTGCATACTGGATGGAAGTTTCCATATTGTAAGGACAGCTCTGTTGGGTTTGCCGCTAACCTTTGGGACTTTGGCGGGCAAGAGATACAGTATATGTTACACCAGTTCTTTTTGACTCCTCGTTCCGTTTATGTGTTGTTGGTTGATGATCGTAAACAGCATACGCAGTTTGATTACTGGTTTAATATAATTACACTGCTTAGTGAGGCTGGCAGATATGAGAAGACGCCGGTGTTTGTTGTGCTGAACGAGATAAACCATCAGTCCATAACTAATTTTGATTACAATGATTATTGCAATAGGTATCCTGAACTTGACATCAAATGCCAGGATGTGGATCTTTCAAAGGATGATGCTCGGTTTGAAACGGTCAAGCAGAAGATATGTGAACTGTTGTCAAGCCTTTCACATATCGGCGACAAATTGCCGGCTCAATGGTTGCCCATACGAGAAGAGCTGGTGGGTATGAAATCGAGGAATCATATAAAGGTTGAAGAGTTTTTTGCTGTTTGCCAGAAACACAAACTAACAAAAGAGGAGGATATGCTTCTGCTTGTCGGTTATCTTCACGACCTGGGAGTTGTCTTTCATTTCACGTCGGATTCGTCATTGGCCGACATGGTGTTCCTTAACCCTCAATGGACGGTTGACGCTGTTTATATTGCTCTTTCCGATAAAACACTGGAAACTCAAAAGGGGAAATTTACAAGAGATTGGATATTTGGCCTGTGGGAAACTAAAGGGTACACATTTGAGGAACGCAATAAGTTCCTGCAGTTAATGCTTAAAGACAATTTTGAATTATGTTACAGGATAGACAACAGCAGCGATGAATACATTGCGCCTCAACTGCTGCCTTCAATTAGACCTGCGCTTACAATTCCTGTTGGCAATAAAAACCTCAGATTCAGGATTTTGTATCCCTTTATGCCGGAAGGGATCTTGTGGAGGCTTATAGTGCGCAAGAATGATTGTATTGCAACTCATGAAGGTGACGGCCTAGTGTGGAGCGGTGTTTGAGAAGCATAGCGTAATGTTAAAAAAGGAGGACGCGGTGTTTGAAAAGGGAGGCGAGGTGTTTAAAAAACAAGTGGTGACGGCCCTGATAACTAGCAAGGAAAACCGCGACGGTCTAAAGGTTATTGATATTGACGTTTATGCCGGCATGGCTAGCCGAAGGAAGGAGTTCCTTACGGAGATAAGGGCTGAGATAAAGCGGATACATAAGATGTCGTTTACAGATATTCGGTTTTCTGAAATGGCTCCATGCGTCTGTTCCGGTTGCATTGATAGTGATGCGCCTCATTATTATAAGTATGAGGTTTTGGAAAATCACAGGGCTAAAAACAGAGAAACTGTAATTTGCGACATAACTTCTGAAGATGTGAACATAATCGCTCTGATGGATGCTGTGTCTGATAAAGTGTCTAATGAAGAGGAGATTTATGAACTGGGTTTTGATGAATTGCAAGGCAGGATACGTAAAGCTGAAAAGGCGCATAGGCTGGCTATAGAAGAAAAATGGCAAGAAAAAAATGAAAAGAGCGGTCGGGAGATCTTTATATCATACGCGAATGAGGGAGAAAGTAAAGTTATTGCGGATGAGATCTATAATAGGTTTAACGGGATGGGTTTTAATATAAAGATGGATAAGGTAGACCTAAAATATAAAGAGAGCATTAGTGAATTCATGAAAAAAATCGGGAAGGGAAGGTATGTGGTGGTTGTGATCAGCGACAAATACCTGAAATCAAAATATTGTATGTATGAGATGCTTGAAGTTCAGAATAACGGTGACGCTCACGAAAGGATATTTCCATTAGTATTGGACGACACAGGCATTATGGACGATATCATCCGCATGGATTACATTCTCTATTGGCAGAATAAATTTGAAAAATTTAAGGCCAAATATGAAGAAATTAAAGAACCCACCGACTTATCATCAGTTCACCAGAATTTAGATCAATACTCGGATATCAGAAGAGCGATAGACAAAACAACCGGTATGCTTCGGGATATGAAAACGATCCTGGTGAAAAAGGAAGATAGTTCTTATTTGGATGAACTTGTTAGAGCGATAGAGTTAGGGGCTTCGCATGGGGCACATCTTAATTATTAAGTATTGGTGTTTTCCGGATATAGCAGCACAACGCTCGGGGGGCAAACCTAATCAGGCTGTCAGAGAATAAGTGTTTTGACCAATTTCAAAGTCAGGAGTTCTTTAATATCAACAAATATATTTAGCTATTTTGCATTCTCGGACAGCCTGTAATCTATTGACAAATGAGTCGTAAGTCCTTTGATAGCACTACTGAATTCCAAGATCTTGCATTCTCGCAGAGTCTGTTTATTGCGCGAAATTGTAAATGATAGATATCAAGCCCATTACAGAATTAAAGAGCTAATTATTTTTCTTCTTTTGATTGAAGTCGAAAATTTCGACTTCAATCAATGATTCTATGCATGGACAAACCAAGGGCTACATCTCAAGTATAAAGTATTTGTTTTTTTCTTCAACTGTTTAATGCCTGTATTTATTGCATAAAAATTTAGCGCTTTATTTAACGTTTGTCTATAATAAAATTAAATAATATATGTATTGTAAGATCAACAAGGGTGTGAGAAAAGTTTATCAAATTGTTGAAATTGGTTAAAAACATGTTGCTCATTTACGTAAGCCATTGTAAATAAAGGTGCTGGCTGTTAATGGTAATAATAATTACAAGGGATGTTGCTGGGGGGGGGGGGCGATAACACAGATTAAAAAAGCAAAAGCTATTTAACCGCTAATTTTCACTAATCAGCGCTAATTTAAAATCGTAAGTTCAAACCGCTCCAGCAAGATCGCTAACAAATATTTTGGTTACATAATTTTTGATCAAAGATGTTGGGTTTCGCTATGCTCTATCCAACCTACAAAATTTAAATTGCCCTTACATGGGTATAATTCGTATACATTCCATACCCAGGGCCTTGCCCTGGGCTATATTAAATCACCCTTTGGGGTTAGAGAATCAAGGCAAACAACACTCTATAATTTTAACATAAACCATTGCAACCATTGGGCTTAAAATAAAAACCCCTCTACTATAAATTTATTATCAAATTTGCCTCAATTCCGCTTAAAAACCGCTTGTATTTCACAGATAATATTCCTATAATTGCGTTCTTTTAAAATATAACTTTTTGTCATCTTTTTGCATTTTTTTAAAAACATTTTTTTTATCATCTTATCAAATAGTGGAAATTTGATTATGAATTCAAGCGCTTTAAAAAATCATGTTTATGCTATTTTAAAACTAAGATGGAAACTTCTTTTCCTTTCGTTTATTTTAGTGATTAATTTCATCATCCTCTCACCCTCCTATAGTTCGCTTGCGGCAGCGCCTCTGACAGACCAATCTGAGCCGGATTTGGAAGAGATGATGGACATGGATATCGGCGACTTGTTAAACATGCAAATTGTCACAGCCTCAAAAGAACTGGAGGATTCCTTTCTTGCCCCCGGGACGGTATACGTCATCACTGAGGAGGATATACTGAGTTAACGTTTTAATCCCCTCTAAAAGCTAAGGTTTATACACATCTCTCATGTTGGAGCGAGGTTGTGCCTCGCTCTATAAAAAATTAACGATGTTTTACCTCAATACCAGCTCTTTGAATGTGAACGGGATTGTCTGAACTGTTGAATTCCCAATAATGTAGTGTAGGCGCGTCCCATAGGTGTTAGGTTAAGATTTAAATATTTGCCGCCTGTAAATGATTAAATCGCCCTTTCAGGGCTGATATTGCATATTATATTCAAACCCAGGGCGTTGCCCCATAGGTGTAAACTTAAGTGTCGTCATATTCTCAGCTAAGCCTATATATGGTAAATACTTAAGCGTGACTAAAAAAGTTAAAAAATAATATTTAAGAATGACGATAACGCAATGTATCCAATACA
>JAIQZQ010000133.1 GCA_021777105.1 Candidatus Anammoxibacter sp.
CCTGCCATCGGTGCGTGTTTTTTAATTCCACACCGCCATGCTGGCTGGCCCCACTACTACTATTCTTTTTGCTTAGTTCTTCCGCCTTCAGTGTAAGTGTATGCAACCGGCACGATTATCAGGGTGAGGAAGGTTGCTACGCTGATGCCGAAGATGATGCTGCAGCCCATTGGTTTCCAGAAGTCGCCGCCGCCTCCGAGGTTTAGGGTGAGGGGGAGGAGGCCGCCTATGGTGGTTATTGTCGTCATTAGCACGGGGCGCAGCCTTCGCTGGCCGGCCGCCATTGCGGCGTCCATAACGTTTGCGCCTTTTTTGACCTGCTCGTTTATGTAGCTTACCAGCACAATGGAGTCGTTAACCACAATGCCGGTTAACGCAATAATGCCTACAAAGGACATAAAACCGAAATCCGTCCGTGTCATAACAAGTCCAATTACCACGCCCACAAACGACAAAGGTATGGCTATCAGGATAATGCACGGCTGCTTGTATGAGTTAAACTGTATGGCCAGTATGAAGTATATCAGGACAATCGCGAGCAGCATGGATACCATCATCTCTTTAATGGCCTGGTCGCGTTCTTCGCTTTCACCCCCGTACTCTATTGTGTATCCATGAGGGATGTCGGTTTTTGCCATTTCAATTGCCAGGCTCTTCTTTATTGCGTCGGCTGAGAAGCCTTTTGTCACATTTGCCCGTACGGTTATTGAGCGTTTGCGGTTAAGCCGCCTGATGTCCGGAATGCTGTTCTCAAATCTTATGTCGGCAACTTCACCCACCGGGACTGATGTGCCGCCGCTCCCTGTTATGCGCACGTTTGCGACATCCTCCATGTTCTTTGTGAAGGACTTTTTGTTTTGCACGCGGATGTCCACCTCCTCGTCGTTAATATCTATTGTCGCCGCCACATAGCCTAGGAACGATTTTGAAACGGCATTGGCAATGCTGTTTGCGTTAATGCCGTAGATTGAAGCTTTTTCGCGGTTTACAACAACCTTTATTTCCGACCTGCCTTTCCTGAAATCCGACCGCGCGTTTTCCGCGCCCGGAATTGTCTTTAATTTCTCCAGCGCCGTATCCGCAATCGCGGAGAGGGCGCTAAGGTTGTTGCCGCGTATTTTGATTGCAATGTCGGCGCCGCTGGGCGGGCCTTCGCGCAATTCAAAATAGCTTAGCTTTACTCCCGGTATTTCTCCAATGCTCTCTTTTATCTGGTCAAGGATTTCTGTCTGTGTTCGTCGTCTATCCTTAGGATCCATCAGTTCGACCGATATTTTGCCATATTCAGACCCCTCCTTGCCGCCTTCGCGTATGTCGGACCGCAGGGCGTGGGTGTTGCCGATGGTTGTCACATAGCTTACAATCTCGGGTATTCCGCGCAGGCGCGATTCAAGCCGGCGCGACACTTTATCGGTTTCATCCATGCTGCTGCCCGCAGGCAGCTCATAATCAATGCTGAATTTGCCGACGTCGACTTTTGGGAAAAATTCAAAACCTAAAAGGCCGCTGACAATTAGGGCAAGGCTAAACGCCACTGCGATAACAGAGCAAACACACACTACCTTTCTATGACTCAAAGCATAACGCTGAATAACAGAGTAGCGCTCTCTTATTTTTGCGTTTAAAGCGCGCGTCATATTATGTAAACGCCACGATGACTCTTTTTTGGCCGTCTCGTTGTGTTCCTGTTTTGAAAACCTTTTTTTTACCCGCATAAATCGCGTGGCCACGGTTGGTATGATAATGTGGTCGACCATGATTGAGCCTATCAGGGCAAAGCAGGCGACTTTAGGAATTACCGATAAAAATTGTCCCGACGTGCCGGTTACAAGCAGCATGGGTAGAAATGCGGCTATTGTTGTGATGTCCGACGTCACAACGGGCCAGGCCACCTCAAGTATGCCCTCTTTGGAAGCTTCAATGCCTTTAAGCCCGCTTTCAAATTTCTGATAAATATTCTCGCCCACAATTATCGCACCGTCAACCACGAGCCCGAGAATAAGTATCATGCTGAATATGCCGATGCTGTTTATGCTCATATCAAACACATATAAAAGGAGCAAAGTGATTAACAGTGAAAACGGTATGGCCATGCTTATCAACAACGCGTTGCGAAATCCCATTGTCACAAAAAGTATGAATATGACCAGCGCGCCTCCATAGATGCCGTTTGCTCCCAGTTGACGGACAAGCCTCAGTATGCCCACGGATTTATCGTGCGAGAACGTTACTGAAACGCCGGGAGGCATGGTTGACGACATTTCAGCCATTCTTTTTTTAATAGTCTTCAGTGTTTTTAACGTGTTTATATCGTTTTGTTTGCGCACGGCAAGGGTTACGCTGTTTTGGCCGTTGAGCCTTGACACGGTTTTCACCTTTTTGTACGAATCTGATATTTCGGCAATGTCCGAAAGTTTCAGGACTTTATTATCCTTAACATATATAACTGTGTCGCCTATCTCTTTTACCGTCTGGAATTTGCCGAACGTTCTGACCAGGTATTCGCTGTCGCCTATTTCCAGATGGCCGCCGGGAAAGTTTAAATTTTGAAGCCTGAGCGCGTTTGATATCTGTGAAAACGTTATGCCGTAAGGAGCCAGCGTTATTGGATCGACATTAACATGGATTTCGCGCTCCAGTCCGCCGAAGATTATAACCTCGGCCACGCCTGAAATGCTTTCGATTATAGGTTTAATATCTTCCGCTATATTTTTTAACTCAAACTGCGAAACGTCTCCTGAAATAGCCACCAACATTACCGGCATATTGTCGATGTCAAGTTTGCTTATGATGGTGTCTTCTGCTTCATCCGGAAACTCCCCGCTGATATTGTCAACCTTGTCCTGCACGTCGCGCATTGCGTCGTCAGGGTCTAAATCGTCGTAAAATTCGACAAACACGCGCGAAAGGCCTTCGCTCGATATTGAATAGATGTTTTTGATGTTGTCAAGGGTGTCTACTTTTTTCTCAAGTTTGCGGAGTATTTGGGACTCAACCTCTTCAGACGCGGCTCCGGGGTATGGCGTTTGGGCAAGGATAAACGGTATGACGAGTTTAGGCATCTCTTCTACAGGCAATTTGTAGAACGCGAACAGACTAAGCAGCACAACAAAGATCGTTGAGAGGTATACAATTTTAGGTTTTTCTATTAAATGTTCTACTATGCGCATTTGATGCCGGTTTCTGGTTACAGGTTACAGGTTACAGGTTACAGGTTACAGGTTACAGGTTACAGGTTTCTGGATACTGGATACTGGATACTGGATACTGGATACTGGATACTGGATACTGGATACCCGCTGCGCGGGTATTAGATGCTGGATTTTTTCAATTGGCAATTGCCAATTATGAGTTGTAAATTGAAAACTGATTTTGGATACCGCTGCCGCTACGCGGCTGATTGAGGCAAATATCAAGCATCCAGCATCAAACATCCAGCTTGCGTTTACTCATAAACTTTCATTCCGTCGTTTAACAAATGATATCCTTTTACAATAAGGCGGCTTCCCTCGGGAAGTTTGTCCATCAGGACGCATTTAGAGCCATGGATGTGATAGTTTTTTAAAACATGTTTTTTAGCGGTTCCGTTTAGAGAGAGAAACATATATTTCTTGCCTTCCGATTCAGACATAACATTTAAAGGTATTGAATAAACGTCTTTAAATTCTTCGACCTGAAGTTCAACCAGGGCAATCATTCCGGGTTTTAAAAGCTCGTAATCGTTTTTAACCTTTATCTCTACCTTGAAAAGTTTGTTATTGTCATCCGCGGCCATGGCCACGTTATGAACCTCGCCGATAAATTTCTCATTCGGATACGCTTCAAGAGTCGCCGTTGCCTTTTTCCCGGTAAATAGCCGTGATATCTGATATTCAGGCACGCCTATTTCAATAATAACGTGGTTTACATTCATTATTGTAAAGTAGGCTTTGTTCGGCAGCACAACCTCTTTCTCCTCAATGTTTCTAAAAGCCACCTTGCCGGTTATAGGCGCAAAAAGCTCTGTATTGTTCAGCTGAATTTCAGAAAGTTCCTGAGCCGCTCTCTTTATCTTAAATTCCGCCTCTGAACGCTCGATTTCGCTTGGGCTGATTGTGCCGTCTTCAAGCAGGCGTTTATTTCGATCATGCGAGCTTTTTGCTTTAAGAAATGAAGCCTCCGCCTGCCTGAACGCAGCCTCAAGTTCCGCCCGTTCAAGGACGGCAAGTTTATCCGCCTTAAGGACATCATTCCCCTCATCAAAGAATATTCTGTCTACGCGTCCGGATATCTTGAATCCAATATCAACCCTTTCAAAAGGTTTAACCATGCCTGAAAAATTCAACTTAAATGTGTGATCCTCTTTTTCCAGAACAATGCTCTTTATTAATGCCTTTTGATCATTTACATTGACTCTTTCCGGTTCTTTTGACGCTTCTTTTCCACACCCCGCATGAAAAACCAGTAGGCCGATAAACAAAAACGGGACAAATTTCCTTAAATACATGTCATTTAATTTCATAATATATAATATATAAATCCTTGAAAAATCGTATCTATTCTGCGTACTTTTTTGTTGCTCACATTCTCTGAGAGAGTATTTTAATTATAAAGGGATTGCCATTTTAAGTCCTGGGGTTGCAATGGTTTATGTCAACATGACAGATCGCTGATTACATTAATTCTTTAACCCCAAAGGGGTGATTTAATATAGCCCAGGGCAACGCCCTGGGAAATAAGGTTAAATATTTTTAGCCCTGTAAGGGCGATTTAAATTTTCAGACCAAGAGGCCTTTGTCAAAAATTATGCGACCAAAATATTTCTTAGCGATTTCGGCATACGATTTCTTAATTCGTCCCTACAGGGCTAAAATATGTTAAATCGCATACCCAGGGCGTTGCCCCATAGGTGTAAACTTAAGTGTCGTCATATTCTCAGCTAAGCCTATATATGGTAAATACTTAAGCGTGACTAAAAAAGTTAAAAAATAATATTTAAGAATGACGATAACGCAATGTATCCAATACA
>JAIQZQ010000134.1 GCA_021777105.1 Candidatus Anammoxibacter sp.
CCCCTCAATGTGACTGTTAATAATAATTTTAAATGTAACTTAAAAACTTTGTTTTTTGGTCTTGATTTTGGGTCCACTTTAAGGAGCTGTTTTCTTTTCTCCTCTTTTTTTATAATGACCGCATTCATATCCAATAGGCGACTTCCATGGATAAATTCCTTGATCTATTTTTTTACTCATGCCATCGCTACATCTTTGTTTCCTTAGTGCGTTATCATATTCCGCCGCTCCAGCCAAAACCGTTTCTATAAATTTTTCTGCCGGTTTGTTGCCGATTGGCTCTGTAACCGAGTGAAGATTAACACCATGCCCTAAAAGAAGTTTACGAACAGCAAAATGATCTTCTGTATTGCGAGCAAACCTTTCTACTCGTAAAACAATAAAAGCATCAACATTTTTCTTGTTTTTACGGCAAAATTCAAGAGCTTCTAAAAATTTCTTTCTATTACCTTTACTTAAATCTTTTGCGCTTTGCCCTTTATCACGAAAAACACCAACAACTTCAATGTTATTGCTTTTGCAATATCTGAGACATTGTTCTTCTTGAAATTCTAAAGAAGTGCCTTTTACTTGTTCATCGCTTGATACCCTTATGTAGATAACACCTTTCATAAAACAAAATTATGTTTTTATTTAATACTTTTTTTCCCTTGTAAGCCCAGGATAATACCGCTGAATGAGTAAAAAGTAAAGAAGCTGGGTATCATGATTACCTGGCTTTATTTACCTGCTTTGACCTAATCTTTTCGTCGTACCAGATTTCATAAATTATATCTCCTAAGGCATATAATTCATCACGTATTTGCTCTACTTCATCATTAGAGAGCATTGGATCATTTAGAAGTTGTTTTGAGCGTTCAAGACTTATCATGGTTTCTATATATAGTTTTTAATTTTAATAGATATATCTTAGCGAAATGATTAGTTGTGAAATAGAAGGGATAATTTGTTCTAACAAGCAAAAAAGCTCCATATATGGGGCTTTTTTGCTTGTTAGGTTTGTATAGTAAATTCACGTTTATAAAATCCTTAACAATAATTTAACTGAAAGTTAATAACTACTTAAGTGTTTTTTAACAGTTCCTTAACCACTAATCGTTTAATACTTTAACCCACAAGTTTTATTCAACCTATCCATGTTTTTATCCACAAATAACTTTTCTTAAATTGCCTTAAAAGGCAATTTTACCATTCTATTTTAAATTTTATGCCTTGTTACCCTAAATACTGTAATTACCACCTGGTTTAGTTATATGGAATATATTGATTATAAAAAAATCCCTAATTGCCTAAGAAAATATCGCAAAGCTCGTGGACTTAAGCAAAAAGAGGTCTCTGATATTTTAGGGTTAAAGAATACAAGCATGATTTCTCGTTGGGAGCAAGGAGTTTGTCTGCCAAACATTTTAAATGTTTTTAAATTAACAGTTCTTTACAGGGTACAGGTCGATACCATATTTTTTGATTTAAAGATGGAGATAGAAGAAAACATTAAGAAAAGAGAAAAACTCGTATTAAAGCAATATGAAAGATAATCAATTAAATGTTCAAATTAGAAGCATGAGTGATAATGAGTGGCTCTGGCTAGATAAAAGAGTTCTTTTGTTATATGGAAAATCTGTTGGAGCCACTGGTATGTTTGTTTATTCTGTCTTAGCAATATTTAGTAATAATAACACTCAACAATGTTTCCCTTCCCACAAGCTCATTTCAAAAATCACTGGATTAAATAAAAAAACGATTATAAGGAAGATTAAATTGTTAGACCAGTTAGGACTAATAAAAAAAATCAAAATTAATCAAAGAAGGTGTTCCTATGTTCTTTTAAAAGTAAAAGGTGGCAATAGTACACCTTTTAACTTAAAGGTGACAGAAAAGACACCTTTTGCTTCACATGATATGACATTAGATACCCCCAAAGGTGACAAAATGTACACTCAAAAGGTGGCATCATGCCACCCTAACTATAATAAAAGAACTAAAATAATTAACTATATCGATAAGGAAAAATATTTAAAATTAAAAAACATTTCATTTAAAGGGTTTAAGCCAAAGACAAGAGAAGAGCTTTTAGCTGTAGACATAGCAAAGGCTTTAAATGATGAAAAGGGTTTAGCTTATTATCTTTCACTTTCTAGGAAATACCCTGAATTCATTTTAAGAGATGTTTTAGGGCAAGTAAAAGAAACACCTGTTGATAAGATTAAAAAAAGCAAAGGGGCTTTGTTTAATTATTTGATTAAAAAAATATGAATAAGAAACAAATAAAAATAATAGGGATTAATCCAAGTTCAAGGTATTTAGGACTGTCTTTTTTTCAAGGGAATGATCTTCGTGATTGGAGGATAAAATGTTTTAGCGAAAAAATGTGTAAAAAGAAATTAGACCGGATTATGTATTCTATATCTGATTTTATTAAAAAATATAATCCCGATACGATTGCTTTGAAAAAACTGCATTCTTCTAAAAGTTCAAAGAAATTAGACCACTTAGTAAATCAAATTAAAGAATTTGCCGGTAAAAACAATATTAATGTTTATGAGTATTCAATAAAGGAGATGGAAAACTATTTTTCACCTGATCAAAGAATAAGTAAAAACAAGATGGGGGAAATAGTTGTTTCAAAGTATCCAGAGCTATTTTATGAGTTAAAGAAAGAGAACTACAATTTTAACGCATACTATATACGAATGTTTGAAGCGGTAGCATTAGCGTCAATTTGTTTAAAACAATTAGATAATCATTAATAAAGGAAAAACAAGAATGAGTATATTTCTTGTTTTCCCTTAAAATAATTTATGTTCAATCGTAGCAAAAGAATACTTTCAATTGACCCCGGAACTTATTATTCAGGGTTCGCAGTATTAGACGAAGGCAAGCTCATTCATTACGGAGTTAAGGAAATTAGAGTAGAAAGAGTTCCTCATTTAATTATAGAGGAGGGAAGAAAAACAATATTACGAATGATAAAAGATTTTAAACCGAATATCTTAGTAGTTGAAAAAACTTTTTTCTCAAAACACAAAAACACTTCGATTTTAAATGTTTTTGCAGATGAGATTATGGCTATGGGAAAAATGAAAAGACTCAAAGTTATGAGTTACGCCCCAAACACAGTTAAAAAGTTTATTACCGGAAATGGTTACGCAACAAAAGAACGAGTAGCAGAGCAAATATGCCTTAAATATCCAGAGTTAAGAGCATATATGAATCAGGGCAAGAAATGGAAAGATCGTTATCATCAAAACATGTTTGATGCGGTGGCTTTAGGGGTGGTATGCCAAAATTACACTAATGTTGTTCTATAAGGCAACTGTTGTTTAAGCGAATATTTTAATTGGTTGGCAGTGTTTTAACACAATTTATTTTGATTCTTTGTAGATATTATTTGTCTGTTTTGTTAATATTGTTTCTTAAGTTTTACATGTTATTTTTTTATCTATAAAACCTTTAGCTCTTATAATTTTATACAATTATTTATTATTATCATTGAATAAAAAAAGAGGCTGAATTAAATCCAGCCTCTCAATATATTTTTTATAAAAGATTACTTTATGTCGTCTAATACATCTTGAAATAATCTAATACACCTATGACAGTTATCGCCAGTTACTGTAGAAATATGTTGTATCATTGGTTTTCTATGTTCTCTTAGAATTTCTTTGTAATAAAGTAGTCTAAATTCTTCATATGAATAGCACCGTGAAGGGTCTTTTATTTTATATTTTTTATGAAGGTTATCCAATAGAGAACTACACCTTATACATTTATCGTTATAGTCTGGAGGCGATCCTTTAGTGTGGTTGATTATTTTCAATTCTTCATCTTTAGACAGCTCAAGTTTCACACATTTTTCTAATTCACTATAAAGAAAGCAAGATATAACATTTTTAGTTTGTGTAGACATATCAATCTCCTTTTTTAAAATTAATAATTTTCAAAGACACACTATTTCTATATAAAAACTAATTTTATACAGAAAAATACGCCTTTAAAGGAGATTGATATATTAGTCTAACATTACCATAAGTTATTTTATTTGTCAATAATACGTAATGATTTTAATGCTTAATAGCATTGTACAAAAACATTATAGAGGATAAAAAAATGTCAATAACTGATAATTTAATAAGTATATTTAATATTTTCGTAACTAATTTACCTGAGATTAAAATAAGTTTTAATAAATATAAAACTAATTTAGAAGACAAGGAAAAGTTGTTTTTTTCCATTATGAAAGAAAATTTATCCGATGATATATTTTCAAATTTTATGCAATACTATAATTCTAAAAAATTTAGATTTATAAATAATGAATTTGAATTATTAAAATATGTTAGAAGATATTTTATGTTGCCATATAATTTAAAAGAAAATAATAATTTTTTAAATTTAGGGATTGATATTTTTAATACATTTCTAAAAAGACATATTGCTAATGAAGATTTTATATTAATTCAAAAAGCTTATCTTTATGAGTATCTAAAACAACCAGAAAAAGCAGATGAATGTATAAAAAAGGCTGTATCAATTTCATCAAATATTGATTTTTTATTAAAAAAAATAGGGAAATTTTATATACATATCGCAGAAACAAATTTAGATAATTACTATCTTATAAGAGCTAAAACAGTTTTTAAAAACGTTTTTAATACTAATTATAGATTTCTAGAGCTAGTTACCAATGAAATTAAAACTATTGAAATCTTTGGAAACAATGAAATAGTATGTGCTATAAATTCAGTAGAAAATATCCTTAAACAGAATATTTTTAATTTTGACAATCTAAGTAATCAAGTGATAATTTTGTGTAAAAAATTAGATTCAATAATTAAAACAAACATTGACTTAAAAGAAAATATTCCTTTAAGGGATTTACAGGAGAGGTGCATTAAGCCATTATTTAATAAAATTAGTAAATTGCCTAGAGATTCGAAGGAAGTAATTGATTTGTTAAAGCTACAATTAGATATTAATGAAAAACTAATCTCTTTATTTCCAAACGACAAATATAAGTTAGTTGGAAATTTGTTTAATAGGATAGAATATTTACGGCTTCATAGAGAGCTTTGGGAAGAATATAAATTCAAGGACGTAATATTACAGGCATACAAAATAGGCAAAGCCATGTATGAAGAGTCTGAAAAAAAGTCTAAATTCATCGATAAACATTTTGGGAAATATGGGGAAATATGTAGAGCAATGGTAGAATTTAAAGTTTGCAAACCTATTGAAAAAAGAGTGTTGCTTTTACAAAGTAATGAATTCCTAATAAATGGCATGGAAAAAGATGGTGAATACATTGAAAAACGTATAGGTAGAAATTATCCAAGAATTGCCCTTAATTATATGGAATTACATCAGTGGGAAGATGCTATTAATTATTTTAACCAAGTATTGAATATTAATAAAACAAAAAATATAGATAGACGAATTGCATTTGAAGCTAGGAGTAATCTAGGAAACTGTTATTTAAAATTAGGATTAGAAGCAATTAAATACGATGACGATTATCAGGCTAAAAATTATTTTAAGAATTCATTAGAGGCATATGAAAGCGCAAAAGAATTAATAGACCATGAAAGCGAAGAATGGTTTTTACAAGGAACTATTGCTGATTATTTTTACCTTAGTAAACAATATTTCCCTGCGTTATCTTTATATGAAAAGATAATGCAACGTAGTATAAATGCCCCTATAAAAGAGAAGAATCTATATGATTGTTTTTCTTATCGCTGGGGACAGTGCTTGTATAAATTAGGGCTAATAGATAAGTCTATTCAACAATTTAAGTCTACATTGGGAAGAAACCCTGCAAAAACACACAGAATTAAATCAGATATTTGGTTATTAAAGCTAACCAGTATAAAAAAACAATGGACAGAGCACAATAAAATCAAAAATAAGTTATATAATGATACAGAATTAAAAAATTTAAAATTTCATAAGATTTCTATGAATAATCTTAATATCTTTCTTGATACAGAAGATATGAGAGGATATTTGATAAATATTGATAATAGATTGTTAAATGGTGATTATTGGGCTGTTATTTCAGAATTAGATGATATGATAAATTTTCATATATTTTTAGAGGGACATGAGGATGTCGCTTTATTGACTAAATTAGGTCAAGCATATATGCTTGTTGGGAATTGTGAATTAGCAAAAGAAAAGTTTTTCTATGTTAAAGAATTAGACCAAAGACCTAAAAATCAATCATTAATTCTGGGCTGTATAGGAAAAGTTTATTTACGTGAAGGTAAATATCAAAATGCTTCTCTTCTTTTTCAAAAAAGCTATGATATTGGGGCTGATATAGCCATGTTTTCGTTAAAAGCTAAAGCGTTTACTAGGCTTAAAAAATATGATGAAGCTATAAAAACTTATAACGATATGTTAGAGAGTAATAACGACAATAAGCCATGGATAACTAGAACAGGAATAGCCAAAGCCTATTATTCAAAGTTCTTAGAGGCAAAGGCGGATGATGATTTAGAAAAAGCAGTTTACACTATTGCTTCTGTTATAGCAGAATATCCTAATGATTTTAGAGCTTGCAACTTCCTAGTAAAAATGGCAAATACAACTATAGCGCTTAATTCACTTATAGATTTTATCTTAAAAAAAGATGTTAATATAACTCAAAATATTTTTAAAGCTATTTCAAAAGAAAAATTATATCTAGAAAGGATAATATCTGCTTGTTTAAAAAGTTTAAAAATGAAAAAAGAAGACAGTAAACAATACTGGTCTTTTGTTCTAGTAACAGTAGATTTTTTAATGGAAGTTACACTTTATTTTTACTTTTTTAAAGATAAAAAATCTTTTAATAAAATTATTCATGATATTTTTTCTACATTTTTAACATTAAATAATAAAAGAGATATCATTAGAGAATATTTATGCGCAAAAAAGGGATTATACTTTGATTACATTGAAGAAAGTTATGCCAAACAAATAAAAAGCGTAGCCAATATGCTCAATTCAGTTAATCAATATAATATGGAATTTATTTTAAATAACGATATTATTCCTAGAATAAACCGATTTATAAAATCTGAAAGCCTATTAGAATTAAATATTTTATCACAAAATTATAATAAAAAAGAGCCAGAAGGCGCAGAACTAAAGCAAATACTATTAAAGCAATTTTGGGGTAATGATGATTTAGAAAAAGAAGGTAAATATATTTTAAACAATACTTGCAATATTCAATCTAACATAAACATTTCTTATCCGTCACTATATCTTTTAAATAGATTAGTAGATTGGTTTTATCCTTATCCAAATGGTTTATGGAAAGAAATTATATATAATCAATCTAGTTGGAAATGGACTATAGAGATCAACCATACTATACATGAAAAACACATTGAACTTCTATTTTTAGGGAAAATAAAAACTAACAAAGCTAATAATGAATTAAGTTTATGTTTTCATAAAATAAAAGAAAAACACAAAACTTGCCCTATTCCAAGAATGTTATGGTTTGATTATAAGTTTGATGAAAAATCAGCAACAGACGATAAAACATCATATGATATTTCCGTACAAATAAAACTTTTAAGATGTAACCAGTTTGATCATAGTTTAAATAATTTTAATAATTTTCTTAAATATATGACTAATTCTTATAAAAAAGGTATTAGTGGTCAATTTGAACCTAATGAATTTCGTATTAAGGCCGACGAGTACTTCCCTAATGATTTAGACACTGTAAATATAGAAGATTGGATTCATTTAATTCATACATATTTAGATTGGCATTTTAGTCTAACATTCGAAAATGTAATTAATAATAAGATTTATATAGACACCATTCACAATTGCGTTAAGGCCCCTTTATTGCAAATAGGCTTAAACACTGAAAATGAAGTTTTAGATTATCTTATTAAATTAGATCGTTTATCGTTTGAATTAGGACACATAAGAAAACGAACATTAAAAAACATTAGTGGCAATGTTAGTACTCAAAAATTAAATATAGTAAATATACTTGAATCAGAAATTCAAAATTTATCAGATGCTAATAAGGATATTATCTTTGAGATTAATGCAAGAGAGTGTCCATTGTTAAGCGGTGATGAAATTTTATTAAACAGAATATTCGCAAGTATTTTTAGCAATTCTATTTGGGCTGTCAGACAAGTAAACCAAGAAAAACGATATATTGACACTTATATTTTTGAACAATGCAACAATATAATTATTCGCATTGAAAATTCTTTTTTATCGAATTTTTCTGACAATCCATTGTCAACTAAGAAAGGAATTAATTCAGCCCGTAATTTTATTGAAAAAGAATTTGGAGGTGCATTAAAATCGTATTCAGATATTAATATTAATATCTTTGTTACTGAACTAGTTTTTCCAACAAATTGAATATATAAAAAGTATTGATATGGTAAATAAGAATAGTAGTAAATATAAAGTTCTTTTAGTTGATGACGAAGTAAATCAATTAGACAATATTGAGAAAATAATAAATAAAAGTGAATCACTTAAGGAGCATGTTTGTATTGAAAGAGAACTCGTTGATTCAACAAGAGGCGCAGAAGACATTGCTAATAAAATAAAAAAAGAGCCAACTAAATGGGATATTATACTTTCGGATTTATTTATGCCAACACCAGAAAAAGGGGGAATACTTATTGCTAATGCATTGGTGCCACATTATACAAATGACAGTAATTTTCCTGTAATTTTATTATTTATATCAAAAGAAGAAGGAGCTGGTAAATATCTTCGCGAATATATACCAAGATTTAAGAGAATAGATTGGTATCCCAAACCGGGTATTACAAGAAAAGAAAAGAGGCTTGAGTATTTGGCGCCAAGGCCATTATTTACACGCGCAATTGCTGAAGCAGTCGCTAGGCTTAATAATGATGCTAATAATGATAAAAAAAGTATAATTGATTTAAATGATATTGAAATAGGATTGTCAGCAGAAATGAAGATGGCGAAGTCTTTGGCGGACATATATGCTAGAAATGATGGTAATGTTCTTATTCTTGGTAAAACTGGGACAGGAAAAGAAGTTTTAGCTAAATATATTCATAACAAAAGAAAAGAAATGAAGAAAAGAAATGAAGAAAAATGTGGTAATTTTGAAGCAATTAATTGCGCTTCCACACCAGAATCTATAGTTGAATCTGAGCTTTTTGGGACAATTAAAAAATATCCAGGTTTTCAAAATGAAATTCGTTTAAAAGGAGCTTTTGAAAAAGCAACACATGGAACTATACTATTAGATGAAATAGGTAAAGTTTCTAAAAAAATACTTTATAAGCTTTTAAGAATATTAGACCCAAATATTAAAGAATATAAACCACTTGGAGAAAGTGCTATAAAATTTGAAGGAAAAATTATTTGTGCAACATCAGAACCACTAGATGAAATGGTTGATAAAGGAGGATTTTCACAAGATGTATATAGAAGAATAAGTGGAGAACTAATAAAATTACCACCTTTATGCAAAAGAAAAGAAGATATTTTACCTTTAGCCATAGCTTTAAAAAATAAAATTGTTAAAGATGGAGAGGGAAAATATCTAAATAAAGAATTTTCAGAAGAGGCCAAAACATTGCTTACAGAATATACATGGCCTAGAAATATTGGCGAGCTTGAAGAAGCCATTAGAAATGCCTTATATATATCAGATACAAGAAAATTGATACCTGAGGATTTTTATCTTATTGAGCAACAACTTGACTTAGACCTTAAAAAATTAACAAATCTTGCATTAATGAAAAACCTTTCTTTAATGCCTCCAGATACATTAGTTATAAAAACACAAAGAATACATGTATCTACAATATTAAAACATGCAAAAAATTTTACAGAAGAGGGTTTAAGAAATAAAATCCTCGAAGGATACAAAATGCTTTATAAAGAATCAAACGACAATGTTACTGAGTTAACTAAAATTATGGGATGTAGCCGAAAATATTATTATCAGAAGCTTAATAAATGGGGACTTACTCCCGATGATATAAAAAAATAATATCAACAATCTAAAAACAATATCAATTATCATTTTAAGACTGTCAGGTTTTAACCACATAATACCATTCTAACTAAAGCGCATGGAATGTTTTATTTAAAATCTGACACAATTCAAACTCACTACCCTTTGGCATTTTCTTTGCTAACACATTCACTTATAAGTAGTTACAAACTATTTTAACCTCTTGCTTTATTTGGTATGTCATTAGCGACCTATACTACCAGTGTATTTATATAAAGGCCGTTTAATAACCTAATTTTATTTAACCAAATTTAGAAGAAAAGGAGGTGTGTTATGGATAACAATTTCAATTATTATCCTCAAGACGGAGGAACTAAAGTCTGGAAAGAGAAGTGGGCTCCAGAGTATGTAAAATTTAGTAATAATCCTAATTTTCTTGATGAGGAAGCCAGAATTGGAGAATTAAGTCGCCAAGATTTTGATATGCTTAATAACTCACGACTGGCAATTTCGTATCGAAAGTACAGAAAAACTGGTTTGCGAAATATTTTAATAGCCCGTCGTGTTATAAGCGCTAGTGTTTTTTTCAATTCTTTAAGCGAGGGTGTTATTATGAGTACTGATTGGGAACAGCTTTATGACTTTTTAGGTCTTGATATGCAAGGTTTTAAAAGTTACACATTTCATACAGGCTTGCGCCTGTCGGGAATAATCAACAAGAATACACTACTTAAAGAAGAGATTGTATGGAATGTTCAAAATGAATTTATCATTTAATTTAGATAAAAAACAACTTCCATTTAGTTAGCACAGTAACATCCATTAACCATTACTACTCCCTACTATTTGCTATACATACACCAAGCAAATATAATTTAGAAAAACAATAACAACCATCTAAATCTTTAAATAATATTATATTTTTCACAAAAACCAGAAGGAGGGATTATTTATGAAAGAAAGAACGCTTTGTTATACTCAAAACATTTTTAGTTCTATTAGATTAGGCAATCCAAAAGATATTATGAAAGCAGTTGCAACCCTTAAAGTAAACGAAATTCAAAACTGCGATAAAAGCAAAATAATTAATAGCGAAGAAAAAGTGAATGAAGAAAAGTTGCAAACTTTACAGATTGTTTAACAATTTTCCATCTTAATCTATCATATTTATTGTTAAATTAAATAAAGGAGGGTGAAATGAGTTTTCTAAAAATAGCTTTTGAAATTGGATTAGTTGTTGTTAGTGCTAAATTCGCCAAACAGGCTTTTGAATCTGAAGACAATAAAGAGCTAATAACAAATGCGACTATTGCGGGCTTGGCAGGAGCAGGGGCTTATTCTTTAATAAAATCAGAATCAAAACCAAGAAATAACTGTGGGCATCAAATTTCATATAAAGAAGAAAGATTTATTTCTTAATTCCGCTATTCCAATTTTATCGCATTGAAATAAGCCTCAAATTATAAATTGATCATTGAGATTCTTATAATTATATTTTTTTGCAGATTGTAATATTGTTATCTCGCAGATATATCTTATACTAGAATGAACCCCAAAACCAGTCTGCAATCTATTTTACTTACCACAACTAAAACATTTAAATATTACTTATACACAACTATTATATGCAATCATCAACTACAATCCACTGTGACCAAATTGTAACCAAACTGTGCGTAACACATGGAATTAGGGGTAATTATCAGGAAATAGTTGAAAGTCCTAAGTCCTTATAATATAATGAGTAACAGCGTAACAGATGGTATTGCAGGCATTAATTAACTTATACTTTTACTATTTTACATCAATTAACATGCCTCCCCCCCTTGCCACTTTTTGTGTTTCACTTAAGTAAATCGAATGGGGAACTTTTTAATAACTCAGGATTTCTGGCAAATATTATTGCGTTCGATATAGAGAACCCTTCCAGCTTCCAGCAAACCAAAGTAAAAGCACCAAATAAGCCAAAAATTGGTATGCGTGTATTTTTTTGATCATTGTAAAACGTATCAATACCTTGCTCTATTTGAGATGATTTTATATCGCAAATTCTGCTAAATGCATCGGATAAAAATTCAAACTTTTCTGGGCTCGATAAATCACGCTTTATTATATAATTTGCAATGTCCGCCATACCAACGCCGTGCCCATCACAATAGCCACTTTTATACCCCATTACTAAGAAAGATTGTTTATTTTCCGATAGTCCTTTCCAGTAATTCCCTTCTAATTCCTCACAATACCCTTTAACGCTAAATAGCAATATACAAACAATAATACAGATCGGTCTCATTATCTATATACCCCAGCCAACATATCTAATGCGAGCAATTTAACCACCGTGTCTTCATTTTCTTCGTCGTAAATCGGAACATTGTCTAATTTACTGGATCGCCTCAAACACCATGTTATTTTATTACTAACGGCAAATAATCCTATTTTCAAACCTTTACCACTTAATTCCTTTAAAACGTTGATAGCCACACGGTCTACTTTTTTAACACCTTTAAAATTGATTAGCTGGCAAATTTGGTCATTTTCAAGGCAATAATAAAGGTGATCATATAATTGCATTGCCCATTTGCCAGTCAACAAGCCAGTAAGCTCTATAATCTCCAGTTCTAAATCCTTAAATTGATGAGATGATATTTTTAATTCAATCTTCATTTTTCAGCTTTACAATTATTAAGATATAAAAAATTGCACAGAATATAACAAATTGTTAACAAAAAACCACTATGCAAAATTCACGTAGGGGATTTGCTTACAAAATTCCAGTTTTTGTAGTGTCTGACCACTACATGGTCACGGGAAATCCATTACAAAAACGAAATCACCGCCTGATAAAACTGGACAACGGCTTTTAAAGCCTTCTTAAGGTGTTTATAAAGGATTTTGAGTTCTGGATTCGCTCATTATCAACCATTAAATATTTACGCTGGATAGACGAACTACGTAATTTTGACCATTTGCTTTATCAATTCCAATTATATATACTGCTAAAATCATGGAAGACAAGCATAAACAGAAACTAAAATCAACGAATCGGTTGAAAAAAAAGACAAAGAAACCAAGTATGGAAGAAATGCCGGAATTGGTTGAATTTAAAGAAAAGGCAAAAGATGGTAAGTTAAGCAAAGAGGAAACCATTGAGCACCTTAGAAATATGATGGATAACCTGAAAAATAAAGCAAAATGAGGAGCAACACTCAATGAGCGAAGTTAATAGATGCGTGGCAATAGCGAGAGTAAAACAGCCGTTCATGGATTGGTTAAAATCTCTTCCAGACCCAACATACTTAACCATTGAGGAAGTTAATATTGATAACACTGCATATCTTCTTCCTGAATACGAGGAAACGAACCAATCATTAAATATCCTTGAGTATTACTATGAGTTAATATTTGACGAGCAGTTATGGAGTTGGTGGACAAACGAGAAAGATTGGCCTAAAAACCGTGATTTTGCAACTTTCCTGAAATGGTTTGATGTTAAAATGAATTTTATGGTTATTGATCTTGTTGATGAGCCGATTAAAATTTACGATGAAAGCAGACACAAAAAATGTTATTTTTGCCGGCTTTCATCATTTTCCCCAGTTTGAATTTAACAACCTTTTTAGCAGGAACTTCCACCTTATCCCCTGTTATTGGATTTCTTGCTTCTCTGGCAGGACATTTCTTTGTCTCAAATATACCAAACCTACGAAGTTCTACTTTATTTCCGTCTGATAGTTCCTGAATTACACTATCAAGAAAAATCTGGACAATTTCTTTAATGTCACCTTGTTTATATTGTGATTTTGTATATATCTTTTCTATTAAGTTCTTTTTTGTAATTGTAGACATAGTGTTGTTTCGATTAATTTATGATTAAACTTTTGAATTAATATTATCTAATAAATAAAAACTATGTCAAAATAAATCAAAAGCATTGATTAAAAACTTGTATCGTCTTAAAATATTGAGATGGATGAAAAGCCAAAATTTAAACGAAAACTAAAATCGGCAAACAATCTTCGCAAAAAAAAGAAAAAACTACAAATAGAAGAAATGCCTGAAATGCTTGAATTTAAGAATAAGGCTAATGAAGGCAAAATGAGCAAAGAAGAGACTATTGATAATTTGCGAAAGATGATGGATGTGCTTAAGAAGAGAAAGGTATGAGAAGGTCATCCAGATATACTGTTATCTTTTTTATTCTTTAAGTAGCTGAACGGGCTGTTAAACATCACTACCGGCATTAATAAAGACAGCACTGTTCATGCACTCGGCTTTGGTACTTTCGCTGTTAAATCCCGTGCTGCTCGTTAAGGACGCAATCCTCAAACTGGTGATAGAAATCAAGATCAAGGCTTCAAAAACAGTGGGATTTAAATCCGGAACAGCTTTAAAACAAGTTGCTATGAAGGCTCGTCCTAAGAAATAATCACTTTTCAATAATTTTGAATATCCCTACAACCCACTGTGACCAAACTGTGACCAAACTGTGCGTAACACACGGAATTATGAGCAATTGTCAGAATATAATTGCAAGTCCTAAGTCATGATAATATAATGAGTAACAGCGTAACAGATGGTATAACAAGCAGTTATAAAAATCACTAAAAAACAGTTTTTTAAGACTGGGGGTCAAGAGGTCGCTGGTTCGAATCCAGTCGCCCCGACCATTACCCCATAAGGACTTACGACTTGTTATGTCGGTGTAAGGGGTTTAAAAATAGCCAATTGTAGCCAAACTTTGCCCTGTCGGCATAATTTGCGTATTTTTTCTCGCCTGGAACATCGACTCCGGAGCTTTATGCACCGGCGCCCGGCTTCCTGGTGATTTACGACTCTATTATCTCTTGGATTTTATTAATAAACATTTTCATATCATTAAATAATAAAAGAACTTCATCTTTTTTAAATTCAACCCAATCATCGTAATCACTTTTGGACCTTTTTTCAAAGGCATTTCTCAAAATTTCTCCAAGTCTTATGTCTACCTTTTTTTCTTTAACGTAATTTTTGTTAAACCATCCTATTAGCTGATTATGCTTGGAAGTTGTAAATTCGTGCTTTAAAGCAAGAGCAGAAACAGAATAAAATATGCCATAATAAATCCTGTTAACGGCAATTGACAATTTATTATTATCAATAAGGAATTGAACGTCCCCTATTGTATCAACAGCTTTTTCTATTTTATGTTTAATTAGAGACTGTCGATCTTCATTTTTAAGACTCAAGCGGTAATACCCTCTTTCATTGCATTAATAATAAACGGCTGTTTTCCTTTTAATGAATCTAATTCATTTAGAGATACTACCTTGACATCTGTATGAATTTCATATTTCAAGTCAACTTTATAACATATATTTGAAATAGACTCTTCTTTGCGCCAGTCATAATCATTTTTAAGAACAACCAAAATGTCGTAATCAGAATGAGGTCGGTCAGTTCCATTAGACTGGGAACCAAATAAAACAATTTTATCAATATCGCTTGAGAAATCCAGCATCAACACGTTTTTAATCTCTTTTAAAATAGTTAACTTATCCATAATAAACTCTAATGAAATTGTATTTAAAAAGTAAATATTATAATTATGAGTATAGTAATATTTTATAGATTTTTAAAGGGATAATTTGTAATGGTTAACAATTTCAAATTATCCCTTGAGATTATAAGTTCAAGAAAATGCCCAGTGTCGGCAGTGGCAAAACAGAATCTTCATATAGCCTCTATTTCAACTTTATTTGATATTCTAAAGTAATTTTTGGTTTATCTTCAATACACTCGTTTCCGGCTTCTTATGATAGCCGTTTAAGAGTTACTGGCTGGGGGACCCCAGTTTCTGCTAATATGATTTTAAAGACGGCTTAGATTGTCTATCCGCTGGTTTTTCCGGTTATCTTATTTTGTTTTTCGTGTTTTGGCTGAAGCCTTCTGTTTTCACCTTAAAAAATGTAATTATTGGTGGTTGACATGCCATCCATTTTCGGCGAAAATGGATGGCATGGAATACATTGATAGGGAAATTGATGCTGCTATCTTGCGGCATTTAAAACGAGGAAAAAGCATTCTCCTTTTAGGGCCTCGACAAACAGGAAAAACAACTCTACTTAAAAAATATGAAGCGGACATTTATATTTCATTTGCGCGTATAAAGTCGCGGCAAAGGTACGAAATAGATCCTTCTCTTTTGACGGGAGAGGTTGAATCGTTATATGAAAAAAAAGGAAAAAGTGTTTTTGTTATAATCGACGAGATTCAAAAGGTTCCGGAAATAATGGATGCGGCGCAAGATTTAATTGACCGTAAAATCGCGCAATTTATTCTGACAGGTTCCTCGGCCAGAAAGTTGAGAAGGGCCGGGAACATAAATTTGTTGCCTGGCCGTGTGGTTTCTCTTAGGCTTGATCCGTTTATTCAAAGCGAATATCCTTTTAAGGATTTGAAGAAAGTTATTCTCTATGGCTCGCTTCCGTCAATTGTGTTACAGGAAAATGACGACGATAAAGAGATTGATATTGAATCTTATGTTGAAACGTATCTGGAAGAAGAGGTTAGGTTAGAGGCTCTTGTTAGAAATGTAGGCAAATTTTCCAGATTTCTTGAATATGCCGGAATAGAATCAGGCAAAATTGTTAGCTTTAGAAGCCTTTCACAAATTATAGGCGTAAGCCATACCACTATAGCGTCATATTATGAGATACTTAAAGATTGCCTGATCGCAGAACGGGTAGAGCCTTATTTCAAAAGCAAAACAAGAAAAAAGCTGACAAAATCGGCCAAATATTTAATCTTTGACCTTGGAGTTCGCAGGGTGTGCGCGAGGGAAAGCGTGTCGGGTTCTGAAAACTATTTTGGCCCTTTATTTGAGCAATTTGTTGGACTTGAACTCATTAGATTCGCAAGATTGTCGCAAAAAAGGAGTAGAATATATTTCTGGAGAGACCCTGATGGGCCGGAAGTAGATTGGTTAATTGACCGGCAAGGAGAATTAATCCCCATTGAGGTTAAGTGGTCTGAAACGCCTAAAAAGCAATATGCCAAACATTTAATTACATTTTTAAGTGAATATCCTGAAAGTAAAAAAGGTTTTGTTATATGCAGAACGCCAACCCCGGTTAAGCTTGCCCCAAATATAACAGCTGTTAACTGGACAACAATTCCTGAACTTGTGTAACCCGGCCCGCTCAAAGCATAAGGCAAGAGCGTTTTAAAACAAATAATCTTATGAAGCTTTGCTTCTATTATTTTAAGTTTCCATGGAAACTTTATACCTTTAAAAGATTTTTCCTTTTGCCGATATGTTTTGCTAGTTTGGCAATCTTTATAACAAGCGCGTCTGTTTGTTTATCCTCGCGTCTTTGTTCGGCCGGCATTGGGAGTGAGCCGGCGGCCCAATTATTAAGCGACTGTTTGTATTTTTTAAATCCATTATCTTGCTCCATTATGTGCATGTCATATTTTGATTGTATGGCAAGCCATTGACTTGCCGGCGTTTGCGTAAGTATCTCAAGCTTTAAAGCAATATCGGGCGTTACCGGCGAATGGCCGTTAATAATACGCGACAAATGCCCCCTTGTCAAACCAAGCAGGCTTGCCACGGTATCTATTCGCAAACCATATTGATCAATAAAGCCCGATTTCAATATTCTACCGGCATGCGCCGGCATGCGCTCTTTTTTTCTATAAACTTTTTTATTCATCTTATCTATCCTTAATGAGGATCCTCAATTCTTATATTGACAGGGTCCATATCTCCGTCAAATTCGCATAAAACACGCATATTGCCTGTAATATCAAACGACCACGTATCCTTTCCTTTATACCTATGCGCCCTAAAAAGCATGTGACTTGGCGGCAATTTATCTATAGTGTCTATATAATCGAGAATATCCATAAGTTTATCTCTGTTTTTAACAGGGAGTTTGCCGGCCATGCCCTTATAGTAGAAATCCCTTAACGCTTTAGATTTAAATGAACCTTCAAAAATTGGCATTTTTCAGTATTCTTTTTGCAATAATGTAACATCTAATGTTACAACAATCAAGCGTTTTTATTTTGGTATGGTTTTGCGCACGCCGCCAAAATATTAAACTTCAGCAAAGTTGTTAAATAAACAAAATGAAATACTATTTGCAATGATTTAACGATAAAATATACTCGCCAATCAATTTTTTACTAGTAAAGCTAGAAAAAGCCGGCACGTTGGAGCTCCATAATAATAAAAATGCCAAAAAAAGCTTATAAAAGGCGGCAAGGTATTCTTTAAAGTAAGCAAAAGATGTTAAAGCCCAAATTGACAAGCCTGTATTTGGAAACATTAATTATTTTGGTGAAGTTGGGGTTTAGTGGTAATAAAATAGCCCTACTAAAATATTCTAAAAGTAAAATTTGATTTAAACATAACAATGAATGACAAAGACCGTGACAATTACTGGGAAATGATTAGGCATTACGGTGATCAAAAAATACAAACATTAAAGTTTAGCACTACAATAACGGCTGGAATCCTTACAGTTGCCACTACAATATATGTATTGCGTTATAAACTTGAATATCCTTTATTTAAAGAATCTGGTTTTCCTGCATCTACTGATTTGCCTATAATGCCATTCCTATATAGAACAATGACAGCGTTGTTTTTACTTGGCTGGTTTGTAACAAGTATATCACTTTTGCACATGCTATACCTTCAACGTGCTTCGTTATTTTATTGGAAACTCATAGGCATAAACGGTAACGAACTAAATAAAGAAAAACCATTTCTAAATGTTTCATCTTTAATTCCAATATCTGATAATTATTTAAAGAATGGCCTCTTTAGCCCATTTATAGAATCAGGATTAACAATTATAGGAGAATCAGCCTTGCTGTTTGCCGCCGGCATAAAAACTGGAAGCTCAATAATAATCAACGGAGGAATAAGTGAATCTGACACATTTCTGACATTCCTTCTTTTTCTTCTTTCTTGCCTGCTATTATGGATTGTTTTCTCAAGAAGAACTATCTATTCAATAATTTATCTAAACCAAACTAAAAAGGAAATTGACAAACCAAACCTTATAGAAAAATTATTAAACAAAAAAATTTATTAAAAACCTATGAAGCAATGTACCCAAAAATTTAGACTGCGCAAATGTTTCTGGTGTTTATCTGTTGATGCCGATAAGCGAAAAGCTTTTTGTGTTGTTTTCTAGGAAATACAGGTTTTGCGTTGGCAAACGAAGCGAGTTTATTTTTTTGATAATATTATCAATGCTTACTTATGGCAGTTATAGAGTAAGCGCGCTTGGTGGGATAACAAATGTTCTAGGTTCATTTAGTGGAGAAATATTATGGATACAAATAGTGAGGACAAAAACGACGCTTTCTGGCTAAAAGTGGAAAATTCGTTAAATGACATACGTGGCTTGATAAATCAATTTCTGCAAAAAAAGATAAACGCTAACCAGTTCCAGGAAAAAGCCAGGGATTTTATAAATGATGACGATGTAAAAGGCATACCTTATCTTGTAAGAATGCTTGAAGAAAAGGAATCAGAATACTTTAAAATCAAAAAAATCTTCCCTATAAAGCGCCTTATAATATGCGCTGTCGATGTAGCAAGGCATAATGACAAGATTAAAGCAACCGACAACTTAAGCATCCATCCCTCAAGTAATGCAATAGGGAGAAAAGGCGGAGATTTCCTATTAGAGTGCGTTTCAGACACATTGTCAAATATAGTAAAAGACTTAGATGATGACTTTGCGGCATATTGCGATAAGGCTGAATGTGGAAATGTTTAAAAGGCAATTTAAACATAGGTAAAAATTAAAGCTTAATTGTTTTTACATAAAATTACTTTGTCATATCTAATATCAAAGCTATAATTATGGTTCAGGACAGGTAAAACAATAGAAAAGATTTTTAAACAGAAAAATATTACAATATTACTATGACTCAAAAATATACCATTATTGTAGAAAAAGACGAAGAAGGCTGGCTGGTTTCCGAAGTAGTAGGATTGCCGGGATGCCACACACAAGCAAAAGACATGAATCAGCTAATAGAGAGGACAAAAGAGGCTATACAATCGTATATAGAAGCTGATGACGACCTTGAGGTTACTGAAGAATTTGTAGGCGTCCAACAAATAGAGGTGTAGGCATTTGACTAAATTGCCAAAATTAACAGGCAGGGAAGTGGCTAAAATAGCTGAAAAATTCGGCTTCGTTTACATCCACACAAAAGGAAGTCACATGACATATAAGCACCCTGATGGCAGAAAAACAACTATACCGCATCATACAGGCGAAGAAATCGGTCCCGGTCTTTTAAACAAAATCATCAAAAGAGACATGGAAATTACCCGAGAAGAGTTCTTAAGTAAATTGTAATACCCCCAAAACAATGTTGCTCAGCCAGCCAAGGCAGCGGCAACCTCAGTTACAACGGCATGTGATCGCTTGCCTTGTCCTCAAATCTCTTAACAAAATTAGTTTTCTTTGTTTTGTTTAATTTCTTAAAGCCTTGCCTTTTAGAGCAACAAAAAACAAATTCACAAAATCAAAGCCACCATAATCCGTGCCAACCTTATTTTCTTCAATTCATTTGGAATCAATTGTTTTGCAAACATACCCATCACTTTCATAATAAAAAATAATTTTTGACGATATTATCCAATCTAAGTAAAAAAACACAATAAATATACCAAAAATTATCTTTTTCTTAGCAAATCATCGTTATTGCGTAGCAACCCTACAAGGTTGTAAGTGGATTTACTTACAACCTTGTAGGGTGATAAAGTCAAAATACCTTACATTTTGTAAGGGGTGGCTTGTAGGGGGTGTAAGTATTTTGGTATACAGTGGTTGTAAATGATATGGCCAATTTGCAGCTGGGATATAATATGTGGTATAATTTTTTATTTATAGAAAGTTTTACCGACATATACAAACGAAAATAATTAATAACAAAACTAACAGCCCGGACATAGACGCAATAGATTTAGAAGGCAGCCCGGCAGGGAAGAGACGTTCGTATTGTTTGATTATCTATATGGATGCTTTGATAATGGGCGATATAACCATCTGATTAATATATAACTAATAAGAGAAATAGACAGGCTTGGAGTTGATTTCTTGACTGAATTCTTTAAATGAAAACTAAATATAGGCTTATTGGGTAAAAATGATGAAATTTTAAGAAAATTAAAGCGGCCTGCGAAGTTAAATAGAGCCCGGATTTATGAGGGCAAGAATATTGATGAAGCAGTTTTCGGATTTAAGTGTGATATTTATAAAATAAACATCAATAGAGATAAACGGGGAATACGATTTTAAAGTATGTAAACTTTTATTCTCATAAGCCGTTATTTTGTAACACCTAAATTTCAAAGGACTTATAAAAAGGCATTATTATAAGTATTGCAGAGTGTTCTAGGTAATTAGGAATAACTTTTGGCTTGAAGAATTACCATTTAAAAGATTCCAAGCTAATTAGGTATTAATAAGATTAAAGTAAAGTAAAAAGAAAGTAAAAAGCATGAATATTTTAATTATTGATGATCAGAAAGAAATGTTAAATTTGTTGAAAATATATTTACAGGATTGCCATAAGCTATATTGTTCTGATAACGGTTATGACGCATTGAATATTTATCGCGATAATCCTGATATTAATTTAGTGATAACTGATCTTATTATGCCTCATATGGATGGTTTTGAAGTAATTAAAAAACTAAGATGCATGTGCGGCAATCTTTGCAGAAAGATTAATATAATAGCCATGAGTGCGGGAGAGGGCTCTTCCCATGGATTTACATCTCAAGAGTATGTATGTTTAGCAAAACGTCACGGAGCAGATTATTCTTTATTAAAGCCATTTTGCAAAAACGCCATTTTAGATATTATTAATGCATTAGAAACGCGTATTAGGAGTGATAAAGAAGCTAATTTAAGATACACAAAAATTGATTTTGCATTAGCAAAACTTAATCGTGGACAATTAAAACAGATGAGTTTATTTTTAGATGTTCTGAGCACATTGGACATGCAAATTTTGATTAAAGCTAGTTTTGCTATATTAGATAATACTAAAGATATAGTTCTTGTTAACCATGATAATAAAATAGGCAGAATAGAGAATAATAAAATTTTATTTGATTAATTAATTAATCGATGTAAACCATTACCAAAGAATTTAGTGGCAATCAATAGAACCACTTGTCAAGTCAAAGAATCGCCTTGGCTTCAAAAATACAAAAAACTTATTTTTGTTAATAAAAACAGCGCATTGGAAATTCAACGTATAATCTTTACACCAATTTAAGATTAATGCATTAAAATAATTCGCAAAAGTAAAAACACATATCTTGCCAACCCGTCTTTATTCGCGTTAGTGTAAAGCGCATAAGTCAAGCAATTTTAAAAGGTGGTAAAATGTTAAAACGATCAAGAACCCAACTTTCTTTTTTTATTGGCGGTATTCTTTTGTTATTAATATCTCTTGCCACTTTCTTTGGCATGTCTATCCGTCAGGAACGTCTTATCATAGGGTTGCTCCATTCCAGCGCGGATTCAATGTTTAGAAATATTGTCCTGGCAAGGCGGTGGAATGCAAATTATGGCGGAGTATATGTTTTGAAACGCCCTGGAATTGAATCGAATCAATTTCTTAAAAATCCGGATATAAAAACCATTGATGGTAAAATATACACAAAAAAACCACCTGCTTTGATGACAAAAGAAATATCTCAGTATGCTAATGAGGCAGAAGATTTTTCATATCACATAACCAGCCTAACACTTACAAATCCTAAAAATGCTCCTGATGAGTGGGAGAAAAATGCTCTGTTAGAGTTTGAGAAAGGTATTACAGAAGTAACACAAATATCTAATATTGACGGCAAGAATGTTTACAGGTTGATGCGCCCCCTTAAATATGAACGTAGTTGTGATACTTGCCATTCAGAGCAAGGCTACGAATTAGTCAAACAAGAGGAGGTATTAGTGTTTCAATATCATTTGATGAAACGCAGGTCTTGCTTAGCAAAAATAGGCAAATAATGGTTGCAACTGGTGTGGGAGTATCTTGTGTGCTTGCTTATGTGCTTTATTTTTTTGTTTGGCGATTAATGAATAGATTATCAACTCAAAATGCTAAATTGTCAGAGTTTAATGACTTAAAAAACAAATTTATAGGTATTGTGGCGCATGATCTTCGTAGCCCAATTACAATATTTAAAGGTTACTCCGATATTTTGTTAAACGATGTTGTAGGTAAAACCATTGAGCCACAAAAGAATGTTTTGAGGAAAATGAATAATACAAGCGAAAACATGCTTGAATTAATTAATGATCTTTTAGATTTAAGCAATATAGAATCCGGCAAGTTGGAACTAAAAAAAGAAAAAGTTAAAATTTCTAAATATTTAAAAATGGTTTACGGAGAAATCTCCTTATTGGCCAAATATAAATCTATCAATTTAAAACTAAATTGCGAACCTAATATCCCTGATACAAATATAGACCATCATCGTATCAGTCAAGCCATTAACAATCTCGTGACAAACGCTGTTAAATTTTCGTATCCAAATACTGAAGTCCTTTTACGCGCGGAGAAGTTGCGAGATGACATAAAAATATCTGTAATAGATCATGGACAAGGTATTCCTCAAGACGAAATTTCAAAAATATTCTCGGATTTCACAAAGACAAGCATTAAACCAACTGCCGGTGAAAAAAGCACAGGATTAGGACTTGCTATTACAAAACGTATAATAGAGGCTCATAACGGCAACATTTGGGTTAAAAGTCAAGTCAACAAAGGATCAATATTATCTTTTACATTGCCAACCAAAACTGCTAATATGTAATTACATAATCAGTTTTTTGGATTTGCAACTTAGACTTCCAAAATAGACTTCCAAAATAGACTCGCAAATTTAGACTACCCAATATTTATTTTTTTGTTCATTTGTATTGGAAAGCATAGTGAAATGAGCGAGTTTAGGCTATAAGGAGTCTTATTTCAGTTGACATAAGGTTTTTAATTGCAAAAAGTCTAAAGATGAATACAATTTTGCGCTCTAAAACTTTTGCAAAATGGCTTTCAAGGCTCAAAGATGCGAAAGGAAAAGCTCCTATTAAGGGATAAAACATGAGCAAGATTTATGAGTTGGAAATTGCTCCGTTTGACGCCGGCGATTATTTGGATAGTGAAGATACGATTGCCGAATACCCGTCGGCCGCGTTGAAAAATCCTAATCCAAATGCGTTTTTAGACGCTGTGGGGGATGTCGCAAAGGCCAGTGGTATCTCAGAAGTGGCGACTAATGCCGAGATTGGCCGGGATAATTTTTACAAGGCATTAAAATCCGAGGCGCGGGCGCAATTTGACACTGTTCGCCGTTTGTTTAACGCATTAGGCGTTAAGCTTGATGTTGCCTCTTCGCATACCCAAGTCTGATTTGCAAAAGCTGGGAGGAAATAATTGGGACAAGTTGAATAGGAATAATGATCAGGGTTACAAAAATCTGGTGGAATAAAATAATAGAAATAAAACACAGAATAATTAAAGGCAAAGAGGATTTAGTTAAAGAAACATTAATAAAGCAGGAAACTATAAGAAGAAGCAGAAAAGATTTAGATGTTTATCTGTACTATAAAAAAATTAACGGGTATTATAGCTGTGTTGTAGTAAAACATTTAAATGGAGAAGGGTATATTATTACTGCATATATAACCGATAGAATAAAAATAGGCGCTGAATATGAAGCCAATTAAAGTTTTTTTTGACAAAAAAGGAAATACCCTTAATGTATGGTTTGACGATCCATCAAAAGAGGCTGTATCGCAGGAAACCGCTGAAGAGGTAATATTAGTTAAAGACATCAACGGCAAAGTAATTGGGTTTGAAGTCTTAAATTATATGGCGAAGTCGGAAATGAGGAATATAAAGAATCTGCCTGTTGAAAGTGAAGTTATTGCATAAATCATGTTAATTAATAATGAAATAAACCATTTCTAAAAGCCAAAACCCGGCAATCCCTTACATTTAGGGTAGTAGGAAAGTAGTAGAGTAGGGAGAAGCCACCAGAACTACCGGACTCACCAGGAAACATTTTGCAAGTCATAACTATAGTCTGTATAATAAGTAACAACCTAACAGACCACGACATAAACACTTATCTAAATTGTAAAAAAACACATCTTTTCCGACTGGGGGTCAAGAGGTCGCTGGTTCGAATCCAGTCGCCCCGACCATTACCCCATAAGGACTTACGACTTTTATTGTCTAACAGCTTAACGTCGGCGCTCATTGAAAATGGCAATTCAGCCGGCCCCAGTATCGTGTTTAAGGGTAAAACCGGCCCAACATATTTAATTCCTTTTTCCAATGCTCACACTTTTGCAACTAACGTAAAACGCCATTAATGTTAGTTGTCTTGTTTTGAGCAACATTAAATGCATAATGCGCTCGTTAGATTTACTAAGAAAGACGCTGAATAGATACATTTTTGTTGCCTAATGAGTGAGGATGCTTTTTTCACCAATATCTGGAATCAAACATGTCGTCAAGCGTAATGATTCGGTCCATATAGCCATTGTTTAATAATGAGCGGCCGGCGCCGGCTGCGGATATAAGGACTCTTTGAATGCTTTTTTTGCCATGATTGGGAAAGAGTGACAGCTTTTTCTCAAACTCTTCAATGACCTTTGATGATACGGGAGATCTGGAATATTTTATTTCGCAAACAGTGTGGACATTGTCGGCTCTGTCAAAAACAAGGTCTATCTGGTAGCCGGGGTTTTGAGCCCCGGTTAAACGGTTGAAAAATGCTCCGCTTTTGTAACGCACCGATTCAAATCCTAAAATTTTTGAGATTAAACGGTGGTTTTTTCTGCACAATCTTTCAAAAGCGAAACCAAGCCATTTATCAAGGGTTTCGGCATGTAGCTTTGTGGCGGGCTCGGTGTTATAGTCTCCGTTGTCAATGCTATTTGCGTGTGGTTTAATAAACTTGAAATAAAATTGAAGATAAGCGTCGGTAATAGCGTATCGCGCAAGGAGGCTGTTTTCCTTAAGGTTGTATGGCGCATATTTCTCAACAAAGCCGCAGGTTGCCAAGTCTTGTAAAAGGGAACTTAAAGTTCCGCCGGATTCAATTTTAAGATTTTTAAGCAGTTGGCTTCGTGTCGCATACCTGCGCAGGCTCAGATACTCTATGATTTTTTTATAATTACGGTTTCCCGCCATTGAGCTTGTAAAAATCCGCTCGTATTCATGAGAAAAGAAACCTCCGGACACAAATGAATGTTTGCATAACCCCAAAAATATCGACGACTCCATGTTGATCCATTTTAAATATTCGGGTATGCCGCCCACTGTCAGGTATGCGTCGGTCGCTTCCCTTGGAGACCTTCTCTTTAAAAAACACAATGTTTCAGGCAGGGTAAACTCTTTTAAAGGAAACTCATGTTGCGAACGGTTGTAAAGGGCGCGGGAGTGAAGGACTTTATTGATCATAAATGACGGCGATGACCCGCATAAAATAAGTATAAGGTTCGGGTTGTGCCTGAAATAGTTGTCCCATGCGAATTTAAGTTCAGAAATGAACGTCTCTTTATAATTCGCAAGCCACTGAACCTCCTCAAAATATAGCGTCCATACGCCTTTTTTTAGTTGCCCGTCAAGAAGCATGAAAAATTCGCTCCAACTTTTTATTGCAATCTTTGCATGCAACGGCTCTTGAGTGTAAACCGAAAGTTGATCCATAACGCGTCCCATTTGCGCGCGTTCAGGCAGGCCCTCTATCCCTTCAAATTTTACAATGTTTCTTTTTCTAAATGCCTGCTCCATCAATTCCGTTTTGCCCACACGCCTCCTACCGTAAGTTACGATAATGGAAGATTCCTTGCGGTTGCCTATTTCCTTAAGCCGTTCCAATTCATAATCCCGGCCTACAAACGATTTGTTCTCTTTTATTTCTTTTGGTTTCATATAGAGAATAATAACCAAATTCAGCCAATTAGTCAATAAAATGATACTAATTGGCTGTTTATCAATTTAAAAATATAGCCAATTAGCTATATTTATAGTGCTAATTGGCTATATTTTTAATTTACTTAAAGAATAAAAGATAGGGAATAATGGGGGCTCTTAAATTAATTATGCATAGTCTTGAGGTTGCTATTGGCAAAGGCCCTGACATTTACAGACATCATTCTATTCCAACGCCTTATATGAACAAGGTTTATCACTGTTTTTAATATATTTGCAGGCGTATTAATCCAAACTGTAGCATGTTTTCTATATATATGATGAAACTCATACTACAAAACTCGTCAACTCACTGATTGACAACCGTAAAACAAAATGATAATATTTTCTGTAGATTTATTGACATTAGGTAACCTCCTTACGACCATTTTATGTATCAAGATAGTAAGAAGAATATTGCTTGATTTACAAAAAAACAATAATTTCCCATAATTACTAAATCTTTCAAAAAAGCTTCAGAATCAGACCTTGAAAACAGAAAACACAATTTCCTTGATTCTAATTTCTAATAATTTGCTAGCTTATGTAACTTGGTGGTTTTGAATAGTGTCACTTTTTATCAATCTTTTGTCTATTACTGTATAACTCGTTCTTACCTAACCCGGATAAACCGGAAAAGCAAAAGCAATATAAACCACAGATTTCACAGATTGCACAGATTAAAAGCCATAGATTTCACAGATTAAAAGCGAAAAACAATATTTAAAGCATACCTTATTAATTCTGGAATTCAATGACGCATAGTGATTTTCTGTCAAAAATTGTCAGAATTTGACTATTAAGATCCTAAATTGAACGATTCTTTATCACCCTCCTCTAACCCCTCCTATCAAGGGAGGGGAAATTAAAGGTATATAGTTAATTTTGAAGTATCACTAATTGAATCAAATTTTTTTTGTTTTATAATTTATACAGAGGAGACTGAAATGCCTTTAAACGATATTGCTTTTCAAGCTTTATTTGCGAATGCGGCTAAACCCTATGCGGATTATGAAAAGAAAATGGGGGGTAAGACTAATCTTTATAGTCTGTTTCAAAAACTGGGGCAGGTTCTATTTACTCAGTTGGTCGATGGGTTATATCCGGATCAGGTTCGTTCGTTAAATATCGGTTTATCACTAACTGAATTGCAGAGGACGGCAGGGTTGAGCGCGGCAACTTTGGCGTCGTTAAGAGAAGTTAATGCTGAGTGGATAAAAAACCTCTTAAAAGTAGTTGATAACGTAAACCCGGCGAATCATATTCAACAGGCTCCAAATACCGTTAATCAAACAGCTATAGACCTGACCCTGGCAAACCACCTTATTACAGAAGTAAACCCAGCCAACAATCATGCGCCACGAAATCTGATCTTTGATAACGGAGGCAGATGTGTTGCTGAAATTAATTTTAGCAACCACGGGGGAACAGCAACTTCAGGACATGCTCATATTTACCCCGTTAAATCCATGCCGATAACAGGTCATCATGTTAGCGGAGTTCCGCACTTTGGAAATGGGGACTACCCGGCAGCCTGGCGAAACCTTCCGGGTGGGGTTTTTCCAAACCAAGCTTTATGGACTTAGGGCTCGGAAAGAAATAACTTAGGCTTTTTTACCAGCATCTTCAGGCCGTCTTTGCTCAACCTTCAATCTCCGAATCCTCAACGCAGCTATGGCTGCGCATCCGGTTCGACTCAATCAGTTTGAACAAATTCAACCTAAATCTACAAGCAAAAAAACAAGTTATTTCTTTCCGAGCCCTTAGGGCCTGCGCAAATAACTTTATAAAAAATCTCTGAACAATTACCGGCCTTTTTGGTATCATGTTTTTTTATTTCAAAAAAGAGTAGAAAGGTAAAAGGTTGGTTGCTATGTCGGAAACTATAAGTATACGCGCGTTAGCTGAACAAGCCAAACGTGAAGGCGCTGTTGACTTGGCTATGGGGCTTGTTGAAGCTCAGCCGCCAAATGTTTTAATAAATGCTTTAAAAACATTGCCTGTTGAGAATTGTTCTGATTACGGCCCTAAACTTGGAGCGCCGGCATTCAGGACGGGGCTTAAAAAATACCTGAATTCAAGAAAATGGGATGTTGAATTGAATCAGATTATGGGCGCGTCAGGCGCAATGGGGGCAATATCGGCGGCGATGTTGGAATGCCCAAGACCGGGACGCGTGATATTGCCTGAGCCATTTTTTGTTTATCACAAACTGTTATTTGAAAAACTGGGATTTGATATTGATTATTTAACATTGCCGATGGACGGCCCACCGGACTGGGACTATATTGAACATCGTATGAAAGATGCTGATGCGCTTGTTCTCACTAATCCCGCCAATCCATCCGGTCATATTGCGCCTGTTGAAATCCTTAAACGTCTCAGTAACGCCGCTGTCGAAAACAGTTGTTTCTTTATTATTGACGAGACTTATCGCGAATTTATCTGGGATGATCCACCGGAAGACGATTCCCGTTATGCGGAGATGAACTATGAAAACTGCGCGTTGGTTCGCTCATTCTCAAAGACTTTCTCCATCCCGGGCTGGCGAGTTGGGTATGCCGTAACATCGCCTGAAAGAGTTGAAAGCATGTCAACCGCGCATGATGGGTTGTATATTGGAGGATCAACCATTGCGCAACACGCGATGGCTAAAGTTCTGGACAATAATATTAAGGAGCTTGATCTGCATGTATCTGAATTAAGGAAGATTCTTTTGTGTAATAAGGGCAAACTTGCAAAAGCATTTACCGGTTATGGCATGGAGCCGATAGAAACGCCGGCGACATATTTTATGCTGGTAAAACATAACAGAGAAAGCGACATGGCTGCCGTGAAAGAGTTGTTGGAGAAAAAGATTGTGGTTACACCGGCTAATATCCTTTTTTCCAATCCCGGTAAAGATACTGGTTTTATAAGGATACACTTTGCCATAAAACCTGAAAATTGTGATCTGGTAGTAAACATCCTGAACCGATGATAGAGACACCTCCTTAGGCTAAACTATTATTTTTATTATCTCCAAACAGCTCTCTAAATTTTTGTTCCTGCTCTATGTTGCCTATCATGATTAGGGTGTCGTCCTTTCGTATGCTGGTTGTGGAAGACGGCAGGTTTATCAGTCTGATGTTTTTGTCGATTGCAATTATGTTGCAGTCTGTTAAATTGCCTATTTTGGATTCGGCAATGGTTTTGCCTGCCAGGGATTTGGGAGCTTTATATCTGAAGATATGAAGACTTTCAATAAGTATTGTCAGCTCTCCTTTTTGTAAAATATTGCTCACAAGGCTGGCTCCGATTACGGTATATGAGACAACAAAATCCGCGCCGGCTTTGTGAATGGCGTTTTCATTTCTGCCCAGGGTTGCTCTGGTAATAATACGAAGCTTTTTGTTAAGCGAACGGCAATATAGAGTCAAAAATCCATTTGTGCCGTCATCATTTGTTGTAATAATGGCCGTTGAAGTCTCCATAATACCGGCTTTCTCCAACACCTCCCGTTCTTTCGCGTCACCCTGAATAAAACGGCCTTTTACCAAACGGCGCTTACACTCCTTTATATCTACCAATGAATATGGCGTTCCTTTTTTGTCAAGCTCTCCGGCAACTGAAAGGCCGACTCCGCCGGCGCCGATCACCACTATTGGTTTGTCCGCCATCAAGTAGATTGCCATATAGGCGTCAAATTCCTGCAATTTCTCCTTTTCCCCTATTAGCAGGAGCACGGATTTTGTAGTTAGTGTATATTCCGGTTTCGGCGGTAAATATTCTCCACGTTCCCAAACACCTATAATATTTACACCGGTAATTTCCTTTATTTTCAACTCAGACAACATTTTCCCTAAAAACGGCGTGCCGAAAACAGGAAACTCAACAATTCTAAGCTTTCCAAATTTGCCAAGATAGTTGGAATGAATTGTGCCGGCCATACAGCGGCTAACCAGATGTTTTCCAAGTATCTCCTTCACAGGCAGAACATAGTCGCATCCGGCAAATTGTAGTATATCTATTGATGCGCTGACTTCAGCTAAAGCAATTATCGGAATATCAGAAATACCTCGAACAGTTAAAGCGACGTGCGAGTTTACCACATCGGATTGATTGGTATAGATCATCTTCGCGGAATCAATATTTACTTTCTTATATGTTTCTTTCTCTGAAAGATCGCCGCAAACCACCGGCATGCCGGCGTTATGCAACGATTCAGCCTTGTTGATATCCTGTTCAATAAAGATAAATTGACGATTGGTAAGCCGGAGTTTTTCAACTAAATTCGAAGCAATAGGCCCTTCGCCGCAAATTATAAAATGATCATTTAATATTATTGACGGCTCTTTGGGAATCCTGTTTTTCAATATCCTTTCCACATAAGGAGCCATAAAAAAGCTGATAAACGCATACGGCAAGACTATTAATAACAGAATTAACCCTGAAATCAGGACTATAATAGAGAAAACCTTGCCTATATCGGAGTGAAAAGTAATGTCGCCGAAGCCAAGGGTGGTCATTGTGGTAAGCGCCCAGTATATTCCTGTTATCCATGAATGGCTACCCCCCTCATATTTAACCATTATAATATGAAAGATCGCTGAATAGCCGGCTATTAGGAGAAAAAGAAAAAGCAAAAACCTGATTAATATCAGTGTGTTGCTTGATCTTTGTTTAACTTTTTGAATTGTTTCAATTTTAGATATTTTCTTAATCATAATAGACCACAAAGCCTAAGTAAAAAAAATGAACCTCTTCCATTTCACTACTTGGTTTACAGGATGGGAAGCGGGTGGAGTTGGCGGATTATTTGTTTGTAGATTGATTGGAGCGATTGACAAGCCTCCCTATGGCTTTCCGCTTGAGAAAACAAACTATTCACGGACGAGCCTATGTTTGAGAATGTAGTAATTGTTTGGGAAATGGTTTAATCCGTTTCCATTCTTTTGAATTATGTTCCGCCTGCCATAAATCATGGTTTTTCTGCAAATTTAACCATAAATCCGGAGTTGTATCAAATGCCTTTGACAATCGAAGGGCGAGGTCCGGCGTTACGGAACCTCTTTCATTTAGAACTCTCGAAAGCGCCGTCCTTGACACTCCAAGATTGTCGGCCATCTTGGTAATTGTTAATGATAACGGTTTCAAATAATCTTCTTTTATTATTTCTCCAGGGTGAGTTGGCCTTCTTTTTATTTTTTTCATTTTACTCTCTCATTAATGATAATCATTATAGTCCACTATATATGCATCGCCATCTACAAACTAAAAAATAACCCGCCAATTACCAGATACTTTTACAGCAAATTTGCCGCACATAGAGCCACTCAATTTATGTAGATCAGAGCCGGGATAATTCATATCTTTTACTTTATTTGCAGAATCTAACCGGTCAAGAATTCTTCTAAGCCTTTTAGCATGTTCAGGTATAATTCTTTTCGTATTTCCAGTGTAGAAAAAGACCTCAAGACCTTTATGCTTAAAAGATTTAATCATGCGCTATTGTAACTATTTGAATTGTCAAATTCAATAAGGCTCTAAGGTCTCTCTCAAAATTTTTCAAATATTTGCTTCTTTAAGGTATAAACAAAACTTTGACCTGGTTGAAATCAGACCAAAAATCTATTTTAATGCTTTTATTTGCAATTCTTAAAGTATTATAATTTCCTTTTCACGGTTTTCTTGTTATTTATTAAAATAAGCGTTTTTAACGGGTGCCGGCATTTGGCTCCCTTAAGTTTAAAAATTAGCATGTTTTTATATTCAAATGGAGAGAAAAGAGGTATGAAGGGGATAGCAATATACAATAATAAAGGCGGGGTAGGCAAATCAACTGTTACACTGTTTCTTGCGGACTTCTTTTCATCGTCAAGCAAAATTGCGTGGCGTGGTTCGCGTATTTTAGTTGTTGATCTGGATGGTCAGTGTTCCTCTTCCATTTCACTACTTGGTTTAGATGAAGTGGGCAAGATAAAATCGGAAAGGCGTTGTGTTTCGCACTTGCTTCTAAATTTGCAGGAAGGGAAGCCTGTGGAGTTGGCGGATTATTTGACTAAGAGGGAAAAGGGGCATACTTCCACTAAAAAGATTCCGCTTGGCGAGTTATGGGTTATGGCAAATGATCGGGACAGCGCAATAAAATTTGAGGATAATTGCGACCGGAGGCGTTTAATAAAATCTGTTAAGGCTTTAAAAGAGTTGATTACAAGTGAATTTGATATTGTTTTTATCGATCTGCCCGCGAATATTGACAAGAGAAATAAGATATCGCTAATAGGGCTGTTGTTTGCCGATTATATATTAGCTCCGACGGAACCTACCAGAATAACCCTGAATGCAATGAGTGACACATTCAAGTTGATTCAATATGTGCGCTATGTGAATGCGTCGGCAAATGATGAGAATGCAAGACCTGAAATTGCGGGCATTGTGCTTAATAAGACGGATCGCAGGACTCTTCAATATACCAGGCACATTGAAGAGTTAAAAGGGATGGCCGCAAAAAACAACACTATCGTTTTTGACAATTTCCTGCCTGCCGCGCCGACTCTTTCCACTGCGTCGGACGACAGCATGGATTTTGCGACATTAAAGGAACGGTATGACAACTATTATGATAATGTCAGAAAAGTGGCGGTTGAATTAGAAAAGAGATGCCGTTTAAATAGTGTATAGTTTATCCGCATTAGCATAAGGTATACAAAGAGAAGATTAGTTACGCATCTGTGTATTTAAAGAATTATTAAATAGCTGTGTCAGTTTAGTCCTTTGAAAATTATACTGTCCAGGCAACAAGATAGACTCGTTAATGACAGCCGGCAGAGATGCTGGTTACAGGAAACAAGTATCCCACTCTCTTTTAAACTCTGTAAATCGTAATTTAGGCTCTCGTTTTACTTCCTTCATTATTTTTTCTCTTCTATCGATTTCACGAAACGATCAAAATCAGATTCTATTTTCTGGATTTTATTAAATTCGTCATATTCATTAAACGCTTTTTTCTTTGCATCCTGATGAGACACGTTTCCTTTTCCGGCAAGTATCCTATACTCATTAAACTCTAAGAAATTATTTACCGATTCAGCCAGTTTTTCCATGCTAAATTCAGTGTGATTCTCGATTAATCTTTCGATATAATCAAAATATCCGGAAATAGCCCTTTCCAGCTTTTTAATCTCATTTTTTTCGAGATAATTCTTGGCAATAACGGCATCTGATTTTAATATTCTGCCATCAGGCGCGGATTTCCATGTTTTCAGCCCCATAAATGGCAGTTTTTTGTCTGCTTTAGCAAAAACAATCTCAGCGGCAGTTTGTCCTGTAATGGCAAAATGAAACTTGTTTTGTACTGAGGCATAAAAATTTTGAGTGATTTCAGACTTCGGATCATAATCAATACTGCATTCGGCAAAAATATCTGTGATTTGCTGGTATATCCGTCTTTCACTAGCGCGAATAGAACGAACTCTTTCAAGTAATTCCCGAAAGTAATCTTTGCCAAAGTACCTGCCATTTTTAAGTCTCTCATCATCCATAGTAAAACCCTTGATGATGTGCTCCTTAAGGATTGCCGTTGCCCAGATTCTAAACTGAGTGGCTTGATGAGAGTTGACGCGATATCCAACTGATAAGATAGCGTCCAGATTATAATAGTTTGTGTTGTACTTTTTTCCATCATCAGCAGTATGTGCATATTTTGCACATACTGAACTCTCTTCTAATTCCCCTGAATTAAAAATATTTTTAAGATGTTTGGTTGCCACGCTTCGCTCAACACCAAATAGTTCCGCTATTCTTTTTTGTGTGAGCCAAACCGTTTCTTTATGAAGAAAGATCTCTACTTTCACTTTATGATTCGGCGAGGTGTAAAGTAAAAATTCAGTCAATTCGTCTTGTATACTCAATGTTTTTTTTTTCAAATCTGCGCCCTCATCCTAAAATGGAGTTTCAATCCCCAACTGTTTACAATAATCAGTAAGCGTCTCATCTGTCTTCAACATCTCTTTATCAAGTTTTTACGATTCAATGACACGGTTTTTAGATCAACAGGTTCTTCTTCCTAAAATGTGTCCACATAACGTGGAATGTTCAGATTGTGCTCATTCTCCCTTACTTCCTCCAAACCTGCCACATAGCTGTATTTATCTTCGGTTTTACGTTTCTGATATACGTTCACAATCTTATCAATATCTTTCCGAGCCCTTAGGTACTTGTAAAAGATAAATACAAATATATAGTCCCTGAAGTCGTCTGCCTCCATTTTACCTCTAAGGGTATTTGCAATGTTCCAAAGTTGTTGTTCAAGTTGCTGTTTGTTGTTATCGTTCATGTTTTTCTTAAATATTATTTTTTGAAAACATGATTTATTTGACTATATAAAGACAATATTAGTTGCCAAGCAGTGTATTTTGAGGATTAATGCAAAAAAAAAGCGGCCCCTGCAATGCCCATGTCCCCAAGCTCATAGCCAACCGATGGAAGGAAGCACAAAGGGCACACTGCAGGTCTTACCCGCTTTAAATTCTATCTGTCAATTTTTGCTGGAGCAGTCTCATAGACTGCTTTAAAATGTTTTTTGTTTAGCGTGTTTCTATTCAATGAACGCAATAGTTTTGTGAAATGTTTCAGGCAATCTACTCAATATCAATACAATAGCTAACCATCCAAAGCTCTAATTGTTCAAGACCAACTTTCCGGCGATCTTTTAACTGTAAATGGAATGTTTTGATCCGCCAGAGCTTCCAAAGCCGCTTCCGGCGCCAAATGCTCCCCAGTTCTTAATACTCTTCCTGAAAAGCGTCCAAGCAAAAAGCCGAGAGCTCGCTTTTCAGTTTCCCGATTGGCAAATGTAATAGTAACCATATGTTCTCAATACCTCCTGAATTTAGCCTGAATTAAGATAACTTATTATTGATTACAACATATTATAGCAATTGAGAAATCGTATGTCTTCCACTTAATTAAAGACGCATAAACTTCAAAACAATTTCGTGTAGTGGCGGATTTATCCTCCCAATATATTAAATTCTGGCAAAACATGAAAAAACGCGTTAACTTTAAATAGGCGGCCCAAGTTTGGTTCAAGCGTGATCCTTATATCTAAAAAGGTCTTATGTAAATGGTCAATTAAGATATTTTACCTAACCCATATTGTTTTTTAATGATTCTTTTATGGATAGGGTAGTTGAAACGTAATATAATACTAAAAATCATTTCTAATTTTTAACAAATACCTTGAAATTAATTATGACACTAGACATGCTTTATACTAAAGAATGGTTAGATAATGAAAGAAAACGATTTAAAGATCGAAAAAAATTTCAGCATCCATTGCTATATAGATTTGCAACAGAGACAAGATTTGATTATGAAAGAGATATTTATCAAAAATGGTTACAAAAGGTTAATAATAGCGATAGAAAAATACTAATAAATAAATTGCGGAATTATGACCAATTTAATGAAGCGCGTAATGAGCTAAAAGTTGCTGGTAGATTTATTGATTTTGGATGTTCTGTTAGATATGAATTGAATCTAAAAAATATAACACCTGATTGGTTTGTTTTTTCTCCGTATAGTCAACAGTCTTTTATTATTGAAGTTTTTACTTCTAATATTGACGAAAAAAAATATGCCTATAAGAAGTCTATTCTTAAGCTTCGTGATCGGTTAAATGAAATAGAAATAGACGCTAGAATTAGAGTACGTGTGAGGTCTGGAGAAAAACCTCTAAGTGATAATGATGTTAAAGACGCATGTATAAAAGTATCCGAGTGGTTAAAAGGAAAGTCTGCAAAAGAGAATGACGAATTAAAAATTAAAGATGTACAATTTATGCTTAGTAAAAGGGATTCTGGCTATTTATATTTACAATGTATAGTATCAGGGCTTAATACATGGGTTACAACTGATGAAATTAAAAAAAATTGTATAAAGAAAGCAAATAGATATAAGAAATTATCAGTTTCACGTAACCTACCATTTATTATTGCGGTTATCCCTGCATTTGAAACAGGTAGAGGCACAGAAGAACTTGCGAAGATATGTTATGGTCATCAGAATCTTTCTTTTAAGAAATTTGAAAACATTTGCATTATTAATTCTCAAAACGATCTTATCAATAACTGTTTATTTGTAGAACGGCCTGAAATAAGCGCATCTATTATGGTGAATGATTTGCTAAATATAGATATTCTTTTAAATCCGTTTGCAATTAATCCCGTTCAAATTGAAATGTTTAATTAAAAAAAATGTCTTTATCAAAGATGAAAAATTCCCTTGTATTAAGAAAAATGGAACAAGTAGATTATTGTATGTGTGATATGCGAATTATGCTGTAAATGTAACGTGGAAATCTAAAATAATGGATTTTAGGGTTTGGTTTGTGGGTGATAAATTTTTGGATATTTAAGGAGTAATTATATTATGCGCACAGGCGTGGCTTATATGGGGCATTATAATCCCAGGCATATTGAGGTTGATATTCGTGAGATGAAAGGCCTGCAAATTGACGAGGTTTTGGTTGCGGTTCAGGAGAATGATTTTGCTTATTTTCCGGGCAAGGCGGAGTCTACTTCTAAGATAGCGAAAGAACATGGTATGCGTCCTGTTGCTATTTTCTGGGGGGCGTTGAATCTTTTTGGGGGCGGCAGGTCGAGTCAATTTTTGTTGGAATATCCTGAAGGTTTGCAGGTTGGGCGGGACGGGGCGCATAGGGCGGAGGGGTGTTATGTGAATCAGGCGTGCGTGGGGCGTGTTAAGGAGATGATAGATGTTGTGGCCGGCTTGGGTTTTGAGGGATATTTTGTGGATGAGCCCGCGCCGTTGAGGGATTGTTATTGCAACTCTTGTTGCAATGCATACATTGAATTGAATGACGCTGATCTTTTATCCGCGTCGGATGCGGAAAAGGAGACATTTCGGCAAGGTTGCGTTGTTGAATACGTTCAAAGAATAGCTGATTACTGCAAATGCAATTATCCGAAAATGGAAACGATGACATGTTTAACGCCGGAGGATAAACAGATGTGGCAAAAAACATCAGAAATTGCCAATCTTGATAATCTGGGCACGGATTTATACTGGGTGAACAACAATAATGATGTGGAGGGGATGGTTCCTGTTATTAAGGAGCTGGACGGTATTTGCAAAGCAAAAGGCAAAAGACATCATGCGTGGCTGCAATGTTGGGGCGTTGAAAAAGGCAGGGAGCAACGAATACTTGAACAGGGGAAAATATTGATTAGGGAGCAGCCGGATTCGCTGTATGTCTGGGCGTGGCAAGGTCAGGTTGGGACGAATGAGGCTTGCGATGATCCCGGCGTGGCGTGGCGATATGCAAGCGAGGTTTTTAAGATGGCAAAAGAGTGAAAGCCTTTTTATAGGTAAATGGTTATCGGTCATCGGTAAAAGCAAAGGTATGGTGTGTCGCAGAGCGCAAAGGGCTAAATATCGTTTCACAATGCTATTTGTTCCTCATAATATTGAGAACCCGCAGCTTTAATTGCGTCTTGCCTATTAAATTCCAGAGCCTCCTCTAAAGTAACTTTTAAAGTTTCCATTAATTCTTCACGTGACTTTTCTTGGCAGTTAACTCCAGGGACTTCTTCAACCCATCCTATCCACCAATCATCTTCTTGTTTAATTACTGCGGTATATAAACTATTCATAATTCACCTCAAATAAAGTAAAATATTTTGTTTTTTTTATTTTCGCGTATTAATGTTTAAAACGCTGTGTTTACAATATTTCGATAATACTATTGGCTAATATTTAATGCAAGCTTATAATCAAAGTAGTCAAAACCATCAGGATAGTCTCCTACCGCCGAGCGGTATTCTGATTTTTATTGGCAGGGTATACCTATATAATAAAATATTGGCATATACAATTATAAAGGTGATAATATGATAACTAAAAAAGCAAAAAAATCTTATTTTGTTGTTTCCGATATGGTTAAAAGGGCTAAGAAAGCTCTTGGTGTAAATAGCGACACTGAAGTTATAAGGATTTCAGTTCAACAGACGGTTGAAACAGCTGTGTTTTGGGATTTTATGGATAAAACTGCCGGCTCTGTAAAAAACGAGGACTTTAAAGATGACTAATGAAACAGGCTATTGAGGACACAAACATTTATAAATGACGCCCTCATAGCATTAAATGCCAAAAGTAACGGATTTACCGTGATCACCAATAATCGCAATGATTACCAATTATTAAATGCAAAGCTAAAATTCAAGTTAGAAATATGGTAAATTTCTTTGTTTTATATACTCAAAAACATTATGTTTTCGAAATTAGCAAATGAATAAAAGGCTAAAGCCTTAACTCCGGTAGGTAGAGTTTGTTGGAATTTACCCTTTAGGGTTTTATTTTATTGCGTTTGAATATAACCGTACGTAAATATTATTTTTCGAAAACCTGATTTGTTTTATAGAAGACTTATTCCATGTTTTTATAACTAACTTCATATCAAGAGTTAAAAGTCTTGTCTATTGTTCAAATCCAGACATTATATCCTCAATTTCACGCGGCTTTTTATTAATTCTTTTCATGGAAAAAATAAATTTTATTTTTATGGAATAAAGTTGAGATGAGAATGGTTTTAAACTAAAACGGATAATTTATTTAACATTTGAATTAGAGGAATATTGATAAGGGTGGGAAACAGGGAAGAACTTATTGAGCATATTGATTCGCTGTACAGAACGGCATTCTTTATGACTAAAAACAAAGATGACGCAGAGGATCTTGTTCAGGATACTTATTTTAAGGCGTTCAAATTTTTGCGCGACGATACGAAGTTGGATCACCCAAAGGCGTGGTTGTGCAAGATATTGGTCAATACGTTTATAAACAAGTATCGAAAAGATAAAGCCGAGCCGGCGTTGGTTGATTTTGACAGTATTGAGTCGTTTCATGAATCGGTTGAGAATGAGGCTTTTGCATTGCCTATTACTGAAGGTGGGACAAAATTCGAGGATTTGCTTGATTCAGAGGTAAAGCAGGCATTGGATAGTTTGCCGGACGACTTTCGGGTGGCGGTGCTGCTATCGACAGTGGAAGGTTTTTCATACGAAGAGATATCTGAAATGGTTAAATGCCCTGTGGGCACTGTGATGTCAAGAATATACAGGGGGCGGAAGATGTTAAAGGATAAGTTGGCAGATTACGCTAAAAAATATAGATATGGGAAATAATTGATATGAATTGCAATAATGTAAGAAAATATTTTAACGCTTTTATTGACGGCGCGCTTGATGTTGAGCGTAATATCGACGTGCTTTCGCACCTTGAGATGTGCTTTGAATGCAGCTCCAGGATTGAGGCTGAAAGGGCAATGCAAAAAAGGCTGAAAGAGGCTGTTTGCGCTGTTAACGCCCCGGCAAATTTGATAAGAGCCGTGCGGGATATGGGCAGGGCGGAAAAGAAACCGGGCGTTTTCCGGTTTTTAGATTATATTTTTTCTTCCATGAATGTTGTTGTTCCCTTGGGCGGCATGGCGATTGTTTTGATTGGGATAGCAGTCTTCTTTTTTTCGCAAAATAACAAGGTTGAATTAGACGGGGCTTTGCGTTTTGCGGAATCTCAATTTCACGGCCATTTAATGAGCGGGGCTGCGCCTGATCTGGAGACTAATAAAACTTCGGAAGTTGTTGAATTTATATTAAATAATACGGGCGTTGCGGCAAGCCTTCCTTATATAAGCGAAGAGGCAGAGTTGGTTGGCGTTTCAATGGCTATGATTGAGGGAAAAAGCTCGCCTCTGGTATTTTACAATCTTGACGGCTCTCCGGTGGCGCTGTTTATAGACAATAATGCTGATGTCAATTTCGCGACGGTTGATGCCGGCGCGACGGGGCGGTCAAGGGTTTTTAAAACAGCGGGCTATTGCGGGGAGTGTCAAATTGTGGAGTGGAACGAGGTTGGCAATAAATACATTATGGTGTCACAGTTGGATAGCTCCAGAATGATAGATATGGTTACAAGAGTTTAGGGTTAAAATTAAACAACAAAGAGCATGCCGGAATGTTTGCGCAATGGCGTTTTGGAGATTCTTGGAATCCCAACGCGCCATTTTCCGGTTGTTCTGTTATCGGTTAAGGGCTCGGTCAAAATTATCAAGTTATTTCTGACCGAGCTCTTAATCTGCTGTATACTTAAAATCCTGTTGTTTTTTTGATAAATACGCTGAATAATTGCAAAAGTTTTGTTAAAAAAGCAGGATGCTTTTTTCTCTCCGGTTTTGTACAATATCACTCCTATAAAGCAATTTCTCCAAATTGTTTTTTTTTAACTCATAATCGAGGGGTATAAATCTTCGAGATAATTCATATAAGGGGTGGCGGATGTTTGTTAAATTAGAGAAATTAACGATAATATTGGTTTTTGCCGCGATTATTAGCTACGCGTTGCCGGCAAAAGCGGCAGACAATAGCGATCCGGAGGCTCTGTTTGACAAGGTTTTGGGCAAATATGTTTCGGATGAAGGACTTGTGGATTACAAGGGGTTGAAAGGGGACAAGGAGTTCCTTGAATATGTTAAATATATTTCCAATACCGAGCCCGATAGTTTGCCTTCGGACAAACATCGCCTTGCGTTTTGGATAAACGCTTACAATACGTTTGTTTTATTTGGAGTGTTGGAAGAGTATCCAATAAAAGGCGTTCTTGAAGTCGGGCTGGTTCCTCACAGTTTTTTTAGGTTAAAGAAGTTCAGGACAAAACACGGCAAGATCACTTTGACAACGCTGGAAAACAAGAAGATAAGGGAGGCTTTTAGAGAGCCGTTAATACACTTTGCCGTTAATTGCGCTTCAGGCGGTTGCCCAAAACTTGCAAACAAGGCTTATAGGGCCGAGACGCTGGACCGGCAACTTAAAGATGGGGCGGCGAGTTTTATTAATAATAGGGAAAAAAACTATCTGGATAGGGAAAAACGAGTTTTGCGCCTTTCAAAAATATTTGAATGGTATAGGGACGATTTTGTGGGCAAGGATGAAAAACTTGAAAACTATGTGGCGCAATATTTGAACGCTGAAGACTCGGAATTTATTAAAAACAATGAAGTTGTTATCGAATTCCTGGAATATGACTGGAACCTGAATGAGAAAAAATAGGCTTCATTTTGAAAAGATTATTAAACATTTTACGAGGTGATTAGATGCAAACAAACTATGATTCCACTTTTTTTGCGCCGGACTATTACGAGATCGAGAAAGACCGGCTTTCGCTAATAATTGATTACGAGGCGCCTAACTGGATTGCGATTGATAAACGAGGCAAACGCGTCATTGATAATATTAAAAACGGCAAAAACGTTAGAGATCTTATTAACAGTTACGCAAATGATGAAGGCGTTGACCTTGCAAAGGCATGGGCTGAAGTTGACTCGTTTCTGAATGATCTTTTAAGAAGCAATTTTATTTCTCAGGAACCGTTAGTTAACGGGGCATACAAAGGCAGAAGCGGTTCTATTGCCTTAAACAAGCTCAATGAGTTGTGGATACACACAAACAACACGTGCAATTTGACCTGCAATCACTGCCTGGTGGATTCCTCGCCGTCCGGCGATAAAGGGCTTGCAGCGGAAGATATTAAGGAAACTGTTGACGCTGCGATTAAATTAGGCGTGTCGCGATTCTACTTTACAGGCGGCGAGCCGTTTATGAGGCCGGATATTTTTGAGCTGATTGAGCATATTTGCGGCGTAAATAAAAAAGAGCTGATTATTCTTACAAACGCGACACTGTTAAAAGATGAACTGATAGAGAGGTTAAACAAGTTTGACAAAGCTTTGTTAAAGATCCAGATAAGCCTTGACGGCTCAACTTCTGAAATAAACGACGCTTTGCGAGGAGCCGGCAGCTTTGAGCGTATTGTCAAAGGCATACTGAATGTTGTAAAGGCGGGGTTTGAGCCGACCGCAACCACTGCCGTTACAAAAAACAATGTTGACGACGTTTCCGAGGTTACCAAACTGCTCGCCAAACTTGGGGTTAAAACTCACCATCTTTTATGGGCGCATAAACGCGGCAGGATAGCCGGCAACGGCGACGACTTCTTTGTGCCCGTGGAGAAGCTTGTTGAAGTTGCAAAGGGGGCTAAAGCCGTGGCTGAAACGCTCGGCATCACTGTTGATAATTTTGATTCGTATAAATTCAGGGCCAACGGCAGGACAGGCGCGCGATACGACCTTGGCAACGCTTGCTATGACAGCCTGTGCGTCTATGCGGACGGGGACGTGTACCCATCGGCGGCTTTTGCGGGGCATAATGGTTTGCAATGCGGCAACATTTTTGAAAATACACTTGAGGAGATATGGAAAAATAGCGCGGTTGCTAAGGCGTTTAGAAACGCGACCTTGCAAAATAAGGATGATTGCGGCAAGTGCCATTTAAAGTTTATTTGCGGCGGAGGCGATATTGAGCACTCATTTTTCTATTCACCAAACGGTTTTAAAATAAAGGACGACTGCTTTCCGGACGGGGCGGCTATACAGGCGCCTGATCCATATTGCGGTCTACACAAGGAATTTATAGTTGACGCGGTTTTTGAGCTTGCGATGGAACGCAAGGCTCTGTTTGACAGAAAAACAGGGTTTTCAGCTCCGCGTGTGTTGCGTTCAATGGGCGAGGGGGCGGTTGATTGCGGCCTGGATGATTGCGCGACAATTCAGGAGTTGAAACAGGACGGCAAAAATCCTGATGCCGCAAAAAAGGGCAACAACGGCGTTGTGCGAACTCTTCATTCAAATTGCGTGCTCTCATTTGATGTTGATAAACCAAGAAAAGCTGTGCGCGATTTTTACGGCAAGGCCGCGGAGACGCCACAGGAGGAGCTATGCTGTCCTGTTAAAAATGATGATGCCGACACCAGCCACATCCCCAAGGAAACTCTTGACCGGTTTTACGGATGCGGCAGCCCAATAACTATCGCCGGTGTTAAAGAGGGGGAAACCCTGGTAGACCTTGGCTCGGGCGCCGGTATTGACTGTTTTATAGCAGCCAAGCGTGTCGGCGCCAACGGCAAAATCTACGGCATTGATATGACTGATGAGATGTTAAAGGTGGCAAACGAAAGCAAAAAAACAGTGGCAACGAACCTTGGATACGATGTTGTTGAGTTTCGAAAAGGTTTCTTAGAACAGATACCGGTGGATGACAACTGTGTTGACCTGATTACTTCAAATTGTGTTATCAATCTCTCGCCGGATAAGAAAGCCGTCTTCGGCGAAATGTGGCGCATACTTAAAGATCATGGAAGGATAGTTATTTCAGACATTGTCTCCGCAAAGGAGACTCCGGATTACATGAGGGCAAACAAACAGTTGTGGGGCGAATGCATTAGCGGCTCTCTTACGGAAAATGATTTTGTGTCGTTTCTTGAGCAGGTCGGTTTTTACGGCGTTCAAACGTTGAATAAGGTATTTTGGAAAGAGGTTGAGGGATACTCGTTCTATTCCGTCACTGTAAAAGGCTATAAATTTGAAAAGACGGATGGTTGCGTTTTTGCGGGGCAAAAGGCTGTTTATAACGGGCCGTACAAAGCCGCGATTGACGATGAGGGCCATATGTTCCCCAGAAACAGGGAGATTGAAATCTGCGAGGACACCGCCGCAAAACTTAGTAAACCTCCTTACGCAGGGCAGTTTACTATTATTGGCGGACAAAATGACGGGGCTGCTTCAGCCGGCTGTTGTTCAGATGAAAGCGGTTCGGCTTGCTGTTAGTAAATTGGCGCTTGGTTATTCAGGCCGGTTACAAGTTAACGTCGCAGGCTTCTTTGCCTGTGATTAATTAAAACACAGGCAGGATGCCTGTGCCACTACTTATTAAAATCTTAAAATTTGTTAAATAAACTTTATGAAGCAATCCGCAAGGTTGCTACAGCATAAGAAAGGCTTTGGCTAATACGCAGATGCGTCGGGAGTTAAACAAGTTATGATAATGTTAATAATTCTATTTTGCGCGACATGTTTTCTCGCATATTCAAATGGTTCCAACGACAACTTTAAAGGAGTCGCCACTCTTTTCGGCAGCAAAACCACCAATTACAAAAACGCGATCTATCTTGCCACGGTAACGACTTTTGCCGGATCGTTATGCTCTATATTTTTTGCCAAAACTTTAGTGAAATTGTTTTCTGGCAAAGGATTGGTTCCGCAATACGTTGCTGTTTCTCCTGAATTTCTTGCTGCTGTGGCAATCGGCGCGGCTACCGCGGTAATAATCGCGACTTTAACCGGTTTTCCCATCTCAACAACGCACAGCCTGACAGGCTCTTTGGTAGGGGCCGGATTTGCGGCAGTGGGGCCGTTGGTAAACTTTAGTCTTTTAGGCAAGTCGTTTTTTCTGCCGCTTTTGTTGAGTCCGTTAATTGCGGTTGTCATTGCCGGGGTTCTTTATACAATATTGCGCAACATCAGAATTCGTTCCGGCATTACAAAAGAGTCGTGCGTGTGCGTTGAGAGCGGAGGGAAAACCGCGCCCGTGGTTGCATCCGGCTCTATGATGGCTGTAAAAAATGGAAACGGCGTTAAAGCCTTTATCGGAAAATCAAGCGACTGCGTTGAGATGTATAAGGGCAATGTCTTAGGCATAAATGCGCAAAAAGCGCTTGATTATATGCATTTTTGTTCAGCCGGGGTTGTTTGTTTTGCCAGAGGCCTTAACGACACCCCCAAGATTGTCGCCCTTTTGCTTATAATAGGCGCGTTTTCAATACACTGGGGCATGCTTGCGGTTGCTGTAGGCATGGCGGCAGGCGGTTTGCTAAACGCGCGCAAAGTGGCCGAGACTATGAGCAACAAGATAACAAAAATAAACCATGGTCAGGGATTTGCCGCTAATCTTGTCACCGGTTTACTTGTGATTTTCGCAGGCAAGGCAGGCATGCCGGTGTCTACGACGCACGTCTCGGTCGGCTCTATTTTCGGTATTGGCGCCGCGACGCGTAAAGTAAACAGTCGCATTGTATTTGAAATATTGCTATCATGGCTCATCACTCTGCCGGCATCCGCTCTAATTAGCGGCGCGGCGTATTTTGCTTTGCGAAATTTAAGTTAAAGGCCGCGCTTTAAATAATCTTTGTGAGTTCAAAATGAATTCAGAGATAATATTAATAGTGGCAATTAAGAGAGCCCGAAGGCCACCGTATAAGCAAGTGACTAAAGTGATCTAAAGTTAAAAGTGAACTAAAGTATAGGTATATATATTATTTGCAGATGACTATGATGGAAGGCTGACAAATCTAAACCGCTCCATCATTTCAGTCTCTTGCTTTTTAATAAAAAATATACCTAAACTTTAGCTCATTTTAGTTCACTTTACACTTTAGTCACTTGAACATTGCTGAGGCGCGAAAGATACAGGCCTAATTCCTGAGATCAGTTTGCGCTTGCTAATCTTTTACAAAAATATTATATCTTTATACCAACCAATTATCATGTACATTGCTTTAATAATAGCTATCCTTGTCCTTTATTGCCCAGCCGCATTGTGGCTTTTTCTATACGGCATGAACAACTACTATATGATCGTCCTCTATTTTAAAAACGTTAAGAAAGAGACGGCTCAAAACAAGGAGTTTCTGGAACGTTTTTGGGCGACGTATAAAATGGATGATTTGCCGAAAGTCACCACGCAATTGCCGATTTACAATGAAAAGAATGTTGCCGAGCGCCTGATTGACGCCGTTGTAAAAATTGATTACCCTAAAGAGTTGCATGAGATTCAGGTTCTGGACGACTCTAATGATGAAACAAGGGACATTGTGACTGCGGCCGTCGAGAAATATATTGGGCTGGGTTACGATATACAATTGATTACCAGACATAACAGAGAAGGCTATAAGGCCGGCGCGTTAAACAAGGGATTGCAATGCGCAAAAGGGGAGTTTATAGCTATCTTTGACGCTGATTTTGTTCCGGAAAAAGACTTTCTGTATAACACTATTCCATTTTTCTATGAGCGCGACAAGGTTGCCCTGGTTCAGACAAGATGGGGGCACTTAAACAGGGACTATTCCCTCTTAACCGTGGCCCAGAGCATAGGCATGGACGGGCACTTTATTATAGAGCAGAGCGCAAGAACCTGGAATGGGTTTTATATGAATTTTAACGGCACTGCCGGTGTTTGGAGGAAAGAGGCGATAGCCGACGCGGACGGTTGGCATTACGACACATTGACTGAGGATTTAGACCTCTCATACAGGGCGCAATTAAATGGATGGAAGACCAAATATTTGCATGATGTAGTCACCCCGGCGGAGCTGCCTGTTGATATAAACGCTTATAAATCCCAACAACACAGGTGGGCAAAAGGGTCTATACAGACTTCAAAAAAGATATTGCCCCGCGTGTTCAGGGCAAATGACGGGCTGTTAAAAAAGATAGAGGCCTTTATGCATCTTAATCAATATATGGTTCATCCCATGATGATTATTCTAGCGGTTTTATCGCTTCCATTGATACTTCTTGTTAAACATGAGGTTGATGTCCAACCTATGCCGTTATCAATGGCGGCTATTTTGGCTCCGATATTTTTAGGCGCTTTTGCGCCATCGTTTCTTTATGTGGTTTCACAAAAAGCGCTTTATAAGGATTGGAAATCGCGCTGCCTGTACATACCGGCGCTTATGTTTATAGGGTGCGGCGTTGCGGTAAACAACACAAAAGCAGTTATGGAAGCCTTGCTTAACATTAAAAGCGGCTTTGTAAGAACTCCAAAATATGGAATAGTTAACCGCGGCAAAAAGGCATTTGTTAAAAACTACGCATTGCCTCCACGGCTTCTTTTTGTGGGCGAGCTTGCTTTGAGCCTGTACTGCTTTGCCGGCTTTATGCAGTATGCCTGCTGCAATGAGTTTATATTTGGCCCGTTTTTGTTGATGTACGCAATCGGTTTCTTTTATGTAGGCTCGGTTACTATCATTCAAAGATTAAAGGCCCGGAAAAGTTGCTGCGAACCGCTTTAATGTCTTTATCGGGAAACCTGTTTTTTCTTCTGCTTCATCTCTTGTTTTTTCACCTTGCGTTTATTGCCGGGGCCTTCAAGGTCCGCCTTGTCTTTTACAAGTTTGGCAAACCTCCTCTCAATCTCTCCTGTTGACCGTTCAGACAGTATCTGCCTCATTGACCAATGCCTTGCGTTCTGAATGCCGGCGTCATCCGCCTTTTGGCGAAGGGATATAAAAAACTCCAGCTTCTCTTTCTGCTTATCGTCGTCAAATTGTGACAGGTACTTTTCCAGCTTAGTGGGTATATCTTTCATTATTTTTTATTTTTTCCTTTTGCCTTTCCCGGCATGTCAGGGCTCGACTATAGCATATCTATCAGATATGAACGGTTATCAAAAAATGTTTTGGCTTGTTGGGCGATCAACTCTTCAGCTTTGGCGGTGGGCCATCCCCATGTGTCGTTAACAAATGTTAATGTTCTAGCGAAATAGAGCGTTCTAAAAGTCTCAAGCAGGTTTTCATGGTCGCTTACCTTATTAAACGAAGCAATCATCTCATAAACAACTTTTACCCACAACTCTTCGCTCATATCCATATTGCCGCTTTCATACCTGCCTTTAACTGCCTTGAAAGTCTCCTTTCTCAAATATTTGCCCATGTCTTTAAGCGAGACTGCAAACCCGTCCGCTACCTTCTCTCTTAAAGCTTCGCGGTCCAATGTCAGGCTTTGCTCTTTTTCCAGTTTTTTCTTGCCGTTTTTCTCTGTAATCAGCACTGTCTTCAGGTCTTGCCATTTTTCAACATTATTAACTAGGGCCAGGAATGCGGTGCCGATCACCTGAATAAACATAGGGCCAAGCTTTGGAGCCGACGGTTTATGAATCTTTGTGCCGAGCCCGACCTGGCTAACCTTAAATCCGCCAAGGATAGCGTTAAGCGTAAGGAATATATCCACGCCGTACATCCCCGTAGTCCTATGCCAGGGTTGCAGCAACAGGTAATCCGCAAACCTGCTGCTCAACGCAAAATCACCGCCGATCGGCTGGCGCAAATCCATGCATAATAGGCCGTATATCATAGGGTAGCAGATGTTGTTTGTGATAGTGCCGTCGTATTTATGGCGGGAATATATCGGGGTTACGTAATCGCCCCCTTTCAGGATAGGTTCTGCAAAATATTTTACCCATTCCGGGGTTACGCTTTTTATATCTCCATCAATGCACACCGTGGCCCTTGCGCCTAATTGATTGCCTTTTCTGAACATATTTTCAAAATTGTAACCCTTGCCGGCCACTTCAGGCGGCGTTGTTATATATATTTTTGGAGTAGTAGTCTTAGTTTTCATAAAAGCGCCTTTAGTGTCGTCCGGCGAATCGTTGTCGCAATTCATAATAACGCATTTTTTATCTTTAAAATATTTTTTTAGGCCAAGGTCAACCTGATGCGTAACATGGGCGATGTTTGCCGCCTCTTTATATGACGCAATGCCCACAATAATATCCGCCCTTTTAACATTTTCCGGGTTTAACTCATATTCAAACATAACGTTCCTTTCAAAATTATAATTAACGCTTTTGGGTTATTTCATTTGTTGGTTCAAGGTCTCAGACTTGAACCAACGTTGCGCAAATATCTTTACATTTTTCAAACTGCCAACTTATTAGCCTATGTCTGCCCCCTGAGTTTTGTCCACACCAGTCCCATATATTCATAAACCGCCGCTTCCAGGGCGCTAATTCTGCCGGAGCTTGGGAAAAACGAGCCGGGATGCATACCTTTGCTCTTTTTTACAGTGTGTCCGACCGGCGCGGGAATCGGCTTCATGCCGATCTTTTTAAAAAGACCCATTGCCCTCGGCATATGCGACGCCGACGTCACCAGTATAAACGGGTCCTCGCCTACTATGGTTTTGATTAAATCCGCCTGATCTTTTGTGTCGTTTGAAGTTGTCTCCAGAACAATATTCTCTTGTTCCACCCCGATAGACGCCGCCACATCCGCCATAACTTTAGCGTTGGGCACCGGGTCAAATCCACCCGTGCCTCCTGACAATAACAGCTTGCTGCCGGGTATCAGACGGTGCAACCGCGCGGCTTCAACCAGGCGAACAAGCGATTGATAATTTAACCGGCTCGCCATTGGCAACCTTTTATCGGACGTGTGCCCTCCCGCCAAAACCACTATTAACTTGCTTGGCGTGTCCTTATACATTGCAAGTTTCTCCGCCGGGTTTTGCGTGTCGTATGGTTTATATTGCTTCTCAAGTCTGCCAATCATAAATTTGCCAATGTCAGTGGCGCTTACTATAAGCAAGACAAATACAGCTATAGAAACCAGAATCTTCCCTGTCTTTTGTTTCTTGCTAAACCAAAGCAAGATCAAACCCGCCAATAATATATAAATAGTCAGCGGAACCGGAAAGAAAAACTGAGAAATAATTTTTTTTAAAATATACATATTGTTACCTTGGCTTAAGGCTTGCCGAGACTCGTTCCATAACTCCTGTTTGGTTGAGCCCTATACCAATTAATTTAATTTATATTTAAACCTGCTATTTATTAACGAAGATAAGTGAAAATTAGAGGTTGGCGCGCTTTTGCCTTGCCGGTTTGCCTGAGCAAGGTATAAGTTTAGTACAGTTAACAGCTTATGTCAAAATCAAAATAGAAATTTTAACAAATACATTAAATGGAATATAGCTTATGAGCATCCTGATATTTCTATATAATTCAGCATGCCTGGATTAAGGTTTTACTAACAACATAGTTTGCGCTAAAATATTTCTTGAGTTTTTATTTTATTTAGCAATTGTTTTTGAAAGGACGGTAAAACTATGGACAACGTTCAATTCGCAAAAGGGCTTGAAGGCGTTATTGCAGCTGAAACTACGATCTGCAAAATTGACGGCGAGAACGGCAAGCTCTACTATTACGGCTACTCAATTGAAGACCTGGCCGAGCTTTCGGATTTTGAAGAGGTGTCGTACCTCCTGCTTTATGAGAAGCTTCCAACCTCCGCGCAACTTGACGAATTTAGAAGCAACCTCCGCGCCGGCCGCAATCTTGCCCCGCAAATAGTTGAGATGATTCGCAGCTTTCCGGAAAAGGCGCACCCAATGGAGCTTCTGCAATCCGTCATATCATATCTAAGCGGCTATGTTGAGCACAAGATCGATCATTCCCCATCCTGCAACTGCAGGATCACCCTGCATCAGATTGCGCAAATATCAACCGTTATAGCCGCATGGGAACGGTTGCGCAAAGGCAAGGATTTTGTCGCCCCGCGCGACGATCTTTCGCACGGCGCCAATTTCCTGTACATGATCAGAGGCGAAAAACCAGAACCGTACGAAGGCGATATTATGGACAAATGTCTCACCCTGCACGCCGAGCACGGCTTTAACGCATCAACTTTTACAGCGCGCGTAGTCGCCTCGACACTGTCCACATGTTATTGCAGCATTTCCGCCGCAATAGGGTCTCTATACGGCTCCCTCCATGGCGGGGCCAACGAACGCGTGATGGATATGGTTGACGAAATAGGCTCAAAGGAGAATGTTAAACCATGGATTGAAAACGCGTTGAGCAAAAAACAGAAAGTGATGGGAATGGGCCACAGGGTTTATAAAGTTAAAGATCCAAGATCAACGATTATGGAACAATTTCTAGTTGAACTCTCAGAGAAAAAGGGAGACTCCAAATATTACGATATCCTGAAAGAGGTTGAAAATGAGTTCCGCTCCAAAATGGAGGCAAAAGGCAAACCCATACATCCAAATGTAGACTTCTTCTCCGGCGCCGTTTACCGCCTGCTTGGCATTCCCGTAGTCCTTTTCACCCCGCTATTCGCCGCCGCAAGGGTTTCAGGCTGGCTGGCCCATATACTTGAGCAACGCAAAGACAACCGCTTGTACCGTCCAAAAGGTCTTTACAAAGGGACTGAACCAAAGGCGTTCGACCCGATTGATAAAAGGTAAGGGCGCGTGGCGCGGAGAGCAAAGAGCCTAGCGCAAAAGTAAAAAGGTCGGAATCTATTTTGATTTTGAAGCGTTGCCAAACTCCGGTTTGGCAACGCAATTGTGGTTTTTTCGGTTGGTTCAAGCCTGAGACATGAACCCACAAGTGGTTAGCTTGTGGCTGCTATGGTTATGTGGTTTTTCACCCATAATGTGAAACTTTCTCGTTCCAATTTACCTGCGGCAAGATCAAGAATCAATTTTTCCTGTTCATCTACCTCTGCTTGAATTTCATAACCATTTAGAATTAGAAAAACTTCCATCGCCGCGTGGCCAATCCTTTTATTGCCGTCTATGAATGGATGGTTCTTTACTAAAGAAAAGCATAATGCGGAGGCTTTTGAAACCAAATCGGGGTAAAGTTCTTGTTGGTCAAAAGTAATTCGGGGCTGGTTTGTCGCTGATTCTAAAGAGCCAAGGTCTCTTACGCCACATGATCCGCCTAAAGTGGCGATTATCTCACTATGCAAAGCAAGGATTTCCGTTAATAAAAGATAGCGCATTATGATAACCGTTTATATAGTTCACTGTTTTTTTGTAAAACTTTTTTTACGGCATCATTAAACTCAGGCTCAGGTTGAGAAATTAAATCCTCAATAGAAGCAGTAACAAATTGTTCAAGATTCAGTCCATATTGTTCAGCCGTTTCTTTTAACTGTTGAACTTGTTCATCTTTGAGCGTCAAAGTTATAGTCGTCATAAATATTGCCCCTCTTTTCAGATAATTTCATGCCGTTTTACCTCATGGCAATTAATTGAGATAGCTTGTTGATAATTATAACTTTGTTAATTAATTTTGGCAAAATGTTTTATTGTTAAAGCTATCGTCAATAGTTAAACTGCCTATGCATTCTCACTATTACATCTATATTTATAGCTCTCTTAGGGACTGCGCAAGAATAACTTGGTCTGGACACTCCCATCTGTAGCCTAACTTTGAACAACCTTCAATCGGCAAATCCTCAACGCAGCTTTGGCTGCGCTTCCGGTTCGCCTCAATCTGTTTGTCCAAATTTAGACCACATCTAAAAGCGTCCAGACCAAGTTATTCTTGCGCAGCCCCTTAATGCGGTTCCTGTTGGCTAGGCACAGGCAAACCGGCAGTATCTTTTAACTATGTTAAACAGGTCTTAGCTTTTGCTTTTATCCGTGAAAATTGGTGTTATCCGCGTCATCCGTGTTCTATGTTTTTGCTCCTTGCTCTTTGCTTTTCGCTTTTAATCATGCCAATCCTGTGAATCCAGTGAATCCTGTCTAAAATGCTTTTGCCTTTAATGCTTTTAAAATTAGTGAAAATCCGCGTCATCCGTGTTATATGTTTTTGCTTTTACGCATTTGCGCTTAGTTCTCCGCGCCATGCTCTTCGCGCCATGCTCTTCGCACAATGCTCTTCGCTTGTTTCTTGTTTTTCTCCCAACCGCCAATTACCAACAGGCAACTCGTAGTATCGTTTATCCGTGTTCAACGCTCTTACATTTAAATAAGAGCCGGCGCTGGATATTTATTTAAGGATTAAGTAGAGACTTTAAACCGGCTCATATATAATAATGTCAGTGTATCTGTTATTCTCTGTAATTCGAATAAACAGGAAGTGACAAAATGGATAAAAGTTATGATATTATAAATGAATTTAAAAGCGAGATTAAGAAACTTTACGGCAAAAATTTGAAAAGAATAATTCTTTATGGTTCTTTTGCGCGAAATGAAAATACAAAAGATTCCGATATTGATTTATTAATTGTGCTGGAAGAAATAATTCAACCGGGACGAGAGCTTGACCGAATGGTTGATATTATTACCGATATAAATTTAAAGTATGATTCATTATTGTCTATCTACCCCATATCTGAAAAAAACTACCTTACGCTAAAAAGTCCACTTCTAATGAATATAAGAAAAGAAGGATTAGCCCAGTGAAAGAAGTAACATCTTTTATTGCCAGGTCAAAGAAATATCTTAAAAGCTCTGATTTACTTTGTAAAGAGTGAGACTATGAATCCTCTGTTTCAAGATCATATTATGCAATGTTTTATGCCGCCGAGTCTGTTCTGTTAACAAAAGATTTAGCATATTCATCACATAAAGGAATAATCTTCGCTTTTGGCAAACATTTTATCAAAAATAATATTTTCCCAAGAACAAAGGGCAGAGAGTTAAACAAGGCGTTTGGGAAACGACAACTAGGAGATTATGAATATACCTTTGTCATTTCTGAAGAAGAAGCATTAGAACTTCTGAAAATAGGCAACAATTTTGTGGATAATATTATTCAATATCTGAACGAAAAAGATTTATTATAACTGCATTTTTGTAAGAAATAATACGTTATTTGCTTAAAGAGGCGAAGTTTTTCATTTTTTATGTTCATCTAATGACTCGTCAATAAGCATGGACAAAACATCCTCTGATTCCGCAAATAATTTATCCCACTTTTTCTCCGTTGACAACTCGTTAAGTATCTGTTTTGCAATGATATTTTGCTCTAAATCCTGAAGTTTTTTCGCTTCTTTAAATGCTTTTTCCAACAAGATAGTCCTAATACCGCTTCATTTCATAATTAAAGCCAATTCGCTCCTTTTCATATTGTGTAACAATGAGTAGAAGCAGAAAGATAGCCAACCTTTTGCTTAACTTAAAGTGAACCCAAAATTTCAATTGACTGCCATGTAACAAAAGACAATAATAAGGCTTTAAAGTTATGTATCTTTTAACGTTTTGTTCAGTAAATGAAAAGGAGGGATTATGAAACTTGCGGAAGCGTTACAGTTGAGAGCTGATATACAAAAGAAGCTTGCCTCCCTGCGTGAAAGGATAAAGCAAAATACGGTTGTTCAAGAGGGTGAAAATCCATCAGAGGATCCAAATGAGCTTAGTGCTCGGATAGAAATAACTTGGCATTTTTGATTGCATCTTCAGACCGTCCTTGCTCAATCCTCAATCGGCGAATCCTCAACGCAGCTAGGCTGCGCTTCCGGTTCACCTGAATCGGATTGAACAAATACAACCTAAATCTGCAAACAAAAAACTCCAAATTATTTCTTTCCGAACCCTTATCCTGCAAGTGAAAAATATGGCGGATGAATTGCAGAAGTTAGTATTGAGAATCAATGAGGCGAATTTAAAAAGTAAAACAGGAAAAGGAAGGTCATTAACGGAAGCATTATCGCTTAGAGAAATATTAATATTAAAACATTCAATTATTCAGGCAACCGCAAATTCCGCTGCAAAACCGCCTGATAGATATGGTATGAAAGAGATCCGGTGGATAAAAACTGTTGATGTTGTAAAATTGCAAAAGGAAGCCGATGATCCGGCAAGGTTAATACGCGAAATTAATGGGGAGATTCAAGCGGCAAATTGGCAAATTGAAGTGTAAAAAAATAGAGTGGCAAGGGCGAGTGTGCCCCAGCGGCTTGGGTTAATGCCGCACTGGAGGGACGGCGAACAGTCCGAATGGTTCAATTCCTTTACCGCACAAATCAGTTCATCATATTTTACAACTTACATGTTACAACTTAAAGAGCGCTACCATGCACACTGACTTGTCATTATTCAACACCCAATAGTCAACAAAAAGTTCCATCGTAAAAACAGACTCGTTTTCCGCACACAGCTTGCCCGGCTTAAAGACTGCAAGGGGGTTGACGGCATGTCTCTTGATATTCTCATGCGCCGGTTTGTCAAGTTAGACCACGATGTAACAGTTACAGTTAAACGCAAATCACGAAATCGGGATCATGCGGAAATAAAGGTTGCTGTTTGATTTAATATTTATGTTCTTGATAACATAAATATTATTAATTGAGAAAGGTATACCCGGTTGGTTCAAGTCTGCCGGATAAAAGAGGGAAAATAACAGAGGTCAAACCTAATCTATTGGCAAACTACGCTATTTGACAATAGATTAGGTTTGGCCTTTGCCGGCAGCCTTAACAATTTTGTAAATAGCTTTTCTAACAAAACTCATTCACCTTACGCAAAAAACGCGTCAGTGATTCGTCCGTTAGGGGAAATATGAAGAATATAAAATCTCAAATTTATAGTTAGAATGGGGAAAAAAATTGGCAGAAAAACTAAACACGCTCTTCGACCGAGTTGTTTCTATTCTTGAAGAAGCTCGTTCAAATGTTGTTCGTTCGGTTTGCAGCAATACAGTGATTGCTTACTGGATGATTGGGCGGGAAATTGTTAAGGAAATACAAGGTGGTAAAGAACGGGCTGAATATGGTAAACATGTTTTAGAGCTACTTTCCAGTCAGCTAACAAAACAATATAGGAAAGGGTTTTCTGTCGCTAATTTGAAAAACTTTCGACAATTCTATCAAGTGTTTCAAGAACGAATAGACCATTGCCCATCAGATAGTGAATTTTCCGATAACCAAAAACGCTACCTGCCGGGTAGCGAATCTGAAAAAACGTTGAAATCATTACCTTCAAAAGGAGAATTAAACACACATTTCAATCCAAATCTCACTTGGTCACATTATCGCGCCTTAATGCGGGTAAACAATGAAAAAGCAAGAATATTTTACGAACAGGAAGCGGCGGAATGTGGTTGGAGTAAGACACAACTAGAGCGACAAATTCAAACATCATATTATGAACGTATCCTGAAAAATAAAGGAGAAAAAGGACTTTTGATCCAAAATCATAAACGACTACCCGGGGAGGTATTGGCGCCTGTTCATTTACTTAAATCTCCCTATATACTTGAATTTCTTGATTTACCAGACAGTCCTTCTCTGCATGAAAATGACATTGAACAGGCAATTATTAATAATCTTCAATCCTTTCTGCTTGAACTGGGAAAAGGTTTTTCTTTTGTGACACGCCAGAAACACATTCGTTTTGACGATGACGACTTCTTTGTGGATCTTGTATTCTACAATTTTATTCTAAAATGTTTTTTGTTGATTGACTTGAAAATTGGCAAACTTACACACCAAGATGTGGGGCAGATGGATGGTTATGTAAGGCTTTTTGAAGATAAGTTTAAAGTCCTTGGAGATAATCCGACAATAGGCTTAATCCTCTGTTCTGATAAAAGTGAAGCTGTTGCTAAATATTCTATTTTGAAAGAGGGAAAACAGATTTTTGCAGCAAAATATATGGATTTTTTACCATCAGAAGAAGAACTCAAGTTCGAATTAGAACGGGAGAGAAAATTAATTGAAGAAATTAAAGAAAGCCGGCAGTGAATCCCAACTTGAAGTTAGTTAAATTGATTTTTTCCATATGGGAGAAATATTAAATGAAGAATGAAATTTTAGAAGAGCTATGGAATATAAAAGACCAAGTTGCTAAGGAATCCAATTATGACATTGAAAAACTAGCGAAAAATTTACGAATAAAAGAAAAAGAAGGAAATGCCACGGTTGTTGATCTTACTCTTAAAAAAACAGATACGTCATAGAAAGTTGGGAAACATCTAGAAGTGTGAATTCTACCTTCTGACTATATTTCGCTTGTTGAGGTCTTAGGAACTCGAAAGAGATAAAACGTCCCCTCTCACATCCATTTTCACTCCCCAAGGGCTAACACACATAGGGGGCAAATCTCCTTTTGACTGCATAAGAGAACAAAATATTTTAGCCGTAGTTACTCGACAATGAATAGAAATGCTTATCATAGCGGTGGTGAGTTTCGGTTTATTAATTAGAGGCTCAATTCAAAAATTTTAATTTTTTTGTGATTCTATAGACTTTTTTCTAATGCGTGTTTATGAGAAGCCTTAATTACCGCATCTATTATTCCTGCTTAATTAAATCGCCTACTCGTACCTTTGAATTTATGCCGGCCGCTCCGACCATCCATCAGGTTCATTGCTTCTCAAAGCATTGCAATCAAATTAAAGTTGACAACATACGCTATGTAATATAGCTTACGTATTACAGGAGGTTATTATGAAAAGGACAACTATATTCGCGGGCGAAGAATTGATCAGCGAAATTAAAGATATATCAAAAGAAGAAAACAGAAGCATAGCGGAAATTGTGCGAGACGCAATGGCAAATTATGTAAAACAGAAACGAAAAAAATCAACAAAATTGTCATTCATAGGAATTGGAGATAGCGGGAGAAGCGATGTATCTAAAAATCACGAGGAATTACTTTGGAAAAAAGAGGCAAAATAGTTGACTCGGCGATAGAGGGCAAACCCAATAAGGAATGCGATAGGATCAGACCAGACCCAGAAAACAGAATTTAGATGCTTAAATGAACCTCCGTGCAACCTATGATCTAAGACATGGATAGATACTTTTCATTTAGTTTTTATAAAATTAAGATTTAACCCCTCAAGAGGCCTGTCCTCTATTTTTGACGGCGCCTTAAAATACCCAGCCAAACCTTGCCTATGTCATAACTGTAATTGTATCAGATGATTACAGTGTTGTATTATGTTGCAACTTACAAGGTTTTTATGATAATTATCTACCTGTCACCATTTTTGATCATGCGGTAAAGCAATAAATAGAAAGAATACGAGAAAGAGAAGATGATAATGCGAAAATTTTTTATTACGATATTGTTTGTTTCTGTTTTAATCTATATGACCGGATGTATACGGTGCGCAAGAGAGTATACATTAAATCACGACGGTTCGGGAAAGGTAAAAATTGAAGCATTTTATCAACCTATAAAAGACAGAATAGGCTCTGATAATGAGAGGTTTAAAAAGTCTGTTAAAAGAATTCTAAGAAGATCATCAGGAGTTGATGTATGGAAAGACATAACATATAAGGCTGTAGATAATGTGACATTATTGTTTTCAGACACAAAAACCTTATTGTTTAACGGCACGGCGTATTTCAATGATATAGCAAAACTACGGCTTAATATTGATGGTATTGAGCTTATTGATTATGCTTTTATTAAGGATAATAGTGACGGAATGGTTCTTAAATGCGAATTGAAGGGCTCGTACTTTAAGGAAAACGAAAAAATGGAGCCGCATGTAAAATTAGAAGCTAAAGAGATAGAAGAAAGAATTAAGATAGGGAAAGCCGAATATAAGCGCCTTGAACCTTTAATGAAAAAGTTCCTTAAAAACCTAAGTTTAAAAGATTCTTTTAAATTTCCAGGAAAGCTAACAGATGGTTTGGATTTTAAAAAAGATGAAAATGGAGCTATTGTGATGCATTCATTTGAAGGGGATAATTTATTCGCGACTATAAGTGAAAAATGCGCGGATGATAACTGGTGGAAAGAGCAGGTTATAGCCGGAGCTGATGATATAACCGCCGTAAAGCAGACATTATTCAAAAAAATTGTGTTGTCAAAAGAGGCTATCGTTACCGGACAATTGAAATCTCTTTTTGATTACAAAAGTGAAGTTGATATTGCAAAGGAGAACTTTCCAAAACTGCTAAAAGAGCTGGATATTACATTAAGAAATCATTCTAATGACGAAACTACACCAGACTCTATAAATAAAGAGTAGTGGTAGTTTGTATTTTTTAAGCAGAACTGCTGTATCAAGACCGTCGCGCCCTGTGCGGAACCATCGATGTGGATTCGTCAATATTTTTTTTATGACTCATGGACTACTATTCCTCCTCTGATTATGCTTTTTATAAAACCGCGGTGAGAGATTTGATTGAATTCTGATAGTGTATATGGAAGTATGTCAAGGCTGGTGTCGAATAGATCATATAGTTCATTGCAAAGCTCAAAACGATCAAAAAAACGCTTGTCAGTATCCATGATAACCACTAAATCTATATCGCTTTTGCGTGAAACATCACCCTTTGCGTATGAACCAAAAAGAATTACTTTTCGTATAAATTTATTTTGATTTAAGGGTTTTAATCGTGATTTTATCTCATTAACAGTGATCATGGTAGTTCGGCCCGATTTTTTGCTATAAAATTACAAGTTTTTAATAAAATATGAATAGTTTAACTTCACGTATTTTACAAGAAACGCGCGTCAATGGAAAGATAATTGATCAATACGGAGTGTTGTTAATGTCAGATGCGGTTCACGACGGAGACTTGAACCAACCGGCAGATAAGCATTGCAGTTTTCATTTATGCTCTTGTTTTTAATCCTGTACATCCTGTCTGTTCTGTCTGGAAATAGATATCAATGTGTCGCAATTTATCATTCATAGCTGAGCGCCATCCTGCAAGGCGTTGCGCACTACACTCCCGGTTTTATCTTTTAGGTAGTTGATATCGGTATTGTCCTTTATTAAGACGTCCGCATCAATCATTTTCGTAGCTAAGCGTTTCCTGACTTGGGTTGATAAATATATTTTATTATTTAATGATGTTTCGTTTTTTAAAATAACAAGGAGATCAATGTCGCTTTGTTTTGTATGGTCGTTGCGCGACCGCGACCCAAAGAGTATTATTTTTTCATATGAAATTGTTGATAAAGAATCTTTTATTTCTTTTAGTAATATTCTGGAAATCATTTCATATCCTCATGGATTTAACTTTAACCTTTATTTATTATTATTTACGTGGATGATAAAGTTGTTTTTAAAATGAATCTTTAAAAAAGCGCAACTAAAACCGCCTATTCCCGTTGTAAGTTAAATATACCTGATTTTACGTAAGTGACTGCATGTAGTCAACAAGGCGGCTTGTGGTCATTCTTAAATTCATGCTGACCAGCCGGGCAATGCCTTTAAATATTTTTATTCCTATTTTCGGATATTCATCCAATATTTGATCAAGGTCTTCTTGCGTCAATTTTATTAATGTGGTTTTAGTGGCGGCTATTACGGTTGCCGATCTGGAGCTTTCATCTATAATCGACATCTCGCCGATTGACTTGCCTTTTGACAAGGTGGCGATAATCGAATCTTCGCCCGTGGCGGATTCTTTTATTACGTTTAGTTGTCCCTCAACAATGAAGCAAACATATTTATCTTGGTCGCTCTCTCTAAAAAGGACTTCATCCTTTTTGAGGTAAATCAGCTCAATGTGCTTATGTAAAATACGCAATTCATTTACATTGAATTTGTCAAATAAATGTATCTCTACAAGATAATCAACAATAGATTTTTTAATGGTGTATTTTTTGGTAGTTTCAGTTTTTTTCATAGTGTTTTTGCTCTATTTTTAAGCAAAAACATCATAATAACAATACGGCTTTTAAGCAAGAATAAAGCTGTTTGGGGCTAATATTTAGTAATTATACTAAAAGCATTAGGTTTGCGAAATTAGTCAATGAATAAAAGGCTAAAGCCTAAACTCCGGCAGGCAGGGGGTGGGGCTTGGTAACCAGAGCTAAAGGGGTAACGAGTTGTGAATTTTGTTTTATTTATAAACGGCTGTGTCCGGGTAATATTCGGCCCATATAAACCAGTATGCATTTTTAAAATCAACCATCTCAAGTCTTTTGCCTTTAAGTTTGCCTTCAATAGCATCGCCTGTTTTTAGATTCCATTTAGAGCCTGTAACGGAATCAACAACGATATCGCGCTCATTTGACATGTTAAAATTTGAGGCGTGTTTGCCGGCTCTTGCTTTGTAAACAATTGTGTTGTTTGTTGAATTGTCATGGTAGATAAGCAGCGGCAAGCCGCCAAACCTGTCTGTTATTATCGTTCGGCTCTTAAACAGATCAAGCGGATACGCTTTCTGTTGGCCGTCAATATTTAGTCCTATAATCGTGGTTTTCGGTTTTAATCTCGGATCTCTGTTTTCAACAGGGAAGATTCCTGTTTTTATCCAGCTTGTGTGATAATCCATATAATTGTCAAACCCGGGGGACTCCTGGCCGTAATAAGACAAGGCTTTACTATTGGGATGGGCGTTAAACCACTCTTGCCAGGATATTTTTTGCGAACTGACAACCTCTTTTAGCCGTTCGCCTTTCATAATGCCTGTTATCGCCTCGCCTGAGATTACCGGCCATAGGGATTCCGTCTCATAATCAAACATAAGCAGGGTGTTTTTAAGCAATTTGCCGGACACTCCGAATGTGAGGGTGATGCCGTCCACTTCTCTGCTGTAGACCACAGCAAGATTAGCCAGCGGTCACCATGTGACGGCAACCGGTTTGCCGCCGACAACATCGTTGACTATTTCATGGCTGTTCAGCAGGTAAACGGAATAAGCCCGGCTGTCGCCGTTGATTGTGATCCCTATTACAGGCTCGGATGGATTAATGTTAGCCTTGCTTGCGGAAACAAACTTAGGTTTTTTTATTGCGGGTATGGCGTCCTGGGGCAAAGCTTGGCGGATATCGTATTCGATATCGTTTGACATGGCGGTTCCGTTAAACAAAACAAAAGCCAGGCATAAGGCGGCGCCTATATTAAGGGGTATTAAATTTTCAATACATTTAAACAATTTTACGCTCCCAACAACTATTTATTTGCCGTTGCTAAATTTTAAAACATCCATGGGGCAAACAGTTATGCATATACCGCAATGGATGCACGATGTGTTTTTATTTGAAAAATCAGCCTGGTTTTTGGCGAAACTCATAACATCAATACCCACCTGGCAATATCGGGAACACTCGCCGCATGTGATGCATTTGTCATTTGAAGTTATCCTTAATTTGCCGAACCATTTGGAGCATATCTGAATATACTTTGCCAACGGGCACCAATACCTGCACCATATTTTGCCGCCGAACAATGGATAAGCCGCTACCGGTATAACCGCGATAAGCCAAAAATCAACAATCGAACTGTACGATTTGAGCACATGGATACCTGCCGCAGGCAGAGCATAAAATAGTATTAAAGCCAACACGGCCCAGCCAAGGACTACCCAGTTCATAAACTCCCACGCAATAGATTTGCGCCCCTTTGGAGCCAGGTGCCTCCATCTATCGCCTATAGTTTCAGCCAATCCTCCGCACCCGCAAATCCATGTGCAGAAACGTTTGCCGTGCCATATTGCGGTAATGGGAACCGCAATTAATGTCGCCAAAGCCGCCCATATTAGATAGAAAAGGGCGGGATTATCAAACACCAGATAAAAAAGCAACGGCCACGGTTGAAGAAAACTGTAGGCGTGCCAATACTGGTATGAGTTGCCTATGTGTATTATAAATTTGAATAAGAATTCAGGTATGAGGAAGAACACAAATACCTGGCAAAGAATAAGCGATAAGAACCTGGCCTTTTGGTATCTACTGTTATATCCCGTTCCCCATCGTTTATACGCTGTTATTCCAAACACTATCATTATAATTGTATAAGTGAAAGAGTACCAGAACGTTGTGTCTCTATAATGAAAGATGGAGTCCTTGCCTTCGCCGAACGGCGCAAAGACGGAATAAAACACGTCTGAAGGGATAAGGCTGAAAGGGAGCCAGGCGGGATACTTCTTGTATGAATAGATGCAGAAGACAAAGGCAAAAACCAGAACGGCGAATATCCACCGTTTAAAACCCCACTCGCCTTCAAGTTTAATTCCCGTCTTTTTAAAGAACTTAAGAGGCAGGTCGGCGCCTATCATGGTAAAAAAGCGGTCATTTTTCTCGGTTAATCTTTTGCCGTCTTTCTCAATTACAACCTCTTTCTCATTTATCTCAACAACTTTTGACGCAAAATTAACCTTAAGTTTTCCCTCTTTTATTTTAGCGTCCATTGCGTCAATATTGCGTTTGCGAGGGAAGGTAAACGATTCGTCCACACAAGTAATAGTCGGCCGGTTATTATCGCACAGGGCCAGGGCCGCTTCCGCCGCCACATCGCCCGCGCCGTATATCATGATGTTTTTGTCGTTAAACTCGTCAGGATCGGCCAGCACGTTTGCAACCTTGTCAAGGTCTTCGCCCGGGCAATTTATCTTGCGTGGGTTGCCAGACTTGCCGATAGCCATGATCACCCGCCTGGCTTTATAACTGCTTTTGTTGGTTGTGACGTTAAAGACGTCGCCGTCGCGCTCTACATTAATAACGCGCTCTTTTATTTTTATGTTTAGCTTTTCAGAGGCGACAAAGCTGTTCCATTTTTCAAGTATGTCCTCTTTTGTCGTCTCTTCAAGCCATAGATCGCCTCGCAACTCATCGTCAACAGGCTCGGCAAATATCTTTTTGCCTTTTGTAAACGTTGTAATAAGGTTGGCGATATTGCCCTGCTCTATGGCGATATAATTAAGCTCTTTTTGTTTAGCTCTGAGCGACGCGCTTATTCCCGCAGCTCCGGCGCCGGCAATTAAAATGTCAAAAACGTCATTAGACTGGTTGTCCTTTAACTCTGGATGCAACATTTCCACAATGTCATATCCCATGTTAATAGCGTTTTTAAGCAGGGGCTTGCCCGCTATTTCGCCTATTAAATAGACGCCTTTTATATTGCTCTGTCCATTTTGGTCGGTCTGAGGCAGTTTTATAGTGGCGGGGTCAAATTTTGTGTCAAATAGTTGCTGGAAAAATGAAGACATAGCTATCCTTGTGAATTATCTTAATTTATTAAAAAATGCAGGCCGCAAGCTTGCGCGTTGCGACCGATTTCAAATGTGTTATATTTTAATAAATAGAGCGTTAAATTAAAAGCATTTACACACTGCGTTATTTACTGAATGCATTCCTGCGTATACAACGGGTATGTTCAGCGGCATCATAAACAAAACTGCCGGGGAAATGCTCTTTTTCAATCGATAAAAATTTAACCAGATCAATATTATGGCTGAATTTAAAATGTATATGTAAAAATAATATTTGGTTATAATTTCATGGGCGCATAAGTTCCTGATAAAGATTGTGTGAGGAAACGACACGACAAAACATGCTGTAAAGAACGATATTAACGAAATTAAAAATATAATCCAGAAAAAACAACGCTTTTTAACGCCTAACATAAACACGGGTAGCTCCTTTATGGTTTTTTATAACAAAATTATTCACTTAACAATATATCGATGTATTTTTCCGCTACGTCTTGATTAAAGCCGCCCAGCTTCTTAAATCGCAAGTTGCCTTTTTTACCGATTATTGCAATGCACGGCGTGCCGCCCGTCCTGTACCTTCTCATGGTTATTGGAACGTCGTCCGACTCTGAAGCGTAATCGTCAATGCCCACTGGATGTTTAATTCCCTTTTCCTCAACGTACTCTTTCAAATCATCCGGTGTCTGATATGCGTGCCCTTCAAAGACAGTGTGCATTGAAAGAAACACAACATCCTTGCGCGCTTTATATTTTTCTTCCAGTTTGAACATCAATGGAATTGAGAAATTGTTGCAGCCCGGACACCACATTTGAAAGAAATCAATTACAACGACCTTGCCCTTCATAGAATTAAGGGGCCCGGGATCGCTATTGATCCACTCCGAGACTGTCAATTCAGGCGCTTTTGTGGAGGCAAATGCGTTAACGCTAAAATAAAAGGATATTGCAATCAGAAATATTGATAGAATTTTAAATTGAGTTGTTTTTTTCATGTTAAGTTCTTTGCATTATAACCTGAAAGGAGGTAGGGATGGATGGAGGCCAACCTACATAAGGAATTCTCTCCTTAAACTCCTTTCAGGTTAATAAGAAAATGTTAAGGAGTATGCAGACTAAAGACGCTGTTATCGTGCCGCATAGGATCAAACAGATACAAGACAGACCTGTTTCCGCCGTGATCTCTTGGTATCTCTATGTTTGCGTTAAGTGTTGCTCCCGGCTCAATAGGGACCCCAAATCCAAAGTCAAACAGCCCTTCGGAACCGCGAGTTCCAGTCTTATCAAACGGCAGCTCAGGGCCGCTAAAACCTGAAAAGTTTTCAAATGTATGTTGCAAATCACCTTCCGGATCGCCTTCAGGATACAGGTTTTGTTGTGAAACAGGGGCAAACGCGGAATGCCAGCCGCCGGCAACAAACATAGGCTCTCCATAAATAGGCTTCCAGTTAAAATTCCCAAATTCGTTATGCACGGAGCCGCCCGCCGCGGTTAACCCATATTTGACCTGGCCTTTTGCAAACATAACTGATCTAAAAAAGCTTTTAATATTATCAGCGTTAATAATTGTGCCGTTTACAACATCTCCCTCGGTAAAGTTAGGCAAAACCCAATTGTTCCCAGTCCCGCCTTTTTGCTGTGATTCAACATAAGTCTCGCCATTCATATAAACAGCTGTAAAATCAGAGTTGGGGTCTTTCTCAAAACCAGGAGGAAGTGTAAGTTTATCCTTCATTACGTTTACCTGATCTTTTACATCTTCAATAATTGCCAGAACCCTTTTAGGCATCCAATTGAATCTGATTTTTTTATCAAATTCCCTTAATGCGTTTAAAACGATCTTTTCAGGAGCTTTATCGCTGATGTCAGCCTCGGTTTTGGCCTGGCCGTTCATAAAACCATCCAGAGTCGGCGTTCCGTTTGGCAGTTTTTCGCCTTCGGGTATCGCCACAATAAACTGTGTTAAAGGCGGGTGTTTTCTCCATCCCCAGGTGTAAATGCCTTTTATGAATTTGCCCGGGGGCATGGCCAGCACAATCTCTGTTCTTGTGCCCTGTTCCGTT
>JAIQZQ010000135.1 GCA_021777105.1 Candidatus Anammoxibacter sp.
AGTCAAATAGTAAAGTTATGCATAGAATTAGAGATGATAGAAGGTAACAGTTTATTTGTAGATGGTAGTAAATTCCGAGCCGACGCCAATATAGCAAATACGCGGGATAAAGAAAGGCGCGAGAAGAGGTTGAAGCAAATCAATGAAAATATAGAGCGCATCTTAAAAGAAGCCGAAGAGATAGACAAACAAGAAGCCGGCAATGGAAGCATGGTGAAATTAGAAACAGAGCTGTCGACGCAACAAGAGATACAGGAGAAGGTAAAGGTAATAATGACAACGCTAGAGCTCACCAAGAAAACATCAATAAACCTAAGGGACCCGGATAGTGTAAAAGCAACATGGCGGCAAGGAAGACATTCAAGTTTTAATGCACAAATAAGCGTAGACGAAAAACATGGCTTAATAGTAAGTGGAGAGGTAGTAAACGAAAACAATGATTTGAATCAATTAAACATGCAAGTAGAAAACGCAACAGAGGTATTAGAGACGAAACCGGAATCGATATGCAGCGATGCCGGCTATTTCAGCCTGGCAGATATAGATAAAATATCAAAAGAAATCGAGATAATAGCGCCAAGCAATCTAGATGTCCAACGAGAGCGAGGGAATGATAAACAAGCAATAAAGCCATTTGGTAAAGAGGTGTTTATATACAAAGAAGCCCACGGATAAATATATATGTCCGGCGGGTAAGAGGCTGGTAAACAAAGGTATATGCTTTGGAAATCCACGCAAATGCGCATACAAGGCAAAAATCAAAGATTGCATAAGATGTAAGAATTTTGGAGTTTGCACAAAGAGCAAAGGAGGCCGTCGACTAATCCGTATGAAAGAGGAGGAGCTAAAAGAGGAACTTTCCAATAGATATAACAGTCCTGAAGGACAAGAGAAATATAAATTACGGCAACAAAAAGTCGAATTACCATTCGGGCATATGAAACGCAACTTAGGATCCGGTCAATTTATGTTACGTGGGCTAGAATGGGTAAATGCGGAATTTTCAATATTGTCAACATGTTTCAATATATCGCGAGCAATGACAATAAAAGGAATATCTGGATTGCTCTGGAAGTTAAAAGCAAGGAATAACTAATACTCAGGGGCGCTATTGCCACTAAAGATAAACATCTCTGATGCAATACTTCACAGATAAGAGTGCATAAATTGAGAACACCGTTAAAACCTCGAAAATCAAAACAAATTATATCGAAATAATTTTGGGAAAAATTATTGACGGCGAGCAAATCTGATTTGACCCAGTCTGTGGTGCTTGGTAACCGGCAATTCAAGAAGCCCCCAGCTTCGCGTTTAAACAATTAGCTATGTTTGCTATCGAACACGAAGCTGGGGGCTTCTTGAATTGTTTCGATCCCAAACTGGGGTTTTGGAGCAAGGTAGAAAAATCGGCAAGATGGTGACACAGGCATCCTTGCCTGTGATTAATTGAAACACAGGCAAGGATGCCTGTGCCACTATTTAGATATAGATATTTTTATTTAATTTGGATTGTTCGGGGTAGGGGTGTGTGGCGCTTTCTATTCGGTTTTTTTAATTCCAAACTCTTTCATTCTGTCGCGCAGAGTGCTGGCGGGGATGCCGAGTTTTTCAGCTGCTCCGTGTTTGCCTTGGACAACGCCGTTGCTCTCCTTAAGCGCTTTTGTTATCAGGGCGAATTCCATCTCTTTAAGCGTTGTCAACTTTGCGCCGGCTTTGCCGGAATTCAAACGCGCATTAATAGAGCCGTCCAGTTGCATGGCATTTCCGTTTGTAAGGATAACCGAACGTTCAATAATGTTTTCAAGTTCACGGATGTTGCCCTTCCAGTCATATTGAACTAACGATTCCATTGCCTTTTTAGGAATAGAATCAATTTTTTTGCCGATCTTTTTACTGTACTTTATCATGAAATAGTTAGCAAGAAGCGGCACATCTTCTTTGCGATTGCGAAGCGGAGGTATCTCGATAGGGAACACATTCAGGCGGTAAAATAAGTCTTCTCTAAAAGCCCCTGAATCCATGGCTTTCTCAAGATTACGATTTGTGGCCGCAATAACGCGAACATTAACTTTCAACGTCTTTGCGCTGCCAAGACGCTCAAATTCGCCTTCCTGAATAACCCGTAACAGTTTAGACTGCAACTCTAAAGGCATATCGCCTATTTCATCCAGAAAGATTGTGCCTTCGTCAGCCAGTTCAAACCTGCCGATTCTGTGGCTGTGCGCGCCGGTAAAAGCCCCTTTTTCATGGCCGAACAACTCGCTTTCAATAAGGTTTGCCGGCAATGCCGCGCAATTGACTTTAACCAAAGGCCTATCCCGCCGGCTGCTTGTTTTGTGTATTGCCCGGGCAAACAACTCCTTGCCGGTTCCGGTTTCGCCAAGAATCAGCGCTGTTGAATCCGCCATTGCGACCTGTTGTACTTTGTTTAAAGCATACTTAAGGTTGTCGCATTGCCCGATAATTTCGTGGAAATTATGTTCCGCGCTAATCTCTTCCTGTAAATAGGTGTTTTCGAGCTCAAGTTGGTTTTTTAAATGCTTGACTTCCTTATTGGCTTTTTTCAACTCATTTAGCGTTTTTGATAAATGAGTGTTTTTTGACTGCAGTTCAATGAGAAGATTCCTATTCTCTTTGGCTAGGCGATGCTGGTTAAAAGCCCCTTTTAAGGTTTGGCGCAGCTCGTCCTTATCCCAGGGTTTTACAATATATCTATAAACCTTTTCGGAATTTATAGCGTCTATTAACAGATCTCCGTCAATATAAGCAGTCAGGATTATTACAATCGCATCAGGGAAATCAGGATTTATTTTCTCAATAAATTCCATGCCGGTCATATTAGGCATGCGTTGATCTGTTATAATAACGGGAATGCCGCCATTCTCTTTTAAAATGTCTATCGCTTCCGCGCCGCACTTAGCGCAAAAGATATTGTATTCCCTTTTAAAAGCGTATGTAAACAGCTTAAGATTTTGCGGCTCATCGTCAATATAGAGCAGTTTTAACTTGTTGGTTGTCAAAAATCTTCCCCCCTTTTAGAAGATTATTCGATTTTGTCTTTAAAACCGGCGTTTTTTGCTCCTGCTTTACATAGCGTCAATAATTGCGTTTAAGGTTGCGCTGGGGCGCATAGCTTTTTCAGCCTTAACCTGATCCGGCATGTAATAACCGCCAATATCAACCGCTCGGCCTTGAGCTGAGAGAAGCTCTTCAGCGATGCGGGCCTCATTAACCTCAAGCTCTTTTGCGACTTTGGCAAAACGAGCCTGCATTTCCGCGTCTTTGCTCTGCCCCGCCAACGCCTGAGTCCAGTACATAGCAAGGTAGAAGGTGGCCCCTCTGTTGTCAATCTCGTTTACTTTACGGGATGGAGATTTTGCATTTTCAAGATATTTGCTTATTGCCTGATCAAGCGTCTCCGCCAATAGGGCGGCTTTTTCATTTTCTCCGTTATTAGCTATCATCTCCAGCGACGGCACAATCGCGCAATATTCACCAAGGGAATCCCAACGCAGGTGACCTTCGCTTAAGAGCTGCTGATAATGCTTGGGGGCGGAACCTCCCGCGCCTGTTTCAAACAAGCCGCCGCCGTTCATGAGCGGCACAATTGAAAGCATCCTTGCGCTGGTGCCCAGCTCTAGAATAGGGAAGAGGTCTGTAAGGTAGTCGCGCAGAACATTGCCTGTGACGGAAACCGTATCCTCGCCTTTGCGCACTCTTTCCAGAGAAAATTTCATAGCGTCCACCGGTTTCATAATGCGAATGTCAAGACCGGAAGTGTCATGCTCCGGCAGATATTTGTTTATTTTTTTTATAATCTCAGCGTCATGCCCTCTGCTCTCGTCAAGCCAGAAAATAGCCGGCGATTCCGACGCTTTTGCCCGCGCAACAGCCAACCGCGCCAGGTCGCGAACAGGCGCGTCCTTGGTCTGGCACATTCTGAAGATGTCTCCGGTTTCTACACACTGTTCAATAAGCGCCTCGCCTGAATCATCAACAACCCGTATCGTTCCATTGCCCGGGGCTTCGAAAGTCTTGTCGTGCGAACCATACTCTTCAGCTTTCTGAGCCATCAACCCAACGTTGGTTACACTGCCCATTGTGGCGGGGTCAAATTGTCCATGCTGTTTACAATCTTCAAGTATCTCCTTATACATAGTCGAATAACAGCGATCAGGTATCATAGCGATACAGTCCTGAAGCTCATCATCCTTATTCCACATCTTGCCGCCGTCGCGAACAATATTCGGCATCGAAGCGTCAATAATGACATTGTTAGGCACATGCAGGTTGGTAACGCCGTTTTTAGTATCGACCATTGCAAGGTCGGGCCGCTCTTTATAAACATTCGTAATATCCGCCTCAATTTCAGCCTTTTTATCAGCCGGAAGCCGGTCGATCTTTGCCAGGATGTCGGCAAGACCGTTGTTAACGTTGACGCCAACCTCTTTAAGCATGTCCGCGTGTTTGTCAAGCGCTTCCTTGTAATAAATCGCGACACAGTGGCCAAACATAATCGGGTCGGATATTTTCATCATAGTCGCTTTGAGGTGCAGTGATAATAATACCCCATCCTTTTTCGCTGCCTCAATCTGGTCGGCAAAGAATTTGCGCAAAGCCGCCACGTTCATTGCAGCTGTATCAATGATCTCCCCGTTCAAAAGAGGTATCTTCTCTTTAAGCGCGGTTATATTGCCGGCCCTGTCAACAAATTCTATATTTACATTACAGGCTTTTTCCACACAGACGGATTTTTCAGTTTCAAAGAAATCCTTTTCTTCCATGTGAGCCACACGGGATTTTGATCCCGATTCAGGCCAGGGCTTCATCATTTTGTGAGGATTTTTCTGCGCAAACTTCTTTACTGAAGCAGGCGCTCTCCGGTCTGAGTTGCCTTCACGCAGAACAGGATTAACAGCGGAACCCAGAACTTTGGCAAATCCGGCCTGAATATTTTTCTCCGCCTCACTCTTAGCATCTTCAGGATATTCCGGGATATCATACCCCTTTTCCCGCAGCTCCTTAACCGCGCTTTGTAGTTGAGGAATTGACGCGCTGATATTTGGCAGTTTGAGTATATTGGCCTCCGGAGTCTTTGCAAGCTCCCCTAATTGCGTCAGGTAATCAGGTATTTTTTGCTCAGCAGTGAGCGCTTCGGGAAAGTTTGCAATAATCCTGCCCGCAAGAGAGATGTCGCCTGTCTCAACCTCAATGCCGGAACCCTTAGTAAATGCTTTAATAATGGGAAGCAGAGCGTATGTTGCCAAACCCGGCGATTCATCTACCTTTGTCCATGTAATTTTTGTTGTCTTCATATTTTATCCTTAATTATTCAAAAAAATTATAACTACTCCGCGTGATTCAGGCTCCAAGTCAGCTATTGAGCAGTCTTCCCTCTTTTAGAGGGGGGTAAAAAAACAAAATCAAAAGTCCCCTCTAATAAGAGGTGATTTAGGGGTGTGTATAAGCGTGTCCGATAACGCCGGCCAGTTACAAAAAAACTTAACATATTTTAATGAAAATGGCGGCTGATGCAAGGTTTATTTGATGCAATACAGCTCGTAGCCTACGAGGCTGCGCAGGTTTTTAATTGCCGGCTGCAAGTTGCAAATTTCCAACTTTCGATTTGTCCGGGTTAGCGGGGGGATAAGTGTGTCAAATAACGCTGAATAGATACGCAAAGCGCGGCCTGGTGAAAATGAGGCTATCACTGGAGGCAAGTGTGAATAGTCTTGGTTATTTATGCGACGGTCCTAAGTAATCCGCTATACTCAGTTCATCATTAATAGCGCATTTATCAGGGTCCCATATAATCATGGCGCCGTTGAGGCTTATATCATATTTCTCCCTCTCTTCAGGGGCGGCATTGTTTAAAGTAGGAATCCAGGAAAGAGGTATGGAAAGTATGCGCCCGTCAATAAGTTCAACAGTTATGCGATCTTCATCAAAACTCACTTGCCTGATCTTAGGCTCATCCGGAAACGTATAATCGGTTATTGGATATTGAACCTTAAAACGTTTAACTTTAGACTGTGTTTCAACTGGTTTTGTTTTTGTAATTATTCCATTCTCCCTTTAAGAATTCGATATTAAGGGTGACAACTTTAAGAGCTCTGTTTAACTCATGACTTTTTATGGAACGGCCGGGCCGTTCCACTGAAATCGTAGGCTCCAACCATATTTTAGCGTCGTTAAAATCATCTTGAGAGCCATTGCCGACATGCACGCTTGCCCGATCCTCATTAAGAGCGTCGTGGCTGTGAAACCAGAAAATAAGTTACCCATCCTGAAGTACTTTTGGACTCATTAACAATATATCCGCTCTAAAAAGAGGGGTGGCTGCGTAGCAGACGGGGTGTGTCAATCGCGCATGTTTATAGATATTTAATAAAGGATACGAAATAATGAACCAACGAATGGACAGAAGCCTTGTCAAATTTGGAAAAAGCTCTGAATTAGATAAACAAGACGATGAATATTGGAAAAAGGCCTCAATTGAGGAAAAATTAAGAACAATAACCTATCTAAGAGAGTGTTTCTATGGCCCTGAAGCAACCACCGGAAGACTTCAAAGAATTTTTGAATTTTCTAAACTCAAACAAAATGAACCACAGATTGCGCAGATTTCACAGATAAAAGCAAAACCAAAATCTAAAACAAGATCAATTCAAAAAATTACAAGCAGGAGCAATTTTGCAGACGGTTTCTAAATGTTTTTTCCAAACAACGCTGTCTTAATATACATTGACTTTAATACCCTCGTGTGATACATTGCATCTATCATAAAAATCATTATAAATATAACGTTAATGCGGGATATACTGTCAATGATAAGGCCGGTATAGCTTTAATGGACTGCCGCGATCAGTATAAAAAAGCGGCAAAATCTTTTGCTGAAAATAGATTGGGAAAATATAATGGAAAATCTTGCGCATAAAAAAAATATAGCAAAAAGCGATAAGATTGAATCTATTAAGAAACGTTATACACGTGAATGGCTGCTTATTGCCGTGGATAAATCCGACGCATCAACCACAACGCCCATATCGGGCAAGTTAATAGCGCATAGCCCTCATAGAGAAGACATTTATCAAAAATTAATCACGCCGCCTAAAGTAAAAAAGCTGCTTGTGGAATATTCAGAAGACACATTCCCTGAAGGATTTGCAGCAGCATTTTAATTAAAGCCAACCACTGTTTAATGAAATTGTTACATAATGGAATAGTAAGGGTTAAATGACAGCGAAAAAATATTTTGATATTATATATGCTCCGTTAACTAAAGATAACCTAAAGGTAATTGATAGAAAATATTTTACATTGATTCGCGAGGCAATTAAAGAGCAACTTCAATTTGAACCGGATGTAGAAACAAAAAATCGGAAACCTTTAAAAAGACCTGTGGATTTTGGGGCTGACTGGGAAATTCGCTTTGGCCCAAATAATATGTTTCGTGTATTTTATGAGACAAAACATTCTATAAATGAAGTTGATATACTTGCTATTGGGGTAAAAAAGGGAAACAAATTGTATATTGGCAGTAAGGAGGTAAGCATATGAAAGTGTTGCCGTTTTCAGATATTAAAACAAAGTTTATTAACTACTTGATTGGCAGGGATAAAGAGCCTATTATCATTACACGAAATAAGAAAAAAATAGCAATGCTTTTGTTTATTGAAGATGAGGATGAAATGGAGCGATTAGAGTTAAATTATTCTTCTGAATTTAAAGAGATAATAAATGAGTCCAAAGGTCAAATTAGCGATTCTAAAGGGATTCCACATGATGATTTCTGGAAAGAGATGGAAGAGTAATTAAACTAAGGGCTAAAAAGAAGGATAAATGCAAAATGTAAACCACAGATTACACCGATTCCACAGATAAAAGCAAAGGCAAAAAGCGTGTACACAAAATACCACGAAAACAAAGGCGAATAAACCACTAATTTCCACTAATCAGCTCTAATAAAAGAGCAAAAGGTAAAGCGTATCCACGAAATTAAAAGCTAAGAACAAAAGCGAATGAACCACTAATTTTCACAAATCCACACTAAAAAGAGCAAGAGCAAAAGACAGGATTTACATGATCGACAAAATAAATGTGAAATGCATACCACCGATTCCACAGATAAAAGAAAAGGCAAAAAGAGTGAACACAAAATACCACGAAAACAAAGCAAAAGCGAATGAACCACAAATTCCCACTAATCAGCGCTAATAAAAGTGCAAAATCTAGAACAAGATCGATGCAAAAAGTTAAAAGCCTGCTCAGTCTTGCAGGCCGCTTCTAAACGTTTTTGCTTTGCGATTTGATGAAACTTTTAGATATCTTGTCAAAATTTGTCAAGATGTGATTTATAAGATCCTAAATTGAGTGGTATTAATAATTCATATAAATAGTAGTGTCATAGGCATCCCTGCCTGCCTGTCTTTCAATTGACTATTGGCGGGATGCCTGTGACACTTACAATCACCAAAAGTATATCGCTATAAAAAGCGCGTAATTGAGGTAAACCACACAATTTCCTCTGCTAAAAACTTGACTTAACCTTCCAGTTTTATTATCTTTAAAAACATGGAGGCGCAATTATGTCAAATACCGTTGAAACAGTTGTTACTTTAAATGAAAAGAAGTATAAAAAAATGAAAAAGATTGCGGATGCAAAGCAAAAATCAGTTTCAAAATTAATCGAAGAGAAAATAGATGAAATTGATTTTGATTCAATCTGCCTGGACGACAAACCTGAATTTATGCAATCCGGCAACCCTTTATCAGGTATTATCGGCATCTGCGATACAGGCCTTGGAGACGCGTCCGTTAATCATGATAAATATTTATACGGCAAAGGCGCGAAATGAGTATTTTTATAGACACAAGCGCTTATATTGCTTTAATGGATAGCAGCGACCAGTATCATAAAACCGCAAAATCGTTTGCTGAAAATGAACTGGCGAAATACCCTCGGATTTAATCGAATTTTATTGTTTGCGAAACATTAAATTTCCTGCGAATAAGAGTTTCTTATAAGTCTTCAGTTCGTTTTGGTCAGATGATCCGAGAACTTAATGGAATTAAAATAGTGCATGTAACGGCGGAGGTCGAAGACGGGGCGTGGGAAATCTTTAAAACATATAATGATAAAGACTTTAGCTTTACCGACTCTGCAAGTTTTTATCTTATGAAAGAATTAAAAATCCAAAACGCTTTTACCTTTGATAACCACTTTTCTCAATTAGGTTTTAATCGTTTGCCAAAATAACAATCAACTGCGCAGTCGTATCTTTCCAATCTGACGAATACGACTCAATCGTTTCAAATTATCCCACAAAACAGCATCCGTCTCGATTTATCCCGATCAGCATATTATCCAGTTAAAATATACTTTTTCCTTCGACAGTTAGTTTTCATTATCTCTTTCCAGTTTCAACCACTCAATAAACTTTCTCAAATCTTCCGGGTCAACAAGCGTCCTTTTGCCAATCTTAACCGGTTTAATCTTGCCCTCTTTAATAAGCGCGTAAAACTTAGTCTTCCCGATATTAAGATATTCATGCGCCTCTTTAATTGTCATTAGTCCTTTGTCCATAATAGGGGATTATATTGTTGTTCATTAACGTTTGTCAATGTTCATATTCGTGCGTTATTATCTGTTTTTTATTGACATATACTGTCGAATGATTATAATGAAAACGTGCGAACTATAATGAACATTAGTGAACGTAAAAATTGTTTTCTATAAATGAAGAATATTTTTTAATAAAAGATGGTTTTTAAAAGAAATTAAGCCCGGAATATTTGAAAACAAATGAGCGTTTTCTGTAAATCTATTAATAAAAGGAGGCAAAACAGATGTTTACATTCAAGGAGCCGTTTGATAATCCTATAGATCAGTTTACATGGGCTAGGGCGTTGTTAACATTTTTAAGCGAATCAATAGACGGTAATCCAGAAGGCTTGGAACTGTCAAAAGATGCCGCAATTGGACAAAGCGCAATTATAGACACAGCTTGCGATATTATTAAAGATGTTATATCAATTCTTCCTAAACAAAAATGGGGAAATTAGGGTATAGAAGTTAGGACAATACTATTATTACCTGACACGGACAAATCGCGAAAGGATAAAAGCAAAAGCGTTTCCACGAAAAAAACAGTAAAATCCACGAAATTAAAAGCTAAAAACAAAATCAATTAAGACAGGATTACAGGATAAAAGCGGATTAACCACTAATTTTCACTAATAAAAGAGCAAAAGCTAAAACAAGATCAATGCAAAAAGTTAAAAGCCGGCTAAGTCTTGCAGGCCACTTCTAAACGTTTTTGCTTTGCGATTTGATGAAACTTTTAAATATTTTGTCAAAATATGACTTATAAGGCTCTAAATTGAGTGGTGTTAATAATTCATATAAATAGTAGTGGCACAGGCATCCCTGCCTGTGTTTCAATTAATCACAGGCAGGATGCCTGTGCCACTTACAATCAGCATTTGGATGATTGATCCCTTCTGGTTACCAAGCCCCCGCTTCGCGTTTAAAAAGTCAGCGTCAACATCATTCCTGAACAACCGCCGTTTCAACGCCATCCGCCGAGAATGTAATCTCGCCGTTTTTTGATAAAATGCCAAATCTAAAGCTAAATTCAGCCGTGCCGTCAGCCCCTGTTTTTGCGAAACCTGGATTTACAAACACACGCCTGCCTTGAGTTGCGGCTGTTACAGCGACATCTTTCATTGCATTCCCGTTTTGATCTAAAACCGTTATTATTGTTTTTTGAAATTTAAGACTTTTCTTGCCGGATTTTGGATTTGCCGTTATCTTGGCCGGTTTTATCTCAGGTTTTGGTGTTGGACTTGGCGTTATGGTTTCAGTTATAGCCGGTTCCGGTGTTGGCGTTGGCGTTGGCGTTAAAGTTTTAACAGGTTCCGGCGTTGGTGTTATAGTCTTAACAGGCTCCGGCGTGACATCAGGGGCTGTGGTTTTAACCGGCTTAACGCCAATTTGGTCGGATTGCAATCCTTCAGTTCCGTTAACAACCGCCGCTACTGCAAATATATATACAATATCGTTGATCAAACCTTCCTGTGTAAAATTAGAGCTCTTGATACTGTCCTGTTTTTGCGCATTCGGCAAATCTTTAGACCATATATTCCAGTTTATTGTCGCCATATAAATAGTGTATGAATCCGCTCCGGGCACGCTGTTCCAAGTAATTGTCGCTTTGCCGTCGCCGGGCTCAACGTTAAATCCGGTAGGGGCCGGCGGTAAGACTGGCTCATTCCTGAATTCTGCCATATCAACTCCAATTGAGTCCACATCATCAATTGAATTGCCTGCGTCATCGGTTACATTTGAGTTAAAGTTAGCAATATATGTGTCAACTTCATTTGGTTTCTGCAAGAGCAGGTAGGTAACGCTTTTTTTATCTGATGAAACTGATTTGAGCATTGATATGTTAAGCGGACTTCCGCCCGTCATATTTTTAATATCAGGAAAACTACCCTCGTTTCTCATACTGGAACTGTTCATACCGTCATCAAAGGATACAATTAATTCATTTTTGACTGCAACGTATACCGCAACCGGGTTTACTGCGGGTGGTGTGTTGTCTACGTTCAGGCTGTTTGAGACTACCCCGTTAAACCAGTCAGTCTCATTTTGTGGCACAGTTTTGCTCAATACCGCCCATACATTGACGGCTTTTGATTCCAAAAACGGATTAAGGCTGAATTCACCCTTATAAACCTCTGGTTCCGTCTCTGTTATGTTAGCGTTTTCATCAGTGATAAGAGATGTGCCGGCCATTAATCTGCTTTGCGATTTTGCAAAACCCTCTGTTGAATCAAACGCCTGAACATATATATCCGCGGGAGCCAAACCTTCAATCCCTTTTAATTCAAGGCGTATTTTATTAAAATCATCTGAAACGTCAACATTGCCGTTTTCCAATGGGGCTATAGTTGCAGAAATAATATCGCTAAGTTGATTTACGTCCTTTGTCCTTATAAACGCAGGTTTTGTTTCAACATCAGAACCTCCCGGGCCTTTAACCGTTAAAGTAACTGTAAAAACGCCAGTATTTTTATACGTGTAAGAAGGGCTGGATACTACATTGACGCCGCCATCACCAAAATCCCAAAACCACGTTTCAATAACGCCGGTTGAACTATCGATAAAGTTAACAGTCAACGGCACGGGGCCTGAGGTTACATTTGACGTAAAATTAGCAGTAGGAGCCGGTTCTATGGATTGTGTTGTTATAAAATTGTTTTTTACTTCAGTGTCTGAGGCATTAGTTCCAGTAACAGTTAACGATACCGCAAATATGCCGGTCAATGTGTATATGTGTGAAGGGTTTGTCAACACGCTTGTGTTGCTGTCGCCAAAATTCCAAAGCCATTCATTAATTATCCCGGAAGATTGATCTTTAAAATTAACTTCTAGCGGTGTTGGTCCGTTTACCTTGTCAGCGGTAAAGTCAGCGGCAATTGCCGCATTTTGATCCGATACGTTAATAAATCTAGTTTTAGTTTCAGTAGACGAGCCGTCTGAACCAGAGACTGTTAAAGAGACGGTATAGAGACCGACTTTATCATATGTATTTGATGGATTACGTATAGAGCTTATTCCGCCGTCTCCAAAATTCCATGACCATGTATCTATTGAGCCGGTTGATTGATCAATAAAATTAACGGTAAACGGAGCGACACCGGCGATTTTATCCGCAGTAAATCTGGCAACCGGCTTGACGGTCTGTTCCGTGACTGTAATAAAACCCGATTTTGTTTCTGTAGTTGACCCTCCAGAACCGGTTACAGTTAAAGATACCCCAAAAACACCTGCATTATTGTATGTGTGCGATGGATGCTGTTGCGAATCTGTTTGGCCGTCGCCAAAGTCCCATGCCCAACTATCAATTATTCCACGTGATTGATCTGTAAAATTTACTTTTAATGGGGCCGCCCCGCTATTAACGTCTGATGTAAACACAACTACCGGAGCCCCGATAAGGCTAATAAAATCCTGTTTTATTTCTGTCGCCGTTCCTGCAGTCCCTGATACAGTTAAAGAAACGGTATAATTACCGCTTTTTCTATAAACATGTGAAGGCTCTTGTTCTGTGCTTGTATTTCCATCGCCGAAATCCCATTTCCATGAATTTATGGAACCTGTCGATTTATCTGAAAATTGCACTTGCAAAATAGTAGAATTTCCAGTGGTTTTGTTTGCTGAGAAATCTGCATTTGGAGGTAGCGGAGGGCCAACTTTAAAAATACGGTTAGTATTTGCAATAAGAATGTCGTTATTCTTGTTCATAAAAATACCATTTGGCGAAAGCTCTACACTTGTAGCGGAAACACCATCTCTAACTATTTCTGCTTCACCTCCACCTACGACTGTAGTTATAATATTTGATGTGTCTATTTTACGGACTCGGTGATTATCAATTACAAAAATATTTCCTATTGTATCAACATAAACATCGCCCGGTGAATTTAAAGAAGCGTTATTAGCGTTGCCACCATCGCCACTAAAACCTGCTACCCCATTTCCCGCAATTGTTTCTATTTTGTTTTCTGAAAGAATAACTCTTCGTATACGATGGTTTCCTGAATCCGCGAATATTATATTGTCTGAATTATCAACTGTAATACCAGAAGGCAACTTTAAAAAAGTCTCTAGCAACGGCTTGTTATCGCCATTATATCCCTGTGTGCTTGTCCCGACTATCGTGTTAATCGTTCCTGATAAATCAACTTTGCGTATGCGGTTTGAACCAGGAATATAAATATTCCCTACGCTATCTACTGCTACATCTCTAGGATTATTAATTGATGCTTTATGCGCAAAACCCCCATCTCCACTAAAGTCTCCTTCGCCATTTCCCGCTACTATAATGGCAAAGCCGGATGATGAATCTATTTTTAAAATACGATGATTTGATGTGTCGGCAACAAAAAGATTTCCAACTCCATCTATATCTATGCCTATAGGGTGTTTTAAGGATACATTATTAGCATCAGTCACAAATGAACTAATGTTTCCCTGCGTGTCTATCTTTCTAACTCTGTTATTTCTTGCATCGGTAATAAATATATTACCGGATTCATCTTCAACAACTCCCCATGCAAAATTAAGCGAAGCTTCTGTAGCAGGGCCGCCATCTCCACTAAAACCTACTTCCTGTTTTCCTGCTATTGTGTTAATTATGCCTTGCGCAAAAACCGTAGATTGTGAAAAACTAAAAATACAAAATAAAAAAAGCGCAATTATACATAAATTATATTTTTTTATATGATGCAAATGCCTTGTCTTAAATTTATTTTTCATAGTTTTCCATATTCCCATATTAAAATTTGTGTGTTTTAAACGTTTATTCTTGAACAATGTCGGTTTTTAAATCGCCAGCGGTAAATGTAATCCTTCCGTTTCTAGACAAAAGACCGAACCTGAATTTAAATTTTACAATTCCATCTTCATTTGTAATGCCTGATGGTGGATTTACAGATACGCGTTTACCTTCTGCCCTGGCTGTGACTTTGAGCCCCTTTAAACTATTACCATTTTGGTCTAATGCGGTTACTATCGCATCCTTAGGTTTTAACGACTTTTTGGATGAATTCGGGTTTACTTTAAGGGTTGTCAATTTTGCTGGCGCAGGTGTGGATGTTGTTTGTGGTTTCGGCGTTGGCGTAATGGTTGACTCAGGCAAAGGGGTTATTGTTTGTGTTGGTTCCGGCGTATGCTCTGGGGTAACTGTTATTTCAGGTGTTGGCGTGGAAATAGTCGGCGTTGTGGGCGTGGCTGTTGGTTTTGGTGTTACATCAGGTGTTGGCTCGGGTGTGGGTGTTGGTATAAAGACGTCAAATGCCGCTATGTCTATGCCTATTTGGTTTATATCGTTTATGCGGTTTCCGGCTGTGTCGGTTAAGGCTGAGTTAAAATCGACAATATAATTATCTGAAACGCTTGGTTCTTCAGCCAGTTCATAGCTTACTTTCGCGTGGTCGGATGCTATAAATCCCGCAACTGTTTTTATAACCTGACTGTTGGATGCAAGGCTTCTAACAATTGGAAAACTTTCCGGCTTTGCTATTGTTGAGCCGTTGATCTCTTCGCTGAATATTACGGTTACGCTTTTGTTTGCATCGGAGTATTCGGCGTCCGCATTTACTGTAGGCGCAATATTGTCAACCGTTATAGGTTGCGATATGACTTTATTTAACCAATCAGACTCTAATACCGGTATGGTGTTTCCTGTAACCGCCCATATTTTTATTGATGCTGAAGCCAGGTTATCAAAAAGCCGCATCATGCCTGTGTACACGCCTGATGATGTCTCGGTGATGTTCAATCCTTTGTTTGAGCCAAGCTCATTGCCATGAAATTGAGCGCTTTGCGGCATAAGAATGCCGTTATTTGAGTCAAATGCGCGTAAATAAATTGTGTTTACGTCCAAACCTGGGTCTCCGGTTATAGTAACATTTACGTTGTTTTCAATGTTTGACACTGCTTTGTTGTCTATAGCTGAAGGCTCTGCGGTGATGGAGATGAGATTGCCGATTTTGGGCTCTACGGTTATTGTAGAAGTTGTTTCATTTTTCCCGGCAGGGCCGGTTACTGTTAGTTTTACTATATAAACGTCGGAAACATCATATGTGTGTGATGGATTCGGTTCAACACTAGAGCTTCCATCGCCAAATTCCCATAGCCGTGAATCAATAGTTCCCGTGGATTGATCGGTAAATTGAACTGTTAACGGCGCTATGCCGTTTGTCCTGTCCGTTGTAAAAGCTGCTAAAGGCGGGATTGCTGTTAAACTAATAAAGTCTGCTTTTGTAACAGTATCAATACCTCCAGGGCCGCTTACGGTTAACGACACCGTAAAATTGCCTGCTGTTGTGTAAGTGTGCGATGGGCTTTCTTCAGAGCTTGTGGCCACGTCGCCAAATTCCCATGACCATGAAGTGATATTCCCAGTGGATATGTTTGTAAAAGACACGGTTAGAGGAGTTTCGCCGGATGTAACGTCTGCGGTAAAGTCCGCAACCGGCGCCGGCTCTGTTACTGTTATAAAATTAGCCTTTGTTTCTGTAGACGAACCACCCGCTCCGGTCACGGTTAGTGAAACAGCGAAGTTGCCGGCTGTTGTAAACGTATGGGAAGGGCTTTGTTCTACACTGGTATTTTCGTCTCCAAAAGTCCATGCCCATGAATCTATTGATCCTGTTGAGCTATCGGTGAATTGGACTGCTAAAGGCGCCAGCCCGGATGTTGGAGTAGCGGTAAAGGATATTGTCGGCGGTTCTGCTTTAGGTTCAAATTTTGCGATAAAAGCGTCTGGAGTGCCCCCGCCAAAACTACCTTGAAATGCCGATTTTGTGGGGAAATCGGTTGAATCTGTTTTGCCAACGAGATAAACATTCTCGTTCGCGTCAATTCCTATATCAGGACTAACATCCGTTCTAGCCCCTCCAAAATATGATGAATAATCAAGGTTTGCTCCCGTAGAATTAAGTCTTGCAAAGAAAACATCTCCACTTCCCGCATGTTCCTCTTGAACGGCTGACACAATAGGGAAATTACTGGATTGTGATTCACCGGCAACGTAGACATTGCCCGCATTATCTATTGTTATACTTTCACCTGCGTCAAAATTAGCGCCCCCAAGATAGGTTGAATATTCAATCCCTGTGCCGGTTGAATTAAACTTTGTTATAAATGCATCATTATTGCCGGCAATTACTCCTTGAAAAGCTGCTTGAACTGGAAAATTGCTTGAACTGGTTTGTCCTGTTACATAAGCGTTTCCTGATGTGTTAACTGCAATACCATAACCTACTTCGCCATCACTGCCTCCCAAATAAGTTGAGTAAACAAGATCATTTCCTGAAGCGTTAAATTTCGTCACAAATGCGTCAGTATGGCCTCCAAATCCAGGCTGAAACGCGTTTTTTGTTGGAAAAATAGACAATGATTGTGTTGAACCTGTAACGTATGCGTTTCCATTGCTGTCTACCGCAATGGAATAACAATGATCTTCACCACTTTCGCCTAAATAAGTTGAGTAAGCAAGGGTAGACCCGGTAGCGTTAAATTTTGAAACGAACGCATCCCCTCTACCGGCTAAAGTATTTTGAAAAGACGATAATGTAGGAAAATCTGTTGAAAACGTATCGCCTGTTATGTATATGTTTTGCGATGTGTCTATTGCAAGGCTGCGTCCTTTATCACTTTCAGCTCCACCAAGATATGTAGAAAAAATAATAGCATTACCATTTGAATTAAGCTTTGTTAAAAAAGCATCGCTATTCGACACATTATTTACCCCGCCTCTATTATTTTGAAAAGCTGAAACTGTGGGGAAATCAGTAGACCATGTAGTTCCTGTGATATAAATGTTGCCTGATGTATCTACTTCAATATCAAAACCTTCATCACCACTGCCGCCTCCCAGATAAGTAGAATACATTAAAGAACCGCTCGAGTTAAACTTTGTAACAAACATATCTGCTCCACTGGAGATAGAACCCTGAAAAGCTGATGATGTGGGAAAGTCGCCGGACTGGGTTAATCCTGTTACATATACATTGCCTGATGAGTCAGCCTTAACTGCATTAGCGTAATCAATATGGTTTCCGCCTAGGTAGGTTGAGTATACAAGCTGAGGGTCAATTATTAAAGGCTGATCAGTGTCATAAGACGCGACTTTAAAGCCGGATATAAATTTGTCAATATTATGTGTGGTCTCTGCGTTAGAAAGGTTATACGTATTGTTGTCATTTGAATCAGATTTAATAACAAATCCGGATTCCACCTCTACCTTTTTATTATTCAATATCTGGTAAACAAGAGGTCTTTTTTGAATTAACCGGCCATATTTATGTGTTATATTAAGGTCGCCGTTATTAGCCAGATCAAGTTTATCAATCCCGTTGTAAACCAGTTTTACCACAGAAGGGTCAACTCCGGGCGACACGACCACATCATATTCAAGCTTTCGGTTGTTTCCGTAAAATATTATGTCTATGCCTTTGTAAACGTTTTTATATGTGATAGATTTATAGGTAGGTATATTAACGCGCCATTTTTTTGGATTATTTCCTAAAAAATAGTTAACTTTTCCTTGATTAATATCATTTGCAACCAATACAACGTCTTTATTTGAACCATAAAATGAGAGTTTTATTGAACGGAATACCCCTCCTTTGTGATCTTCTGTATTGTTTCCTGAATTGTTTTGTTTATGATTACAAACGGAAGCTGCGCCTTTAGAAATTATTGGCTCAATGTAAACGCTGTCTTTTGTAAAAAGGGTTGTATAATCCTTGGACTTTGTATAAAACAGCGTCTTTTTATCCAGTTGCCCTCTGTTTTCAATAAAATTAATTGGCGCATCCATTAATTTAGCAACCAAAGCGTCTGAATCGCCGACTGCGTATGCATTGTTGGCAGAAGATAGTAAAACGCTTGCAACAATGAATAAACCTGCAATATATAATCCGAATTTTTCCATGTTAGGGCTCTCCTTTTTTATCAAAGTATAAGTAAATATAACCTTAAAGATTTGGAATAATAATTTATCAATCTGCTGCGTTTTGGTAAGTTATACAATTTTAAAAAACTTGCGCTTATTTCTGTGTAATAGTAGCGCTTTTTCCTCCGGCTGAAAAAGTTATAACTCCGTTCCTGCTTCTGAATGGAAATCTAAAGCTGAATTCGGCTATGCCGCTTGAATCTGTAACTGGATTTTCAGACGATACCATAATTTTTCGATTGCTTCTTTCCGCCTTCACATTAACGCCACGTATAGGATTGTTGTTTTGATCTCTTATAATTACAATGGCTGTATTTGGAGTTAGTGATCTTCGCGCAAATTCAGGGTTGGCGTTTAATGTCGCTACTTTCTGAGTTTCCGCTGGTGTTGGCTCTAATATTGGGGTTTCTGTCTCCATCTCCGTTTCTGTTTCCGTTGCGAAAGGCGTTTCGGTTTGTGATTCAATAGGCGACGGCGTTTCTGCCTCATCAATTAAAGGTTTGCGCAAATCCGTGTTTATGCTAGGGTCTGTCCCGTCTATTATTTCTTGTCTATTGGCAACGCCGTCTCCGTCAGAATCTTCATCGCCGTCTGTAATGCCGTTTCCGTTAGTGTCGTTGTCAATTGGATTGAGGTTCAGCAGGAACTCGAAAAAATTGTTTAAACCATCTAAATCATTATCATTTTTTGAAGAGTTTACCAGATAAAAAGCTTCCCAATCGTCAGGCAGCCCATTTCTATTTTCGTCAAGAACTAAAAGAGGGTTGGAATCGTCTTTATCTGTAATTTTATCTCCATCTGTGTCCTCATTTGTTGGATCTGTGTTAACATCAAACTCTTCAATATTCGTTAACCCGTCATTGTCAAAATCTTCATTTTTATTATTTGTTGTTGTTAAATCTCCAAATTGGCTGTTTTCCCAATCGTCATTCATGCCGTCGTCATCTATATCGGTATCTGATATTGATTTTACAGTTAAAACCTCCGATAATTCCGATTCATTTCCTAAGGCGTCAAATGAAGATAAAGAGATTGTATAGGTCAATCCCGTCTCTAAGCCGGTTAATGTTATAGATGTTTTATCTTTATTAATGATCGTAATAGGAGACTTGCCTTCATTCGCCATGTTTCCGGTAAAAGGTAATGAACCGTCCGTATCATAATAAAGTTTATAACCGGCAATGTCGTCTTCAGTATTTGCCGACCAGGAGATTAGCATAGAGCTATTATCTAAGATGACTATGCCTAGACCGTTAGGAATTGCGGGAGGTGTTATATCTGCGCCTGCATCGGGTATGCCGACCAATGTTAAGGTTTTGTTACTTTCATGCCCGCTAAAATCATATGATGATATGGCGACATGATAGGTTGTTCCATTAATAAGGTTGTCAAGATCATATTTTGTTACATTGCCAACGTTAATAGCCACAGGGAGTTCTCCATTTGTTGTTCCAAAATGTGTTTTATATCCCGCAATGTCTGCATCATTGCTATGTTGCCATGTCAGGCGTAGTTTGGAATTAAGGGGTTCCAATTCAAATCCTTTTGGCGGAGATGGAATAGACGTGTCTGATACTTCGATAGTGCCATTGCTATAAGCAAAGACAGGGGCATTAATATTATCGTCTATTTTGGCATAAATATAATATGTTCCTGCAGGCACAAATGTCGTATCCCATGTAAAACCGGATGTGGTTTTTATGTTTAATCCGTTAACTATTTCATTTCCATTAAAATCGCTGTTATCAGTGTCATAAAACAGCGATATCTCTACCTCTTCATCATCTTCATGTCCGTTGGCGGTCCATGTAATTATGTTGTTTTCAGAATTATGATTTGAAGGTTCATTTATCTCTATAGTAGGCATTGTGTTAGTCCCTATTACAAATGTGGTGTATTCCTCATCACCTTTAAGATTTTTCAGATTCATAGTCCATTTACCTGGAACCGGATTGTCAATAATATAAAGCTTTTGGTTTTGGACTGATTTATCATAACGGACATTTTTAAAATTTGATAAATTGCCCGGCATTATAAGATCCTTTTCAGGTGTTGTAAGTTGAAAATCAGGCAAGCCGTTTACCCATGTAATTCCAAAAATAATCTGGCCGGAATCAGTTGGTATTTGTGAATGAATTGTTGCTTCTGGAACAGTGTTAAGTATTTTCGATTTAATCCCATAAGACCATATAGGGGAGGCCCCTATAGTCTTGTTTTGCACAAGCCCTTCTAAAAGCTCTAGATTGTCACCCCTACAAATTCCTTTGAGGGGTTTGTTAAAATCAATAGCTATTTTTGATTCAATATTATTTTCAGGGTCTTTTGTGTTTGCCGTTAATCCATATTTTCTTTTTCCTTTACATTTATAATAACCAAGACCCATTTCGATTTTTCCAAAAAGGCTTTCAGGTATTATCCATTCTATAACCTTGCCTTTCCATTTGCTTTCTGGTACTTTTAATTCTCCACTGGCGGTTCCAAGGATGACATAATCATCTGGATTGTTAAGATCTTTAACTATTTGAGCTCTCATTGAGGCAATAAATGCGTCAGCGATGTTAATGTTTCCCCCTGCTCTTATACCCTGTGTTGTGTCTATACATATAAATGCATTGGCAAGATCAACACCTACGATTTTCAACACCCCGCCTATTCCTACCGCGCCAATTGAATTGAACTCAGTCCATGCCGGGTCCATACTAATCCCCAGTTTTGACACTAAGGATAAAACTAATTCAAGGCGCAAATCTACACCACCTCCTGTAAACCCGCAAGTAGTTGGTCCTTTTAAATTGACTTCGTTAACAAGGCAATCATGTGTAGTCTCTACAGTATTTTTAAAATTAAAAGCTGCTACCCCTTTTATGCTGTCTATACGGACACCTGTAGCTCCAATAGGGATGCCTTCTTTGCTTGTCATTTTTATTACAAAAGCATGAAGGTCAGTTTTATATAGGCTAAAACCTGTGCTTAGATTTCCAATAAAAGGCAGTGAAATTGATGCTTTCTCAACACAAAAAATGTATGCTACGGATGGATCGGCAACTTCTTTAAATTTTGCTTGAATCGGCCCTATTCTAAACTTGCCAATGCTGATATCAGGCAAACTTATTTCAGCGCTTCCTAAAGAAATTTTATCGCGAGTAATTGTAATATCACGTAAAGTGGAAGATAATCCTCCGGCTATTTGCAACATGCTTATATTTGCTTCCGCAACTTTTATTTCGTTGTTTGAAACAGACGCTTTGTCGATAGAAATAATTGTGCCCGCTAGGTTAAATTCCAATGTTGTTGTAAAAGTAATATCAGTGATAATGCCGTCTATAAATGTAAAGATTATGTCTGGGTGAAAAAGCTCGTTGCCTGGAAAATTAAGTAATAATGTTCCTTTGTATTTATTCCCTTCAAGTTTATTAACATTTAATAAATCAAATCCGGCAATACTTTCAGGCAGGTTTTCGGAGGGTTCATTGTTAACTATAAGAATTATTTGGTCTGTGGCTGTATTGTTTTGATTGTCATATACAAGTGTTTTTACAATATGATCACCGTTTGAATGGGAAGTTGTGTTCCAGTTCCATTCGTAAGGCTCTGCAAAATCAGTTTTTTGTGGGGCTTTGTCATTATCAAGATAGAATTCAACTCTGTTAATACTGTTTCCGTTATTTGTTTCAGGCAAGGCTTGTATAATTACCGTATCGCTTATAACTTGCCTTTCAAAGTGAGATATTATGGATACAGTTGTTGAATTATTGCTTGGTGTAGGAGTTATAACAGGTGTTGGCGTGATACTAGGAGTAGGCGTTGTTTTATTATCTTTAGTCATAAAATAAGCGCCGGCGCCTTGTGGGATTGAGCCGTCATTAAAGTTAACTTCAACCCACCATTTATACCATTGGCCTTCTTCTAATAAACCGCATGAATTGGAATTATACGAAGTGGTATTGCCAATGTTTTTCTTATCGCAATTTCCAACTGCATTTGTAGTTGCTCCATTGTAACTTGCAGCTTCTTTTAATGTGAATTTGATACTTGAAATTGTTGATGATTGATTGTTGTTGTCCCAACTGAAGCCGATATTTGATATATCTAAGTCTTGTGTGTTGTCAAGTGGATTAAAATTGCCTGGGATTGAATGCGTTACTTGATTCTCCGCCGGCTTAGTCTTAAAAAAAGCTCCAGAGCCTTTAGGGGGTGAGCCGTCGTTAAAATTAACTTCAATCCACCATTTGTGCCATTGGCTGTTTCTTAATGAACCGCATGAGTTTGAATTGTATGAAGATGTAATGCCAATGCTTTTATTTTCGCAATCGCCAACTGGGTTTGTTGCGGATCCGTTGTGGCCAGTTGCCTCTTTTAATGAGAAATTAACATTAGAGATTAAAGATGCGGAATTGTTGTTATTCCAACTGAAAGAGACATCTGATGTGTTTAGTTCCTGTGTGTTGTCAGGTGGATTAAAACTGCTTGGGATTGAATGGGCTACTTGATTCTCCGCCGGCTTAGTCTTAAAAAAAGCTCCAGAGCCTTGTGGGGTTGAGCCGTCGTTAAAATTAACTTCAACCCACCATTTATACCATTGGCCGTTTTTTAATGAACCGCATGAGTTTGAATTGTACGAAGTTATGTTTCCTATGTTCTTATTGTCACAATTACCAACTGGACTTGTGACGGCTCCATTATGGCTGGAAGCTTCTTTTAAAGAGAATTTGACGGTTGAAATAGTTGATGATTGATTGTTGTTGTCCCAACTGAATGGGATATTTGATGTGTTTAATTCTTGAGTGTTATCTGGCGGGGAGAAATTTGCGGGGTTTGAATGGGTAGGCGCGGAAGCTTCAGTTTTAAAAAATGCTCCGTTTCCTTTAGGGGCGGAACCGTTGTTAAAGTTTAGTTCAACCCACCATTTATACCATTGGCCATCTTTTAATAGACCGCAAGAATTAGATGAATATGATGTGGTTTTACCGATATTTCGGCTATCGCAACCTCCAACTGTATTTGTTGTGCCTCCATTGTAACCGGTAGCTTCTTTCAGGCTGAATTTCACGGTTGAAATAATGTCGTCAGTGTTGTTGTAGTTCCATGTGAAATTAACGTTTGAAGGCGGAATGTTAGTTGAATTGTCGACCGGCACAAAATTATTGGGGTTTTGCAAATTTACGGATTGGGTTGTAAAGGCCCAAGCTGAAGAATTCTTGCTTCCAATGCCTAAAGTGTTATTTCCTGCGCGTATCATCCAAAAATATTGTGTGCCGTCATTTAACTCTCCGCTTCGGATATTATATGAACTGCTTGGAGTTGTATCGTTAACCTCGCATCCAGAACAAAATGTGTCCGTGTCGCTTAAATTGTTTAATGTGCTGGATGATTTTGCCACAAAAACACGATAAATATTTGCCCCGCTAACGGAATTCCATTGCAAGGAGGGAGTCTTTGATTGGTTGGAGGCTCCATTTAGCGGGCTAGTCAAGTTCGGCGTTGACAAAGTATCTTGGGAAGTAGTAAAAGACCAAACTGAAGAGTTTTTGCTACCACCGCCAGAAGTATTGCCGGCTCGCGCCATCCAAAAATACTGAGTACCTCCGTTTAGCTCTCCGCTTCGAATATTATATGAACTGCTGGAAGTGGTATCGTTAACCTCGCATCCAGAACAAAATGTGTCCGTGTCGCTTAAATTGTTTAATGTGCTGGATGATTTAGCCACAAAAACACGATAAATATTTGCCCCGCTAACGGAATTCCAGTGCAAGGAGGGAGTCTTTGATTGGTTGGAGGCTCCATTTGGCGGGCTAGTCAAGTTTGGCGTGGACAAAGTATCTTGGGAAGTAGTAAAAGACCAAACTGAAGAGTTTTTGCTACCACCGCCAGAAGTATTGCCGGCTCGCGCCATCCAAAAATACTGAGTACCTCCGTTTAGCTCTCCGCTTCGGATATTATATGAACTGCTGGAAGTTGTATCGTTAACCTCGCATCCAGAACAAAACGTGTCCGTGTCGCTTAAATTGTTTAATGTGCTGGATGATTTTGCTACAAAAACACGATAAATATTTGCCCCGCTAACGGAATTCCAGTCCAGAGTCAAAGTTTTTGATTGATTTGAAGCTCCATTGGAAGGTCTTGTCAAGTTTGGAGTGGATAATGTATCTTGTGTTTTAGATATTGTGATAGGCCCAACATAAGCAAAACCATCGCTGTTTTCTACGCGTCCATAAAAATTACGTGGAAAGCCTGATAAACCGTCTAAATTTACGCTTAACGATTTTGATGAGCCGCCGGCGTTTATGGTTCCAGATTTAATTGTAGATCCGGTTTGCGAGTCAAGTTTTATAAATACATTGTTTGTGTTGCTAAATGAGCCGTCCTTCTTGGACACTGTGAAATTCGCGGTTGATCCGCTGATGCTCAAAGATAATCTTAGAATTGATCCCCAAGTGCCATTTCCTGTTGTTGTGCTTGATGTGTTTGACTGGTAGCCGGCTATAGCGTTTGGGGAAATCAGTAGCAATAGCAACAAAAACAGGGATAATGCTATATATTTACTGAAAAAAGATGGTTTTGGGGTGTATTTGCCGTTTTTTAACATTCTTGCGCCTCCATATTTGTTTGAAATAAACTATACAATTAAGATGCAAAGCTAAAACGTACCTAAGAAGCCGCGCTAAAACAGATATAATATGCCTGTATGGGGTACGGCTTTTGAGAAGGGTGACATTATAGTCTTGGTTAAAATTGTATGTCAATGAAAAAGATGCGACATGGCGTCATATTTATGAATTACAGACGAAAATTTAACCACTACAAAGATCATGCTTTTGTAAGGATAAACCTGTATTAATGAAATTGGTCAAATTGTTGTATAAGCTGTTAAACTATAATGGGTTACAAAAATAGCATGTTTGGATTGCCCGGTTTACGAAGTATACCATTACAAGCATGTAATTATTGATGAATTCATATGATAAAATAATATTATATGACGGAGGGTAATCTGATGGTTTGGCTAGTGGAAAAAAGTGATGTGCGCGTATGTTATATGTCTGAAACGCTCATTTACATATCCATCGTTTCCATCTTTTTAGAGAGAAGGTAGGTCGTTGACGTTAATTTCAGTCCTTAAAGCGCTTAGGTGAGGTAGGGCGGTGGCTTTTATACTAAGGGTCCGCTCAAAAATAACTTCGGTTTTAAGGTATTAAAGTATAATTCCATTCTGGAAATAATTTATCATGATTTATCTTAATGTAAGCTATTTCGTCCTTGTTGACCTTTTCGCCTTTTTCGTATTCTTTCTCTACAAG
>JAIQZQ010000136.1 GCA_021777105.1 Candidatus Anammoxibacter sp.
CAAACTCAGCCATGGTTACAACTTGGTCAGCTTTTATAACATATTATGATATACATAGTTATGGAATTAGGAATTGATGTTAAATTTCCCGATTAGTCCGAAACATGAAAAATGATACATGTGTGCCATATACTTTTTAATGGATCATTTTGTAACTTTTTAATATCAAAGGCTTTACACAATATGCATAGTCATAAGTTTAGCTGAGTATTCTTGGTAACCATTTTATTTTTTACCCACAACAAATGAAAAAAACATATTTAATACCGCTTTTTCTGCCTCTTCTTTTATCGATTCTCAGCGTATGCTGCTATGGATACGAAGTCATCGCTCTAAAATCTGAAAATATTGAGCCTTATGATCTCGCAATGGACGGTTTCAGAAATTTTTCAAACGCAAATATTAAGGAGTATAATATTGAGGAATTTGCGAATGAAAATAAAAAAATAAATGATGCCAATGCTGCTGATGCAGACGTCAAAGAAAACAAAGGCAATTTGATTGAAATCATAAAAACAGAGCGTCCGGATATAATTTTAGCCGTAGGATTAGAGGCTTTATTAAAAGTAAAAGGCAAGATACATGATATCCCAATTGTTTATTGCATGGTAATGGATCCTGAAAAGTATAACATAACTGAAAGCAATATTACGGGAATTGCCCTCAGGCTATCAGTTAAAGAGCAGATGTTAAGTCTCAAGACTATACTTCCGGATTTAAAGGAATTAGGCGTAATTTACAATTCAGAAAACACCAGCCACATAATTAAAAACGCAAAGAAAATTTCAAAAGAAACCGGCATAAAACTTACGAGAGAGGCTATTAACAACGAAAAACAGGTGCCTAACGCGTTAAGAAGGTTGGCCGGCCATGTAGACGCATTGTGGCTGATTGCCGATTCAACAGTTATTACCAAAGAGTCTTACGATTATATAATACTTTTCGCCCTTGAAAATAATATGCCACTGGTTACTTTTTCAGAAGCTTTTGTTAAAGCCGGCGCGCTTTTATCATATTCAGCAAATTATTCCAATTTAGGCAAACAAGCAGCTATCCTGTCTAAAAGCATAGTTAATAAAGAAAAAACCTCTTTTCCTTCAATATTAGAGCCTGAGAAAACAAATCTCGTCATAAACTCTAATACAGCAAACAGCATTGGCGCCAACATACCTAAATACGTCTTAGATTCCGCAAAAAAGGTTCTAAAGTTCATCACTGCTGAACGGTAGAAAAAGCTCCTTAAAAGAACCTTCTGCAATGATTTGATGTAAAGACGCATATTTAACGCCAAAATCTTATACGGCATTGTTTTGCATTCCTCTTCGACTATATATACGCGCCAATTTTTCCTGCTTCAATTACCGCTAATAAATCCTTGCGATTATTTTCAATAGGTACAATAACTACCTTAGTATGGAATTTGTTTAATTAAATAAAAAATGACGCGAAAAATATCTATTTCAGTGATAGGCGGCGGCGATATTACTACGGATGAGGCGCTAATAGCCGAAGAAGTAGGCAAAGAGATCGCCCTAAACAATGCAACCCTCATTTGCGGTGGACTTGGCGGCGTAATGTATTACGCGGCAAAAGGGGCTAAAGAGCATGGTGGTTTGACGATAGGGATATTGCCGGGCAACGCCCCTGATGATTGCAACGATTTTATAGACGTGCCGATTGTTACGGGCCTGGGGCACGCCCGAAACGTAATAGTCGCCTCTTCAGGAGACGCTGTAATTGCAATAGGCGGCAAATTGGGCACATTGTCTGAAATATCGTTCGCCCTAATACAAAACAAGCCGGTAATAGGCATAAACACTTGGAATATTGATTTTAAAAGCAAAGGCTGCAATGGAATTATTTTGGCAAAAGACGCCAAAGACGCGGTAAAAAAAGCCCTTAAAGTAATCAGTAAATAAACGCATCCTTCCATTCATTTAAATAAACGATAACCCCACATCCTGTTAGTTACAAAAAAACGCCTCAAAACCCCGCATCCTGTTAGTTAACAACAAGTTAGACCACAACGTGAATGCAAGCTCATTCACTGTGAAATTTACGCTATTTGCCGGCTTAATTGCCGGCATTTCCTCTTCCCTCAAACCTATGTCCATGAAACAACTACGCGTTGTTATTTATTGCCGGCTAAGCGCTTTTAAAAACTTTTTTTTAAAAAAAAGTGAAGTTTCCGCAAACATTGGACGATATATGTAGGTAGATAAACTTGTTCAATTTATTTGGGGGAAATTATGGAAAGTATGACAATAAATATATATGAGCCCGTGTTTAGCCCTGAGCTAGAGGCCCTTATTGAAAACCACGGGGAAGAATTTCCAATAAACAGTCTTAAAAGGTTTCTATCTTCTCACGCTAATTCCGATATGGCGGAAGAGCTTCTTGACGATGAAGAGTGGGAACTGTTGGAAATTGCTATATGCGCAATTTTCATAGAAAAAAAGGAGACCGAATTGCTGGAAGGACTGTTAAGCGCATTTGGAGTTTATCTATATAACAATTATGAACAAAACAGACAATTACAAATAATTTTAACAGCCGCTTTTTATTACGCTTCTAAACGTCAACAGGCAACCAGTTTAAAAATACTTGATAAACTGGAATATCAATTTGATTCAATGGACGATTTTGAAATTGCCATGTTTTATAGAAAAGTAAAAGATACTTTGGACCAAGACTTACATATAAAGACTCTGCAAAAAGAGATGTTGAAATCAAGCGCATTTGCGGATATGAATACTGACTATCCGCAATTTTCAGAGCAACTTTTATTAACAGCGTAGCTTTGAAGCCGCAATCGTCCGGCCCAAAATAAAACCTGACTTTCAACTCAGACTTAGGGCTTGATCGGAAATAACTTGGAGTTTTCCCGGTCGAGCCCTTATTTTGCGTCCAGATTTTGCGAGTCAACCACCGCGATTGCCGTCATATTAACAACATCCTTTACCTCGCAGCCGTCAACATGCAACAAATGCACCGGCTTCTTCATTCCCATCAGGATAGGCCCTATTGCCTCGGCCCCTCCAAGCCTTTGCATAAGTTTATAAGCGATGTTTCCCGAAGTCAAATCTGGGAAGATAAGCACATTTGCCGCGCCGTCAAATTCGCAAAAAGGATAATTTTCAGCCCTAAGTTCAGGATCAACCGCCATATCCACGTTCATCTCGCCGTCTATTTTTAGGTCCGGCGCTAATTTTTTAACAATATCCACGGCTTTGCGAACCTTGTCTGAAAAAGGATGCTTTGAGTTGCCGAAATTTGCGAACGAAAGCATGGCAATCTTTGGATCAATGTCAAAGCATTTGGCCTGTTCCGCGCAAAGCAGCGCAATTTCCGCAAGAGTTTCAGGCGTTGTCTCGATATTAACAGTAGCGTCGGCAAATAGTTTAACATCATTCTTAATAATCATTAAGTAAACGGCTGCAACGTGTTTTACCCCCTCTTTTGCCGTTATTATTTGCAGGGCCGGCCTAATCGTTTCAGGATATTGATTCATCACGCCTGAAACCAAACCGTCCGCGTGACCTTTGTGAACCATCATAGCCCCAAAATAGTTGCGGTTTGTCATCAACTGCCTTGCTTGTTCCATAGTTACGCCTTTGCGTCTTCTTGATTTGTAAAAGACCTCAACATACTCGTCCATTTTATCCGAATTCTCCGGCGATATTATTTCAACCCCATCAAGGTCCAAACGCAACTCTCGCATTTTAGCGGTTATTTTCTCTTTATTGCCAAGCAAGACCGGCCTGGCAATCTGCTCATCAATCACAATATTGCTTGCGCGCAGAATCTTTTCATGCTCACCTTCAGGGTATACAATGCGTTTAGGCTCTTTTTTGGCCTTATTAATCATCACACGCATAATTTCGCGCGATTTGCCCATCATCGATTCCAGCCTATCCTTGTATTCATCAATATCTATTTCCAAACGGGCAACGCCGGACTTTATGGCGGCCTCGGCAACCGCCGAAGCTTCCCACACAATTACCCTGGGGTCGAACGGAGTCGCAATTATATAATCGCGCCCAAACTCAAACCGTTTATTGCCGTACGCCTTTGACACCGAATCAGGCACATCCTCTCTTGTTAGTTTTACCAGGGCCATTGTCGCCGCAATCTTCATCTCTGTGTTAATTGCGGTGGCCCTCACGTCCAAAGCGCCCCTGAAAATTGAAGGAAAACCCAGCACATTGTTTACCTGATTTGGGTAGTCAGACCTTCCCGTCGCCATAATCACATCGTCCCTGGCGCTTAAAGCGTCCTCATACGATATTTCAGGATCAGGATTTGCCAGCGCAAACACAATAGGATTATCGTTCATTGATTTAACCATATCTTTAGTAACCACACCGCCCACTGAATAACCCAGGAACACGTCCGAGCCCGCAACAGCGTCCTTTAATGATCTTTTATCAGAGTCATGCGCATAAATTTCCTTATACGGGTTGGGTTTTTGATCCCTGCCCTTATAAATAATCCCTTTAGTATCACATACGGTAATATTTTCGTTTTTTGCGCCCAGATTTTCAAAATGCTGCGCGCAGGCTAGCCCGGCTGCGCCGGCCCCGTTAATAACAAATGTAGCATCCTCAATTTTCTTGCCCGCAAGCTCCAATGCGTTTATCAAAGCCGCGCCCGATATAATGGCCGTGCCGTGCTGATCGTCGTGAAAAACAGGAATATTTAACATCTTTTGCAATGTCTGCTCTATATAAAAACAATCAGGAGCTTTTATATCTTCAAGATTAATACCGCCGAATGTAGGCTCAAGCAGCGCCACCGCTTTAATAAACTCATCAGGATCCTGGGTGTTAAGCTCAAGGTCAAACACATCAATATCCGCAAACCTTTTAAACAGTATAGCCTTGCCCTCCATAACAGGCTTAGATGCAGACGGCCCAACATTGCCCAACCCAAGCACGGCAGTGCCGTTTGATATTACGCCCACAAGGTTGCCCTTAGCCGTGTATTCATAAACATCATTTTCGTTTTTGTTAATTACCCGGCTAGCCACGGCCACCCCCGGCGAATACGCCAGCGAAAGGTCGCGTTGAGTTAAACACGGTTTTGTGGCCGCTATCTCCAGCTTCCCTTTCCTTCCCGTGCTATGGTACAACAAAACATCTTCATCCTTTATCATTATGTATATCCCTAATTATTTAATAAAATTAACATTTGAATAGAGGGTTTATTCTAACTTCTACACCGTATTATCCGCAAACCTAAAGTAGATTATATGCTTTGGTTTACGATACAAATTTTACAAGGAATGCCTTTGATTTTATTTAATAAAGCAGGATTTTTTTTTAACTACATCAATAATTATCCAGTTTGAAAAACCTTTTAGAACCAGATCCTCTAATTTTGAAGAGTGGCAAGCAATTGCGCGTATAATCTTGTTTAAAGCAAAACAAGGCACAATGCGTCATTTGTATTGTTTACAATCCAGGTTGTCTTCCCGCGTGCCATGCGGGCCAAACAAAAAAAGGCTTTTTTCACCTTTAAAAGGCAATTTTAGTAACCGGTTTAGTAACCGGTAATACATAATATAAACCAATAAAATAGTGAAAATAGAGTTAGCAACTCTATTTTAGTATCTAATTTAACGATAATTTAGTTGTTTGAAAATATTTAACTCTAAAATGTAGCGCAGGCGCGCCTTCGCGTCGTGGCAGACAAGTGGTATCTTTGTATCGAATCGTGTAATCATGCGTTAGGACGCCTCAAGAGGTCAAGCCCCCTTTTGGTTGAATAAGGCAAAAAAAGATATAGACTCATTTTTATTATTGACGATGATAGAAACTCAAGGGATAGTAATCCTTGTTATAAAAACCTCAGCCGGGCAAACAGCAAAAGGTGAATAGTTAAATTTTTAAATTAAGAGGTTTAAGTTTCTGCTTTATTAAACAGATGATTTGTTTGACTCTCAGCCTCAATATTAATAAGATAATAGCTTTAAATATTACAGAGACTTAAATAACTCTCCCCTTTGTGGGAAGGTAGTGGCTATTTAAAATCGTTTAATTTAAACGGGAATCAAATTACTTTTGTTTTAAGCCGGCTTTAAATTTTTTACGTTTTTTGCGAGTGTAATAGATGGTTAAACAAATATTAAGAAAATTGAGGCCTAAATATGAGATTACGGATGTTGTGTTTCGTGGATTGTTTAGTCTTATATTCATTGGGTTGGGGTTTGAGCATCTTTTTGCGGATGAGATCATACAGTCTATGATGCCTGAATGGCTGCCGTTTAAACGGTTGCCCTCAATTATGGCCGGCCTTGTTTTGCTTGCCGGCGGGGCGTCGGTTATGTTTGGTTTTAAAACAAGACAGGGAGCGTTGTTGTTGGGAACGTTTTTAGTAGTTGTCACCCTTTCCGTTCACGCTCCGGCCATGACGGCTATCCCGCAAGATTTGCACACGGATTGGCATTGGTTATGGGATGTATACCAACGCAGCAACTTTGTAAAAAACCTTTGCCTCCTTGGAGTATGTTTTCACCTCATCAACCACAAACTCGGCAAATACAGCCTTGACGTCTGGTTGCGAGATAAGCGCTCGCTATAGACTAAATCGCCGCTTAAAATGTTTCCTCAGGATTTTTTCTGAATCAACAGATAAATTTTCATTATCAAATGAGTATTTACCAAATAAAACTTTACCCTCTCCATATAATGAAGTTTTTTTTCGATTAAGCAAGTATTCATTTATACTTTTACGAATTAATTCAGACTTTGAAATACCTTCAGATTTTGATACTTTCTCAATTTCTTGTTCAATATTTTTATCTAATCTTAATGTAAGCATTATTCCCTCCTGTATTGCAATTTCAATACAACCCCATTTAGAAATCAAATAGTAAATTAAATTGATTTAATGAAAGATCAACATGAGCGTTCCTTAAATTAATTTTATCTTACTAATTTAGACCTGAATTGTGCGATTCTAATAAATTATTAAATCATGAGACAAGCTTAATATGATTTTAATTTTTAGACAATATATTTGATTAATACGTCAATTAGGGCTTGATTTAAACAAAATATTTATTAAAATCTATACGGTTAAATTGAATTGTAAATACATCCTTGGTTTTATAGTTTAAGGAGGCGGGTAGGATATGAAATATTCAATGATAAGAATTAGTTTGGTTGCTGTTTTTATTGGGATTGTAATTTGTTGCTCAACGGCATTTGCCGGCAATAGCGAAGCGGATAACCCTAGATTTTCAATAGACGGAAAGCTTAAAAACGTTGAGGGGGAGAGTATTTCCAACGCAAGCATTACGGTAATAATGACTCCGTTTGGGACGTATACGTCAAAATTTGAAGGTCAATGCAAAAATGGGGAAATTATGGCATCGCAATTTAAAGATGGGAATTTTACCATTGATGAGGTTGACAGTCCTATAGTAAGGCAGGCGGTTTCCGACAGGGACGGTAATTTCATTATAAATAATCTTGTTGAAGGGCCGGCGACCATTATTTATCAAGCTAAGGGTTATAGGTTATTTAAAGAAAATAAGTTTTATTTAACGAGCAATGTGAAATTAGATAAGACTTTGCTTGATAACTCTAAAAAGCTGGATGATCTTTCAATGTTGGTTTTGCTTGTCCCGGGAATGGTCTCTCTGATATTTACATACGTTAAAGAACGATGCAGCATAAAGCCGGGCAAGACAGGCGCTGTGGATTTAGACCCAAATGAAAGAGAGGCGATGGAAAATCCAATTTTAACCGCTTTTGTTAATGGATTGGCATGGGCCGTCACATTTTTGTATTTTGCCTATGCGCAGGGTTTAGGCGAAGCCGGCGAGCTTAAATTGCAGTTGTTTGATCCTGGGTTGCCGTTTGAATTTTATATACCGTTCCTTGGTTTTATAGGGGCTTTGCTTTTTGTGCTTAACATTATGCGCAAGGGAAAAGACGGCAAGTCAAATTTGAGCAAGGATTTTGGCATGCGCCTGGTTATGGGGCCATACCTGGCTATAATTATGGTGGTGTTGTTCGGACAGGATCTTGGGGTGGTTGATCTTGACACTCCTATGGCAAAGGGCGGTATTGCGTTTTTTAGCGGTTTGTTGGCCGTGATGGCTCTTCAGGGTTTGATTGAAAAAGGGACGGAGATGCTGGGAAAATGGAGAGAAGGGCATTATGAACCATCGGAGATTGCGGAGAAATTTGATTTAGGAAAAGAGCCTGATCTGGCTTTAGCTCAGATTGGGGTTGCTCAACTTGTTCAATTGCGCGAAGCTAATGAGGAAGATTTAAAAAAAGACGCCGGCAAGGCGGGCTTTGATGAAAACCTGATTACTTTTTTCAAAAAACAGCTTAATAATGAAAAAGAGCTTGAGAAAGCTATTGAAAAAAAGTCATCGCCAATTATTGCCGCCAGGCTGGTAAACGCCGGCGTTAAATCCGTGGCGGATCTGCCTTATCTTAGCGACAAAACGTTGGAACAAATAGCCGCCAAAAAACCTCAAATTGAAATTAGCGAATTGAAAAAAGTTTGCGAAAAGATTAAAACCGAGACGGAAACTGAAACCGTGAAACGAGAGAAAGTAAAAACTCACGACCCGAAGAAGCCTGACAAAACAAAAAATCCGGAATAATCGCCCTGGTTGCCCTTGGTATCATAACCTTTCTGGAATTTGATAGTTAGCGCTAGGAAAGAAATAACTTGGACTTTTTTGCCGGCATCTTCAGGAAGCTCCCCGTTTTCATGAGGGCAAGCTTTGCCCAACCTTTAATCGCCGAATCCTCAACGCAGCTATGGAAAATCAAGACACAGGCTTAATATATTGCTATCAAGTTATGCAACTTCAACTACAGTCTCAGCTATATGCAAACCACTTGTGACTGTAAAACCACCTAAAATAACTAACAATACCCAAGGGTTGTCTCCTCCATTTACCGCAACATCATAGCACCCTCTGCCAACATAAGAAGTGATATTGGCGGCTTCATTCATAAATGCCAAAGTTCTCTCCTTGGTATCATCTTCTCCACACAGTTCATAAATATGCCAACCTGAACATACAAGCGAACCAACTACCAATACCATGTCAAGTTTGGCTTTAGTCGCCCGGTTTCGAGTACAAATTGTATTTAGACCTCTTAATCCCATCAACACATCTTTAACTATGCTGACTGTCGTATTTTGGATAGGATCTTTAGGGACTAATTTGCCTATTACACCGTTCAAAATTGCGGGACAAATGCGGAATAATGAGGCGGGACGAGATACTGGGTTGCCGGGAGGAAGGGCGGCATCTACAGTTGAAAGCGCGCCCGCAAAAAAGAAACTGCATCCAATAGCCACATTTCCGACATCAAATAAAACTTCTTTCACAATAGGCGTATTTAGGGCATCTAATAAAACTTCATCTCCATCCGCAATCCTTTTCTCCCCTCCGTCACTCCCACTTCCTACATTGCTAATCGCTTCACTTGAGTTCGGAGCAACCGCCAACGACTCCGTTGTTGAAGCCGCCCCTGCCTGAGCGGTTTTAGGCTTGGCTCCCGGTTGATTGAATTTCTGTGACAGGGCAGTGTAATCACTTACATTAATCAGGCAGTGAGTGGCGCTGTTATCCGGAAACGGCGCTGAGCCTTTTGCCGCCTTATAAATAATTGTGCTCGGCAATGCCGCCACCCAACAGACAATATCTAAAAAAGAGAAACTTCCTATACCCAAATCCTTTAAAATATCACTAACTATGGGGATATAAATTGGCGTCTCAAGAAGGTCTACAGCGCCTTCGGCAATATCTATCAAGATATCGAACAGTTCGTCTACGATATCTTTTACTCCTGTTAGAACCTCATCCGCCACAAAGCCGATAATTTTTTTCAAAGCATCTTCCAGGCTCATGGACTCTATCCCATTAAAGGCATTAGCAAACTGATGACGGTTTTTGCCGATAATCGTCTGATTATTGTCTATTTTGTTTATTAATGCAGTTATCTCTGATGGATTTTGTTTTGTATTATCATTATAAGCGCTATTGCTAATATTGTGATGCACATGATGAGATAATAAACCACCGGGAGCTGTTTGACCATGAGCCGGTTTGGAAGTTTGATTAAAGCCGGAAGCTCCATTGGCTCCAATCTTTGAAGTCCAATCTGAAGAGCCCGCCCACTGATCAATCGAATTGATTACTTTTGTCATTTCGCCATCAAAGTCTTGTTTCCAGGTCTCTAACTGATTTACCTGGCGCCGCACATCAATCTTGATCAAATTGGCTAACACTTCTTTTGTGCGTTTGAAATCTTCCCACTCAAACAAGTATGAAAGAAACTTCAACACATCTTCAATGGCTGTTTTAATAGCATTAAAAATCCATTTTACCGCGCCGATCACTTTTTCCACGCAATCCATGACGGCAGAGTATACTTTGCCCGCGATTTTTACAACAAAATGCCAGACATCTTCAGCGGCGTCTTTTACGAAATCGACAACATGCTCTACTCCGGACTCCAGCCAGTGGAACAAGTCGCCCGCATCAACGGCAAGCGCATTACTCAAGTCTTTTTGCGAAATAACTTTAGATGAGGGGGCTGCGCCCTGTGGAGATTTCGCATTCGAGCTTGCCCCCGGTTTATTTGTTAACTTGATATAGGCCAGGCTTATGTTTGAATTGACTTTAGCCACGGTTTTTAAATCGTCGGTTGAGACGCTGGGACTTACTAGATTTCCCGCCGGTTTGCCGTTAAAATTGTGAACTTTCGCATTAGAAAGGCCGGCGGGCGTATTCAGTTTAGCCACTTTTCCCATAGGCTTATCCATAGGATTGATGGAGATTGAAGTTCCATTGCTATTCGCGACTGTAAGCTGAATTCCTTGCGGATCCGTCACTTGTTCAATAACGGCGAGGCTTCCCATACTATCTGTTTTAACGGTAATCGGCGAGCTATCTAATACAGTATACAGGTTATTCACAATAAAATTGCTTCTCGAGTTTGCGCTGATCGTTAATTCCGTATCGGCCAGTGGAAAATCATTGGCGTCCGTCAATTGAATTCTGGTGGTGTAAGAATGAAAGCTCGTTGCCGGCGTATTACTTGAAGGAGGCGGAAGGGTAATGCTTTGCCTTTTCCATAAAGAAGTATTCGGCGATTTCACCATTTTGAAAAGGTTATTCCCGGCTACCCCAAAAAAGGTTTGGCCGGCATCGGCAAGGTTAATATAAGGCGATATAAGATCTACTTCTTCAAGAATCGGCAAAGGAATCGACCAGTCCCCGGTTGATGAGATTTGGTTGCTGGGGCAGGTAACGTAAAATACTTGATTGGCCTGATTCAATCCCCAGATTGTAAGCGTTGATTTAGTTTTATAAGCGTACAATCTGGAAATGCCTTGAAATAGCTCGTGTTCAAGAAGTTTCACTCCTGTCGCTTCATCTTTTTGGTTTGCGCCGGCAAAATAATACAAAGTATTCCCTGCGGCGCAGAATAAATCGGTTGTTTCATCGCTGTTTCGAGCAGTGGCAACTGCATCGGGCAATATATTCGCAGGCAACCGCAACCGCGCAATATGAGCGGGCTCTTCAGGATTAAACAAGTTATAAACCGGTTGATAAATAAATTGGGCGTCGCTATCAACCTTGCCGACTGTATAAAGGCCGTCAATCTGCTCACGCCCCGCCGATCTTCCAACAACGCTTTGATAGCCGTCACTTTCTAAATCAATAGAGATATCATGCGCCTTCCAAGCCACGCCTCCTTTTTTTTGGGTATCAATGTAGTACCTTGAGATCAACTTGGCGGGACTCGCCGGATCTTTGACAATATCAACAATAATGAATTGCCCTTGTTGTGTTTCGCTTATAAAAACATTGGATATCTGAATTGTAGCAGGTTTAGCGCCTGAAGCATCAAAAGGAAAGGATTGCCAATCAGGCGAAGAGAGCCATTGGGTGTCTGTATTTGAATTCTTAAGCGAGAGGTACAGGTGGTCATTCACTTTATCGTTTAAAACCATTGCCAGGCCTATGCTACCGTCTACAATATTTTGGGCAACGCTGAAGTCGTTGCAGGAAATGTCCGTTTTCCCGGAAAAGTCCGCTTTCACCCGGGCGCTGCTTAAATCAAGCTCTTTCCAGCCCGTCGTGGATTGCTGCGAGGTTTCCTCGGTGACATAGAACTTATGATCCGTGCCGATAGAAAATAATAGGGAAAGGCCACTCTGGGTTTCTAAAGCATGGAATTGATTAGAGGGCGACATCACTGATGCCTGAAGGTAGTTTTGCATCAACTCCGATGAAAAGGTTAGTTTATTTGCCATGATATTTCCTTTCTAATAGTTTAATTAGGTTGCGCGTATGTGATGTAAGACGTTAAGTCCTGATTGGCTGAGAATTCAACATCTTGATAGGTAAAGGATTTGCCTCCGGGAAACACAAAGTTTTGGATGATGGAAACAGGGATATTAGTAAGGTTGGAACTCTTGATATCGCTTGCCATTTTATTAATGCGTATCGCAATAGTCTCCAAAGAGCTTGGATCATACCAGCTATCAAAGCTCACCTTTTGCGAATTGTCAACCTCATGCGTTGCCAACTTAACCGCTAATTCCCCTTGATCATCAACAGATAGCGTATAGTGATCCATAATTTGCTTATCAATGATATTCCCTGAACTGGAAAACCCTGATTTCACTTTCACATACACAACTAACTGTTGGTCAATCGTAATGGTGTTGCCGCTAAAAATCACATTTAAATAATAGGATGTGGATAATGTGGCGCTGCCCATCCAACCATCAAGGCCTGCTTGATCATTCGCTGAATTCTCATATTGCGCCTTAAGAACGGTAGCGCCTGTGTCAGGCTTAGTTATTGTGGCGGCTTGATTGTTAATTAAGTTAAATGAAAAATATGTCTTCAAACCGTCTTTTACCACCTTTACCTCCGGTTGATAGGAGTTTCGGCTAATGGAAGGTTGAAGTTGTTTAAGTAGATAATCTCGAAAAGTATTTTTGTTGATGGAAACTGCCCCGTTATAAGAATTGCGATTAGCCCAATCCACCCAATTCCAACTAAAAGGCACGGGCGCGGGGAGTGAATTGCCGTCTGTAGCGCACAAATAACATAAAGTAGCGGCCTGTTCCGCATTTTGGCCATTAAGGTAAGGGCTCACCTCCATATTAAGATCCGTTAGGCTTAATGAAGAAGTCAAGTTTGATTTGGAATGAACAACTGAATAATTTAAACCAGGTTGCCCATTTGTTTTTATTTGACTAAAATAAGCCCCTAAAAATGCTTCTTGCAATGTGCTGTAAAGGGGTGTGCCTGGCTGCGCTCCTTCAATAGTCGGCATGGTTTCAAGGGCTGCATTGTCTAAATCAAATAGCAATTGTTGAATGCTAAACGCATTAGGGCCTAAATTCTTAATTGCCCCTTGAACAGCCTTGGGAAGTTTGCTATAGTCGCTTCCGACAGTAGCCATTCTCAAGTCAACTTTCGACTGAAAAATCCAGGCTTTGCCGTCAGGTTGAGATTTGTTCATCCAGCCTGTAATGGCCCCTCTCCTGTTCACATTTAGCTGTACAATTTGGAAATTTGCGCAAGTCAAATTGAATTTTACAGAGGAAGTATCACTACCCAGCGTTACGATAGGAGGCAAGGCCGGCCCATTGGGAGTAAAAGGAGCATAACCATTTGGATAACCAATAGAGGCTTTAAAGGCATACCAAAAATAAACATCATTCAGGTTTTTTAGATCTTGGTCACCGGCAGGCGAATTGTCGGGAATCTTAAAAGGATCTGATCCTTTGGCTTGTTTAACCAGTTCGCTATGCTCAATCAATTGCGGGTTTCCCTTCGCGTCCTGAATGTAACACCTAACAACCTCTGAAGATTCTAAATCGGCCAGGTATTCCATCATAGTATTATTAATGCTTTCTTGAGTGGTGGCGACCACAAAATCATAACCATACTTGGCTGATGACAAAAATGACTCTGATATGCTCATAAATATAATCCTTTCACTTTAGTGTTTGTTTTTAAATAAATGATAGTCATTTTGATTTTTGTATACCGATGCAACTTCATTTTTTGCGAATCAATAGCCTTATCCGGCAATATTGCCGGACCTTATAATGTTTAGAACTCAAAAAAGTGGAGTTTCATCAGTATACTATTTATAGGTTAGAGTTAATCAGGCGGCTGACGATAATAAAAGATTAAAATGTTAAAGCCGGCAATTCCCCTAAAAGAACCGGTCTACTGGGAGAGGCGGCATCTTCTTCTTTAACATAGGTAAAAATTTTTAATTTTGAATACAATTTAAAGCCGTGGCAGCCGGCTGGCTGGCTTAAAACGTTTTTGTTTTGCGATTACAGACGCCTCAAAACATACCGTATTAATCCTGGGATTTAATGGCGTATTTAATCCCTGCGTCACAAACTAGCTGATAAAATTTACCGCTTTTTCTGCCGAATGTCCACTAAAAAGATAAATAACTACATGATTTAATAACCGACAGACGGTTAGTCGTGAGCAATACACAGAGGGGCTATGGGCGGTTGCAATCACCGGATAAGGCTGTAAGTTATGAGTAAATAGGAGGTTGGAGAATAACAGAGGCAATAGTTGTAAGTCCTGAAATAATAATTAAAACCCGTCAGACTTGTCTATTGCGCATAACTGTTTGGATCATTGCTTCTTCCTAATAAAATAGGGCAAAACAGTAAATATACAGGACAGGTATATTATAAAAATTAAAAGATGGGCAAGTAAATTAATAAAACAGGTGGAAATTTAACCTTTTTTGGAAAGTTAATTTATAAAGGAGTCGCTTCTTTGAATTGGGAGAGTATGATAATAATACCTAAATTGAACAATTTAAATACCCCCTCCCCTAACCCCTCCTACTATGGGGAGGGAAATTTGGCTTATTAGGCATGTTTTAGTCTTAATCGCAAACTTAAAAAGTAGCGCCTAATGAGTGAAGTATTTGAAATAAAAACATATCGTTTATTCCCCCTCCCTTGATGGGAGGGGTTAGGGGAGGGTGATAAGAATCGCTCTATTTAGGCAATAATTAAGCCGCAACTAAAACCCGCCTGCCCATATATGCCATTATAAACTTATCCGTAACAATTTAGTTGTTTGAAAAATATGCCGGCAAAAACTTATGGTTATAGCTTTAATAGTTGCGCAATGCCTTTTGATACTGGATTCTGGATGCTGGATTGTTGATTGCAGGTTTTTAACATGAAACATATTTAAAAGTATACCGACATCCAGCATCCAGTATCCAGTATCCATGTCGGCAGGTATTTATGGGAGTTTCTTATTATTTAGACTCTTAAATTTTCAAAGTTCTAAACTGATACACTTATCCTATGATTTTGCTTAATCCACGACGCGGCATGTGGCCTATTGTAAATCATCCTTAATAACCGTTACATTGCCTGTATCAGGGTTTGTAATGTAGATATGATTGGTTAAAGGATTAATTGCTATTGCGTCCTTTCTCCCATTTTCCACTTCAACAGAGGCAACAACCTCATTTGTTGCGCCGTCTATCACGCTTATATTGCTTAAACCCGCCGCATAAATACGGTCGGTTGTATGATTAACTCCAATTACTGTTGAAGCAGGCGACGCAAGGCAGTCCATAACTTCATTAGTCGCGCCGTCTATCACACAAAGGCCGGCTTTTAGCTCTTTATAAATAGCCTCTTTCATTTGAACGCCGGCCGCCTTCAGTCTAAACCTAATCTCATTAGTAGTAGCAGTAGTAGCGAAAAACGAACCTACATAGATACGGTTTGTTATTGAATTAACAGCTATACCATCTATATTTGACAAGTTTGATATACTTAGATTATCAACAACACGGTTAGTTACTCCGTCAATCACATTTACGTTATTTGTAGGCTTTAACACATATATAAGGTTTGTTGCCGGATTAACGCCTATTTGCATGGATTGATTTACTCCTCTGACAAAATCAATTACACTATTAGTTTTGCCATCAATCACACTTACCCCTCGAAAACTACTAACATAAATACGGTTGGTTAAGGGATTGACTCCTATTTCATTAATCCCTGCAATCCGGCTGTTTTTAATATTCTTTACAACCTTATTGGTAGAGCCATCTATTACCGCAACAATGTTGTCGTTTGCAATAGCCACATAAATAAGATTTGTGGTTGAATTAACAGCGACTGCAACCGGAATGCCTATGGGAGAAACAGGCGCTTTAACGGCATTAATCACTTTATTAGAGTTGCCGTCTATCACAATTATGGACTTGCTACTCCAACTGCCGACATAAACACGGTTAGTTTCATAATTAACGCCAATACCTCCATATAGCATCTCGCCTATCTGAACGGTATCAAGAATCGCATTAGATTCGCCGTCAATAACGCTAAACGAGTCGTTTTGCATATTAGCAACATAAACAGAGCTTGTGATTGTGTTCACTGCAACTCCGGATGGAGCCATCCCAAGCGGCACGGCATCAACAACCTGATTAGATTCACCGTCTATAATACTAATTTTTCCGATTTTGTATTGACTCGCAACTGTGGCATATATCTTATTTGACCTGGGATCGATATCAAAACCAGTTACAAAACCTTCTAAATGTATCTTATCAACAATGCGATTGGTTTCGCCGTCTATCACTTTTATAACGCTATTTTTATTTCCAGCCCCAATACTTTGCGCATAGATACGATTTGTAGAAGGGTTAACGCCTATTTTTGATAAACGGCCCCCAACCTTTATAATATCAACCACACGATTGGTCTCGCCGTCTATCACCAGCGCATTATCATCTTCGCAAGCCACATAAATTTGATTTGTCAATGAATTGACGCTAATCCCAACAAAAAAAGAATCTTTTTTAAGTGGAATTGTATCAACTATTGTGTTGGCATCTCCATCTATTACACTTAATCTCCCTGTTAAATAATTGATTATATAAATGGTGTTTGTTTTTGAGTTAACGCCAATCGGCCTTCCCGGCTTAAAAACGGTTGAAATTGTATCAATAATTTCATTAGTTTCGCCGTCTATTACATTTACGCCATTTAACGTAACCATATAAATCCTGTTTGTTGTTGAATTAACATCAATGTCGCCTATATTTTCTATCTTAAAATTATCAATCACTTTATTAGTCTTGCCGTCTATAACACTGACACTGTTTCTATTTGATATATAAACAAGGTTGGTGGCCGGATTTACTACTACCTGTGAGGGGGCAAATCCGCTCCCTGCCTCCGGGCCTAAGGGAATTGTATCAACAAGAGTCTCAGAGTTTCCGCTCTTTACATTAAATATTGTTCCTGTAAATAAAAGCGCAAAGCAAAGTATAAATTTACAATAATTTCGCAAATTAGTTGAAGCTGTATCTTTTCTAATCATGACTGATAAAGTTTTAATAAATAATTATAAAATAACGACGCAACTCAGACGCAGGGCGGCGTAGAGTAAAAAATTAAATGTAACAAGCGCTTACAAAGAAAACAATTTAAAATCCGGCGACAATAGCCGTCTGTATTTGCTTTGGTAGAAACAAGGATTTTAAGAAATTTGAAAACTGTGTATTTTGTTTTTTAAAGTAGAAACCTTGGATATGATTAACCTTTTTTTGCATACGGCATGGGAGAAATTGTTAAATCTATTTCATCGCCTATAATACTTCGAATTTTCTTAATATACTTCTTAATATTCTTTTCATTAAACATTTCAGGATCAATAGAAACTTTAAGCGAATGGCTAACATAATCATATCCAATAACTGTATAAGGCAACATCTCTCTTTGTTTTTTTCTGCCAATTTCAGTTTCTTCTTCAAGTAGAGTATTTACTAATAATTTTTGTTTTTCTCTGACCTTTTCTTCTTTTTCTAAATCTGCATTTTCCTCATACCATATTTGCATTGATTTGCCAATTTCTTCTAGTTGTGCCATTAGCTTTTCTTTTTCGATTTCTGTAGTGGCATTTATATACTTTTTTTGTAATTCATTAATTTCTTCCGTATTTAGAGGGAGAGATGTTGCGCTGTCTTCTTGCTTTATAATATTTACCCCCTTTGATGCTGCTTCAACTATGTCTATTCCGCAAACGCTTATAATAAATGTCAATAACAGAGCTGAAAACAACAAGATCGTTAAACCTTTAAACAATTTATTTCCCACGGTAATAGCTCCCAATTTTAAGCTTGAAAATCCGCCTGAAGATATTACACATTTGCCTTCCGGAAATGAATTGTCGGTTGTAGTAGGGTCTGGATGTTCAAATACGCCATCATCTATAGATCTATAAATAACGTTTATAAAAACGCAATCACAAAGGGATCCATTGAAATTTAATTCCTTCATTATAATACCAACATCGCCTCCCGTTAATGGTTGTGTTATAGCGTGTCCAACCAGGCCGCCTATACAATGACCTGCGGTAATAAATCCAACGTCGCCATTATATGTAGCTCTAAATACTGACGTACAGCCAAAAATACTACCGGCTTCATTTATTCCAATTACTAAGCCGCTTTTAATTGATTAAATAAAGATTGTCTACTTAGGCATGATTAATATTGTGCATACGGAGCTGGAGAAATTGTTAGATCAATTTCATCGCCTATAATACTTCGAATTTTCGTAATATACTTCTTAATATTCTTTTCATTAAACATTTCAGGATCGATAGAAACTTCAAGCGAATGGTTTACATAATCATATCCTATAGCTGTAAATGCTAACATCTCTTTTTGTTTTTTTCTACCAATTTCAGCTTTTTCTTCAAGTAAAGTATCAATCAATAATTCCTGTTTTTCCATGACTTTTTCTTTTTTTTCACAATCAGCATGTTCCGCATACCAGTCTTCTATTGTTTTGCCAATTTCTTCTAGTTGTTCCATTTGCTCTTCTTTTTCGGTATCAGAAGTGGCATCTGTATACTTTTTTAGTAACTCATTCATTTCCTCCTTATACAGGGGGATAGATGCTGCGCTGTTTTCATACTTTATAATATTTACCCCCTTTGATGCTGCTTCAGCTATGTCTATTCCGCAAGCGCTTATAATAAATGTCAATAACGGAGCTGAAAACAACATGATTGTTAAACCTTTAAACAATTTATCTTCCATTCTAATTTTCTATTTATTTCTTTCCAAACCCTTAACTCTTAATTGCATGTTCCCGGCGCAAAACGGGCGTCTCTTGGCATTGCTCATAAACGGTTAACTTTCAGTTCTCTAAATTCAGTTTTCAAGGTTTGGCAATGGAATTCTTGCATAACCAGCCGCCCTGCTTATAGTCAAATCTATTTCATCGCCCACTATCTTGCGAATATATTCTATATATCCTTTAATTTCCTTTTCATTAAACCGTTCAGGATCAATTGAAACCTCAAGAGAATGACTGATATAATCGTAACCTAAACCTGTAAATGGAAGTGTTTTCCTTAGTTTTTTTTTTACCCTCTTTAGTCGACCTCTCTTTATCTATAGCATCTAATAACAAATCAAGTTTTTTCAGAATTTCCTCTTCTTTTTCTACATATTCACGACTTTTAAACCATGCCACCATTTCATCTTCAAGTTCTTGTAATTGCTCATTTATTAATGTTAATTCGCTTTCTGTTTTAGCTTTGTCTCTCTGTTCAATTAATGCCGCAATTTCGTCCTTATGTGTTGGCACAGAGCTACTGCTGTTTTTATATTTTATTATATTAACCCCTTTTTTTATTTTAGCTTCCACCGTATTAATATTTCCTAGTTGTATAAACAACGCAAGGATTGATCCTGCAAACACTAACAATATAAACCTTTTTAAACACTTGTTTTTCATTTTCTCTTTATTTCAAAAATTATTTTATATATATCATATCTCAACCCGGATAATCTGGAATAGGAGAAAAACAAAAGCGAATAAACTACGAATTTTCACTAATCAGCGCTAATTTAGAAACAAAAGCTTATAAACCGCAGATTGGGCAGTTTGCGCAGAGAAAAACAAAAACAAAAGCGAATAAACCACAAATTGCGCAAATTTTCAGCTTTTCCGGCTTAGATATGATATTTCTCTTTTGGCAAGTATTTTTCTTTAAACTTTCAGGTGGTTTGTGTTCTTAAACTTGATTATAGGAAAAAAGAAGGTTGGTGATGGTTTTTTAAGGACAATGTTAGATCTTCAGTTTAACTGTTACAAAAAAATCATCATTTGATAATTTTTACATTCACATACTTTCTTAGCTTGTTGGCGGAAAAAAGAATCCTTGCGTTTCCCTGATTATTATTTGCGGAAATAGAAAATGTTGCGCTACCGTCCGTCCCGGTTAATGCGTTGGAAGATGAGAGGGTTATGCTCCTTCTACCCCGTAGATTAATTATTGCATTAATTCCTGTATTTATAACAGGGCATCCGTTATTGTCGGTTAATTTAATATTCACATCTATTTCCGCCCCTTTTCTTAATGTTATTCTATCAGGAACTATCTCTATAATTTCCGCTTGACAATCTTCTTTTGGCGGAATGATTATAGGAGCATCTGAAAATGTTATTAATCTTGCAGCAGTTTTGTCTGAGACATAAACATTATTAGTTACAGGATTTATTGCAATACCAAAAAGGCCATGTCCTGCATTGCCAATGCAATTTATAATTTCGTTTGAATGCCCGTCTATTATATCTATTGAACAAACATTTTCATCACTAAAGACTGGCCTTTTAAGAGCAAAAATATGATTTGTTGTGGGATTTACTTTAATATTATCAATAAATCCATCAAAATTGATGGAAGCAATATTGCCGTTATCATCTCCATCAAACACATTTATTATTCCCCTTATCGCAAACCCGGAAGTAGCAACATATATTCTGTTAGTTTCAGGATTAACGTCAATATCAACAGAGGGTTCTCTGGTTATTCCACCAACAAAACTCGAAACTATTTTATTTGTGCTACTATCAATAACAGTAACAATATTATCAAAAGGGATCTCCGAATTAGGGTCAGAATCTGATAAAATGTAAATTAGCCCCGAAGACGTATTGACAGTTATGTTTACAATACGCATTCCCATCTTAATAATATCGATAATTTTATTTTTCTCTCCGTCTATTATTAATAAAGTGTCATTTAAATCATTGGACACTTGCCCAACATATATCAAATTCATTTCAGAATTAATGCCAATTTCACTAGGCGCGTTTTCTAGCTTAACAATATCTATAACACTATTTTCCAAACTATCTATTACACTTATACTTTTATTGATAAAATGGGTGACATAAATCCGGTTTGAAATAGTATTAATTCCTATTTTTTCAGGTATATCAGAAGTCTCTATAGTTTTAATTACTTCGTTTGTTCCCCCATCTATTACAGCAACACTATTATTCTCTATGTCAGCAACATAAATATTATTGTTATTAGGATTAACGCAAATGTTTCCCGGTTTAAATCCTAGTTCTATATTTGTAAACACTGGCTGGGCGGTAACGGTACTATGGCAATAAATGCTAACAAATGAGACAAAAAGTGCTAACATGATATATTCGTAAAGACAACAGATGGAAAAATTCAAAACTTCAGGGGATCTCATTTTATTTTCCTTCCTCATGACAGCAAGTAAAATTAAATTATTGTTTAGTTAGAGTTCTCTTTAGATCGTTACTTGTACAAAATACTGTATGATGAAATAAATAATTTTTACCTGCTGTCAAGAAAAAGAATTTTAAAAAATTAGCAGATCAAGTTTTTTTTGAATAGAGAATATTTTACAAAAAGCATAATTCCTTTACCAATCAATTTTAATTTACAGCAAATGTATGATTAGGGTATAGGAAAAGAACGTTAAAACCTAGGTTGTCATTGCGTATAGTGCTCCTAAATGAAGTAAGTAATTTCCAGCTTCCCCATTGATAGTTAGAATTCTTTGAAACGAGATAGGTAGCGCGAAAACCTAATGTATTTACATTATTATAGTTATTTTGAAAAGTTTCTACAATTGGCCCCCAGGTTCCAACCCAACCGGATTGTTGTTCAGACGTGCTAGAAGGATAAGAATAAGAATATATAGTTTCATATGCAGATGCAGAATAATTAAAAAGCCACACAACATTATGCCAATCAGATCCATTAAAAGTTTCAGACAAGTGATGAACTGAAACAACTTGATAGTTTACACCATCAATATTTTTTGTTGTTAAATAATCACTCAAGTCAGAAAAGGGAATAGAAGTTTGCCAATGCTCATTCGACGGGCGAGCCCAATCAAAAACCTTAAACGTCATATTATTTTGTCCATTATATAATATAAATGCTTCAACACCTTTTTGTGCTCTATTTGTTGCTGTTAAGTAAAGCCAAGTATTTACGTTTCCACCTGGTGTTGTTGGCGCAATGATATCCATGGAGATGCGTGTTCCTGTCACAAAATCTGTTCTAAAGGTACTTGTATAAAAAGCTCCATACCCTACTCCCCCAGGAACGGGAGCGCCATTTTTATCTTTTTTATCTTTCTTATCTGCGCTATCATTACTACTACCCTCAAGAAAGTTTGTAAAATTATCTAATTCTGCCGCATTTGATTTCTTCATTGTATTTATTTTACTATTTATAAATGCTTGTTTCTCTTCTTCGGTAGTAGGGTTTAGATCGCTTATTTCTTTCGCTTTCTTTTTGGAATCTACTATAGGATAATAGTCATCCAAATCAGGATTATAAAGATAAAACCCGTTTTCCGAATCACCGATTATATTTATACCATCTACTAACGGTTCAAGGGTAGTATCATGTTTATCCTGAGCAAAACAATTTACCTCATTAAAAACCAAAAAAGAGAAAGAAAATACCAAAGTTAGTATGACAAAACAAAGTTTCATATTTCTAATTTTCATTTGTTACCCCTTCAAAAATTATACTCAAATTAAATTACTAAATACTAAATACACAAGTTCTATAAGTTTATACTGCCAGTGCCGTTTTAAAACAATTCGAACAAGAGCCTCCTTTCATTTTGTTGATTTATTTAAATTAAAGTCTATATCGTAATTACAAAAAACTTTGATATATATTAGCTTCAAATAATGAGAAACTACATTTGCATAAAAGGGCTCCGTTGTGCAACCCTTTAAAACCTTCCGTATATTTGTAAACAATGCTTGATTGTCCAAATTGGCGTAAATTGTAACTTTAAGATTTAAGAGCTTCAGCATTCTATTTAGTAACGTCAATTTAAGGAGCAAATTAGGTGTTCGGTGAATGTTTGTATATTGTTTTGGAATTGTAATAAATAAAAATGTGATATTCTACAGGAAATATATGACTTTTACCGGCACAGGCCGTTCTTTTCAGGAAATTTCTTGCTATTACTGTAAATATCCGTCTTTTTGTGAATTTTTTGAAGAGGGGATGTAAAAATGAAGTTAATCAAAGGCGATAGACTTTTCCCTAAACTCTTTGGGGGTAAGGGCGGTATGTTTTTTGAAAGATTTGCAAAAATAATCGACGTCCGGCACTCCAACGGCGGCTGCAATATCTTTTACCTTCATGCGTGGGCGCTTGGCGAGAAGCTCGCGGCTGTGATGTATCCTGCATAATGTTACATACTCTATTAGTTTCAATCCGCACTCTTGTCGAAAGATCTTGCTCAAATAATCTAGAGAAACGTTGATATGGGCGGCTATTTTCACTCTGTCGCACTCTTTATGAAAGTTGCTTTCTATAAATTCGAGGGCTCCTTTAACGGTGAGTCTAAGCGAGTTGATACGATGTTCAAATTTATCGCCCCAAAGTTCCCTTAAAACCATATGTTTTAACTTAGGGTCCGCTCAAAAATAACTTCGGTTTTAAGGTATTAAAGTATAATTCCATTCTGGAAATAATTTATCATGATTTATCTTAATGTAAGCTATTTCGTCCTTGTTGACCTTTTCGCCTTTTTCGTATTCTTTCTCTACAAG
>JAIQZQ010000137.1 GCA_021777105.1 Candidatus Anammoxibacter sp.
ACTGCAGGTGAAATATTTTACCGAAACACATCAAGGCTTTAGTTGAAGTATATAACCCTAATTGTAAAAATGGTTTTTTGTAAATACACGGATAAATCACTGTTTAATAGCAGATTTGAGGGATTTAAAGAAATGTTTGCGAATATATTTAGGGGTAATTACAAGTCATGAAAATCTATGATTATGATAGACATTACACGCTTCTTCTGTATCGAAAGAAACATGTCGCCTAATATCTTTGACTTTAATATTTATTCTTTCAAGCTCACTTTTGATTAAATTTAAAATATATTGATCCTTCAACTGCCGGCGAGCTTCTATAAGTTCAGCGTTTGTATCAAATATACATACAACCGACAAACTACTTGGGAATTGATTGTAATTTATAAAATGTGTTAGCCATTGAAAGCCGTTTACTTTAGATTTCGCAGTTTCACAAACTATAGTCAATGCTTTTATAATTTGATTATCTGTTTTTTTGTCTGTTTTCTTCATAACTTATTCTTAATGGAGCCTTAATACCACGATCAGGAGCGGTGAACTGCCGCGTAAAATATTTGCGTTTAAATTTGAGAAAAACGCGCAAAAGAAAAATCCAGGGCCGGATCTTGAAAACAAGAATATGCGGATTGATACTTGGATGGGGCGGAAATATAGGTTTGGCGATAATGCGCATGTAAATCGTTACGCAGAAGCCGCATGAATCAACGACCTAACGCGTATAACAGGGCGACAAAGGCTGAACAGCTCCGCCAAAAGCGCCTATTGATGAAGATTATTGCAGAAATGTTGTGGATCTATGAATTCAATATTACCGTTTAAAAATGCACGTCTTCAAAATGTTTCATCATGAATTTTGAAATATCTTTCCTGGCGTCGTTATCCATTTCTGAAAACGAGACGCCAATTTCATAAAGATCTGCTTCATAAACTTCAACTCTGACAACACTACCGTCAATTGTGAAACTTTTTTTAGCTTTCTCCAACGGAAGGTGTATCCTGATTTGATCCGCTATATTGAACCCCCGGTCACTCTCAAAAAGGAGGCCTGTTTTGCTAAAGTTTTTGCTGTTTGCCTTAACCTCCGCAGGGGCAATTTCGGTATTTATCTCCTGAACTTGAATTTCTGAATTAAAATCCATGCGGAAATATCTTCTCTTGTGTTTTTGGTATGTTGCTATATAATTTTTGCCGTTGCATTTTGCTTCGTACAGCGCCCGATCGGCAAATTGAAGCAGTTCCGTCTCGTTATCAGAGTCCGAGGGGAATGTAGCCAATCCACCGCTAACAGTAACATCTATGGCTTTTCCTTCAAATCTCTGGACAGTTGTTTCAATTTTAGACCGTATCCTTTCGCCCAATATAAAAGACATCATTTTCCCGGTTTGAGGCAGGATAACAACTAGCTCTTCGCCTCCATACCGCACAGCGATATCCTCTTCGCGAATCTCATCGCTTATAATTTGTGACACATTTTTTAATACTACGTCTCCGGCCAAATGGCCATAGGTGTCATTTATCTTTTTGAAATTATCCAAATCAAAAAACAGTATTGAAAGTTCCTGATTGTGGCGTTTTGATCGCGCAATCTCTTTTCGTAACCAGTCATCAAAATGTGTTCTGTTATATAGGCCTGTAAGGCTGTCATATTTAGAGGCTTTGTCCTTATTTTCAAAAATGCTTATTTCTACAACTTTAGGATTTCTTAAAGACACATCAATGGAGCAGAAATAATCGCAAATCGCTGTTCGAAGATTTATTTCCCGTTTTAATGTATTGCTAAGTTCATTTCGGTGGATAACGATTTTATCCCAACATTCAGCGGCTTTTGAGGGTTCCATTTCAAGGTGAGTTAAAATGTGGATTATTGTGGAACAAATCTTTGGGCCATGAATCTGAATTAAATTATTTAATTCACTAATCAAGTGTTCATTATCATCGGGAATATCGTCTAAACAAGCTATTATAGAGTCTCTGATCGTATCCATAATGTCTTTCTGTTAAATAATAAAGAATTAGACTGCGTCCATAGATTAAGTCATAGAATAAAAAGAACATTCTAATATACTGCTATCCTTGTAACAAATACAAGATTAAAAATTTACATGTGTAATGAACCCTGAGCTGCTTGGCTGCTCTAGTGAGTATTATCCTCAAAATGGGATAAATAAATATCTATTCCGCATAATTTTACCCCTGCCGTCATTGCGAGGTGATGTGACAAAGCTGAAATCTTATGCTCTTCTCGGGAAAGAGAGAAACAGCTTCATCTATCGTCTCGCAGTGATGGAGGGGCGCGCAATCAATCGCGTAAAACATGGCTCAAGGCGTGAAGCAGGGCAGGACAATTTAATGATTGCCGTCTGCCGGGCTCCGACGCCTCGTTTTTCTAAATTCTTTTAATTTGAATAGAAAAAAGCCGGCATTATAGTTGCCGTGAATTTAGAAACCTCTATTTAATTAACTTTTTATTTTAATATGTTGTTATACCATTAACACATCTCATGCCAAAAACGAGTGAAACATCAAAAAAGCTGCTAAATTTTTCTAAAAACAAGCGCTATATCATGCATTTTTGCATCATTACTTGTTATATATATTGGAGTTACGTGGTTTTAGCGCGGAGATTTTTATTGTAAAATAATTTAACTTTTTTAACGCGAAAATTTTGATTTTCCACAAATCTATCCATGTTACTTTAAGTAACAAAAATAGATCCTGAAAAATTTTGGTAGTTTAGCCCTTCGGTTTAAAGATGTGGTAATACGTTTATTTACAACCACTTACAGCTGTTTACATCGGCGTCACAAAAGGTGACGCCAACCGGCTGTTTCAAAAAGTAGCGCCGTAGTGAACAGAAATCTGTTGGCAATTGACAGTTGGCAAAAAACAAAAACTGATAGAACGCGGATGACATTGATTACAAGGATTTGCGCGGATAATTTCTATAAAAACATGTTTCCATGAAATTTCCACATGTAAAGTTGATTTTTCATGGATATGGTTTAGACAGGATTCACAGGATAAAGGCAAAAAGCATGAAATTAAAAGCGAAATGGAGAGCTTCTTTTCGCCATACCGCGCTATTGAGAACGAAACTTCAATTTCGTGTGTTGTGCGTGATTCGATTGTAATTGATGGAGTTTGTTGCAGCTAAAACGGAAAACTGGAGTTTGGTTACGAGTCTGAACCCAGTAAACGCAAAACCCACCCGCAAAGCGGGTAGGTTTTTGCGTTTTACTTTACTCATACACTAGCGCCCTTGCTTCGTTAATTGCGTTTTGCAGGTCGGAGCCGGCCCTTTCGTAAATATCGTCGATTAGTTCGTTGGTGTCTCTTTCCAGCCACATTGGGACTGAATTTTTGACAAAATCAACTATTGAGCCGTTTGCGCCCGGCTTGCCGGCTATTTCCGACAACGCTTTTAGATTAGCGGACATTCTGAATTTAAGGTCCGCGTCGGCGTTTACAATCTTAATAACCTCAGGCGAGTGTTTGTAGTACAGCTTAATTAACGACAAGCCTTTGAGAGTGCGGCCAAGGGTTGAGTCGCGGAAATGTCTCATTTTACGCAACTCTTTCGGCTCGTTTTCAGAGTAAGCATTGGAGCTTGACCACAAAATTGATGACGCCAGGCAGCCTCCGCCGCCTTCTGGTTCAAGCAATGTGACAGTGGCGCTAGCCTCAACGTCGTTGCCGTTTTGATCAACGCCGAAGAATGTGAACGTGTCAAAGCCCGGCTTGCCGCCTCTGGATAGCTCGGCGCATGCTTCGTCAAAACCAGGCACAAAACCGTCCTGTTTAGCCCCGCAGGCGGCAAACATTCTTGTAAAACCTTCGTTGTCAATGTCCAGGCTTATTGAGCCGTCCTGCTCTCTAGCCTGAACGCGGTTTATTGTCACGCCCACGCCGTTAGTCTCTTTAACAAACACTTTTATATCCCACTTTCCGTTATTGGATTGTGGAGCGGGATTCGGCTCTATGCGGGCTTCAAGGCGCGCCTGTCCATCGTTAGCCGGCGGGTTTGGCGTCGGCGTGGACGTCTCGGTTGCGGTCTCGGTTGCAGTCTCGGTTGTTGACGGCGTTGGCTCCTTTGTAGGCTCCGGTGTTGGCTGACCAATTGGAGTAGACGTTGGAACCGGAGTCAGCCCCGGAGTCGGTGGCCCAACAGGCGTCGGCGTTGCGGCTGGGGTAGTTCCCGGCGTTGGAGTTGCGCCTGTTGTGGGTGTCGGAGCAGGAGACGGCGGCGTTGACGGCGACGTAGGTTCCGGCGTGGCTACCGGCGCGTTGTCTCCAACGCAAGCGCCTGCGATCTCAAGTGTATAATCTCCCGACGGATTAAGAATACCGTCAACAAGGGATACTGCCACGAAATAATTGCCGGGCTCAAGCAACATAGGGCCCAATATTTCAACCGCGCCGTCCGGGGTTGTAAATGGGTTTATAATTAGAGTTGTGTCTTCAGAAACCAGAAGCATATCAAATTCCGAGGCGGCGCTTTGAGACGTCAATGATAATGTCAACCATTGATCAGGGTTTATTTGTATTGAATATACATCTTCAAACACATCGGTTGAACCGTTGGCAAACGACAATTTCGGCCCGCCGCTATCGCCTTTTGCGATAGAGCCTGAAATAACGGCGGATGTTGAGACTGATTGCGGCTCGCTGAAACTATCGTTCGGTTCGCTTTCATTTACAGCTGCCCCCGAAGAGCCGGTCGAATTTATGACAAAATCAACGCCTTCAACATTTTTGTTTGCAATAACATTCAAAACACCGGCGCATTCCCCTGTGTCGCTATTTGTTTCGCCGGGATTGTAAAATTCAGGAATGCCGGGAAAAGGTTCGGCGTTTAACAAAGCGCCTACCCCTGATCCTTCCGAGAAAGAGAGATCAACCTGCTCTATTGAAACAATATAATTCCCTGGCGGCAAACCGCGTATCTCGTAAAACCCGACCAATTGATCATCGCTTGCCCCTCCGGCCGACGGATCAGAGGTATCGCGATGCAGAAAACCGGAAACCGATGAATAGGCCAGAGTTTTAGGATCAACAACATTGCGGGCAATTACGTTTGCTCCTTGAAATTGAGTTGAACCGTCCGCAAGGAAAACCTTTCCGCTAAGATTAGCCGTGGTTCCTTCGAACGACGCGGATGGGTACATAGTTGAGACAGCGGCAACATCGTCAACCTGTAAGGTCTCGCCCATGCCGTCCAGCGCAATGGGAAACATTAACGGCACGTCCGTCGGATCGTTGCTATAAGAATGCTCCAAATTAATCTGGGTATGGCCCAGACCTATAAAATGGCCGAATTCATGGGCAAATGTGCCTCTAAAATCAACAAGAGACAACTCTCCCGGATTATTTTTACCGTCAAAAAATTTGCCGTTCATCACCGCCCAGCCGGCTACGATTTCGTTCATAACCCCGAGTCTTGAAAAAGAGATGAAATTGGGACCGGCAAAACCTATAACCTGATCGCTTGCGCCCCTTCCATTAAGCGCGTCTGTAATGGAGCCGTCGTCGTCAAAGATAATCGGGCTTAGTTCGCCGTTTAAGTCGTTTAAAAAATCCATAATATTCGAGCCTGTAATATCTTTGGAAAGTTGCTCACCCTGTTGAAACGTTATTGATGAAGTAGGCACGTTATCCCACACGCTAAACAACTCCTGAGTTATCTGGACGGCCTCGGCGTTTGAAAGCAGCCCCAAAGAGCCTTGATCAGAATTAAATGTCACGGTTTTGTTAGCGTCCCATAGCACAAACTCGCCATTTTTATTCACCACAAGAGGCCCGCCGGCTTCCACGGCAAGAATATTGGACAAAATAAATACAACGGCAATTAGCGAAAATATCAAATATCTATTCATCTATTTCCCCCCCCCTTTTTCGTGTTTTTCTATTATTGACCTGACTGCGCGCAGAAAAACTTCGTAGTTTATATTGCCTGACAAATTAACATCTCCAATATCTTTAGAATCCATGCCTTTAAAAAGAGAGTTTTGGTTAAACGCATTTACAAATGCCGGTTTGCCGGTGTCTTTGTCCCTGGTTATCGAAAACTTGCCCTGATTTCCACCAACCGCGCTTGTAAAACCGTATTGGCTTTTTGGGTAGATGAATATCAACGCCTCTTCACCTGTTCTAAATTTTGAGGCGTAAGGCATTTGATGGCCATGCCCGAATTGCATAAATTTAATGGTAGGCCCGGAAGCTCCTTTTATAGAATCAAACAGATCAAACTCCACAAACGTGACCTTTACATTTTTATATTGCGGGTGAAAACCTTTTTTAACATCCCTGCACTTGCCGGAGAATATCTTGCCGGCGGCAATGGCCATTTTTTCAAGATTAACATCCACGTCCAACGCTGCCGCATGTTTATAACTTATTAGAAACGTTAAGACTATTGCCAAACATATCAATTTCCTCATTTACAAACCTCCTTTTAGATAAAAAAAACTATTTGCGTAAAAATCGAATAAAATCGCGCTTACCCTTCTTTAGTTAAATGTAATAGCTAATTATCCTACACTAAATTTATAAAAAAAACAATTGGCTTATGGCAAAGAGCCGTTGGCAGTAGGAAAAAGCTGAAAAGCAAAAAGCAATAGAACGCGGTTGACACGGATTTGACGGATTTACGCGGACTAAAAACAAGGGCATAAATGAAAACAGAGCAGATGGTCTGCTCTAGTAAGAATTATCCCCTGAGGGGATAATTCGCCATTGATTATTTTCCAGGTATGACATATTATCATACTCATGAGGAACACTATGAATAGAAATAAAGTTGCTGTTACAGTTAACCCACATATACTTGCGCGGGTTGACCAGCTTGTGAGTCAACACATTTTTCCCAGTCGCAGTAGGGCTTTTGAAGAAGCTTTAGAGGAAAAACTAAAAAAACTTGATAAAAACAGGTTAGCCAAAGAGTGCGCTAAGTTAAATCCTGATTTTGAAAAATCATTAGCTGAGGAAGGGCTTTCAGGGAAAATAGACGAATGGCCGGAATATTGAGAGGCGATGTCCGATGAGGCGGATTTAAATCCGGTTCGCGGGCGAGAGCAAGCAGGCCTGCGGCCTGTCCTTATAATCAGCCAGGATATTTCCAACCAACGGTCAGGAACAGTAATCGCAATGGCCATTACAAGCCAAATGCAACACGCGGGTTTCCAGTTGACTTCTGAAATTAAATCAACCCGTTTACCAAAACAGTCATGGGTGAAAATAATCCAAATCAGGCAGCTTTCAACTTAACGTATCGGCAAGAAGATAGGCTCTATTTCTTCAGAAGAATTAGAAATAATTATTGAAGGTTTAAATGAAATAATCAACGCATAACAATAAAACGAATCATGGATATTCGCCGTCCTGCATCACTCTGCTCTCTGCGCCTACAGCTCCATAAGTTATTTGCAACTGTTTAATCAAAGCTTTGCGCACGTCAAGTTTATTTTTCAGGTTTATTGCCTTAAGTTCTTTTAGATAATCCAGTCCTGTCTCCTTGCCGGTCAGCAGGAAGTCGTTTAGGGCGACAAGGTATATGCTTTTTGGAAGCAGGGGTTCGCCTTTTATAATCCATTCAGCGCCTTGTTGCGTGACGCTTGTTTGCAGGTACCCGCCTTTTCCCTGGTTTGCAAGACCTTGATCAAGAACGCGTTTAAGGGTTGCGCCGTCAATCTGGGCGGAGACAACATCTCCGCCAAAGGGGAATATGCGCAGGACGTCGTACTCGCTGACATCGCCTGGGGGAAGCGTGTCGTCCAGCCTTATTGAACCTCCATTGAAAAACGCCAGATCAGCTTCCGGGTACACGTTTAACATTGATTTCACGACCAGGTCGGTCAGATTTGTAGGCCGGCTGCGCACGGCAGCCTCAAGGCCGTCCAAAGCGTCTGTAACTTTGGCGACAATATTGGCGGGATCAAATCCATCATTTTTAAACCCTGCATAACCTTTCTCAGTCCATTCGTTGATTATTTTCGCGGCGTCGGCGTCGTCTGGGATTTCATCATTTATAAATTCGAGCCTTGATTGTATATCAAGTTTTCTCGTCTTTGTATTAAATGTTAAATCATGAGCGTAAACAGTGCGAGCGTTAGCGTCGGCTTTATATATAGGCGTAAAATCCGGGCCGCGCCACACTTGCATATTTTCATGTTCGTGCCCGCCGAGGATAAGGTCAAGCTCGGGAACTTCACCGGCCAGGCGAATATCATCTTTTAAATCAAGATGGGTTACAGCGATCAGAATATCCACTTTATCTCTCAGGTCGGCGGCTTTAAGCTTAACTGTTTCAATGGGATCAATATAAACAACATACGGTTTCGGATTGCTTCGCAAAGTAACGCCGATAAGTCCTATCCTTACCCAGTTCTCCTTGTCCCTGATTACATCAAACACCACGGTGTCCAAAACACCGGGGAAAGGTATTGAATCGGCGTCAAACACATTGCTTGAAAACCAGGTAAACTTCGACTCATTAAGCCGCTCAAGAAACGGGCCTTCCTTTAAATCAAATTCGTGGTTGCCGAATGTGGCGTAATCAAGCCCGATATGGTTCATCACATCAACAATCTGACGCCCGTTAAGCCGGCCGTCTTTATACGGGGCCGTGCCGAGGGCGGACGGGCTGAAAAGGTCGCCGGCCAGTATGGTATAAGCGTTTGGGTTTATGCTTTTCTCATACTTTATCAATGTTGCAAGACGCGCAAGGCCGCCCTGTTTGCCGCCGCTTACAGGGGATATTTCATAAACATCATTTATCTGCAAAATTGTCACGTTAACGACCGGATTAATACCTGCGGCAACGATCGATCCGAAATCTTCCGCAATTGCATGGCTATAATCATCTACGGCCGCAGGATCGGTATCAGCTTTAATTACCTGACTAAAATCATCAGCGATTACAGGGGCTGTATCCGTATCAATTATAGGACTAAAATCATCTGGAGCTGGAGCTTCAGTTTCCGTATCTGAATTCGTATCAATTATAGGACTAAAATCATCTGGGGCTGGAGCTTCAGTTTCCGTATCTGAATCCATATCAATTATAGGACTAAAATCATCTGGAGCTGGGGCTTCAGTTTCCGTATCTGTATCCCTATCAATTATAGGACTAAAATCATCTGGGGCTTCAGTTTCAGTATCGATTATTGGACTAAAATCCCCTTCAGGCTCTGTGTCAGTATCCGTATCGATTATTGGGCTAAAATCATCTGAAGCTTCAGAATCGGTATCCGTAGCTGTTATATAACTATCATCTTCCGCGACTTCAGGATCAACACCCTCGGCGCGCGCGGGCATATGCAATATGAGCAACGCCGATAAAACTATCAGGCAGATATATTGCAATCCCCTTCTTTTAATTCCGTTCATTTAGAGCCTCCAATTAAATAAAATTATGCTAATACATTTATAATCAATCTACTTTTTCTCAAAAGCCATTAACCTGCTCAAACCCAGGCCGGAACGCAACCTTTTAAATACTGCAAACAGGAGGGGTGAAAATATTGCCGTGTAAATTGAGACATAAAGCGACTGTTGCGCCGCTGAGAGTAGATCCACGCTTCTTGTCGAGACAAACACGCAAAACAGCGAGGTAAAATTATAAGCAAGGACGACAAGGAATACAATAAATATCTGAGTGGTTGTATGTTCCTTAAAAATGTGTTCCCTCATATTGCCGAGGATGTATCCTGTAATGATAAACAGCACAGAGCTAAGGCCGAACTTGCCTTCGGAGAACAGGTCTTTTGTAATACCGGTTAGTAAATTTACAAACGATGCCTTTTTTATGTCCGCATTCAACGAGAAAAAAACGACAAATATTAGAAAGAAGTCAGGGCTTGCGCCATAAACAGACATGCATGGCAGTATTGACGTCTGGCATATTGTGGAGATAAACAAAACAAATATTAATGTTATTGACATAATTTTCCAACCTATAGGCGCGAGTATAATAGAGCTCTAATCGCCGGCCTTTATCTTTATCTGTTTAACAATCTGGACAGACTCAATCCGCGACACGTCCACAGCCGGCTTTAATGATATATCAAGGAAAAGCTCGCCGTCGATCTTCAGGCTTTTTGTAATTGATCCGATAAATATTGAGCCGGGATATATGCCTCCGACACCTGAAGTGACGACCCTATCATTCTCTTTTGCTGCGGCAGTGTCCGGGACGTAGACCAATGAGCATTCCGGACCGGACGATCCCTTAACAATGCCCTGTTCTCTGGTTTCCAGAACTCTGGCGGGTATTCTGATAGCGGGATCTGTTATTAGCTGCGCGCGGCTTGTTAGCGTTGAAACGACGGATATCCTTCCAATCAATGCGTTGCCGTATACGACAACATCGTTTACCTCTATATTCTGTTTTGCGCCTGCGTTTATGGTTATGCTTTTGCGCAACGCAACAGTGTCGTACCCAATAATGTTGGCGATTACAGGTTTTTGTCCCGCAAACTTTTGCTCATGGAATTCAGCCAGGCTTTTAAGCTCGTTTTTCAGTTTAAAGATGATATCAGCCTGTTTAATAACCGTATTTTTGAGGCTAAAGATATCCTGTTCAAGTTTTTGGGTCTCTTTTCCGGCTTTTTCCGAAGAAAAGAGGCGGCTGAAAAACGAAGATATGTTGTTTGCGGCAAAAAAGGCGGCTTTCTGCGCGGGGGCCACAGGCAGCGCAGCGGCCTGTTTTGCTCGGTCGGACAGTCCGGTCGGCAAGGCGATTAGCAGAAAAACCGCAAGGGAGATTGACGCAATAAAATACGTCGATTTTTTTGATTGAGTTTTTGATTTAAACCTGGAGTTCTTCATCCCTTAAGACATCTTTATACATCTCGAGATTCTCCAAAAGGTAACCTGTTCCCTTTACAACAGCCGTCATTGCGTTCTCGGCGACGGTAACGGGCAAGCCGGTCTCTTCTGAAATAAGTTTATCTATCCTGCGTATTTGGCTTCCCCCGCCAACCATAACCATGCCTGATTCAATCAAATCCGACGAGAGTTCAGGCCCGGTACGTTCAAGGGTTGATTTAACAGCGGTCACAATTGCGCTAATAGGCCCTTTGATAGCCTCCCTTATCTCTTCAGAGCTTATAGTGGTGGCTCTTGGCAATCCTGCAATAGCGTCCCGGCCTTTAACTTCCATAGTCAGCTCCTCTTTTAAAGGGTAAGCGGAGCCTATTTGCATCTTAATTCTTTCAGCGGTGCGGTAGCCAATGTCAAGGTTGTATGTGCGTTTAATGTACTGGACGATTGAGTTGTCTATCTCGTCGCCGGCGGTTCGCAGGCTTTCGTGAGTAAAAATGTCGCCCAGGGAAATAACGGCAACTTCCGTTGTGCCCCCGCCTATGTCAACAATCATGCTGGCCACAGGCTCGCCCACGGGCAGGCCCACTCCGATTGCGGCGGATTTAGGCTCGGATATTAAATAAACTTCACGCGCGCCGGCGCGCTCGGCGGAGTTTACAACCGCGCGTTTTTCAACGGTGGTAATGCCCGACGGTATAGCGATGATCACCCTTGGCCTTATGCCCCATTTGCGTTTATGCACCTTTAGGATAAAATGCCTGAGCATTGCTTCGGTTATGTCAAAATCAGCTATAACGCCGTCTTTGAGGGGACGTATAACAGAAACATTATCAGGGGCTTTTTCCAACATTGCTTTTGCGTTGGCCCCAACTGCCTGACCGTTTAACAATACCGTGTTTGTCCCTGGTTTTACAGCCACAACCGTAGGCTCATTTAATACCACACCCTCGCCCACAACATAAACCAGCGTGTTTGCCGTGCCAAGATCAATGCCCATATCCATGGACATGAAACCTAAAAAATAATCTAATGGATGCATAAATGAATACTGAGCAGATTGTCTGCTCTAGCGCTAATTATCCCCTGAGGGGATAAATTATTGTTAAGAATAGAGATGTCTAAGTTTATTACAATATCTTGGAAATTATACGGTTACAGGGTTAAAAGTCAAGCTAAAACGCGATAAGGGCTCGACCGGAAATAACTTGTGGTTTTTCGCTTTTAGATTTAGGTTGAATTCGTTCAATCTGATTGAGTCGAACCGGATGCGCAGCCAAAGCTGCGTTGAGGATTCGGCGATTGAAGGTTGGGCAAAGTCGGCCTGAAGATGATAGTGAAAAACCACAAGTTATTTTTGGTTGAGCCCTAAATCGGCATGCAACCGCAGGCGCGTTTAAATCAAAATAGAGGCGTATTATGAGGGCTCCATCCACAAGCGAATTCAACATCGGCAAAACCGTCGGTTTGCCTAAAAATTTCGCCGCGCCGGCGTGCGGCTTTTTCACTGTTTATGATTATGAGCAATTGACACATCCCGGTCAAAAACCGGCTCAATTTTGCATAAACTCAATGTCCGGCGAGAGTTGTTTAGGCGTTTATCATGCTCAAATACGCCTAAAATAGTGATATTGCCTTTAAATTTATCTAATCCCTCTATTTCAGAGACGCAAAGAGTTAATTCGGGCATTGTGGCGGACGATTGAAGGTCGTATTCAAGGTCAACAAGATTTCTAACCCTTCTGGCGTCCCATTCAGGCGCGTAATAATCAAACAATCGTTTTGTTTCCATGCAATAAACACGGGTTTTGTTAATATCTGCGTTGTTCTTTACGTAATTAATGAGCCTCAAATGCGGCGGCAATGAGCTTTTGAATTCCGAGATCAGGTTAAACGACAAAACCGAAAAATTTATAATTATCAAGCCGCAGGCAATTAATCTAATGGCTTGGAAAGAAATAACCCGGGCTTTTATGTTAACCACGCATGCTGAAATCAAAATAAGCAAAATCGGCGTTAACGGAAGAGCGTGCCTTGCGTTTGAAAGATTTTGCCCTAAAAAGAGCCAGATCAGATATGGCAAGACAGCGGCTATTAAAAAAACAGTGTCCTGCCTGGAAAGACGTTTGCGTTTTGTAGCGGCAGGCGCATTTTGCGCATCAAAAATAGCAGGGCGTTCTTTCTGAAATTTTGACGCAATATAGGAAAACAGCGGCATATCCAAAAATATGACGGCGCCAACCGCCAATGAAGAAGCCAGGGTTAGAAATCCGGCCCCCGGACTCCACGCGCCCAGGCCGTTTGCGAAAAGATTTTGGTAAAACTCTTTTGCGCGCCAAACAACATCAGTCTCCGTTGCGGTCGACCCGCCCCAATCTGTAAAATGGCCGGCTGTAAAATTATAGCCTTCAACAAAAAAGGCGGCAAAACCTGTAACCCACAACATCGGAACAAGCCAAAAACATATCGCCGCAATAAAAGCTCCAACACTGTACAAGATTTGCCGTTTTCGCCTGTTTAAGGGCGCATTCTGAAACATCATCCAAAGTATAGCAAGCCAGGTCGCCATAAATGAAAAATATGAAGGCTTAAAACCAAGCGCCGCGCCCATGGCCCAACCGGCAAATACCGCCCGCCGTGTTGAACGCCCGCTCTCTTTTATGGAGAAATAGCCGAATTGCAATGCCAAAAGCGCAAAAAACATTGAGGATACGTCAGGCAAAGGCCTTTCACATTGCAACCAGCAAAGTGGATTGATAACATAAAGGAGTGAAGCAAGTATCGCCGCCGGCCTTGAAAACATCTTCTCCGCTAAAAAATAGATTGGGATGACAGCGCAGCTTCCAAACACTATGTTCGGCAAAATCAACGCCGCAATATCATCGCCCAACAGAGCCAAACACCCCCTGGCTACCGCGACATACAGGAAATAGCCCGGGAAATGCGGCTGGTATGCAGTCAAATCATAATCATACAACGCCAGGGCAAAATCAACATCATCCCACCCTTCAAGGCTATGCCCCGCGCACATTAAACGCGACACAAAGCATAATATCATTATGATCGCCGGAATCATAAAACGAACGTATCTATTCTGAGAACGATCCATATAAAACATTTTAAATTCATTAAATTTCCATCTTTTTTGATTTACACACCCCGTCTGCCGCGCAGCCACCCCTCTTTTTAGAGTGGATAAAAACGAATTTTTTGGACATAGAAGTCCCCTCTAAAAAGAGGGGATTTAGGGGTGTGTATAAGCCATGTAAATAACGCCAAACATTTACCACATAAAAATTGTCTGCAAAAGAAGGTTTTTCTCCCTGCTCTCTTTGGCTTCATTCTCAAATGTATATTCAAGTTTTAATAAAAGATGATTAATAGGCGAGGTCTTTACACCGAATGATATTCTATTTGAGTCTGATTCGTTCGTCTCAATATCGTTAGGGTCAACGGAATCCAGACGCGCCGTGCCTTCAATAAAGCTGAAATAGTTAAAATTTGTGTTATATTTATATGATATCTGCCCATAGTAGCCTTCTCGATTATAACTTGACTTATCTTTTTCAGCCTCAACATTGCCGCGGATATATTCAGCTCGAAACTCAAAGCCGGCTTTTTTAAACGCAAGATCCAGCCCGACAAAATCCAGGCGCAACCGTTCGTCATCGTCGTACTCCCCTGTTGAATATGACGCCCCAACCTCAAAACCCGGGAAAAACCGAAACCCAAGCCGTCCGCCGACTGTTTTACTATCATTATTCTCTTCAAAGTCCTGCTCCCCGTCGCCGCCAACGCCGGCTAAACCCGTTGTCAACGCAACCTCGTATTTAAGCCCTGATTTTGAAAAAACAGGCAGTTCGCCAAATAGTTGCAACCCGTTGTCTGAGTATGTGCCGGGAATAATGCGTCTGGACGGCAACGGCCTGGTGGCAAGTTTGTTTGAAGGCGAGTCTTCCACAAACCGCTCTATACCGAACGGGTAAATAAATTTCCCTATTTTCAGAGTGGCAAGGTCCGGCAAAATTGTCCAGTTAAGCTCAATCGTTTCAAACTCAATCTCGCTAAACCCATCCTCAAGCTCAAGCTCAGAGACCAAAGCGAGGTTTTCAAAAATGTCCGCCCCGATCCAGAATATTAATTCCGTCTGATCAAACACATTTGTTGACTCATCCTCAGCGTCGTCATTGTGGCCATGCGCAGGCCAACCAACCTTTAGATATCCGTGAAATTGCAAACCTTGCTTTAAAGGATCGGTTTCAATTTTATTAATATCAAAAAAGTGGTTGATATCATTCAAATCAATTGCCGTCAATGCCTCGGGACCGTTGCCGGGTAATTCATTTGCAACCCCGGTTTCAGCGCCTGTCATTTGCGCGTTTACAGCGCATACAATAATAAAAATGACGACCAAAGTGGTTAAAGCCTCAATTTTGACGAATCTAATTATTTTGCCTATTTTACCCCTCATGCGAGGCATTTTAGCGGTAAATCCGCCTATTGTCTATGAAAAATATAGAGAATAAGCGCTTTCAGCCATTCTATAAAAAACAGCTCTTTGTTGGTTCAACATGTCTGGATTGAACCTTAAATAGGGATCATTCTGAAATACAGCCTAAAGAAATGCGCCATTCAGCCGATATTAAACAGCATACTTATTCTACTTCTAAGCCTACAAATAATAAGTCTTTTTCGGGAGGATAACGACAATGGCTGATCTAATTTCTGAATGCGCATGGTGCAACAAAGTAAAGACGCCCGCAGGGTGGAAAGGCGAAACCCAGGCATTAAGAGCCTTAGGCGTTGACAATTCCGCCACATCGCGCACACAAAACAGAACACATGGCATATGCCCGGCATGCGCCGCAATGCTAAAAATGCAGTGGTATTCCCTTGGCTTAATACCCGCCGCCCCGGCATGCAATTGATTTGAGTCTCTCATTCCTATTGCAAACGCCGGGTTCAAGGGCGTTAACAATGCGCCAAATACATGTAACAATTACGCGGCGCAGCTTAAACAGCGCCTGTTTAAGCTGCATACAAATCACCCCCCTTTTAAGCTCTAGATTCCACATAAACAACACAAACACTTTAGCGCATCAGTTTTATCCACATTTCAATCGTCCAAATTAAACAAAATATAAAGAAAAGATTCTCAAATACTACAATTTCTCCTTAATATTCCCAATTTCAACGGAACATCACCCTTTTTCTCCTTTTTCTCTCTAATTTTGCAGGCCTATTTATTATAATTTATAGCTCATTAATTATCTTATAGGTTAAATTGATCGATTCTTTTCACCCTCCCCCTAACCCATCCCATCAATGGAGGGGGAATTAAAGGTATATATTTAATTTAAATATTTCAGCAATTGGGTGAAACTTTTTAACTTTGTGATTTATCCCAAAACAGGTCTAAAAAGACAATTCCACCCTCCCCTTGTTGGAGGGGTTAGGGGAGGGGGTATTTAAAATCCCTCAATTTAGCTTATATGTCAAAATGTTTAAAACACATGAAAATAAGAGTTTTACTGCTTACTGCTCTTATTACAATCCTGATTTACGCCGCAATGCCCAGAGCCGCACAATCGCAAATTTTTGATTGGGCGACAACAGAGTTGCATTATCAATACGGCAATATTGATACCCCTGGATTTGCCGGCGGGGGCGACGAATTCACCCATATTTTCACAATTCAGCATGCTGATGGATGGAAATATGGAGACAATTTCGTTTTTATCGATTTCTTAAGCGATTCAAAGGACGACAATTTTAACGACAGCGACTATTACGGCGAACTTTACTCTTATTTTAGTTTCAGCAAAATCTCGGGACGGTCATTTAAATTTGGCCCAATTAGCGATATAGGATTGTTATTGGGGCTTAATATTGCCGACGATCCCAAAGTCATTAAATATTTGCCTGGATTTCGCTTGTCGTGGAACGCGCCCGGATTTGCCTTCCTGAATACTACTTTTACCGCATATCTTGATAGAAGCAGCGGCATTGATTCAGGAGGAGCGCCGGAAGAAAATGATAGTTTTATGGTTGATGTTAGTTGGGCTTATCCGATTAATATAGGCTCTCATAGTTTTAGTATTGAAGGCCATATGGAGTATATCGGCGAACGCGAAAATGAATTTGGATCAAGAGTAAGCGACTGGTTTTTCGGCCAGCCTCAATTTCGCTATGATTTGGGAAAGACCTTGTTCAACAAGCCGGACAGGCTATTTATAGGTACCGAGTGGCAATTCTGGATCAATAAATTAGGCGATAGCAATACACATGAGAACACATTACAAGCCCTTATAGTATTGAGGTATTGATTTTTCTACAATATCTATAAGATAATGATACAATCACTATTTTCTTTAAAATAAGGACAATAATAATATGCTGGAAAAACCGTTATTTACTGAAGAAGAGATTAAAACAAGGATCAAACAGCTCGCGGAACAGATAACAATTGATTATAAGGATAAAGATCTGATTGCAATAGGCGTTCTTAAAGGCGCGTGTGTATTTTTCTCAGATCTTATACGCCATATTAACATGCCTCTTGCCGTTGATTTTATTATAGCTTCAAGTTATGTGAAAAAAGAGTCGTCCGGCAATATAAAGATTCATTACGACATAAGAGAGACAATTGAAGGCAAAGACGTGCTCCTCATAGAAGATATTGTTGATACAGGCATTACCATTGACTACCTTGTAAAGGAAATTTCGTTAAAAAATCCGAATTCAATTAAAGTATGCGCGCTTCTGGACAAAAAAGATAGACGCAAAGTGGAAGCGCCCATTGATTATATTGGATTTGATATTCCAGACCTGTTTATCATCGGCTATGGAATTGATTATGAGAATCAATATAGAAATCTACCATATATCACGGTGTATGACAGCGAAGGTTAGAGAGCCGGCAAGCCCAAGAGCGCCCGGCGCGTTGTTGGTTATTTTAAAATGAAACAAAATACCTTAACTTTAGTCACTAAAACAACACACAATTTCCTGTGTTACTCGTTACAAGGCACCTGCCTTGTAACGCGGTGTCCTTAGAGGCTCTGCCTCTAGTTTAAAAGCATGACAACAATTTTACCGCAACATTGTAATTGAAGAGAATAATACATCAGGCTTTAATGCCTTAGATAAGAAGCGGAGCCTCTGGGAACAGTGTGTTACAAGGCTGGAGCCTTGTAACAAGCTTGCGCTTTTGTAGATTAACACGGTTAATTAACTCCAAAAAAACCGACTTTTTAACATAACCATTTGGATCTATCGGACTTAAAATGAAAACACATTTACCATCAAACTACCGGCAACGTTATTTGTTAGCCATATTTCTCTTTATTATTATTTTTACATTTAAGGAAATAGACGCTAAAGAGCTAAAAGTTGGTTTTATCTATACATCGCCGGCTAATGACGCAAGTTGGTCTTCCGCCCATGATCAGGCCCGCCGGTTTATCGACAAAATGCCCGGAGTAACAACGACCTTTGTTGATTCTATTAATCAAGGCGCCATTGTTGAATCAGTGCTTCGCCATATGGCAAAAAACAGTTACGATTTAATTTTTGCCACAAGTTACGGATATATGGATTCAATTATTAAAGTGGGCCCATCATTTCCCGACACAATCTTTATACACTGTACAGGCACATTTCAGTCAAAAAATGTCGGCACATATAATGGTCGCATGTATCAGGCCCGATATTTGACGGGCATAGTGGCCGGGGCAATGACCAAAAGCAACATTATAGGTTATGTTGCGGCTCATCCTATTGCTGAAGTTATAATGGGAATTAACGCATTTACATTAGGGGTTTTGGAATCAAACCCTAAAGCGCAAGTCAATGTCAAATGGTCAAAATGCTGGCACGATCCGCCAAAAGAGAAAATGTTGGCCAACCAGCTGTTTGATATGGGAGCAGACGTTATTGCGCAACAACAGGATTCGCCAACTTGCCAAATTGAGGCGGAAAAACGCAATATATATTCAATAGGTTCCAGTCTGGATATGAGTTCTTTTGCGCCCAACACGCACCTTACGGCTTCCGTCTGGCATTGGGAAGCCCTATATGAATATATAGTCAAAAAGGCGCTGGCCGGCAAGTGGACAAGCGAAGATATCTGGTGGGGACTGGATAAGGGCCTTGTGGATATTGCCCCTTTCGGCTCAATGGTGCCGGAAGATGTAAGGCAAAAAACCCTGCAAAGGAAGAGTGATATTATCTCGCATAAATTCTCAATTTTTACAGGCCCAATATCAGATCAGGAAGGAACCATCCGTATCAAAAAAGGAATGAAAGCAACTGATAAGGAGTTGTTAAGCATGGACTGGTTTGTAAAAGGAGTTATCGGCGTTCCTTATCCCGAATAAATTGATTTTTTAAGCATCTATTAAGCGTGATTTACACACCCCGTCTGCAAGGCAGCCACCCCTCTTTTTAGAGGGAATATTAAACAGGATTTATTTCCACAAAGTCCCCTCTTATAAGAGGGGATTTAGGGGTGTGTATAGCCAAACAACAACACGCTGAATAGTTGCATTTTTTAAAGCCCTATTATGACTCTCAAATTAAAGCTATGGATTCAGGCGCTGGTTCCAATTTTATGCGTAACTATTCTGGGCGGAGCTTTTGTCCTTTGGACAACCATTTCGCAACAGAAACAGCTAATTAAAAACACGCTAATTTCTAATGTAAAACAATTGGAAAATGAGATTAGATTTGCGTCCGCAAATCTGGAAAAGACAATAAATGAACATATCAACAAAAGCAATATCGTAGAATCCGCCCGCTCATTATATAAAATCACGGATACGCTGCCCGAACTAAAACGAACAATTCAGTGCGAAACTATATCAGCGCTTCAGCAACTTATACAAGGCAAGGAATATGACGTTGTCGCCATATATAACCCGGCAAATTTAGAAACTTACGCCACAAGATCGCAGATTTTTGCAGTTTCAACAAATCCCGTTGACAATTCAATAGAATATTATGCCCCCACAGCCGGGTCCGCGCTTTTGCAATGTTTCTCAAAAGAGTGGCGCAAGATCTCTAAACCCGCGATAAACCTGCCCACACGTCTAAAAATCCCCGCCCAAAAAGAGATACATCTTGCCGTTACCGGGAACCAGTTAAACATCACAGGCATTCTCCCGGTTAACGACATATCTTATTACGGCGGCAAAGCAAATGAGAAGCTTGTTGGAGCGGCGCTTTTAAGGCAACGAATAACAAACAATTTTATGTTAAATTTCTCAAACAAAACTTCATTAAAAAGCGATCTTTTCTCTTTATCCGGCAAACATATAGCCGGCGCGCATTTTGACCGCGCAAAAGAGCTGCCTCTGCATATCATAAATCAGTTTAAAGGTGGAGAGCTCTTTACAGAGATTAATATTAAAAACAGAGATTATTATATGATGGTTCGCGCTTACCACCACATGGATAAACCGGTTTTCCTTATGGCTTCATTTGCCTCAAGAGAGATAGTGTCAAAGAATATCAAGGATATTTTCTTTCTCCAGTTTGCCGGTATAATAGTCGGCATGATTTTTGCCACCATTGTCGCCATTTTCATGGAAAAGATCATTACAAAACCAATTACAAAAGTGACTGAGCAGATGAATAGAATCTACCATGAGAACCGGTTTGATCAGCGTGTAATAATTGAATCCAACGATGAGATAGGACGGTTGGCGGGATCTTTTAATAACATGACGGCAATGCTTGAAATGGAAGTTGAGAAAAGAACGCATGAACTTTCAGAGACAATTACCGCATTGCAAAAATCATACGATGATTTGCAAAAAGCTTACAAAAAGATTTCAGAACTTGAACAGGTAAAAACAAACTTTGTTTCAACAGTTTCACACGAACTACGAACCCCCTTAACCTCAATACTTGGCTTTGCAATGGCCACGCAAAAATCTTACGAGAAATTTGTTCTCCCAGCCGTGCCGTTAACGGACAAAAAAGCCGAAAAAAAATCAATCTATATTAAAGACGGCCTGGCTATTGTTATTTCAGAAGCCACAAGACTGTCGCGCCTGATAAACGACCTGTTGGATATAGCAAAAATGGAATCAGGCGAAATGCAATGGAAGATTAAAGAAGTTGACATACTTGATATTTGCGGCAAAACCCTCACCGCAATTGCCGGTTATCCAAAAAGCGACCTGGTAGAGGTCAGTTTTGAGGCGCCCAAAACCGTTAGACCAATCAAAGGAGACCCGGATCGAATCTTCCAGGTAATTACAAACTTAATGAGCAATGCCCTTAAGTTTACAAAACAAGGCAGAGTCATTTTGCGCGTTGAAGCCATGGGCAATGCGGTTAAGGTGACCATCAGCGACACAGGCATAGGATTAAGCAAAGATTCATGCCTTAAAGTGTTTGATAAATTCACACAAATCGTTGACGACAATGATGTGGACAGACCCAAAGGCACCGGACTCGGCTTGCCCATCTGCAAAGAGATCATTAAACACATGGGCGGAAAGATGTGGGCGGAATCTGAAATTGGCAAAGGCTCAAATTTCTACTTCACAATCAATTACTTTAATAGTAAGAACCAGGCATAGCCGGTTGGTTCAAGTCTCCAGACTTGAACCACATCTGACATTAACAATACTCCGTATTGATCAAAAATATTTCCATTGGTTTATGATTATAATAAAACAGAAAAAAAGCTCAGCGGTATTCGTTAATTTATTCTTTGCCGATTAAAGATTAGGCCGGCAAAGTTCAAGTCAGGAGCCTTGTACTAACCGGCAAATTCAAACTTCAAAAAAAAGCGAAGGGCTCACACTAAAACGTTTAGAAAGGTTGGCAATGTGCTCTTTTGTTAAACCGCGTTTTCCACTAAGGATAAGAGAGACAAGCGATTTAGAGCCTATGTCGTCTGCAAAATCAGACATTTTTAACCCATATTGATCAATAAGATGCCTTAACATCGAAATACCGGAATCAATGCTTTGAGACGCATTTTCAAATTCTATAATATCATCCAGTTTAGATTCATATTCATTTATTGCATTTGAAATAATCGAAATCAAATCATTTCTAGGGTCATCTTCAGTGTCATCCGCAGCATCAATTAAATACTCAACAAACTTTAACGCGCATTCATAATCCTCTTCGCTATTAATATGAAGCATATGCGATGCCTGGGACGCAAATTTAATAAATGAATTTGTGACCGATTTCGGTTCAATAGTTAACATTACCGACCTCCCTTTATATACTTTTTACAAAATTTGTCATATTCAGCATGGGTTAAAATACTTTTAACATAAAGCCTTTGATGCGCAAATTGAATTGCGGCTACCAATCTTAAATTATTGCCGCCAATATCAAACACCCACCATCTATCTTTATGTTTAAAATTATCTAATGAAGGAAAAGCATTTTTTAATTTTTCCGGCGTTTCAAATACGCCTTTCCTTAAAGTATTATAAACATCCATAATTGCGTTTCGATTATTTGGATATTTATTCCCCGCATTGCTAAATGGCCGTTTTGAGATAACATGCACAATATATTCTCCTGTTTAGATATTTTAAATTATAATGCCGAAACAATATGTTTACAATATGTAAATCCCATGCAACCTATATTAAAACGAATGGTAAAGGGGGATAAAACCGTCCACACTCCCCTAACCATTTGACGCCCTTTTAATAATTCATTTTGCAAATAATGTAGTGTAGGCGCGTCCCCAATGTCATTGAAATAAGAAACTGCAAGTTTCGGATTTATATATTTTATAAATAATTGTTAAGAACAAATTTAAATGTAATTATTAAGCAAGAGCCTTTTTGTTTTGCACGTATT
>JAIQZQ010000138.1 GCA_021777105.1 Candidatus Anammoxibacter sp.
CAATATCTTCCATTTGCCGTCATCATCCTTGGCAAAAAGAAGCATGAATGAGGATGTAACGCCTTCTCTTGTTACAATAATTTCGTATTCAGCCGTGTTGCCTTCAACTCCAACCATTCGTATTGTCCCCAGTTCATTGCCGATAGTTTCCAGCATGCCGGCAAGTTCCGTGAATTGTTCTCTATACACATCTTTATATACGCCGGCAAAATTGGCAACGACAGCTTCAATATCGCTGTTTATAAACGCTGTTTTAAGCCCGGCCCATTTCTCCTTAAAAACGGCGTCTATTTCAACTTCCGACAGGGCGTTTACGGCAGTTGTGTATGTAAATCTTCCGCCCTGATCGTCAACGGCTGTAACTGTGGGAAGGTAAAGGCCGGCCGTCTGGTATGTATATGAAATATTTGAAATTCAGAAACGGTTTGCTCTATAACGCGTCTCCATTCAGATCAAGCTCATATGATGTAATAATCTTAGTAGTATTGTGGTAGTGTTATATATGCGCGTTAAATATGCTAATTTGCGCAAATATCAAGGGATTGCGATGCGAGCCTTTTGTATTGTTGAAACAAACAATGTTTTCAAATCAATTAGAATATCATTATGTTTTGGTGTATATGGTTGATTTAACTATGCGCAGCTACATAGCTTGGGCTCCCTAATACGGCGATTTCAGCTAATAGTATTATGATGCCGATAAAGCCTAAAATTTTGAGAAAGCCCTCTTCACGATGCAAGCAGACGAGTGAAAATATAACAAGAATAGCCGAAATGGCAAACGCTATAATGATAAATGATACAAGCGCAAACAGCATTCCGCTACCACAAGATCCATTGTTGTCGTTGGCAAGAAATAACTCAAAAGGGTTTGCGAAACATAAGAATATGAAGATCGCTATTAATGTCTTACCTAGTTTTGTTTTCGGTTTTAACCAAATTAAATAGCATGTTATAAAAATAAAGGCAAAATAAAATGAAAACGGTAAAATGAGGTGCATTTCTTTATCTCCCGGTATTTCGTATAAGTTAACAATATAGAGCCTACGCGGAAACTCAAAATCAACCAAATCGTTCCCAAACTCCAGCTTGGGACGGGATTGCACAGGAAGCTCCAGCTTCAAGCTGATAGCAAGCACGGCGCGTTCCGTTAATTTTATTGCGGCTGGAAGCTGGAGCTTCAAATTAGTCTCACAGTTTAGCATAGAAGTGTTAGGTGGAATTTGAAAGCTTTTGCTTACAATTACTAGTTTTTCTATAGGTATATTTTATCCGCATCTCCCTTACTCCCTCTTTGCCAAAGAGGGAAATCTAATGAATTATTGATATTTTATTGTTCTTACATTAAATAGATTCTTTTTCGGCTTGTCTGGATCAAGGGCATAATTATTTATTTCTCAGGTCATATTTCAATATCCGGCCATAACGTCCTTCAATTAAATATAAATTGTCTCCTCTTCTATCAGTCTTAATCCTCGCTATATCAACCTCTCCTAATTCTTCGCTATTCACTTTTTCTTCATATTTTAAATTCATGTTTTTTTCAAAAACATAAAAACCATGTTTCTCAGAAATGATTACATCTCCATTTTTGGTTATAGTTATCCCCCTTACTTTGCCGTCTAAATCCAATTTCTTGTTGAAAATTTGGCTAAGATTTTCCCCAAACTTCAAAATGCCGTTAAAATAATCACGTCTTTCTTCCCCTTTATCCCTGTAAGGATTAAAATATGAATAAACGACGTAGATATAACCTTCAGCATCAGAGGCGAGGTCTATCAATTGAATAATTACCGCATCTGGATAAATGTTTTTAAAGGATACCTCATGTTCGCTTATCAAATTCCCCTCAAAGCTATAATTAAATATAAAGTGTGTATGTTGTGGGTAATTACGTCCTTTTGTAAAAAATAAATCGTTTCTTCGACCAACAGTAAACCCCGCATTCCCGGGCAGAGATGGAAAAGATTTATTTATCCCATTTTTAGGAGTAACTTGAGAGCTTAGGAGACTAAATTTATTCGTGCGAAATAATGTATTCCGATTAAATGTATTATTCCGATTAAATGAGTATAAATCATTTTCTTTGTCAATTTCTATATCCTCCCCACCTAAATGATATTTGCTTTTCTTTAGCAGTTCCCCATTTTTTGAGATCTTGTATATTGTTTGAAAAGAACTATCTGTAATATAAACATTGTCTTCATCATCAACATCGATATCATGAGGACTACTTAGAAATTTATCTTCACAAGATAATCCAGGATAAAACACTCCAGGGATATCTTGTGGCAAGCCTTCCATAGATTCTTTTCCGATTATTTTGATGAGTGATTGTCGCGCCTTCCTCCTGATACCCAAGTCCCCATCATTCAGTATGCTGGTCAGTGGCTCAACTGCTCTGTGGTCTCTAAGCACCCCCAAAGCCGCCACCGTAATCCACCTCACCACCGGAACATTATCATTCGCGGAGTTAACTGATTTAGAGCCTTTGGGTCCTTGATCCTGCCTAATACCCAGGCCGCTCGCCACCGGAAATATGAATCCTTATGCCCCAATGTATCAATTAGTGGTTCCACAGCCGAAGCTCCAATTCCCGCCAAGCTCTCCGCAGCTCTTAGTCTGACGTCCTTAAGCTCATCATTCCAAACTTGAATCAAAGCCTTGATCACCCTTTTGGTATGCATTGTTGCTAAGGCTTCAACCACTCTCTTTCTGACCTGGCTTGAGGGGTCTTTGAGCGCGGCAAGCAAAGGTTCTATTGCCCTCGGATCTTGGATTTTTCCCAAAGCGTCTGCAGCCCCCCTTCGAACATTGCCATCCTCACTCATGAGCTGATTTATCAAGTGTTCCACAGTTTCGGGATCCTTGATTCTTGTTTGTGGCTCTACCGTAGGACTTGAAACGCGACTGCGGCGCGAGGTCTTCAAGCTCTTTACAGGCAAGTGGCTTTCAATAAATTCCTGTTCTCGTCTTATTAGAGCCGGCAACACCTTTGGTTCAGACACATCGACTTTATAATTTAGACAAGCCCTAGGAGTCATAGCATAAGCCCTGGCACATTCTTCTTTTCTAAATTTAAGCAGGGTTGGGACCTTTTCTAGACGAACTTCCGATACTTTTTTATCTAGTATCAAGAACTCATATCCAGGCTTAAATGCAATTGGTTTATTCTCAACAACATGAGCCAATAGCGGTATAGAAAAATAAATCTTCCTAGGGATTCTAAATTTGCCGTTTCTGTCTGAAAGCGCTTCCTTGACAGCCATCAAACTACCGACCATGCCTCCAACCGTCACGGACTCCCTGTTCCATGATCTTACTATTACTGCGCCTTCAATTGGTTGACCTGTTTGTTTATCAACAACTCTGCCACGCGATAGCGACTGAAGGATTGACGGCGAGAATGAAAAGACTAATGATAAAAAACAGCTCTATCCTATGATAACAAGACTTCTTGCTCCAACGAACAATCTTAATGCTCATATCATTTGCCTTTGAAGTAGAAAGAGAAATATACTTGTTTTTTGGATCAGGAGAGCTCTTTATACTTGACATGAGACTTCTAATAGGCCCCCTAAAGTTTCCCCTTTTCTCCGGTCTAATTTGGTTTTAATTGCGATTTATTATAGAGATTCGAAAAGCTCCATACGCAACCACTATGGGCGCGCCCAACTCCAATTAGAACCCCATCTACAATATCCAATGGATGTGAGTATCCTCTCGAATCTTTATATAGCAGGCGTCCTTGTGAATTATATTTAAATCCTTTTTGCAAGTCACTTTCCAGCAATAGTTTTATTGGCTTTCCAATATTTTTGTAAATTTCGCCAATTTCACTTAGGAGCTCATATCTTATTCTTTCTCCAAATCCAGCCAAAATCCCGTCTTTAACATACAATAGCAATATTAAACCATTAGAATATTCAAAATACCACCAATCATTTGAATATTCTTTATATCTTTTTAATTTGTCATTCTCCTGCAGCTGTTTTATTGGCTTTCCAACATTTTTGATTACTTTACTTATTTCTTTTGGACTAAAGTCTTGTGACGCGCACCCAATTTTAGTAAGAATCCCGTTTTTAACAAGCAATTGATATTCATACCCCTCCGAATCGTCAAAATACCACCATCCTTTTGCATATTCCTTATATCTTTTTAACTTGTCATTTTCCTGCAACTGTTTTATTGGCTTTCCAATATTTTTATAGAGTTTATGCAGTTCTATGTGCAATAATGAAGTAGAATAAGTATTGCCAAACTTGGTAAGAATTCCGTTTTCAACATACAATTGGTATTTGAATCCGTTCAAAGTTTCAAAATACCACTCTTCATTTCCATATTCCTTATATCTTTTTAGCTGGTCATTCTCCTGCAATTGTTTTATTGGCTTTCCAATATTACTTTTAGCCTCATCCAAATCCAACCGGGTTAAATAAAGAGTTGTATATTCAATGCCGGTCATAATATCGTCTACAACATTCAAAACATGTTTGTGTCCTCCAGGTTCTTCAAAATACCATCTGCCGCCTGTATGTTGTTTATATCTTTTTAACTTATCATTCTCCTGCAATTCTTTAATTGGTCTTCCAATATTTTTTTTAACTTTGTCAAATTCATTTCGAAAAGGCGAATATCCTGTTAGAATAAATAAAATTATCAGAACCATCGCAAGACTCAACAATGAGATTGATAATGCTTTAAATAAAAGAAGTTTAGACCTGTTTTTCAATCTTATAACTCGCTTAAAAATTGCCTAAAAAAAAGTTGAGTAATCATAATCAGCCTATCCTGTATTTCCTTTAGCAAGTATGGAGGCAAATACGGCATGAATGCGTCAAAATCAATATTACAGGAATACAGCTTCCAGCCATCATTAAATTATTCTATTTTTGATTTTTGCTCGGTGTACTTAGCTTTCAAACGAATAAACAGTTCTTTTAATAGACCTGCAACACAACCTACAACGCATCCCATAACGGAAAAACCAAACAGTACAAGAATCTCCAGTTCGCCTCCGCCCTGGTAAAAAACGCCAAGCATAGCAACTATTACAATACAGCCGGCTACCATAGATAACATTATGAGCAAATAACTGTATTTTGGAACCTTGTAAATTACAAATAAAATTGAAACCATAATCGGATTGTACATAAACACAAACTCTGTTTCATACGTATGCATGGTAAATAATTTATTAGCCACGTAGAAGACGGCAAAGACAATTAAAGCGGTTACGACTATTTTCAGCGCAAATCCAATAGAAAACTTCTTTACAATTATAATTTCCGTAACCGTTAAAGCCCAAAAAAGGATTAAAGGGTATATAATCAGAGGCGATGATATAAAAGGGAAAAATAAAACAGGAGAACCTAACATTGAACGGGTTCCCAAATATAATGACGCATAAAGAACCGCGCCAATGCCTGCCATAATCAGGTCTATTATCTTCATTTTATTATTTAATTACAAAAAACATACTAAATAGATCCGGCGCATTTTTAGTAAACTGTTTACTTAACGTCAAATATGCTAAAAAGCCGGAGCCACAATACGGTACGGTAAAAATGGTTTTATGTTTTAATCTTAGACTGTAATAGTTAAAATTCAAGTATTTAATACAGAAAGCTCTATAGACCGCCGTTTTTTTTAATTTGTTCTTTTACCAGCCGATTTTCAACTGTATTGCGTCTTGTTTTGCAAGAAACAATTGAAAACATCAGTAACAGCCCCAAATACTGTTAGGCAGGATATTTGATGGGCGCGCGCCAAAAATATTCCCCGGAGATTTAAATCATCCCTTAGCCACTGCTTTGGCCGCGATTGAAACAACCCTACATTTATGATAAGATCGTTAGTTTTGTCCCGCTAAAATGAGGATTTCAGACAATAGAATTACGGAGCCGGTAAAGCTTAAAATCTTGAAGAAAACCTCTTCACGATGCAAGCAGACGAGTGACAATATAATAAGAATAGCCGAAATGGCAAACGTTATAGTGATAAATGATACAAGCGCAAGCAGCATTCCGTTACCAAAAGACGTATTGTTGTCGTAGACAAGCCATAACACTATAATGTTTGCGAAACATAAAAATGCGAAGATCGCTATTAATGTCTTACCTAGTTTTGTTTTCGGTTTTAACCAAATTAAATAGCCTGTTATAACAATAAAGACAAAATAAAATGAACACGGTAAAATGAGGCGCATTTCTTTATCTCCCGGTATTTCGTATAAGTTACCAATATACTAAATACTAACCGTATGTATAAAAGTCATGGTATTGTCACAATTTAACTTCCAGGATACTAATTTGCGCTTTTTTTTATTATAAGCTTTTAAACTATTGTGAAATGAATATTTCAAATATTTTAAAACCGACCGAGATATGATTAATAGCGGGGCCGGCATGACGCCGCGCGCCGCTATTATACTCAAAAGCATGTGGTTTTCAAAATTTGCGCGGGCTGGAGCAATGCTTATTTTTCGAAACCCTGATTTGTTTGACTATAAAACACTAAAAATCGCCCAATTTTGCAAACCATAACAGGCTGTTAAGGTTTGCAAACAAATTGAGGCGCTTGCACTACTTGCCCATATAACTGACGGTAACGGTTCCTCCACTATTTGCCGCCGAGCGGTAAACATCGCATATTCGGTCTGTTTGGCAATCAGGGTACAGATTGAAATCAGGGCATACAACATCGCCAACCGGCTCAACACAATCCGAGCAACCTTCAGGATAAACGCCGGGATTGCCTATGTTTTCACCCGATGGTTTTGACACAATGAGACTAATCGGTGTTCCGGCGCCTTTGCCGTAACTCCACTCGCCTCCGCCGTACATGGAAATAGAGACATTATTATTGTGTCCATTCACTAGGCTTATATCTACAACTTCCAGCCCGCCATCAGTGTTAAGCGTAAACTCGCCGGTGGTGAATCCTTCAGGGTATGAATCGTTAGGGCAACCCGGGTAATCTCCGAATGTCACGTTTCCGCTTATGCAGGCGCCGGGTATATCAGGAAAAGCTACAAATGATTTTGCGCCGATTGTCAGCATACACTTGCCGGCATAGGGAGGATTTGCGGAATTTATTACATTTGAACAGAAGCCGAGGCTTTCAAGCTGGTTAGCGGTTACAGGCGGATTATTAGGGCCGCAGGCGCCTCCAAGATCGGCTAATACTACCGCGGCGTCTATCTGATCACTCGTTGAATTTACGATCATTAATGCCGTGCGTCTAGTTTCTGTTTTTTTAGCAGCTTTGTTTTTAGCCGCATTGAGCTTAACGGGATCTGCCTCTTTTGCGTTGCTTTGGCCGTTATACGATAAGATCATTATAACCAGCGAGAGAAGCGCAATCTTTAAAACAACTAATAAACGCGGTTTGTGAACAGTATTCATTTTTACTCCTTTCAATAAAACAAAATTTATTTAACAAATTATCATTCATTCGGAAAGAATATCTTTCCGTTTGCAAACTCGTCAAAACGAATCACATTATAATTCAACCATATTGCGCAAAAAGAAATTAGTTAACACAGCTTATTAAGGAGTTAACGCCGGCCCAAAACTGCAAGAACAAGTCCAAACATTGTTTTGCCAGGTGTTGGAAGTTGAGCATCCGCCTATGTTTTGGCAAACTCCGCTTCCATAATTAATAGTGTTTGAGTTAACGTCAACAACGTCGGGCACTACACCCTGCATACAACCGAAAGAGAAAAACGCGGCGTCTGAATTGCAAGTGTCAATTCTTGAATCCGTGGAAGTGGGATACAATGTTTCGCAAATGGCTTGGCATCCAGGCGCCCATTCTGCGCTGTTACTGCTTGTTACAAAGTACTCAAACCCTTCATAAACGGCTTTTTGCCATGTAGAACTGATGACTTTGCCGACAACGGCATCAGGTTCGTTGCCTAATTGCCCCTTAAATACAAGTATAAACCGCTTGCTGTCGTCAATATTCGTCGGTTCCGTAAAATTTAAAGCGTTGCTTGCGCTACCGGCCCCCAATGACAAAGTCCATGAACCGCCCTCAACAGGTTGGCGCGTTCCATCATCAGCGTCATAATATAGGGTAAAGACGCCATTCATTCCGTCTTTATCGGACTTGTTTGTTATGGTAATGCTCCCGGAATCAACCTCATGCTCAAAATCAAGAGATCCCCTAAAAAAATGTTTAAGCAATCCAGCCGAGTACCCTATTGCGCGCGGAATTAATAACTTTGCGTAATCCTCGAAAACATTGCTGTCTAAACCCGGCGTTATACCCTTTTGTTTAAGGCTCGCTTTTTTTCTGTAATAATCATAATAATCAACAGCGGCCAGCAGATAGCCAGCGCCTTTATTAGTCTCCCCGTGGCTGTTTTTAACGTAATACTCCCTATCAAACGTTTCACTATAAAAAATTCCATTGGCTGTATACTCTTTTCTCCCAGTCTTAGTTATATTCGATATTAGAGGATAAGGATATTCTGAATTAGTTATTGTGTCGTTGCTAAAGAAGTTGGCGCTGGTGTACTCCGACAAACCGATATCTATTCTTGTCGTTAATTCAACGTTACGATCCGGATTATCGTAGTCATATTGATTTGTGTCTATAAATGATGTAGGATTCTCGATAACGTCGCCCTTGAAAAGTATGGGTTTATTATTATTATAACTTAATATCTTATCTTCTTGGCTTTCAACCCAGCCCTCATATTCGTTGAAATAATGGACATCAAGCCTTGCGTGCGACGGCACCGACGCATCCTGAACAAGATGCATCAAATGCCCCAGTCCTCTAAACATCGCCGAGAAATTGTGAGCGCGGAAGCTTAATGACTTCGACGTTAATGCATTGTATAAATACTCTCTGGTATCCCACCAGGAAAAAGACTCAAAAAGAAAGACTTCCTGCTCATTCACAGGCAACATCATCCAGATAGTTGACGAGATGCCAAGAAGTTTAGTTAAGCCTGTATCATTAAGAGGGTCATGAAAGTGGTTTATTGAGCGTCCAATATATGGAATAATGTCATGCCTTGGTTTATCTTCATGTAAGCCTCCATCCATAATCCATTCAAAAACGGGTTTATTTTCTTCCTTAGTTAGAACAACTCCGCTAACACGTCCTTTAACAAGTTCTTTAACTCCATCTAAAAAACCTAAGTTGTCATTAAGGTAATCATTTAAACTAAAATCGTCAAAACCATTATTTGCGATATGCTCGTTTAATATTTCATGGGTTTTTACTGATAAGGCAAACGAGCTTTTGTTAATTATGAATATTAATAATAAACAAATTTGAAAAAAACGTATAACGTTTCTTATCATTTTACACCTCCGTAAGTTTAAAATTATTTAATCTAAGCAGTATAAATCATTCCCAGCTATAAAGATCACTCGCGTCTCTTGAAAACAAATATTGATACTCTTCACGCAACGCTTTTATCAGGTTCCGTTGTTTTTTATAATCGCCTTTATTCCTGCTTCTAACACTAGGTATAGCTTTATTCCTCTCCTCTTTAGTTTTAAGCTTTTGCAACTCAACTATTCCAAATTCAACAGGAACCTTTTTGTCGTTATATTCCCCGGTATCTTCAAGTTTAACCAACATTACGATCTCGCCTTTGCCGCCGGTCTCTTTTGAAAAAAATGTTTCTTTATCGGTAAGGGTCAATCCGAATGGATAGGCTTTTTGACCCGGGAATCTCCCATAACCAGGTTTATAAATAAGGAATCTTACACGAAAACTAATTGATAAAGGCCCGCATATGGAGGTGTAGGCAGGCACAACAAACGTGCCGTCCTCTTTTGTTACCGCCTCTTGTATGTTTTTTAACATACTTGTGCCATGCGGTATCTCAAGCTGCTTTCTATGGTAGGAAACCACCACCACAACCCCTTCAATAGGCTCTCTGGTTTCAGCGTCTATTACTTTGCCTTTAAATTCAGGTTTAAGGTAAATGATCCAGTTTCCAAAGTTTAGGGCAATAAGAATTCCTGTAAAAATGACAAGGAAAGGAACTACAATAAAACAGATTGCGCTTTTCGATTTTAAGCCATTCATAATTTTCAGTCCTTCACGCTAAACTTTCAACCTGAATATCAATGCTTCAATATCTTCCATTTGCCGTCATCATCCTTGGCAAAAAGAAGCATGAATGAGGATGTAACGCCTTCTCTTGTTACAATAATTTCGTATTCAGCCGTGTTGCCTTCAACTCCAACCATTCGTATTGTCCC
>JAIQZQ010000139.1 GCA_021777105.1 Candidatus Anammoxibacter sp.
CAAAAAGAATAGTAGTTGTGGCACAGGCATCCTTGCCTGTGATCAATTAAAACACAGGCAAGGATGCCTGTGCCACTAATTAATTTCTTGTGGAATGGTCAAAATTTAAAAACCTTTTGAAAGATAAGGTTAAAAAGATCAAAGCGGGATCTCTTGATATCATTCTGCATGGAATGACATCAAGAAGCACATTGCTTAGTTTAACTATAAAAGTCAATAAATTATAATAATTTGCAACATATCTTAGGAGATGGCCGGAAACAGGTCAGCCACTTGTTGGCTCTAAAAGGTAGATTGATGGAAGTAGAACATCCAAAAAAATGCACTAGTAAATCTCGCTTAGGAGGTTTCAGCTCTGTATACCATGAAATTTGTGGAAGGGAATTTTCAAAATGTCTTGAAATAGAGCAATTATTGATTAACGAAGAGGATGAGATAGCTCGTTGCGAACTAGAACAACAACACTTTGAAAGCGGTGTTAAATCAATTATTTTAGCTGATCTAGGCATTAAAGCAGCGATAAACGATTATGGGCTTGGCAACTTTGTGATAACTATTTTGATAATCACCTATCAAATTTAGATGTAGCTTCTAAGTGGGTGGTAATACCGAAATTAGTTTGTGGAAAATCTTTGGAAAAAGGCGGCCCTGCTTTTTCAGCCCTAAAAAAATTAATAAGCACCAGAAATAAATTAGTGCACAATAAATCAATAGCATTAATTATTGATGATCCAAGGTTGCCAGAAAAACTAAAGAAAATAAGCAAAGACTTTTATGAATTTATTCAAATATCATATAGAGCCGTAGTATCACTTTCACTTACAATGGATAAGTTAACTGGTTCAGAGTTTAATTCTCTAATTTCGTTTGACAAGAAGGTCAGTCCCCTACTAGATTTGCCAGAAAATGTAGAGAAAATTGTTAATGAATGTAAAGATATAGTGGGTAGAAGCCACGTAAAGGACGTTGTCCCTGATTAGAGGATTAGCAAAACATAACAAGCAAATTCAGCAGATGAACAGCTGAATTTGCTTGTTAGATTCAATTGGCGAGATCGGGGACTACGATCAGAAATATAGCGATGAACCCTTGTCGGGCCAAGTCAGCTATTTAAACATTTGGGAAATTGATATTAATAATAGCGTTGTAAATGGTCTTAAAACCACCTTTTTATGGGCAAAAAAGTGCTTTAAGAAAGTAAACAATTAAATACGATGCTGCCTAACTCGTTTGTTGTAAATGTGTTGAAGGTTGTAGTCGTGAGTTTGTGCATTACAGAAATAGCTTACATGTATAAAAATACCTGGTTAACATTTACCAAAAGGTATAAGTAGATGAATGGATATCCAAATCTCACCATACAAATTGGTAACTTTAATGGTTTCAGAAATCCGATTCGAGGTAAGGGAAGAATACAAACTACGATTGAAAGCCTTCTTGAATCCTGCCCAGCCGTCACTAAAACAAGAATCTTGCTGGTCGACAATGAATCGGACGACGGGTCAAAGGAGTATCTATACTCTTTACCGTTTGGAGATAAATTTACGGTTAAGCGGCATGTTGTAGAAAATACATGGGAGGCCACAACAAGAAATAATATGGTAGTTCTCAAGGACACAGTCAACAAGACTCAATCTGAGTTCATTTGGAGAATTGAGAATGACTCTTTTTTTTATAACAAGAATTCCTATGTAAATAAGGCTATTGAGATACTTGAAAATTACTCCGATATTCACATTGTTCACTTGCGCCGATGGACGACCATTGATGCGAAAGATCGTCCAGGAGTTGGAAGGAACTTGAATAGAGTTTCAGAAATAAGAACCGCTCCTTCTGGATTTGAATTCTATGTAATTGAAAAATGTGCTGAAGACAGTAATTGGATACCAGTAGGAGAAGATTTAGGAGATCATTTTGTTCCTGATGAGGAAAGCGGTTACGGTTTTTGTCACTTGGGAGGAGTCGAGCTGTATTCTGTGCGAATTAAAGAAGATGGGTCTTATGAGAGGTTGTTGGCAGACAAATGGGCTACCTATACAAATCATGGATGGATAGCGAGAAAACAAAGTCTAGACTTTGTTTTTAGAACATATGACCCATCCGGAGAGCAGGAAATGGCTGATGCTTTTAAGAAACACTTTAACGCTGCGAAACTTGACGAGGATGCGTTCATTCAATTCGGATGGAAAACACGTTACCCGAACTGGTCGGAAGGCGAGGCGTTAGAGATATTCGAATGGGCAAGAAGGCATAACCATGAGTCGTGTAAGGACTATGGACTGTTTCATTTGAAATAGGAAAGCATTTTTCCTAAGTAAAACAACTCTCAATCTATGTATCAACTGGAACTTTAGTCAAAGTGGAAAGTGAGGAAAGATGAACATCATCGCTCTTGTTACGGGACCGTTTTATCCAGGTCAAACGCATGGCGGTTCCCACCGTATTCTTGATGAGGTATTGACTGCTCTTAGCAATTCCGGTCATGAGGTAACTCTTTTGTGTGGAAGGGGGGCGAAAGATCACCCTGTATACATTCATAACGGCGCAACCATTAAGCCAATTCTGCAGCTGAAAAGAAGATTCCCGAATCCATGGTCTATCAATCTTTCTGAATTGACGAATATAATGGAAGTGATTCGTGAACATACGCTGCTGGCAGACGTTGTTTATAATCATGATTCACAGTTCTTATGGTGTTTTGATACACTTAACCTATTTGGCAAAAAGCGTGTCGTATGCTCTATTCGAGATTTTGTATATGAAGACAGCCTTCGCGGATTATTTTCAATGCAACGCGCCGATTGCGTTATAGCCAACTCAGTTTACTCATACCAAGTGATTTCGCATCTAAACAAAAATTATAATTTTGGAGTCGATAAATCGTTGGTGTGTATTGAGAATGGTATTGATTTGGATTTCTGGCAAGGTTCTGAAGGTGCCGATTATAACTTTCGATCCTCGTTTGGTATTAAGCCAAGTTCAGCAATGATGATTTCACCCGTTAGGCCAGAGTTAAACAAGGGAATATTAGAAGCTTTAGCGATACTGATCTCCGTTGTCGAGTCGGGTATAGATGCTCATTTGGTGATATGTGACTATGTGGACGACGGTTTCCCGTATATGGAAAGATTTCTAAAATCAATTTCAGATTGGCGGGCAAGTAATAAAGCCGCGTCGAATCGCTTGCATGTAGTTCCTTGGTTACAGAGAGAAGAACTTCGATCGCTTTATAGAGAAGCGGACGTGACTTTATGTGCTGGTACTTATCCTGAGGCTTTCGGGAGCAATGTCTATGCTGAGTCTGTTGCCTCAGGGACTCCGTGTGTATGCTGTATGGCTGGCGCGATGAGGACGACATTTCCAAAAAGCACCTCATTTCAATTTTACCCGAAGGACATTGATGGTGCAGTGCGAGAGGTAAAGCGTATTTTGCACATGAACACAGAAAGTTTGCTGTTATGGAAGGAACAAACAGCAACAATTATTCATGACAGGTATTCAATTCGACGTATGAGGGAAGAGTATGTTAATGCCATATCAGGGTTGGCAGTGGTTTGTGCTAGTAGGAAAATTCATCTAGTTGACAGTAACTGTTTGCCGTGGCAATTGCGTAGTGACGATGGAACGATATATGACGATATTGAGGAAGAGTATCTCCGAATATAATGTAACGAGACCAGCAACAGTGCTACGTAGTATTTTTGCATGTATAGACAAATTAGGCATCATTACCTACATTAAATTGTCGCAAGATTGTTCGAAACTCATGCTAAAGAAAAAAGCGAACACAAATACAGTTTCTAAAAAAGGGATTCTTGTCACAGTAGGGTCTGGGTACGGAAATATTGTATGGACTACGCCTATGATTCGATATTTAAGTAAGGTTGGGTACGAGGTCGATGTCTACCTTAATTCCCCATACGAAGACTCGCATCAGCTCCTTAAGCCGAACAAATGTGTACGCGAAGTTATTCCATATGTTCCTGGGATTGAAATTAATGATAATTCTTATGATCTGATCTTTAGGACTTTTTGGGGTGTCGCAACCGGTTGCAAAAATGAAGTAGAGCCTCTAGTTAATGATTTTAACTCTTTGCTCTCTTCTGGACTCCATGAGGTCGAAATACACCTAGCGCAAGTTGAAAAAGAGTTTTCTGGACTTGTTTTTCCCATACCGCATCCGTTCGTTAGTGATATAAAATGGGAGTATCCAGGCGAGGGTCTACTAATAGTCAATCACAAATCAGAAAACAAGTTCTGGGAAAGGCGAAGATACCCGTGGATGGAGACGCTTTTCAATCTCTTGCGCGAGCTTAATATTGATAATGGAGGTATTAGATATTTTCCAGGAGACTACCGTAATATTCGGGCAGCTTGCAAAGCCTTATCAAAGGCTTCAATGGTAATAGGCCACGATTGTGGCCCGATCCATTTAGCGTCTGCCATGGGGGTCCCAACCGTCGGCCTCTTTGCTCCAACATCTACCATAAAAGCCAGACCCTGGGGGCGGAATGCTTGTTTTTTAGTCGGAAATATGACGTGTCAACCCTGTCATGGAACTAAAGCATGGGAGAACTGTACTGATTGGGTATGCATGCGAAGTATAAAGCCGCAACGAATTGTCGATGCTGTAATCTCGCTTAGGAACAAAGTTGTAATGGCGCATTAATAGTGAGGATATGGTAATATTTATATGCATCAGCTGTTTTACCCAATATGGAATTCAATAAAGAGCGTTAATACAAAGGTGTGTGTTACAATATTTTTTATAGGAGGGGTTTGTGTGGTTGTTAGAGATAATAATGTAATCGATATATTGACAGCATCAGATGATAGATATTCTGTTATGCTTGGTGCAATGATCAAGTCGATAGAAATACATGCCACACCAAAGAACAATATAAACATTACGATACTAGACGCTAATGTGACGCGAGATAACAAGATAAAACTCATAAATACAATTACTTCTGACAAAATAAACATCGAGTGGAAACCCGTAAACTCTCAACTTATAAAACGGTTAAATGCAAAAGGCGGTTCTGTAACAATAACTCCTCACTATTATAGACTGTTGATGCCGTGGATAGTACCTGAAACAATTCAGAAGCTCATCTATTTAGATTGCGATACATTGATCCTTGAGGATATCGCCGAATTATGGAAGACAGACGTTACTGAATGTATTATAGGTGCGGTTGAGAATCCCTGGTCAAAAATGCCTGATGCGGTTCAGAATTACATGGAGTTAGGCATAGATGTACATACGAAGTATTTCAATAGCGGAGTAATGTTAATAAATATCAATAGTTGGAAGAGTCAAAACATAAGCGACAGAGTTATGGAGGTAACCAGCATGAACGAAAAGCATGTGTATGCTTGGGATCAATATGGTCTAAATGTTGTGTTGGCTAATAAGTGGAAAGAGCTTGATCAAAAATGGAACCAGTTTGCGGAAGATGGTTGTGAAAAGAGTAGTGCTTGTATAGTGCATTTCCTTGCAGAAAAACCGATTGACAGCTCGTATCCAGGAGGATGCAGAGACCTTTTTTTCAAATATCTTGACCAAACTGAATGGATGGGATGGAGACCGTGATTAGGTCTATTATGCAACCGTGCCAACGTTAATGAATCTTGAGAAAGAGCTGTAACTTACAGTAGTTAAATTTTTTAGTACCCTTGCCTGGTATCCGTATTTCAATGGAGGAAACTGAAATGAATGATAACTTTGAGTATTCTAAAGAATGGTATTCAAATGTCTATCACGCTCAAAATCAATATCGTTTGCCTGAAAGAGAATATACAGAATTAATGGAAGAATGGGCAGCAGTTGGCTATAAGGAGAGGCTTTATGGCGTATTGAACGCTTCTGAACAATTCATTGATTTTAACAACGGTAAGACAGCTTGTGAAATCGGATGCCATCACGGTAAATCTATTTTTTGGATGTGCGAGCGTTATTCTCACATAAGTTATAATGCGTTCGGTTTCTTGCCTGTTGCCATCGAGTGGTGCAAAAAATGGTAATCCTTTTGAAAACATCGTCTTCCAGTTGGGAGACGTAGCTAACATGCCGTATAAAAGTGTGTTTGATTTGGTTACATGTTTAGATGTTGGTGAACATCTGCCAAGTAATGTATACTTTTAAAATGATAAAGGAAATAGAAAGAATTGCTGGCAAATGGGTTTTGTGGTATGTCGGCAAAACAAAGTTACCCGAGCATATTAATTTGCGATCAATTGAGATGCAAAAAAAGGACTTGAAGAGATTAGGCGATATCATTGAATTACCTGATTATCATTTGTTAGTAAAAAAGTATGCGCGAAGTGGTGGCATGATATCTCGGTGAGGAGAATATACTGACGACAATCAAGTTCACAGTGTGTGAGTATATGTAGACATTTTTGAGGACATTTATTATGGACAGACTCTCCCTTTCGATATTTTTCGGATACCACGATTCATGCGTGACGGTGGCTGATAATAATACTATACTATTGCATTTAGAAGCAGAACGGTATTTTCGTGAAAAACACTGTCGAATTATGGATGGAATGAAAATGGATCGGCTTGTATCTGAAGCATTATCATATGTCGGCGGTGATATAGGTAGCGTTGAACGTGTTTACGTAGCTCAGCTGAGCAGTCCCCTTGATAAAGACCATGTTGAGATAAATGGTCGAAGATTCCGCCATATTAATACTACACATCATATGAACCATATAGGAACAGTACTGGATCATGGTTTTGATAAAACATTAATCGTTGTTGCCGATGGAGGTTCGGAAGATGGTTCAACACGTTTATACTTACAGAACACGAATAGTGAATTAACAATGTTGGAGGACCTAGATCACACAGCCGCAAATGGAAGGTTTTACGGCAGCTTAACCATGTTAGTTATAGAGCCAGACTACATGCGTGCACACGGATGGGATTCAGGTAAAACAATGGGACTTTCTGCCTATGGAAAGTATCGAAAAAGCTTTGAAGAACATTTGCGAAGTCATGTGCCCCAAATGCTATGGGGCAGCACCCTCGATGTTGAAGCGTCACGCTCCTTGTTTGACATTAGTGATGACTATAGCAAACCGTGGTTGGAGGAAGCACGCAGAGATCTTGCGCACACAGGCCAGCTTTACTGGACAAAATGCTTTCGAGAAAAGTTGGAGAAGTATCGACATCTAAGTGATAGCATCTTGGTTGTAGGTGGGTGTGCATTCAATGTGCTCCTTAATTCTGAGTTGATTGACTCTGGTTTGTTTAAGAGGATACACGTAGGGCCGGCGTCAGGAGACAGTGGGCAATCCCTTGGTGCGATACTGTTCCATGAACGTAATGTTTGTTGTAATGGGCCTTACCTTGGGCGTGGATTTGGAGATGTTGATCAATTGCCTGACAGTCTTGTAACAGACCTCTTGGCTGGTAGACTAGTAGCTTGGTATCAAGGGCGTAGTGAGATTGGACCTAGAGCCCTTGGGCACCGTAGTTTGCTTGGATTACCAAACTCAATTGAACAGCGTGACAGAATGAACCGGCTTAAAGGCCGCGAGCCGTACAGGCCTGTTGCTCCGATTATTATAGCAGAATCATTGGAGCAATTTTTTGCCACAAAACAACCCTCTCCGTTTATGAGCTTTGCGCCAAAAGCACGAGAATCTACTTGTGCGTTAGCACCTGCAATTGTGCACGCTGATGGTACAAGTCGAGTGCAAACACTCTCAGCGGTTGATAATCCGATACTCTACGAAGCACTTACTCTGATTGGTCAGGAGACTGGTATTCCAATGTTGATGAACACTTCATTCAACTTTGCAGGAGAGCCAATGGTTGATACGCCAGACGATGCACTACGCAGTTTTAAATTGAGCGGAATGGATGTGCTGTACATAAATGGTGAACGAATCGAGAAGTGACATCTCTTTCGTAGAATTTATAGAACTTATATGGGCAAAGCTTAGGGTAAGGTCTTAATATTTAAGTATTCACTAATTTTAGTAACAGTTAAGCTGCCTACGCCAATCTATGCATGAATCTAGACGTATCGCAAGCGTTCTATAAATCAAATGGACTGTAAATCAGTTGACAATAGTTTAACGTTGATATGAATATAAATTATTTAAAGCATGGAGAATTAAGTTGCAGGAACAATCAGGGTCAAACCTTGAAAACAGAATATAAAAAGGAATTCTAACTATTTCATTCATCCGACCGCTAAAGCGCGGCGGCTGATTTTCTCGTTATCTTGAGCTGAAATAATAAGGGAAAAATGATATACTGATGTTATTAGCAAATAATAAATATAAATAAGGATGTGTATAATGTCATCTATACTGGACAAAATGACAAATGAAGTATTATCATTGCCAAAAAACGACCGGGCAAAATTAGCTCATGAACTAATTGTAAGCTTAGATGACCAAATTGATTCTGATGTTAATACTGCATGGGAAAAAGAGATTAATAGAAGAGTAAAGGAAATTAGAGAAGGAACTGCAAAAGGAAGACCGGCAGAACAAATATTGTCAGAAATCAAGGCAAAATATCAATGAAAAGAATCATAATTCATGAAGAAGCTGAAAAAGAGCTTTGGTATGCAGTTGAATATTATGAAGATAAAGTTAAAGGTCTTGGTTTAGACTTTGAACAAGAAATATAAAACGCGCTTGTTTTAATACAAGAAAATCCAAAAATATATTTCGAAAATGATAAGATATTAATAAAATAGGATTCATCTGAATTTTTTAATTATTGAAAAGGATACAATATGCAAACCACTCTTGAAAAAAAACTGAATCAATTGCCCTTAGAACTTCAAAACGAAGTTGAAGATTTTGTGAGTTTTTTAATTACTAAAAAAACACATGGGAAACAGAAAAAATTGCGCCTTTCTTGGGCAGGAGGACTGGAAAAATTTCATAACCAATTTACATCATTGGAACTTCAGAAGAAATCATTGGAATGGTGGGGCAAATGACCTTTCTTCTGGATACAAATATTTGGCTTGAACTTTTATTGAACCAGAAAAAAGCTTTAGTTTATTATTTTTCATTTTCAAGCTCTATTAATTTCCTGAGCTGTTTGGCGGCAGTCAAAACCTTATCACGACCGGCATTTTCTTTCATATTAATATCGGGCGGTTTAGCTCATCTTCATTCTCCAATAAGGGATTTAACAACATCAATAATTTCTTTATAGTCAAAAGGTTTGCTAAGTGTATGATTTGCCCCTATACGCTTAGCCGGCTCTTTTAGGAATTCACCGGGAACAAGATCTCCGCCGGCAGTTATCGCTATTATCTTTAAATCTTTTGAGAACTCGCGGCATTCCTTAATAATTTCCATTCCGTTTTTATCAGGCATAAAAATATCGGTAATAACAAGGTCCACCGGTTGATTTTCAAGATAAGTCATTAAATTTAGCCCCCCCTCTAAATCAATAACCTCGTATCCTGATTTTTCCAATGCCATGCGCAACAAGGCTCTCATATCCGCGTCATCGTCAATAATTATAATTCGTTTCATGCTCAGCCATGCCTTTCAGGAATTAAGAAATCTGAAAGACCTTAATATACTTTGTAACCTGCTTAAATTCAAAGAATTTTTAAGGAGCATTTTGGGATTAACTAATATATTGACAAACGAGATGACACTGCGCTTCAACTATTTATATTAATATTTGTTTTGAAGTATCTTGCTTCCATTTTAGACGAATCCGTAAAGCCCTTTTTTCCAGCTCGTCGGCTTTATCTTTTTCACCCATATTCAGGTAACATTCCGCCATGTTTTCTAATATGGGCGCTAAATCGACATGATTCTTGCCAAGGTCATTTTCCATTAAAGCGAGAACTTGTTTAAATAGAGGTTCGGCTTTGGCATATTCGCCTTGTATTCCATAAAGCGCAGCCAGGTTGTTCTTTAATGAGCCAACACTGTCATCTTCGATTCCGCAGATGCTCTCTTTTGTTTTGATTGCCCTTTTATAAAGAAGCTCGGCGTCGGAATACTTGCCCAGTATTCCATAAACCGATGCCAGGGTGTTCATTAATTCACCCACGCCGGCGTGTTCGTTCCCCAGTAATTTTTCCTTTATATCCAATTCTCTTGTTAAAAGAGGCTCTGCTTCGGCAAGCTTCTCTTGAATTAAATATATTCTAGATAAAGAATGCATTATTGCCGCAACATTCAGGTCTTCTTCGCCAAGGATTTTTTTATTTATTTCAAGAGATTGTTTGTAAACAGCTTCGGCTTCGGCATATTTGCGTTGCGCTTTATAAAGTTTGCCAAGTTTATTCAATAATGCGGCGGCTTCCGGCCGCTCTTTCCCCATGATTTTTTCTGTAATCAAAAGCGCTTTCTTATAAAGTGGCACAGCTTCAGCATACTTTTCCCGGGATATGTAAAGAGACGCTAAATTTTTCATTGTAGATACTACGCCTGGATGCTCTTCCCCAAATATTTTACTGTTTATTTGTAACGACTGTTCGAAAAGGGGTTCGGCTTCAGCATATTTGCGTTGAGCTTTGTAAAGGCCGCCCAGATTACTCATTGCTAACGCAACATCGGGATGATAAGAGCCGAAAAGCTTCCTATTTATTGCCAGGGATTGTGTGAGAAGGGTTTCAGCTTCTGCATATTTGCGTTGTTCTCTGTAAAGTTCACCCAGATTATTCATTGATATAGCAACATCTCTGTGATCTTTGCCATGGATTTTCTCTTTTATTGATAGAGCCTCTTTATAATATGATTCGGCTTGTATAAACTTGCCTTGAGTCCTGTAAATTATGGCTAGGTTATTTATTGATTCAGCAACTTTAGGATGCTCATTTTCAAAAAATATTTTTCTCATCAGCAAGGATTTATTTAACAGCGTTTCAGCTTCCGTATACTTGCCTTGAGCACGGTAAAGCCCGGCAAAATTATTCATTGTTAACGCTATATTAGGATGCATTTTGCCCAAAATCCCAACATAGATCTCAATGGTTTGGTTAAAAAGCAGCTCCGCTTCGCTATATTTGTTTTCTATTAAAGAATAAACCGTTGCCAATGTATGAAGCGACGACGCAAAATCAGGATGTTTATTGCCGAGAGCTTTTTCTCTAATTGCCAAGGCTTTAGTGTAAAGGGGTTTAGCCTCGGCATATTTGCCTTGCGCTAGATAAAGCATTGATAATGTATGCATTGAAGTTGCGACATCGGGATGTTCAACTCCAAAGATATTTTCTCTAATAGTCAACGACTGTTTGCTAAAAGTTTCCGCTTTAGTGTATTTTCCCATGGATTTATATAGAGTTCCAAGATTATGCAATGTATCCGCTATGTGGTGATGGTCATTTTCAAGGATTTTCTCTCTAATTGTCAAAGCTTGATAGTAAAGCGCCTCGGCTTCTGAATACCTCCCCATAGAGCCATGAAGCAACGCAAGGTTATTCATGGATGCCGCAATATCCAAATGATCTTTTTCCAACGTTTCTTCTCTTATTGACAAGGCCTGATAATGAAGATATTCCGCTTCGGTATAATTACCCTGTAGTTGATACAGCCTTGCCAGATTATCAAGAGATGTTGCCGTGTGGTGATGATCCGTCCCAAAAGTTTTTTCTCTGATTTGCAACCCTTTCTTGAAATATGGTTCGGCTTTGTCATATTCACCCATATCACTGTAAAGCTCGCCCAGATTATCCATAATACTTACTAAATCATGGTGGTCTTTGCCAAGAGTTTCTTCTGTAATCGCCAAAGCCTGATAAAAAAGCGACTTGGATTCAGAAAACCTACCCATGATTCTATGAATATTCGCCAGATTATTTATAGATACGGCCAAATCATGATGGTCTTTCCCCAGAGCTTTTTCCTTGATTGCCAAAGCTTTATAGTAAAAAGATTCAGCTTTTTTAAATTTTCCCATGTGGGTATAAACATTGGCCATGTTATCCATTGCCGCGGCGATATTGTGATGATCAGAACCAAATGTTTCATTGGCGTCTTTTAGCGCTTTTTCCGCGGCTAAAAGATCATCTGAATAATTCCCCTGTTTGTAAAAGATATTAGTCGGGTCATTTAATTTATTTAATTTATCTCCAGACTCTGATTGGGCATAAGCGCCGATTGAAAATAAGCCCGCAAACATTATTATCAGAAACATTCTTGATAACGTTCTCACCTGTTTTGCCATGTTTCCTCTCGTCACAAACAATATATTCAATAATGATTTAAACATACCTACAAACCTCCTACAAATTAAACCGAAAGACCTAATCCGGACAAGCCGAAAAATAAAAAACCCAGAATTACCTCGCGCCCAAAATCCTGCCCGGCAACTAGAGAGATGTATATATTACTCTCACGCTCTCTTTTCGGTCCAATTTACTAATTCTTCCACTGTATCTATAGACAAAGTCCAAAAATTCTTCGCAGGGCTGTAAGGAGTAAAAGATTCTTCTATATCAATATAATTTGCCGTATGCGCGGCAAACTCACAACTGCCTATCTTCTCCCTTATTGAAGGAAGTTTCCATTTATCCTGCTTTATTTTCTTCCACCAGGATACTAAAGCGCCCGCCGTAGAATCAGGCAATGTCCAGGCATGGCGGGACGCGTCTTTGGCTTGATCAAAATAACGCGCCTCTATGCCGCCGTCTGCTAATTTTGCAAATTCCACCTTATGAATACCACTCTTCTTTTCCGACATCACAACCTCCTCCTAACCCGGACCAGCCGGATTAAATATAAATAAAAAAAAACTGATTTGTAACGATTCTGCGTGTTTATTGCGCAATGTTCGACAAATCATTGATCAATAAAAAAAGCCAACACAGTCTTCCGCTCTCATAAGAGAACCTGAAAAGTCGATGTTGGCTTACTTTGCAACTACCCATTATTCTTAATGGATCCTTGCCATAGTCTTCCAATTATTACTTTATAAATTACCAATAAAAAAAGCCAACACGTCTTCCGCTCTCATAAGAGAACCTGAAAAGTCGATGTTGGCTTACTTTGCAACTACCTCTTTATCATAATGGGTACTTGCCTTAGTCTTCCAATTTATAAACTACAATCACATTATATCAAAAAAAAAGACTCAGTCAACTGTAGTTACAGCATTAATTTTATCTTCTAAATTAATGTCTAATGTAAAAATGATGACCCGCTCGCCTGTCTTAGTGCTAATATCTGAATGCAAACTTCTTACCTGAGATGCTGTAATCTCTGATACAATTTTTTCCAACAAAACCCTTGCCCCTTCCAATAACTGGACACGCGTCTGTTTTATCAGGTCGGCGCCGGCGCCGGTTCTGGCCAATTTTTCCTCAGCAGGCGAAAGAACACCTTTTAGCCTGGCAAAAACCATGTCATTTATAATATATGTCTTGGTCTCAATAGGGCCTCTACCCATATATTCTTTTTCAAATTTTATTAAAGCTTCGCTAATCTGGGCTTCGACTTGTCCTTTAGTAATTTTAGTCATGATGAAGATTCCTTTTACAATAATATGCTCAACTTGCCAAGAGTGACCAGTGTTACCCATAAAAATAATAATGTTAAGGCAAAAAATTCATCTTACGGATGAGAACCGGCATCGCAATTGTGAAATTTATCAATGATATTTACAAGCGGCGATTAGATGAAAAGGCATTAAACGGCAGTGATTATTGGCGGGAATTTTACAGATTTGTTTTTCAAGAGCAATCAACAAACCTGCCGGCGCTGATTGCTCTTGAATTGGAATTATTACCCTTATAGAGTCTTAGAAACCTTTTGGGGCATCTTCAGTTGCGTTCAAATAGGCGAGAACAACGTCATGCTTGGCAATAACGCCTTTTAATATCTCATTTTCAACCACAAACACCTTAAAAACACGTTTCTGATCAAAAAGATTTAAAATATTTATAGCCGGTGTGCTTTCAGAAACAACCTGCACGTCTTTTGTCAATATATCTCCGGCGGTTAACGAGTTAAGGTCTTTGCCCTCGGACATTGGATGCAAAACATCATACTCTGTAATCAACCCCATTAAACCATGCTTGGAATCGATAACCGGAAGGGAAGTGATATCGTGATCAGTCATAATCCTGGCGGCTTCGCGAAATGTAGTGCCCTCCTCCACCCTGGCTATATTTGTCTCCATCATCTGCCCTGCCGTAATATCTTTAAAATCGCGCCCACCCAACATAAAATCCGACCGTTTCATATCCTTCCCCCTTTAAATTTTAAATAGATTAATTTAAATAATAAAAATATATTTTAACATATTCCAAATGATTATCAACAACCGCATTCTTTGCTATGTCAAATTTCTAAAAAAACTCGTTGTCAATCTTGTCGCACAGCTCTTTTACCGCAGCCGCGGAGCTTTTAAGAGCATCGGCCTCTTCATCATCAAGTTTAATCTCTATAATCTCCTCTACACCGCCTAATCCAAGTTTAACAGGCACACCCACAAACAACCCGTCTACGCCGTATTCGCCCTGACACAACGCAGCGCACGGCAATATCTTTTTTTTGTCCTTTATCATAGACTCTACCATATCAACAACCGACGCGGAAGGCGCGTAAAATGCGCTGCCCGTCTTTAACAGCTTGACAATCTCGGCCCCGCCGTCCCTTGTGCGCTGGATTATCTCATCCAATCTCTCCTTCTTTATCAAATCCTTAACAGGTATTCCGGCCACAGTCGTGTACCGTCTTGACGGCACCATTGAATCGCCATGCCCGCCCAAAACAAATGCGTGCACGTTTTCAACAGACACATTCAACTCCATGGATATAAACGCAGCCAACCTGGCGGCGTCCAAAGTTCCGGCCATGCCGACAACGCGTTGTTTAGGAAATTTGCTCACTTTATATGAGATATAAGTCATGGCGTCAAGCGGATTGGAAACAATGACAATTATTGCTTCCGGCGACTTTGCAACGACATTTTCCGTAACCGACTTTACAATTCCGGCGTTTGTTTTCAAAAGATCGTCCCTGCTCATGCCCGGTTTTCTCGGAATGCCGGACGTAATAACAACAACATCGGAATTTGCAGTCTCTTCATAGCCATTTGTTCCAGTTATGATGGAGTCATATCCGTACACCGGCCCGGCCTCAACCAAATCAAGACATTTACCCTGCGGCATATCCTCTACAATGTCAACCAGGACAACATCGCACATCTCCTTCTCGGCAAGCCGTTGCGCAGTTGTGGCGCCGACATTGCCCGCCCCAATCACAGTCACTTTTCGTTTCAACATATAAAACTCCTCTTCCTTAAATGCTACATTTGTAGACGCTATGCGCCTTTCTTAATATTTTTAAACAACAAAGCGCCAAACAGGCAATAGGCAAATTGGCAATTGCCAAAAAGATCTCAAGCGCCCGGTAGCCGGCTTTGCCGAATTAGGGCTTAATTTTATCAGAATGCGTATGCTTCATCAATCAATTTAAGCCTGTGTATGAAAATAAATTACGATAAGAGCAAGGCTCTTAACCGGCTCAAAAGTAGATAGCCGGCTTTGCGTTTTCGCAACTGGAACTATTTCGTTCACTTGTTTTTTGCTTCTTGCAACGCTTTTTCTATTGCAGTTGGGAATTCAGCCACATTTATGGGTTTGCTTATGTACCCGTTGCATCCGGCTTCGAGTATTTTTTCCTCGTCTCCGTGCATTGCGTGAGCGGTTACGGCAATTATAGGTATATCTTTGGTTGATTCGTCCTGTTTAATCTTTTTCGTCAATTCAAGGCCATCCATTCCAGGCAAGCCAATATCCATCAGGATTATATCAGGTGTCTCTTGCGCCAACATTTCCAAAGCAGAAACGGAATCATCGGCCTCAACAATTTCATACCCTTTTGAGTTCATTACAACCCTGATAAGTTTTCGATTTTTTTCGTTGTCTTCTACTACTAATATTTTACCCGGCATCTATTGCTCCTTTTACTATTCTACTTTCTCTTTTATACTGGATGGATTCAGCGGAAGCGTAAATGAAAATTTTGAACCTCTGTTTTCTTCACTTTCCACCCATATTCTGCCTCCATGCAGCGTTATTATCTGTTTTGTCAACGCAAGCCCAAGTCCCGTGCCCTCGTATTGGCGGGACGCTGAGCCGTCAACCTGATAAAATTGGTTGAATATGTTTTCATGAAACTCTTTCTTTATGCCGATCCCCGTGTCGGACACAGTTATAAAGGCTTCACCGTCATTCGAACGGCCTTCAAGCAATACTTTGCCGGTCTCCGGTGTAAACTTTACGGCGTTTGACAGCAGATTGTACAACACCTGTTTAAACTTCAATCTATCGGCGGTAATATTGTCCGCGCTTTCTTCAAGTTTCACATCCACGGTTATCTTATTCTTGTTTGCAATGCCAAGGATAACATTATGCACCTCCATTATGGCGTCAGGTATACTGAACTCCTCAAATTTTAACTCTATCTTTCCGGCCTCAATTTTCGACAAATCAAGTATGTCGTTAATCAATTGCAACAGATGCTTGCCGCTTCCGTGAATATCATTTACAAAGTCGAGCTGCTGTTCATTCAACTCCCCGCAAATTTTGTCATTAAGCACCTCGGAGAACCCTATTATCGCGTTAAGCGGCGTGCGCAATTCATGTGACATGTTGGCAAGAAACTCGGACTTCAGCTTACTTGACCTTTTTAATTCAATATTTGTTTTCTGCAAATCAGCGGTCTTCTCATCTATCTTTTTTTTTAACACCGTGTTTATATTTTCAATTTTAACCATTTTTTCAAAATCCAGCCAGGTCGAAACGTCTCCGTATTCGGCAAGGCTCAAACCAAGCTCTTCTTCCTCCTTTTTTGCCCGAATACCGACTGTCTTTTTCAAGGCCAAAAAGAAAATCAAGCTCAGGCTAAACGCCCAGCCAAAGGCGACAAAAACGCCAACACATTGAATGCCAAATTGATGAAACCTCCCGCCGCTCTGAACCAGCAGCGATGAGTTTGGAACTAAAAACGGCAAACACAGGGTGCCTATTGCGCCGCTTACTCCATGCACGGAGATGGCCCCTACCGGATCATCTATTTTCAACCTTTTTTCAATAAAATCCTGGGCCATAATAACTAAAACGCCGGTTATAAGGCCTATTATTATTGCGCTTTCAGGCTGCAGCCTGTTTGAGCCGGCAGTCACGGCCACAAGACCGCCTAGTATAGAGCTAAAGATCCTGCCCACATCAATCCTGTTTTTTTGAATATACGTAAACAGCAACGCGGCCAGCCCGGCTGCGGTTGGAGCCATCGTGGTGTTTACAACGATAAGGCCTATATCATCATTTGTCATCATGGCGCTGCCGCCGTTAAACCCAAACCACCCAAACCAGAGAAAGAAGACTCCAATGGTGGAGAGCGGGATGTTATGCATTCCCATTTGGGTTACAGAGCCGTCAGGGTTGTATTTACCTTTACGCGGGCCTAACACAATTGCCCCGGCCAAAGCCACCCAACCTCCAATAGAGTGAACAACAGTAGACCCGGCAAAATCGATAAAACCAAGAGCCTCAAGCCAACCTTTATGCCCGTTATGCATAATGCCGCCCCAGGCCCAGTGGCCAAACACAGGGTAAATTACGCCAACCACAAACGCGGCTCCCCATAAATTAAGGGAAAGTTTGGAGCGTTCGGCAAGGGCGCCGGTCAAAACAGTGGCAGCTGTGCCGGCAAACACAAGTTGAAAAAAGAAAAAAGGGTATCCCATTGAATCGGGAACATGATCTATCCCTATCAATAAAAAATGATCTGTTCCAATCCAGCCTGAAGACGTTACGCCAAACATCAAACCAAAACCAAACAGATAAAATATCATTGATGAGACCAGGAAATCAGTCAGGTTCTTAATTGACACGCTGATAACATTCTTTACCTGCACGCAACCTGTCTCAAAAGCGGTAAACCCCACCTGCATAAAAAACACCATGCCCGCGGCCACTATCAACCAGATTACACTTAAATTTGTATGAATTTGTTCCATAAAACCATAACCACGCAAAACCGCTTTAGGGCTCGGAAAGAAATAACTTGGTCTTTTTTACCGAGCGCTTAATATACAATTCAACAGTTCAACAGTTCAACAATTTAACCCTTTAAATATATCATCGTTACCACTGCCGGTAAAAAACACGCTTATTTCCCGTTTGCAGCCATCCATATACTCGATATTGACATTTACCAGGCTGTCGGGCAGGCAATCTTTAACATTATCGGCCCACTCTACAATTGTAACGCTGTTTCCCCAGAACATTTCATCACATCCAAGGTCATATAATTCATCAGAGCCTTTAAGCCGATAGGCGTCAATGTGAAAGATGGGCAAACGTCCAGTGTATTGATTTACAATCGCAAAAGTAGGGCTCGTCACAATGCCGCAATCCTCAACTCCAAGACCTTTGGCAACACCTTTTACAAAATACGTTTTGCCGGTGCCTAATTGACCGTTAATAGCGACAACACTATTTTCTTTAAGCAGAGAGCCTAACAACTTGCCGAATTCTTTCGTTTCCTCTTCGTTATTGCTAATTATAGTAACTATTTTATCATCAGACAACAGATTCATGGCGCTTATTCATCGCAAAATATTATTGTTTTTTAACGCAATACCGTAAAAAACTAAAAAAACTAAACCATATGCTCATATCCCATGGGTTTAACGGGTCTTTCAATGCCGGCGGCGTCTATAGCAAACAATCCTTTTCTTTTTTTTACCCGCCCTATTGCGGTTATTGGTATCTTAAATTTGGGAGATTCAAGGATTTTTTTAGCGGTTGTTTTTGACGCAGTAAAAATCAGCTCGTAATCCTCGCCATCCGTCAATGCATGAAATAGCGGGCTCTTTTTTGTCATCCCTGAAAGTTTTACGGCGTCCTTTGAAATAGGAATCAACCGCTCGTCTATTACCGCGCCAAGTCCGCTCTCATCTAAAATGTGATTTAAATCCGTCAAAAGCCCGTCGCTGATATCAATCATTGAATTAATCTTAAACTCTTGATTTAACAGCACACCTTCATCAATACGCGGAGTGAATTTAAGATGTTTGCTTAATATTGAACCCCCTAATTTTCCGGTAACCATTATAACATCTTCTTGTCTTGCGCCGTAACGTTTTATTGGATTTCTCCCCTGAACAATGCCGATGGTTGTTACATTGATTGTTAATGGGGTTTTGCCGCTTACAATATCGCCTCCAATTAATTGAACATTGTATTTGGCGGCAGTTTCAAATATGCCTTTAAATATCTTTTTGCAGAAATCTATTTTCTCTTTTGCGGGAAAGCTTATTGACACAAGAACAAAGGAAGGTCTGCAACCCATAGCGGCAATATCGCTAATGCTGCTTGTAATTGACTTACAGCCTATCTGTTTGGGGGATGATTGAGCTGAGTTGAAATGTGTGCCGTCTAAAAGCGTGTCGGTGGACACCGTAATGGAATCGGCGTCTTTTACGTCTATAACTGCGGAATCATCGCCTATGCCGATCAAGACGGGCTTTTTTTTGTTGGAATGCTTTCTAATCCACTTTATAAGATCAAGTTCACCCATGCCGAACGTTTAGGCGGAAAACAATAATTTATATTTTAGGCTTTATTTAAAAAATCGAAAGCCTATATTATTTCTTGCCTTTTCTTTTTTTAGCAATGTTCAAGGCTATGCCTGTAATTATAAAACCGCTAAACAGGGTTACGTACGTTATCATTGCTATTAAAAGATATTTGCCTGATAAGCCCATGATTTAAATGGTATAAGATTTGAAATATGTATGAAAAAAGAATAAAAATGATCTAGCGTCAATTTGTGTTAAAATAACAAACAAACGCGCAATTCAAATTTCGGCGTTAAAACCGGAAACAACAACTTGCTTAACTTTCCGGTTTTATGTCTGATAGACAAACAATTGAAAATAATAATTGCTATATTACAATATGATTATGTAAAAAACGCAATTAAATCTTTAGGAAGGTATTTAATTCAAAGCATTAAAAGAGTAAACGCGATTTACATTTCCTTGACTTTAAGTCTGGTAACGGCCTTTTTCAAAGCTATTTCAGCTCTCTTAGCATCAATATCAGCTTCTGTTCGGCTTACTCTTTGTTCTGCGCGCTCTTTAGCGGATTGCGCTCTTTTTGAATCAATATCATCGGCATGTTCGGCGGTTTCAGCCAAAATAGTAGCCTCATTATTTATCATCTCAAGAAAACCTCCATTTAACGCAAGGTTTTGAGGCTTTCCATCTTTATCGGTAATAGTCAATATGCCGATTTCAAGCGACGTCAACAACGGAGCATGTTTTGGAAGGATGCCCAGATAACCGTCGGTACCGCAAGCGGTAACACTCTTAACTTCATCGCCGAAGACAAGATGCTCCGGCGTTAAAACATTTAATTTAAATGTATTTTCAGCCATAATTTTTTTAAATTCAAAGAATTAGTAAAATCTATCTACTTTCAATTTCGGTTAATATTAATATTAGCCGTCACCTGAGAGTTTTTTCGCTTTTTCAAGTACCTCATCTATGCCGCCAACCATGTAAAAAGCCTGTTCCGGCAAGTCGTCATATTTACCTTCAAGAACTTCTTTAAAATCTTTGATTGTCTGCGCAATAGGCACATATTTGCCTGGAGTGCCTGTAAACTGTTCAGCAACAAAAAACGGCTGAGAAAAGAAACGCTGTATTCTTCTGGCGCGGCCAACAATAACCTTATCCTCTTCAGACAACTCTTCCATACCCAAAATAGCGATGAAATCCTGTAAATCTTTATATTTCTGCAGAACCTGCTGAATACCCCTGGCGACGTTATAGTGCTCTTCGCCAACAATTTTTGGATCCAAAACCCTTGAAGTTGAAGCAAGTGGATCAACCGCAGGATAAATACCAACTTCAGCAATCTGACGAGACAACCAAATAGTTGAATCAAGATGCGGGAAAGTTGCAACAGGCGCAGGATCGGTAAAGTCATCGGCAGGCACATACACAGCCTGCAATGATGTAATTGAGCCTTTTTTAGTTGAAGTAATTCGTTCCTGCAAATAACCCATTTCATTTGCCAATGTAGGCTGATAGCCCACAGCTGAAGGCATTCTGCCTAAAAGGGCTGAAACTTCGGAACCAGCCTGCACAAATCTGAAAATATTGTCAATAAACAACAATACATCCTGGCCTTCTTTATCTCTAAAATGCTCAGCCATTGTAAGCCCACTCAAAGCAACTCTTAACCTGGCGCCGGGAGGCTCGTTCATCTGACCATACACAAGAACTGTTTTATCCAAAACGCCTGACTCTTGCATTTCAAGGTAAAGGTCGTTTCCTTCTCTGGTTCTCTCTCCTACACCGGTAAATACCGAGAAGCCGCCATGTTCGCTGGCTATGCTTCGAATCAATTCCATAATAAGCACTGTTTTTCCCACGCCGGCTCCGCCGAACAATCCAACTTTTCCGCCGCGAGCAAATGGAGCAAGAAGATCAACAACTTTTAAGCCTGTTTCAAATATATTGGTTGTAGTTTCTCTTTCAGCAAATGACGGCGGGGTGCGGTGAATAGGGCTTCGCTCGCAACCTTCTTTCATTTCGCCTAATTTATCAATAGGTTCGCCTAACAAGTTAAAAATCCTGCCAAGCACGTCTTTGCCTACCGGAACGCTAATCGGAGCGCCGGTGTCTACGCCATCCATACCCCTTCTAAGGCCGTCGGTTGAAGACATCGCAACGGCGCGAACAGTGTCATTTCCAACATGCTGCGCAACTTCAACAACCAGATCAATTTTATTCGCTTCATCTTTAATAGTTATAGCATTGTTAAGGCCCGGTAAATTATCGGGACTAAACGCCAGATCCACAACAGGACCAATTACCTGAACTATTTTACCTGTATTCAATTTTACAACCTCCTATATAAAAAAAAGTATAAGGTATAAAGATACACGGTGTCTAAATCAACGATCCTCAAAACCGATTATCTGAAACGGCTTTACACCCCATATCTTTACACCTTATTGCGCTAGCGCTTCCGCGCCGGAAATAATCTCAAGCAATTCACTGGTAATTGCCTCTTGTCTGGCCCTGTTATATGACCGTTGCAAGTCGCCAATAATCTCTTCCGCATTCTCAGACGCGGCTTTCATGGCAACCATTCTTGCGCCGGATTCAGAAGTAAGCGACTCTAAAATTGTGGAATAAACTTGCGAAAGTATATAATTTGGTATCAATCTCTTTAAAATAGCGTCGCAAGAAGGCTCAAAAATATAATCAACAGTCGCGCTTTCCTCTTCAGTCTCAATCTTTTCAATAGGCAACAATTTCATAACTGTCGGATTGTTTTTTGACATAGTGATAAATTTCGTAAAGACAATGTATAACTCATCAAACTTGCCTTCTTCAAACTCTGCTATAAGCTCATTTGCAAGCGCGCTTATATCAACGGAAGTCAACTTTTCGACCTGAACAGGATGAGCCTTATCTATTTTATAATCCCTGTTTCTAAAAAAGAGATTACCTTTTTTGCCAAGCAAATAGAGGCTAACTTCTTTGTTTCCCTGTTCCTTCACAAATTTTACTGTCTTCTGTATAGCATTTGCGTTGTATGAACCGCACAAACCCTTGTCCGAAGTAATAAGCAATATTTTGGCGGATTTAGGATTTTCATTAGCCTCAAAATACTTTGATTTGTCTTCAACCGACATTGAAAGGCGACGTAAAAGCTTATTTATGTTATCAGCATATGGTCTTGCGGCCAACATGCGCAATTCAGCTTTTCGAACCCTGTTTATAGCCACCATTTCCATGGCTTTTGTGATCTGTTTAATATTGGTGACGCCTTTTATACGCCCTTTTATCTCTTTTAGACTCGGCACAAATAATCTCCATCAATTCAACTTGTGAAACTATCGAAAAAAATAATCAAGAAACGTTGTTATGACAAAAACTCTTTTATATACTCTTTAACTGCGTCTTCAAGTTTGTGAGTTATTTCCGAAGTAAGTTTCTTGTTCTCTTTAATCTGCAACCCAATGTTGGGATATTTATCATTGACAAATTTGAGGAATTTAGTTTCAAACTCCCTTGTCCTATCCTGCGGCACTTCGTCCAGATAACCGTTTACACCCGCATAAATAATCATAATCTGCGACTCTACCGGAACCGGCTCGTATTGCGCCTGTTTTAACACTTCAATTAAACGGCTGCCTTTTGCCAACTGAGCAGCCGTAGATTTATCCAAATCAGAGCCGAATTGAGCAAACGCGGCAAGTTCGCGGTACTGAGCAAGGTCAAGTCTTAATGTGCCGGCCACTTTCTTCATTGCCGGGATTTGCGCGCTGCCTCCAACCCTGGAAACTGATAAACCAACGCTAATAGCAGGCCTTACACCTGAGTTAAATAGATCGCTTTCCAGATAAATCTGACCGTCTGTAATAGATATAACATTTGTAGGAATATACGCTGCATAATCGCCGCCTTGTGTTTCAACCACCGGCAAGGCAGTGAGTGACCCGCCTCCAAGATCTTCATGTAATTTAGCGGCCCTTTCCAACAATCTGGCATGAAGATTGAAAATATCGCCTGGAAACGCTTCACGACCCGGAGGACGTCTAAGAAGCAATGAAATCTGACGATATGACAAAGCGTGTTTATAAAGATCGTCGTACATTATTACGGCGTGCTGACCTTTGTCTCTAAAATATTCGCCCATGGCGCAGCCGGCGTAAGGAGCGATAAATTGCATTGGCGCCGCCTCGCTTGCAGAGGCAACCACAACTATTGAATATTTCATAGAGCCATGATTTTCAAGCATCTCCACCAAACCGGCAACAGTCGACATTTTTTGTCCAATTGCGACATAAATGCAAAAAACTCCTGTCTCTGCCTGATTAATGATAGTGTCAATGCAAATAGCAGTCTTTCCCGTTTGCCTATCGCCGATAATAAGCTCTCTTTGTCCGCGTCCAATTGGGATCATGGAGTCGATAGCCTTTAAACCTGTCTGTAAAGGTTCTTTTACCGGCTGTCTCTGAATAACATTTGGAGCTTCAAATTCAATTTCTCTGGTTTCGCTCGTCGCAATAGGGCCTTTGCCGTCTATAGGCTCGCCGATAGCGTTTACAACCCTGCCTAATAAAGCGTCTCCAACCGGAACTTGCACAATCTTGCCGGTTGTTTTTACAATGTCGCCCTCTTTAATCTTTGTATCACCGCCTAATAAAATAGCGCCCACATTATCTTTTTCAAGGTTCAACGCTATTCCAAAGACGTTATCAGGAAACTCCAAAAGTTCGTTTGACATAGTATCATCCAAACCATAAACTCTGGCAACACCGTCGCCCACCTGCAAAACAGTGCCGACGTTTTCCATATTTAACTTGTCTTCATAATTCTCAATCTCTTTTTTAATGATTGAGGCAACTTCTTCAGGTTTTACTGCCATTGCTTAAACTCCTTTTTCAATGTCAGAACAACAATTTGTCATATTGTGAGGAACCAAGCCGCCGTGGGCAAAAATGCCCGGAACATTCGACCGGCGCTTTCACTTAGTTATAAAATATTAATTTATATATGCTATGCAGGAGCAATCTGCATTAATTTTTGTTTTAATTTAGTCAGTTTATATCGCACGCTGCCGTCAATTAATTTATCTCCAAAGCGAATAACCAGACCGCCTAAAATTTTTGGATTTATAGACGATGTTATCTCTACCTCTTTTCCGGTTAGTTTTTCCAACTTTGTTTTTAAATTACTAATGTTGTCATCCGTTAACTCGATTGTGCTCTGCACTTCGGCCATTACTATGCCTTTGATTTGCCTGACAACTGTTTTGTATGAGGTAAACAAAAGGCTCAACAAATTCACCCTGCGTTTGTCTATCAGAACAAACAGAAACTTTTTTATCAATGGCGACCCTTCATGCGCCAGCACACTGTCTACAAGCTTCTTCTTTAACTGGAGAGAAACGCCGGGATGAATCATAATCTTCGACAACTCAAAGCTTTCTTTCAGCAAAGTGTCAATCGTTTGCAACTCGCTCTCAATCTGATCGACAGCTTCGCCGGCAGAAGCTAATTCATATAACGCCTGGGCGTATCCCAAAGCGACAGTATCTTCCGTCAAGACAAGCCTCCCACTTCGTTTATAACTTCGTCAACTAATTTTTTAGCGGTTTCCTCGCTAACTGATTGCCCAATCAACTTTGCCGATGCAAGCGCAGTTAAATTGACCACCTGCTCTCTAACGTTCGCTAAGGCCTGTTTTCTTGTGTATTCAATATCTTGCTGCGCTTTAGCTTTAATCTCGGCGGCTTTTTCATTCGAACTGTTTATGATGCCGGTGGAAGTTTCATTTGCTTCCCTAACCGCATCCTGAATCTTTTTATCAGCCTCTTCGTTAGCCTCGGTGAGTTTTGTCTGATAAGAGATCCTTAACTTTTCAGCGTCCGCCCTATCCTTCTCAGTTTTTTCATAAGTATCTTTTACTTCATCTGTCCTGGCTTTAATGATACCTAAAATCTTGCCAAACAGAAACTTCTTAAGGATGAACAATAGGAGGAGAAAACCCGCGCCCTGGATTATAAGCAGTTTAAAATTTATACCTAACGCGTTAAGCAATTCCATTAAAATCTCCCTCTAAGTATTTTCAATATCATTTTACTTTTCTTTTACCGTGTCAAACACCGCTCCTATTTCGCGGCATGCGAGAGCATTTCAAGTATAACATCGGTCTTGGGGAACTTGCCCATTAAAATAAATGAAATAACCAGAGAATATATAGTAAGAGACTCAATAAACGCCAAACCAATAAACATCATAATCTGTATTTTTCCATACAATTCAGGTTGCCTTGCAACGCCGTTAATAGCGCCTGAAACAGCTATGCCCTGCCCAACTCCGCAACCAAGAGCCGCGAAACCAATAAGACCACATCCAACAGCCAACAAACCAAAATAAATCATCCTTTTCCTCCCTTCAAAAAAAACAAAAATAAAACATTACTCAAATTTAGAAACTAAAACTTAATCTTCCCCATGCACACCCATTGCGCTGGCCAAATAAAAACAAGTCAAAAGAGCAAAAATACCGGCTTGAATTGTGCTGGCAAAAACTCCTAGTATAACCATTGGGAACTGGGCGGGGAAGGGAAGGAATCCCAAAAGCAACGGCGAGAAACCCACAAAAATCGCAAGGACAGTGTCCTCCCCCATTACATTTCCAAAAAGCCTTACCGCCAACGACAACGGCCTGGTAAAAAACTCTTGCATTAAATGCAACGGAAACATCATTGGAGCCATCCACTTTGGCTCTCCCATCATATGTTTCAGGTAACCGCCGATACCACACTCTTTAATACCGCAATACTGTGTTACAAAGAACACTATTAGGGCAAGGGCTAAAGTGGTGTTTAAATTATTTGTCGGCGAATGGAACAGAGGCACCTGCCCAATCAGATTCATCAGCAGGATATATATGAACAGCGTTCCTACAAGAGGCAAAAATCGCCTTCCTGCTTTGCCCAATTGTGATCCCACAAATTGATCAAGCCCGCTAACAAGAAGTTCTAACGCCGCCTGGACCCCTGTCGGGATTTTTTGGAGCTTTCTTGTCGCTATAACTGAAAGGAACGTTAAAAACGAAATGATTATTATTGAAAAAATTACAGGCGTTAACTCATGAATTGTTAGGCCCCATATTTCATAATCCTTATTTACATGAAGGATATCTAAAAATGAGGGAAGTTCTTTTACCCCGCCATCTGAACCGGATGATTCACTCAACTTGACACTCCTTTAAATTCTATCGTTTAAATAATTCAGATATTTTGAATTCTAAGAAACCTGAAGCTTTTAGCTAGGACGTTTCTTTAAATCAGGTTTTATTGATCTATTAATATAGTTAACCAATAACACGCTTGAAATTTTAGACGCCAATATTATCTGCACAATGCTTATTCCAATAAAAAACGCTAGTAAATTTATCGGCACATATCGCAAAATGAAAAATAAACCGGCGGATACCAATAAGTATTTTAAGATATTAAAAAAGATTAGCGAAAATTTCACTTTCCTTTGCTTGTTTTCTATATCGCCTTTAACAACCGCGGGAAAAATAACGCTAGTCATCCACCATAAAAAATGCATTAAACCAATGCTAATCGCCATTCCGATTGACAAACCTAAAGTTATCTCCAACGACCAGAACGACACTGAAAATAGGGCCAAAAAGAACGACACAATTATCGACGTCTTAAGAACCCGTTTTGGAAAATCATTATCAAGAAAATGAAATTTATCTGAAAGTTCAATAATCCTTGATGTTTCAAACGCCATAAAATTGCCTGCTAAATATCTTTCTTGTTAATAATCTTTTTTAAAAATTGAAAAAATTCCATAAAACCGGCAATAATTCCCATAATCAGAAAAGTTATCAACAACCAAGGCGAAGTGTCAAAACGATTGTCAAGAAAGCTGCCTATTAGATAAGCGGCAACAGTTGTGCCTCCCATCATAAACCCAAAACCGCCAACCATCCCCAACGCGCTAAACGTTTCTTTTGAACCTTTAGGTCTAAAAACCATTGATTTTGTTTACATTGGGAATAATATTATATGCGTAATTAATCGCTTTCAACCTCTTTTTCACAACAAAGCAAAAGCTCAGATCCAAAAAAAAGCTATTTGCTTATTTATCCGCAAACATTCTCTCCAATACCTGCCTGACATGCCAATTAATCTCTCTAATAGAGTTTACCATGTCAATATAGAGTTTTGACGCTTTTGGAACACAAACACCTGAAATCATCCTATCTTCATGCACTGTTTCATAATCGCACGCTTTCTGGCGGATGGCCTCTTCTTCAATAAGTATTTGCTTTCCAAGAATTCTGTTTTGAGTTACCAAGGCGTCCGCAGTGCTTTTAAGAATACCCTTAGTATTTTTAAATAGGAAATTCAACTCATCAACTGCCTTGTCGCTGAAAAGCATAGACTCTTCAATCTTGGTTCTAATTGTGCTTAAAAGGCTTAAAACATTGTCTTCCATCAGCTCAATATGGCTGCCAACGGTTATGAGCCCTGAAATATATTTCTTAAGTTTTGTAGAACTTGTAACTTTGGCCTTTGCGACAAGTTTAGCCACAATATCAGCCTCTTCATAATGCAATTCCTTGCCTTTTTTTTCCGCTTCATTAACCAACTTAATATTGTGTTTTGAGAACCCATCAATACTATCGCTTAAAATATCAGCAGCTTTATAGCACATTTGAACCAGCGTGTCGGCAAGAGCCTTTAACTCGTCGTCAAGCTCCGGCGCGAGATCAGCAATATCAAAAATCTCTGTGCCTCCTCCGCTACCCAGTGATTTCATAACTTCCGAACACGCTTCAATAGTCGCCTCTATATCAGCTTTAGTGTGCGCAGCGGAAACAAACGCGGCTTCAAATTGCGAAGGCGCAAAGTAAAACCCTCTTTCAAGCATGCCATGGAAATAATCACCGTACATCTTGGTGTTGCATTTGCTAGCCGAGTCAAAATCAGTAACTGCGCCATCAGTGAAAAAAGTGCATAATATTGAGCCTACCCTTGTGTGAAAAGTGGAAATTCCGGCGTCTTTTGCCGCCTTTTGCATCCCATCGCCTAAAATTGCCGCATTATCTTCAATGTCTTTATAAATTTGCTTGTCGCTTAGGCGTTCAAGAGTCGCAATGCCGGCTGCCATGGCCACCGGATTTCCTGAAAGCGTTCCTGCCTGATAAACAGGGCCAACAGGAGAAATCTTGTCCATAATCTCAGACTTGCCTCCATAAGCGCCAACCGGCATTCCTCCGCCGATTATCTTGCCTAATGTCGTCAAATCAGGAGTTATGCCGTACAGTTGCTGCGCGCCTCCTTGAGACACCCTGAAACCGGTTATAATCTCGTCAAAAATAAGAACTATGTCTTCTTCAGCAGTAATTTTCCTGACAGCTTCCAGATATCCCGGATTTGCGGGAACAACACCCATGTTGCCCGCGACAGGCTCAATTATAACACAAGCAATTTTTTTTGAATGCTCTTTGCAGCACGCTTTTAAAGCTTCTATATCGTTATATGGGAGCACAAGCGTATTCTTAACATAATCCTCGGGCACGCCCGGGCTTGTCGGAGTTCCAAACGTCATAGCGCCTGAACCTGCTTTAACAAGCAAAGCGTCAACATGACCGTGATAACAACCATTAAATTTTATAACTATATCTTTTCCGGTAAAACCTCTGGCTAATCTGATGGCGCTCATTGTCGCCTCTGTTCCGGAGGACACCATTCTTACTTTTTCAATTGAAGGGATTCTGCTCTTAATCAGTTCCGCAAGTTTAGTCTCATGAGTCGTCGGCGCCCCAAAGCTGGTTCCTTTTTGCAAAACGCTTTTTATGCCGTTAATTACATAATCATCAGCGTGCCCTAAAATCAAAGGCCCCCATGAACATACATAATCTATATACGAATTGCCGTCGATATCAAAAATCTTCTGCCCGCTTCCACGCTCAATAAAAGGTGGATTCCCGCCTACCGCGCCATAAGCTCTAACCGGGCTATCTACACCGCCTGGTATAGACTTGCACGCCTGATCGAACGCCTCTTTAGATCTTTTTAATGATAAATCGCTCATAATTATCAGAAATCCTTATATAAAACTTATGTTACTTTGTAAACCGAAGGTGAAAATTAAATCTTTTGCGAAACAACGCGCTACGCAAACCCGCTACCCCGGCCAATGCGCTTTCGACTCTGTTGTTTCCGGCAAGCATTGTTCTCAGGCAAAATAATACAACTACAAACTTTACAACAATTATTGAGATAGTAAACGCAACAATTGATGAGGAAACCCAATCTGAAAATTGACTGGTTATCGGATCAAGAATATGCGCGTTAATTAAAAATAGCGTCAACATAGTTAAAAGCCCGGCAAATGATAACGCGACCTTAAATAGCGAAATTTTAAACAATATATCAGGCAACGATTTTGACACTGCGACCAACCATGTTTTAAGGCTTTGTGAAACACGCTCAATTGCGCATAACCATTTATCCCTTAATTGGTTAACTCTGAAATAATTGTTTAATAATTCCATACTAACAACCCGTTTTTATCAAAATTTTAGCGCGTTTTTCATGATTTTTTTTAATGAAATTCACACCCGGATTTTTAAGAGGTTAGAATTATATTTAAATAATTTATTTATGTCAAATATAATTTGCCTTTTACCCTTTATTTCAATAAGAAAAATTAATTGCCGGCATCTCAAACCTCAGCCCCTCTATCAATTTACAACATTTTTGGCAATAAAATCTAAATTGAATGTCTATTTTTTTTAATGATAATATTTGCAGAAAGCATTTGTGTTTACATAGGATGCTGGTAAAATATATCATATTTCACAGCTCTAAATTTTTTACTATTTTCATGGTTTTTCTAAAAGGATTATCTTTTGTCTAATAAAATCAAGCTGGCAACGCTGATTTCAGGAGGAGGGACAACGCTTCAAAACCTGATAGATAGAATTGAAGATGGAAGCCTTGACGCGTCCATTGATTTAACAATTAGCAGCTCAGCCAACGCGCCCGGTCTTCAAAGGGCCAAAAAGCGCGGCATAACAACTTGCGCAATTAATCCCTCGGATTTTGACGGAACTGAAGAGTTTAGCTCGGCGATAACTAAACAATTGGATCGGCAACCTATTGACCTTATATTGCTTGCGGGTTTTTTGCATTTTTATCGTATACCGGATAAATATATTGGGAAAGTCATGAATATACACCCAAGCCTGATACCTTCTTTTTGCGGCAAGGGCAACTACGGCAAGATTGCGCACAAAGCGGCGCTGGATTATGGCGCCAAAATTTCAGGGTGCACCGTGCATTTTGCCGACAATCAATATGACAACGGCCCTATTATTTTACAAAGGGCAGTTCCGGTTATGGAAAATGACACACCGGAAACGCTTGCCGAACGAGTTTTTAATGAAGAGCGCATAGCGTATCCTGAAGCGGTGCGCTTATTTGCTGAAGGCAAGCTAAAAATTGAAGGAAGAAGAGTTAGAATTTTGGAATAATAAATATTTTACAATTTGATATTAAGGCAAAAACAACATGGTATTGATTATAGATAATTACGACTCGTTTACATATAATCTGGTCCAGTATGTCGGCGAATTAGGCGTTGAACTTGAAGTCCACAGGAACGACGCCATAACTATAGAAGAGATTAAAGAGAAACGGCCGGACAAAATCATCATATCGCCGGGTCCGTGCACGCCAAAAGAGGGAGGCGTATCAGTTGAAGTCGTCGCAACATTCTATGAACATACCCCAATTTTGGGTGTTTGTTTAGGCCATCAATGCATTGCGCACGCTTTTGGAGCAGACATAGTCAGGGCGGATAGTGTAATGCACGGCAAAACTTCGATGATTTACCATGACGGCAAAGGCGTTTTTACAGGCCTGAAAAACCCGTTTGAGGCAACCAGGTACCATTCATTAGTGGCAAAGGAAGACACACTGTCTGATTGTTTTATAATTACTGCAAGAACTGAGACAAAGGAAATAATGGGCATACGCCACAAAGAGCGGCCGCTTGAAGGAGTGCAATTTCATCCTGAATCATACTTGACGACAGAAGGCAAAAAACTTTTAAAGAATTTCCTGTTTCAAAAATAGCATCTCAACTTTTGCGCCTACAATCCTTTTATTGTTTGGTTAAACATAACACGGGCAAGCATGGCAAGTAAAAAGGCAATTGGCAACAGTAAAAAGTCCGGGAAAATATTTTGCTGAACTTTATTCGCTAATGGTTCCGCTCAACAATAAATAGCGAACCATTAGTTACTAACCACAACAGTATTACTCAAATCGCGTTATACAAACTCAATTATGAATCCTTTTAAAAACAGCAAAAACGCAGGCGAAGTAGACCTGAAGATCGTCTTTTTCATAGTAGCCATACTGATTATCGGCTTGCTTAGCGGCAAAATAATGGGTAAATATCCTGTTTTTTTAATAGGAGGCGTGCTCGGCATTGTCGCGGTTATCCTCTGCTTCGTCAATTTTAAAGCCGCGCTGTTTATGCTCATTTTCTCAATGTTGTTGTCTCCCGAGTTTGGAGAGCGAACAACCGAGGGAGGAGGCGCCACTATAAGGCTGGACGACCTTCTTCTGGTAATAATCGCGTTTGGATGGCTGGCGCGGTCGGCTGTTTATAAAGGCACCTCTCTATTTAAAAGCACGCCAATGAATAAATTGATATTTTTTTACATTTGCAGCTGCGTATTTTCAACCATGGGGGGCATGATGGCAGGCAGGGTTGGATATGTAAGCGGGTCCCTTTTTGTTTTTAAATATATTGAATATTTTGTTGTCTATTTTATGGCGGTGAACTACATCACGAAAAGGGATGATATAAGGCAGTTTATAATCGCGATGTTTATAACCTTGATAATAGTTTGTTTTGTCGCTATAGCGCAGATACCGGCAGGCGGACGAGTCACCGCCCCGTTTGAAGGCGAGGGAGGAGAACCTAACACTTTAGGCGGCTATGTTGTGCTAATGATGTCTATTGTAATAGGAATATTATTTAACCTGCGCGCAAATTTCCCAAAAATATACAAAAACGGCTTAATCACCCTTGTGGGCCTCGGCGTAATAGTTGTTCTCTTTACCAGATCAAGGGGGTCGTGGGTGGCTATTATGCCCATGTTTTTGATGTTTGTCATTATCAGCAAAAAGAGGTTTGTCCTTATCATTTTTCTTATAATATTTGCGGCGCTGTTCCCAATAATTGCGCCAAAAGAGATTAAACGCAGGGTTCTGTACACTTTTGAGAAACAATCAGGACAAGCCGCCAGAATACAGGAAAAGGTCGGCGGGGTTACTCTGGACACATCAACGTCGGAACGCGTTTCCAGCTGGAAAGACGGGCTGGAGGCTTTCACCAAACACCCTGTTCTAGGCTGGGGAATTACCGGTTGGAGGTTTTTGGACGCCCAGTATGTAAAGACGCTTGTTGAACAGGGCTTTTTAGGTTTTGCCACATTTGCCGCAATGATTTTTGCTTTGTGCAGAGAGACACGAAGAATCTATTTAACCACCAACGATAAATTGCTCAAGGGCATTGCCATGGGCTTCTTCCCCGGCATTTTCGCCATGCTTGCGCATGGACTTAGCACAAACACATTTATCATTGTAAGGATAATGGAACCGTTTTGGTTTCTTGCCGCGCTTGTTATGTCAATACCGGCAGTTGAACAACATGAAGCGGCGCTTATAAAAACAGAGGATGAAAATAAAGATAAGGATAAAGACGATGAAAAAGAGGAAGAAAAACATGGCGAAGATGAAGACGAACCCAAACCACCCGCCCCAGAGGTGAAAAAGCTCCCGGAAAAGAAAAGAAAATTGCTAACAAACGCGGAGATTATCCGGCAACTGAAATATAAGAAAAAATAAGTCAATACCAAACACCGGCAAATGCCCCTTTCAGGTTTGAATATGTTTTTCTTTTATGGTATAAATGAACACAGAGCAGCTTGCATGCTCTAGTGATAATTATCCTCAAAGGGGATAAGGTATATTGAACCGATAAACTTATTGTCTAATTTGTTTAGTAAACTTAAGACTGAATTAGAATGGAGGTGAACCCATAATATTAATAGAAGAATTTTTATATTTTTAACTAGATTGTTATTTAAGGGCTCGGAAAGAAATAACTTGGGCTTATTTGCCTGTAGATTTAGGTTGAATTTGTTCAATCTGATTGAGCCGAACCGGATGCGCAGCCATAGCTGCGTTGAGGATTCGGCGATTGAAGATTGGGCAAAGCCGGCCTGAAGATGCTGGTAAAAAAGTCCAAGTTATTTCTTTCCGAGCCCTAAGGAGAAGATATGTATAAGAAAATTTTGAAAAGTTTAGTTGTTACTCCTGCCGTGGCGGGATTTATCGTTGCCGGAAGTATAGCATTCACAGGCAATTCACAGGTTTTTGCCGGCGACGGCCATGACCATGGAGCTCATGCTGCAGCGGATAACACAGACGCCGTTATTTTAAAGGTGTCCGGCATGACATGCGGAGCATGCGCAAATAAAGTGAAAACCGCTCTTGAAAAGTGCGAAGGCGTAGAACAAGTAGAAGTTAGCGCAAAATCCGGCAAAGCGATTGTAAAAGTCAAAGAAGGCGCTGATTCAGCAAAATTAATCGAAGCCGTAAAAAAAGCGGGATTTAAAGCGGAGTCATAAATTTCCGCGATGTTTGACAAAGCGAAACATTTCGTTTTGCGCGATATGAAAAAGTTAAAGAAGGGATAAAGCATCAATCCCTTCTTTAACTTTAAATCTGTTTTGAGTCAATATTTTATTTTGCGACTTTATAAGCCAAAATATTAACCACTTCAATCTGGTACTCTTTGTTAAGATCCTGACATCCGATAGCGGCTCTGGTAGGAGAGCATTTTATGTATTGTTTGTAAACATCATTCATCTGACCCCAGTAATCAATATTCTTCATAAATATAATCAAGTTGGCTATTCTATCCTGGCTGGTGCCGGCTATTTTCAAAGCCTTTTTAATATTTTCAAATACTAATTTAAACTGGCCTTTAGGATCAAGAGTAGGAACTTCGCCGTTGGCGGCAACTGGTATAAAACCGCCGCATCTAACCCTGATAGCTTTAAGCTTTGCAAAACGGGCGGCATTTTCTTCAAAATAATCGCACATCAATCCAACCTGTCTAGCAGGCTGTTTTCCGCATACTTTTCTTGAATCGTCCAAAACAAGGTCAAGAAGTTTATCTCTTACGTCAAAAGAGAGAGCATTCGCTTCATCAAAAGTCATCTTATCCAACTCACTTAATGTTACACCACTTTTAGGTTTGCACTTTGCCATCTTTTATTCTCCTTTTAGGATCTTAATATTATTTTTATTACTTTAAAACTTTGCTAAAAAATATGAGGATGATTTTCATCAACCATTTACAATAAATTTACAACAATTCAAAAACAAGCAAGCTGTAAACTATTTATGTATGTCTGCCCGCGCCAACCACCCCCTTTCAAATTCTAATTTTGTAATAGAAAACCTTAAAATAAATCTATTCAATACAAACAAAAATCCGTCTGCTTTTAGAGTTTAATTAGCGCGTTAAGCGCTTAAAAAAAATCGTCTCCTGAATTTGAGATCGTATACATTAACTAAATTCCAAAAGCTTGTCAATCCTAAATTGCCATCAATTTACAAGTTACCGAAAAAACTAAAAATATTTTCAACATACTTTTGAGGTTAAAACCAAAGCGACATTGAATTGGGGCAACCATTACATCCGCTGAATTTTCAACGCAGGTTTGCGCTGTTTGTTATTGAAATTTACATCAAAAATATCAACAGATCTTGGGATTATAACGCCCTGATAAAAAGAAGATAAAGGCCTTAAATTTTTTGACTATTTATATTCATTAAAGGAAGCATCTATTTAAATTACGCAAAATCGCATAAAAACACTCTCCTTATTAAATTGGGTTTTTAAAATAAACAAACGCGCAGTGTAATCGCAAAGCCTGTCAGATATTTTATAAAGCGCCGACAAACACAAAGCCCGGTTAAATAAAAATAAATTTTTTATTTAAGCAAGGAAGATATAAAACATAATAACAAGCCCTGTCGCCGTAATTATTCAAAATGCAAATTCAAGCGGAGAGTTTGTTGAATGTAAGAGCAAATTTTATTTTGTTTTCACAAATAAATATGGGTGGACACTTTAGACCGATTTTGATAATATAACAAATATTTAAAATTAATATTTTATTACACATCTTTATGATAAGAGTAAAATAATCATGAAAAATGTTTTAGTTGTAGGCCATTGCAATATGGATCACCCTCGAATCGCATCGTTGGTTGAAGACAATTTTTCCGCAAAAGCGACTCGGGTAAAAATGTTGAGCGAAACAAAACAATGCCTTGAAAGCAACGATTGCGACCTTGTCATCATAAATCGCATTGGAGCTTTTGATCAGGAGAGCGGCATTGAATTAATTAAAGATATTAAAAAAGACGGCAGATTCAACGCCCCTCTTATGCTTGTGACTAATTATCAAGACCAAATGGATTTGTCTGTTACAAGCGGAGGTGTGCCTGGGTTTGGCAAAGAAGAGATGTTTAGCGATTCGACATTAAAGGTTTTGGAAAAATACTTATCATAAGAGCTTAAGATAATAATCTCTTAAAAATTTAACATTAGAGTTTAAGTTTATGGAAACCGTAAACATTTCTGAAAATGCCGAAGCCAACAAACTAATTAATAGCGTAGTCCACGCGTTAAAAGAGTTCTCAGGCAAATCAGAAAACGCCGAAACTGACAAACTGATCAACAACATCACCGCCGAATTAAAAACCTTTTCCGGCAAAATGGTCGGCCACATTAAAGAGCTCACCGATATCGGCACGGCCCTGACAGTCAACGAAAACACTCCAAAATTAATGGAAATGATAGTTGACGTTGCCAGATCATTCACCAACGCCGACGGCGGCACCTTATATATAAAGGATCCTGATAAATCAATCCTTGCGTTTGAAATTGTGCAAAACGAGTCGTTAAAAACCCGCATGGGAGGCGAAAGCGGCAAAATAACCTGGCCTCCGGTTAAACTTGTTGACGATAACGGCGATGAAAACCACACCAACGTTTCCGCGCATGTAGCATTAACAGGCGAGACAATTAACATACCCGACGTTTACGAAGCTGATGGTTTTGACTTTGCCGGCGCCAAGGCTTTTGACACTCAAACAGGTTATCGCTCCAAATCAATGTTGGTAGCGCCTTTAAAAGATCATGAAGATGAGATTATCGGAGTCCTCCAGTTAATTAACGCTAAAAGCGCCATAGACGGCTCTACAATCCCATTCTCGCGTGAATCACAAGCCATCACACTCTCCCTTGCCTCGCAGGTCGCAGTTGTGTTGACAAAGAACAAGCTGCTTGAAGAGCTTGAGAATTTGTTTGACGCCTTCATTCTGACTATTGCTAAGGCAATCGACGAAAAATCGCCATACACAGGCGGCCATATTAAGAGAGTGGCTGAGTTGGCAATGATGATAGCTCTAAAGATTGATGAAACCACCGAAGGCCCTTACGCGAACGTAAAGTTCAACAAAGATGAGATAAACGAAATGCGGGTGGCTTCATGGATGCATGATATTGGAAAGATTACAACACCTGAATACGTGGTGGACAAATCCACCAAATTGGAAACAATTTATGACCGCATAAACGAAGTCAATACACGTTTTGAACTGTTAAAAAAAGACGCTGAAATAAAATTGTTAAAGAAGAAACTAGAGATTGCGCAAACCAACGATCCGGATGCCGTCACAAAACTTGAAGCGGAACATGCTGAAGAGATAAAGAAAATTGACGACGACCTCCAGTTCGTTATTCAATCTAACACCGGCGGAGAATTTATGGCGCCGGAAAAGATTGAAAGGATTAAAGATATCGCGAAAATAAGCGTACAACGCGATGGAAAAGAGGAACCCATGCTATCGGAAAATGAAGTTGAAAATCTAATAATCAAAAAAGGCACTTTAACGGATGACGAACGGCGCCGAATACAAGATCATGTTCGCCTGACGGAAGTAATGTTAAACGAACTTCCATTTCCCAAAAAGCTGAAAAACGTATCAAAATACGCCAGCGCGCACCACGAAACATTGATCGGCACTGGTTACCCGCACGGTTTAAAAGGCGACGAAATACCGCTACAGGCCAGGATACTTGCGTTTGCCGATATTTTTGAAGCCCTTTCAGCAAGCGACAGGCCATACAAAAAAGGCAAAACCGTCACTGAAGTGCAAAAAATAATGGGTTTTATGATAAAAGATCAACACATAGACAAAGACGTTTCAGACCTGTTTTTCAAAGAAGACCTTTTCTCAAAATATATTAAAGAGAACTACAAACCTTACCAGGTAGACGTTCCGGTTAAAGAGTAAAATAGAGCCATTAACGGCACAAGCATCCTTGCCTGTGTTTCATAGCATAAAATGAATTGCCCTGAATGCGGAACAGCCATTAAAACTTACCGAAACCCATTTCCAACAGTCGATATCCTCATCGAATGCGAAACCCCTGCCGGCAAAAACGGACTCATACTTATTCACAGAAAAAACGATCCAAAAGTCTGGGCCATCCCTGGAGGTTTTGTAGATTACGGCGAATCGGTTGAAGACGCCGCCCGCCGCGAAGCGCTTGAAGAAACATCTCTAAACGTAAAACTTATCAGGCAATTCCACTGCTATTCCGATCCGGCCAGAGACCAGCGGCAGCACAACATCTCAATAGTTTTTATCGCCAAAGCTAAAGGAACTCCAAAAGCAGCCGACGACGCGGATGATATTATGATATGCAACAAGGAAGAGATCCCACAGGAGTTAGGGTTTGATCACAAATTAATCCTGGAAGATTACTTTAACAATCGACATTGAAATCCAATCCGGATAAATTGCGTAGGTTTGGTAGAGGAACGAAACCCAACAAAAAAACAAATGATTGCAGTTATTCAACGCGTTAATAAAGCCTCGGTTGTTGTAGACAACAACATTATCGGCCAAATCAGCCGAGGGTTGCTGGTCTTCCTCGGCATTGAAAACAAAGACAATGACAAGGACATAGAGTTCCTCGTAAACAAAATAACCGGATTGCGCGTCTTCAACAACGACCACGGCAAATTTGACAAATCAGTTCATGATATCAATGGAGAGCTTTTAATAGTTTCCCAATTTACCCTGCTCGGCAACTGCCAAAAAGGCCGCCGACCCAGCTTTGACAAAGCCGCCCCGCCTGACGCAGCCAAAAAGCTTTATCAAAAATTTCTGACAAAAGCTAAACAAACCGGCCTTAAAACCGAAGCCGGCGAATTTCAGGCCCACATGCAGGTTAGCATTGAAAACGATGGCCCTGTGACATTAGTCATAGAGTCTCGTCCAGAATAACGCAAAAAAAGTTAGATAATTAGCTTCTTTCCTGCTTAAAATTTATTAGATTTTCCTCTTTTTCAAAGAGAGAATAAGAAAAAACCTAATAAAGTATGCCTTCTCCCCTACAAAAAAATACTTGACACTTTGTGGAAAAAAACTTATATTAGTTTTAATTGATATTGAGTCTCAATTGCATTACAAAGATCTCAACAGCCTGTTTGACGAACATTAGCCTGTACTCAAACCTGCAATCCTGTTAGGCCGCTAAAAAGGCAAGGTTTCCTACTCCTTTCTTCCTTTCTTTTTGGCGGCCTGCTGGATTCAGCCTTTTAAAACATTTCACGATTTCACACCATCTCCAGTTACCATTTACTTGATGCCGTATTCTGAAAAAAACGCAAATAAGCACGGTAATAGATTATCGGTAAAAGCAAAATCGAATGACAATTTACGATTGACGATTGGTGAATATAAAGCAAAACATGGAACTCGGATGACGCTGATTTGGGCGGATTAAAACAAGTAAAAAAAAATAGTAGTATGGGTTAAGCGGAGCAAACCCATCAATATAAAACACAAATGCATGAAAAATGGCAAAGGCGAATTTCAAAGGAAAAACGATGGGCGTGGAGCGGCGAGAATTGATAAGATGTGGCAGGTCTATTCTGTGAAATAATGCTTCTATTTTATCCAGTTTTCAATTTTCAAATCCTCAATTCGTTCAAAATGGTTTTCATTGTTGGTGACAAGCGTATAATCATTGGAAAGCCCTATTGAGGCAATAAAAAGGTCTGAATCGTTTATTATTTCAGCGCGACTTTTTAGAATGGCTTTGATTTTTCCAAAAAACTCCCCTGCTTTATTGTCAAAATCAACAACATTTGCCTCTGAGACCAACTCTTTTACAAGTTCGCAATTTTCCTCTATTTTTGAAGAATTGTAGGCTCCATAATAAAGTTCGGCAACCGTTATTGAAGAAATAAATATACAAGACTCATCAATCTCGATAAATTTTTCATTAACTGATGAGAATTTGTTTTTCAGCCAATATATTATGATAACCGTGTCTATTAAATAACAAGTTTCCGCATTCATAATATTTGTGTCTCAGAACGATTATTTTTTTTTCGTTCTGAGTATATTTCAGAAACAATTTCTTCAGAGCTTCGTTCATCTTGCCACTTTCCGCAAAAACGGTTTAAGCCATTTTTTGCGGTTTCAGCGATTATTATAATACGTATCTCTGAATTAACTTTAAGGCTTAACCGATTTGCAATCGCCGGCGGCAAGGAAAGGTGCCCATCGGGCAACACTTTTGCTATATATTCATTTTTTTTCATTGTAGTTATTTCCGCCTGATGTAGTTCTTAAATGTCACAAATAAATTTACAGGCAAACCTGTCTATCTTTAAATATCCCAAATATGTTCTAAAATAACCCCGCCTTTTTTTGTGCGCTTAAAATGAGGGAGGTTTAGGATAAACGATCCTAGACGTCCTTTACTAAAATTGATTCTATCCAAATAAGCATTTATGTCAACGCTAAAATAAAACAGTATCTCTATGCCGGCGCATTCTTAGTTTATCATTTTACACCTTCGTAAGTTTAAAATTATTTAATCTAAACAGTATAAATCATTCCCAGCTATAGAGATCACTCGCGTCTTCTGAAAACAAATATTGACGTTCTCCACGCAACGCTTTTATCAGGTTCCTTTGTTTTTTATAATCGCTCCTTTTCCAGCCTTCAGGCGATGGTTTAGCTTTTATTCTCTCCTCTCTGGTTTTAAGCTTTTGCAACTCAACAATTCCAAATTCAACAGACACCTTTTTACGCTCACTTATCCCGGTTTCATCAAGTTTAACACGCATTACAATCTCGCCTTTGCCGCCGGTCTCTTTTGAAAAAAATGTTTCCTCATCAGTAATGGTCAATCCGAGTGGATAGGCTTTTTGCCCCGGGAATCTCCCATAACCTGGTTTATAAATAAGGAATCTTACATAAAAATCAAATGATAAAGGCCCGGCTACAGAGGTGTAGGCAGGCACAATAAATGTCCCGTCCTCTTTTGTTACCGCCTCTCGTATGTTTTTTAACATACTTGTGCTATGGGGTATCGCAAGCTGCTCTCTTTTGTAAGCAACCATTACTACAGCCCCCTCAACAGGCTCTCTGGTTTCAGCGTCTATTACTTTGCCTTTAAATTCAGGTTTAAGGTAAATGATCCAGTTCCCAAAGTTTAGGGCAATAAGAATTCCTGCAAAAATGACAAGGAAAAGAACTACAATAAAGCAGATTGCGCTTTTCGATTTTAAGCCGTTCATAATTTTCAGTCCTTCATACAAAATTTTCAATCCAGATATCAATGCTTCAATATCTTCCATTTGCCGTCATCATCCTTGGCAAAAAGAAGCATGAATGAGGATGTAACGCCTTCTCTTGTTACAATAATTTCGTATTCAGCCGTGTTGCCTTCAACTCCAACCATTCGTATTGTCCC
>JAIQZQ010000140.1 GCA_021777105.1 Candidatus Anammoxibacter sp.
AATAACTAAGGACTAATAACTAATGACTAATAACTAATTACTAATAACTAATGACTAATAACTAATGACTAATAACTAATGACTAATAACTAATGACTAATAACTAATGACTAATAACTAATGACTAATAACTAATAACTAATAACTAATAACTAATGACTAATAACTAATAACTAATAACTAATAACTAATAACTAATGACTAATGACTAATAACTAATAACTAATGACTAATAACTAATAACTAATGACTAATAACTAATGACTAATAACTAATGACTAATAACTAATAACTAATGACTAATGACCAATAACCAATGACTAATGACTAATAACTAATAACTAATGACCAATAACCAATAACCAATGACTAATGACTAATAACTAATAACCAAATAAATACTATGAAAAAACAATTTGTTATAATTTTGACTATTTTTATTCTGTTTATGACTACGACCCGGGTTTGGGCTTTTGAGGCGTTGGTTGTGAAGTCTATTAAGGCGGAGCCTTATGATAAGGCTCTTGATGGGTTTAAGATCGCTTCAGGGGCGGATATCATGGAGTGTGAGATTGACGGCGGCATGGGCGGCGCTGAAGCGGCAAAAAAGGCTGGGATGATGAAAAGGGCCGATGTTGTGGTTGCCATAGGCCGGGAGGCTTTGGCGTTGGCAATTGAGGAGGCGGGCGGGAAGCCTATTGTGTATTGCATGGTTATGCGGCCTGAATCGTTGGGTATAGACAGGTATGACGGCATTGTGAAGGGCTCGCCGTTAACTGCTTCGGCGCGGGACCAACTGGCTAAGATAGAGTCTATCATGCCGGGCTATAAATCAATCGGCGTTGTGTACGACCAGAAAAACAGCGGGACATTTATAAAAGAGGCTAAAACCGCGGCAAAGGAGCTTGGCATTGAGCTGATTGCGGCAAAGGCGCGCACAGGCAAGGATGTGCCCAGGGCAACTAGAAAGCTTGCGGGAATGGGAATTGACGCGTTCTGGCTATTGCCTGACGCGACCGTGATATCTATTGAAGCTTTTGATTACATTCTGCTTCTCACACTTGAAAACAAAATACCGCTTATAACATACTCGGACAGCATGGTTAAAAGCGGGGCATTCCTATCATTATCATACGACTACTTTGCCATGGGCGAACACGCGGCAACTCTGGCTCAGGGGATAATAAATAAAGGTTACAACCGCACGGCAAAGGATAAACGCGACCTCAAATTGCATGTTTCAATAAATATAAAAAGCGCGCAAAAACTAAACATTAAAACCCCTGATGAGATTATTAGAACCGCTAAGAATGTTTATGAATGATTTGTCATTGGTCATTTGTGGTTGGTAATTAGTTATTTGTTATTTGTTATTTGTGATCGGTCTTAAATCCGCAAAGCGGATAAGCCGGCCTCCAGCCTCCAGTAACCAGTATCCAATTACAAATGACCAATGACCAATGACCAATGACCAGTATCCAGTACCCAATAACAAATGACCAATGACCAATAACCAATAACCAATAACCAGCATCCTGCATTATGAACGAAAACGGAATAAAAACAGGTATACAGAAGAAATTCTTTGTGATTACCGTGTCGCTTATTGTGTTTATATGCGCTTCGCTTGTTGTCTTTTTTATGATGACGTTCAGGCGCGAGTTGCGTTTTGAGCTGGAGAAGCGCGGGCTGACGGAGGTGAAAAGTCTGGCTTATGACGCAAAATACGGGGCTATTACCGAAGATCAATTTATTATCAACCATATAATCAGCGGTAGGATAAACAAGCCGGACATTGCGTATCTGGAGATAAATCCCGAGGCGGGACCGCCATTGGCTAAAAAGACGCGCCCGGGGTATGAAACCGTTTTTAAGATGGGCAACCCGGTTATTATCCTTGAAAACGGGGTTGAAATGGAGCTGTTACAGGCTGAAAACGGGGAGAGTGTTTATGAGTTCAGGGCGGTAATAGCGACGGAGAGGATCTTGCCGGCCGGCAAGAAAAAGGCGATGGAGGACGCTATGCTTTTCACCGGTGATAAGAGCAAGGAACTGCCGGACATAATTGGGACGGCAAAGGCGGGGTTTTCCCTAAACAGTATACACGCAAGGATGACGAGGTTTGTGTTGATCAGCATGGTGATAATAGTTGTTGTGGCGTCGCTGTCGATTTTTATCTCCTGGAGATTTGTGGGAAGGCTTGTTAAACCGATAAGGGAGATAACGCTGGCCTCTATGGAGATATCAAAAGGCGATTTGACCAGGTTTGTTGATATAAAATCGTCTGATGAGATTGGCCGGCTTGCTGAATCGTTTAACAAAATGACCGCGGACCTTAAACTTTCAAGAGACAGTCTTGTGGCCAACCAGACGCAAACAGAAAACATTATCAGGTCAATGCACAACGCGTTGTTTGTGTGCTCGGCGGACGGCGCGATCAACAGGGTAAACCGGGCGTTGCTGGATCTGCTTGGATACAGCAGGGATGAATTGGAGGGAAGCAGCGTTAGAGTTATAACGCCGGATGATGATTTGAGCTGGATTGCTGATTTGATGGAGAGGGGTTTTATAAGCTCAACGGAAAAGACTTTTACGGCAAAGAACAAACGCAGGCTGCTTACGCTCTTTTCCGGCTCGGTTATGAACGACATGGCAGGCAACGCCATAGGTATTGTGTGTGTTGCGCAGGATATAACCGAGCGCAAACGGGCGGAAAACAGGTTAAAAGCAAGCGAGGAGAGGTACAGAACTCTGGTTAACGCCATACCGGACATAGTTTACAAAATCGACAAGAGAGGCCGTTTCACGTTTGTAAATCAGTGTGTAAGGACTCTGGGGTATGAGCCGGAGGAGCTTCTGGGCAAACATTTCAGCATTATTGTCGCAAAGGAGGACGCGCCTGGGATTGTTAAATCCATAGCGTTGCGCAAATTAGAGGGAAAGGAGACAGGGGAAAACATTCCCATAAAGCTATTTGACGAAAGGCGATCAGGGAAACGGATGACGCGGAACCTTGAGGCGCGGCTTGCGCCAAAGGCGCCGGAAAACCGAGCGGCAAAAAAGCCTGGAATTATCGGCCTTATTACTGCGTTTGGAGAGAGGAACCTTATAGAAGCAAACGGAACGGCCTCAGGCAAAGGAGGCGAAAAGCCGATCTCCACGGTCGGCATTATCAGGGATATTACTGAGAAAACACTGCTGCAGACGGAGGCAATACGGGCGAGCCAACTTGCGGCTATAGGCGAACTGGCGGCGTGCGTTGCGCACGAAATGAATAATCCTCTAAATTCCATTATAATGTGCGCGCAACTGTTGCTGGATAAAAAACTGGATGATGAAACGAGCGATAAGAGCATAAAGAGGATTTTAATCGACTCTGAACGCGCGGCAGTTGTGGTCAAAAGCCTGCTTTCATTTACAAGAGACAGTGACGGGGACGCTAATTACTACTCTCTACACTCAATTCTAACTGAAACGCTTACTTTGACAACCACTCAGACAAAGAGGGACGGCATAAACGTAAAGGTAGACTTTGACCCCGGGATGCCTGAGATTAAATTTCACCCGCAGAGGCTGCAACAGGTATTCTTAAACCTGATAAATAACGCGCGTTACGCGCTCAACGAAAAATATCAAGGCGAGCACAAGGACAAATCCATTGAAATAACAGGGAAGATTGTTGTTATCAACAATGCGCGTTACGCGCAAATTACATTTCACGACAACGGCGTCGGCATGCCGAAAAGCGAAACAAAAAATGCGCTGCTCCCGTTTTACACCACCAAACCCAGAGGCAAAGGCACCGGCCTCGGCCTTAGCATCTGCGATAAGATAATCACCGATCTACACGGCATGTTTAAAATCGAGAGCATTGAGGGCCGGCACACAAACGCTATAATACACCTGCCGGCGGATAGCGCGAAGGCGCAAGGCGCGTAGAGCAAGAGATGAATATTAGTAATTTGTCAATTGTAATTGGTAATTTGTCACTGGAAATTAGAAGCCGGCTACCAATGACTAATTGCCAATTACCAATTGCCAGTGAAAGGTTACATTTACTATATTATATCCAAATCAGCCTTTGCAGGCTTATCCCTTCCATAATATTTTTAATTGCAAGCCAATTGAATTATGTTATAATTTTAAACGATAGGCGCTTGAAAGCATTGAATCTAAACAGCTCTCTGCTTTACGTTTTTCCATCTAGTATCAAGTATCCAGCATCTAAAGGCATTTCTATACTATTTGTGTCTTTGCGCCGCTTATTTGCCTGCATTTTATTGAAACAACTAAATTGTTACAATTAATTAATCATGAAAAAGAAGGCTCGCATTCTTATTATTGACGATGACGAAGGGATTGTGTTTTCGTTTGAAACCGCCCTTTTACAGCAGGGATACGATGTGTCAACAGCGGGCTCCTATGTCGACGCAATGAAGCAGCTTGGGAAGTCGAAGTTTGAGTTGATATTGGCCGACCTTTTATTGGGCGGCAAGACGGGGCTTGATGTTTTGCGGAAAGCGCAAAAAATAACCCCTTTGTGCCCGGTGGTGTTGATGACGGGATATCCTGATGTTGAATCCGCGGCCGAGGCTGTGCGGCTAAACGCTTTTCAATATTTGCCGAAACCTGTAAAAATGGAAATATTGACGTCGGTTGTCAAAAACGCAATCAGGCGAAACCTGGCGCTGGTTGAGGAAGCAAGCCGCCGGACCAACCTTGAAGCCATGTTTAGCAGCATGACTGACGCGATTGTCACTGTAAACACGGAGCTTGAAATAAAGACAATTAACAAGGCGGCTGAGAACCTATTTAATGTGGGCTCAAAAAAGGCCGCGGGCAAACAGTTTGAAAGCATTTGCAATGAAAAGAGCGTTATAAACGTCTTAGCTGAAACGGTAGGGACAATGCAATCAACGTCGGCGGAGAGGATTGAATGCTCAAAAAGCCGTTTGTCGGGGCATGTTGTGAGCGTGACGGCTCACCCTATGCTTGATGCAGGAGGCGCCTGCGACGGAGCCCTGCTTGTTATAAAAAAAGTTGCGCAACCCTGCGCCAAAAAGCAAAATGATGAAAAACGGAGCTTTTATTTTGACCTGATAGGGAAAAGCGAGGAAATGCAACGTGTGTACGAAGTTTTGAATTCTTTGGCGACTTACGAAAACAGTATAATGTTAACAGGAGAAAGCGGAACGGGCAAGGAGCTTGCCGCTATGGCTTTGCACCTTAATAAAAATGGAAACGAACGGCCTTTTGTGGCGGTAAACTGCGGGGCGTTATCAGAGCATTTGCTTGAGAGCGAACTTTTCGGACATGTTAAAGGCGCTTTTACAGGGGCTGTTGAGAATAAAATCGGCAGGTTTCAATTGGCGGACGGCGGGACTATATTTCTGGACGAGATCGGCGATATCTCTGAGAATGTGCAATTGAAGTTGTTGCGGGTTGCGCAGGAGATGGTGTTTGAGAGGGTAGGCGACGCTAAACCCATAAAAATAAACGCGCAGATAATAACCGCCACAAATAAAAACCTTTCAAAATTGATAAAGCTCGGCAAGTTTCGCGAAGACCTTTATCACAGGTTAAACGTTATGATAGTAAATTTGCCGCCGCTTAGAAAAAGGAGCTCCGACATACCTGTTTTGACGCGCCATTTCCTGGAGATATTCAACAAGCAATATAATAAAAATATAGAGGGCGCATCCAATGACGTTATGAAACTGTTTTCAACCCGCAAATGGCCGGGAAATGTCAGGGAACTGCGCAACACAATTGAACGCGCGGTTATTACATGCAACAAGCCGGTGATTACGCTTGAAAATTTGCCTCCTGATGTTGATGACGTTTTTGAGACTCCGAGCGATAACAATTCAAGAGCTAAGAAGCCTATTACCGAGGCTGAGATCGCGCATGCGTTGAAATGCGCGGGCGACAACAAATCAGAAGCGGCGCGCTTGCTTATTATAAGCAGAAAGACATTGTACGAAAAAATGCGAAAGCTTAATATGCTATAATTTACGCCCGGTATCCCCGCTTTTGCGCGCCTTTCTCTGCTTTGCCTTTTTAGCCTCTTTTTCCTCATACAATTCCACAACGCTCTTTTTCCTGACAATAATGAAATGAAACTTGTTATTTAAACCTGTTACAGTTTTCAGCCCGGCGTTTTTTAATCCGCTCTTTCTCGTAGTTGCCGTTAGATCGTGTTTGCCCCGTAACCACAACGGCAACTTCCATATCCATTCGGTCTCAAATGTATTAGTTGCGCATTTTGCCATGTTTCCAATAATAATCGATCCTTTAACGCGCAGCAGTTTATAGATGGAGGACAGCGCGATTGCAAATTGATCGTTGTCTAAATATTCAAACATTCCAGGGATGATTATTATGTCGTACTTTTTTGCCATAGCCATTGAGCCTGGGCCGGTTGTTTCATGCGAGCTTTCTCCTTCAACCGCAATACCGGGCAAATTTGTTGAAAACGAGACGGCAGGGCAATGCAACGCGGCATTTGGCGAGCAGTTTAGAGGTATATCCAAATTCCATTTGGTATTCGGGGCCGAGTGTTTTTCAAATTGCCCGGACGCGCAACAGTTTTCAGGCCCCAGTATGAGAATGTTTATGTGGCGTTTGCTTGTTGAGCCTAATGTTGCGCATGCCATACGGGCAAGTTTTGCGGCATGGGCGCCCCTTTTGCGAATTGCGCGGGCAAATTCAGTGTTTAAAAAATATCTATCTATAACTTTATCAATGCCCTGGCCGGCCGGATTGTTTTGCCAAAACATTTCAAAAAGTTGTGGGTCGCATGGAAAATCCCAAGCGTAGTTATAGCGCCTCTCAACTACACGGCTCTTTATAAACCATTTCGCGCGAAGTTCGTCAAATTTCGAAACAATTTTCAGCTTATGAGGGTGGCCGTTGTGCTTTGTTTTGGCGAATTTATAAAATTTTGTAAAAAATGATTCCATTGCCTTGGCGGCATATTCGTTGCCGGCTACTTTTGTGAAACTCTTATCGCGCAATTTATAAGTGATAAGGGAAAGGCACACGTCAAAATCCGTTAGAAACTCTAATATATTTTTCATTTTTTTATGAACCTCTGAATTCGCAAAAAACATGAATAAAAAATATCCGGATTTGGGCCGGGTTTATAATTGACGTGAGTAATTGCACATTGAGCGCCAAATGAGAGAGAAAAAGAGGTATAATGCTTTATAAACGAAGCCGCGGAGACGGCCTGTTTGTCTAAAGGTATTGCAATGTTGCGGCAATAATTAATGTAATGTTTTAAGCGGCTGTGAGTTACAGGCCGCGGTGATGCGGCGCTTTATAGACAAATTAAAAAAAGCGAGGGTCTGAATATTGAAAAATATTAATGAAGATGGCCCCGATTGAGCGACCGGCAAAAATGTTTTTTAGAAAAAACAGGGAATTGGGTGTTAACGTAACAACCGTGTATAGTTAACACATGTATACACCTTTTAGGGGTGATGACTAGGAAAACACATTAGGCGGGTTGCCTTATGTTGAGTATTTCGCAAATTTATCAAACATCATACAATCAAAACTGTGAGTTTTATTGCGAGATGATGAGAGCGATTCAAAAACAGCTGAAAAACTGATACGGAAAGCTGAAATTCGAGAAGCCCCAGTTTCGTGTTCGGGAGCATATTTGACGTCCTTTTACACGCGAAGCAGGGGCTTCTCGAATTACCGGTTACCAAGCAGGGCTTGGTAACCAGCTCTCTTAGTATTTCAAAATATCTTGTCAAATTTTGTCAAAACTTCACTTCTAAGGAGGTGTCTTTAAATATGTTTTAACAGTTTCTCCATGAATTCAAGGGTTTCTCCAACTGTCTTCCATTTAAAGGGTTCCATTTTTGATATTTTTGAGGTTAACATGCCTAAAATTGCTTTTTGAAGCAGGGATAACGGGGATTTGCGCAACTCGGGTTCCGGTAGAGGCGTATATTCACGGGCGTTAAATTCAGGCATGGCGCGTTTTGTGTCTTGTGAAAGTATTGGGCTGATATCCGGCGCGCATTTATCACGATCAGTCAACCCGGTTAACTTCCATTTTTCACAAATAGTCTTAATTATAGATGTGTGGTCGAACGGGACATTGGTTGTTGAGCGGACAACCGCGCTCTCTTCAATATAAGGGGATATAAAAATTGTCGGCACTCTAACTCCGAACCGGTCAAATTTAAAGTTGTATTGTCTGCTATATTGAGGATTGGAAATTGGAGGTTTAGCTCCTGTTAACGGCGGGCAGTGGTCGTAAGTTCCGCCATGTTCATCAAAGGTTACTACCAGTAGTGTACGATCACTGTTTTTTCCATTGCGCACTGCGTTATAGATATTGTTAAGCAGTATTTCACCGGCAAGGATGCTTGAATCTATGTTAGGGTTAGCGTAAACAGGCGGATGCATATCATTATGATCAAAAAACAGGCGCGGCTCAATAAATGTGTATGGAGGTAGATCGCCGTTTGCGCAATCGGTTTCAAAACTCTCAAAATATCTAAAATGATCATTGAATTTATTATCATAAAGCGGCGGGTGGAGCAATCTTGTCACAGAACCAAACACATCCTTTTTGTCCCAGTAAACACGCCAATCAACGCCCTTTTCCGATAAGCGGTTAAATATTGTTGGTTGTGTATTCTTTAACCATTTTGTTATTGGATCTTCATTTGTCACATATCCATGCGATGAGGCGGAATTAAAGAATGAACGGTTGCAAAATGTCTGGCTTGGGACGGAACAAAACCATTCGTCGGATATTGCAAAAGATTTTGCTAATCCGCTTAATACAGGCGTTGCTTCAGGAGGAAAACAGTTCATTATTATTTTGTATTCATCAAAACTCGGGTGTTTTAGATTCTCCCAACCTTCAGTTGTTTTTATGGCATTAATATAATCTTTAACAAATCCATTCATTGGCGCAGGATTCGGCAGCTCGGATATATTTACAGAAACGTTTTCGTTGCCGTAAAGTTGCATATTAACATGCGGGTATGGTTCGCCAGGATCAGGGGACGGCATGGTCATATCCAATTGGGATTCCCAAGGGGCTTTTGCCACGGGAATATTGTTTCCTTTGCCGTCCGGGTTGGACAGCGCTTTGCCTGCCACGCCGTTAAAACTCTTTCTTGATGAGCTTTGAGGAATAAAATGTTTCGGCTTGTCATTTTCATACAGGTATCCCGCAAGATTATCAAATGACCGATTTTCAAACATAACAACAACAAGACTATCAAACTTATCAAGGTTATTGCCCATACTATTCTCCTTTTTATAAAAAAAGTCAACGATTGACGAAGACATGCATATTGGCGCTAAGTATTAAACACGATTATAATAACGATATATTTCAGGCTGTCAATGAAAATAATGACGGGCTGAAATATGAAATGCATGAGATTGTCCGGGTTATGTATAAAGATTAAGTTTTTTATCTCTTGTTGCCGGCCACAGCCTGGTAACCGGTAATCCAAGAAGCCCCCCCCTGCTTTGCGTGTAACAATCAGCTATGGTTGCAATGGAACACGAAGCTTGAGCTTATTGAATTGTTTTGCGTTCAAACTATGAGGTATGATAGCAAGAAGGTTAAGACATTTAAAAATTATAGGCAAGATTGAATTGTAATTAATACATAATAATTTGTATAATTTATACTTTAATATATAGTAACTATTCAGCGTAATTATTGCGCAATGCCTGGCGAACATTGACAAATATGCCTTAATTATCAATGTAAGCAAGGAGTGGATGGAGTAATGGAATGTTGGAATATTGACAATAAATGAAATACGATTGTCATCACCCAGTACTCCAAAGCTCCAATACTCCACGCTGCCCATTGCTCCTTATTGATATTTAAAATTATTTTCGTACTTTATGTTCAAATACGCGGAATGGTTACAATTTATGCGCTAATAGTTAGTGACTAACACTTCATGAAGGAAATTAAATTTGCAAAATAGCACATTCAAAAAGCTTTTTTTTATGCGTAAATCAATTTTCGTTTCTCTTTTTCTAATATTTAGCGTCCTGTTTGCTGTTAATTTTGAAGCATATGGAGCGGTAAATATCTCAAAACTGGATTTGTCCAATTCGTCGTATGAAACCAGAGAGAAGTTTTACGCCTTGCGTGATCTTTTGGACGAGGGATTAATTAGTTATGATGAATATGACAACAAAATAACTGAATTGATTGTAACTCTTCAAACAAACATGAGGCAATCAACCGCAACCGCGGCTCTTGATGATCTGAAAAACAGAACCAGTCCACAGCGTAATGTTTCAATTGCCGACGCCCCTAAGAACGGCTATATAAAGTATCAGGGGATTGATTTCTTAACGTTTGACGAGCTTAAATCTCTATATTATGAACCTGAACCTCATGGCTATTTAAAGGAAAAGCTCTATAAGTTTTACCGCACTCCGATCATCAGCAACGAGGCTTATTATAGAGGCGTTGGCCCGCGATCCCTATCAGACCCGCATATAGGCCCTTTACTTCGCGTGGCAAGCTGGAATATTGAAAAATCAATGCGCATAAAGGAGGCGATTACAATATTTGAGTCGGAATATGAGCTGCTTGATCGCATTGATCCTGAAAAGTTAACAGCTTTTCGAAAGATAGACACTATTATAAACCAACGGCGGAAATTGGCGCAGGCGGATATTATTTTGCTTCAGGAGATGGAGATTGGGATGAAACGATCAGGGTATTTGAATGCTGCAAAAGAGCTTGCGGATGCCCTTGATATGAATTACGCTTACGCGCCGGCTTATCTTGAAATTGATCCTGTTCAACTAGGCATTGAAAAGATTTATTTAGACAAGGGAAAGCTTGACGAGAATGCGACGGATTACTATCAGGAGAATAAAGACAAGTTCAAAGGCTCATTCGGCAGCGCGGTTCTTTCGCGCTATCCAATTAAGAACGTGGTAGTTCACCCTTTAAAATTTCAGGCTTATGATTGGTATGAAGGCGAAAAGGAGAAAACAACTTTTCTTGAGAAAACAAAAAGGTTCGGCGGAAAAGTGGCGTTTAAGAGTGAGTTAACGCGAGAGATCAAACATGGGGGCAGGAATTTTTTTCGCGTGGATCTTGAGGTACCGGACATACCGGGTAATACACTAACTATTATAAATATTCATTTGGAGATAAAATGTTTGCCTGAGGCGAGATCAAAACAGATGAAAGAGATCCTCTCCTATATCAAGGATATCAAAAATCCTGTTGTTATGATGGGGGATTTTAATTCCGCTCCAACCGATTTAAGCCCTACATCAGTGTCTCGCGAGGTTAAGCGTGGCGCAAAAGACCCTACAAACTGGCTAAAAGGCGCGGTAACCACATTTACCGGTATAGGATTTGTTTTAAACACTACACGCGGTGTTACCAACGCGGTAAAAAATTTCCAGAATCCTCTTGCGGCCGACATACCAATCTTAGCGCCGAACAAGGTTAAAGATATGTTCGACACAATAGAGAATTTCAGATTCAGCGATGGAGGAGCGTTTGACTTTCGTGGCGATTCAAAACGTTCCGTCAACGGCAAGTCGGGCAAACTGGCAAACTCTAACCAAAAAGATCTAAAAGCGTTTAAGACTTCTTTTAGCGTTAAACGGACGATAGCTTATGTTATAGGGAAATACAGGCTTGATTGGGTTTTTGTAAAGTCGTATTTGAAAGATCCGTTGAATGAGAACGGGCCATACAGGCTGGCCCCCCATTACGGCGAAACGCTAAGCGAGCTTAACGACAGCCTGCGCGTAAAGGTCTCGGACCACAATCCGAATATAATTGATCTTCCATTTTCCGAGCCGAAGAAATTCGAGAAGGAACTGGCGAATAAAGGATTGCTGTTTTTTCATTAATTAAAGAGCAATCACGGATTTCAGAGATTACACTGATAAAAAAAGCAAAAGCGTGCCTACAGAAAGAGACGAAAAAAAAAAGCAAAAAGCGGATAAACCACAAATCGTCACAAATCCACACTAATAAAAGCAAAAGCAACTTAAAAACAAACAGATAAATCACAAACCGTCACAAATCTTTTTCAATTAAATGAGGAGATAAAGCATGAGAGGCAAAAACCTGAATAATATGAAAGTTTTTTTTGCGGTTAAATTAATTTTTGTGATGTTCATTGCTATTTGCGCATCTCTAAACCATGCAAACGCCCTATCGTTTGATCAGGAGTTTTGCGTTGAGGCGGATAAGGTTGAACATTTGAAAAAGGGCGCGCCTCTTGACCTTTCCGGGCGGTATACACAATGTATTCAGGAAAATTTTGGGAAAAAGAAGGTTTTACGCAGGACAGACCTTAATGTGAATCTTATAGAATCTGTTTTTGAAACGAGAAAAGTTACGCAAACATACGCGGGCTCTATAAGTTTTGCCGAGGTTGGCAGAATATTTGGACTGGTTAACGGCGCTGACGATGTTCACACTGTTCCGGCATTTTTTGACATTGAAGGCTCTGTTGTTTGGGAATTTAATGAGAATCTTCAAATGTTCAGGGCTGAGCCCGGATTTTTTATAGGAACAGTCAGGCCGTTGGTTGGTTGCGGTTGGGTATATCCAGACACGATAAATCTCAGGGTTGATGTTGACGATATATCCACATGGACGTTTTCCTTGCCGTTTGAGTGGCATGACAACGGCCCTTGCGAGGGTGAAACAACAGCATGCATTGAAGGCAAAGGATGCTTCCCAATTGTTTCAAGGGACGATGCCAACAGCCTTGCTCAACCCCTATTTGGAGGAACCGGCAACCAGATAATACCGCAGGCGCGAGGTTCAATAACTGTTCAATTAAGCTCATCAAAGATTGTCGCCACAAAGGACAATAATGATATTCAACAAGCTTCGGTAACGCTTTTTAAACAAACCGGCTTTATTAGAGCCAAAAAACCGGATGAAACGGAAAAGGAGTTTGAGGCTTTTTTGAAAGATCATGGTAGAACGCAAGTAAGCTCTAAAAAGCTGAAACCTATTGATAAAGGCAGATATGATTTTTTGGAGCTTCCTATATTTGACACAACTTCAACCGGGGCTTCAACATCTGTGCGACCGATTTATTATACCGTTGAAGTTACCAACGCTGAAACAGAGGAGATAGTCCCTGATATTGACGATAAAGGCGGAATAACAGGCGATAAAACCGAGACGTTGTATTTTTCAAATAGTTCAAATATCAATATCAGGCCTGATATTGATATTGTTAAAGCCTCCCTATTGCCGTTTGACGGTATTGGCGTTAAATTGGAACTGATTGAAGCTCTTGGCACAAGCACGTTCAGCAACTATATCCCTATTGAAAATGACGCTAAAAATTTCGTAGAAGAGCTTGTTAAAAATCCTGAAAACAAGGATGACAAAAATGAGAAATTTACCCCCGAGGTTCAGGAAGCTCTCAAAAGAGCTATCTGGGCTGAAAGGGTTACCCTTGACGGCGCAAGGTTTTCAGATAAACTTTTAGAAATTATGTTAAATGGCCTGGCAACGGTAATTGCCGACCTCTTTGACGATGTTGCTAATTTCGCAAAAGACGGCAAGACCGCGGTTGACAAGAAGATTAATGAAACACAGGGGAATCTGGATAAATTCACTAAACAGAATATATGGGAAATTTCTAATGATCCACTTAAAGATATAAACAGGCTTGAGAAGAATTTAAAAAGGCTTTCCGAAGTAAAAGGGCTTACCGACAAGCTTGATAGCTTTGATAAAAGCTTTAAATTGTTAAGCATTGGCATTGCGAGTGTTCTTAACAGAAAAAATGACAAGGAATTTATTCAGCTTGTTCAAAAAGGGCTTAACATTTTATCAAGAAGCGCTAAAGCGTTTATTCTTTCAGGCGCTTCCGGCAAACAAGGCGTCAAGGGCGGCCTGCAGGGTTTAATAAAGATTGCGATTGAGGAGAGTATAAAGGCGTCTAAACCGCTTATACTGGACAACTCAATATTGCCTTCCTACACTAAAGGCACTGCGCCTTTCCTTAAAGATTCCGTTGATAAATTTAAGAAATGGAATACCGCTGATCCGTCAAATTATAGCAGAGACCGTAACGAGGTGGCGGAGATTTTAGGAGATTTAAACGATAAGGTTACTATCGCTATTCTTGACGCTGAGGCTCTGCAAGACGCCGCCGGCTGGCTTGATCTTGCGCAGGACGGGTTAGGGGCTATTAATAATGTGACAAATGTGCCTATGCTGAAAGTTATCGAAAAAGTAGTACAGGCTTCTAAATATATCAACAATGCAAGAAGTGTCATAATACCATTCTCGGTTGTGTTTGGAGACGCGCAAGACCTTGTTCAAAAAGGAACTCTAAAGGCGTTTGGAGACGATGCGCCAACCGGTTCACGAGTAATTGCGGCAGGACAATCCGGCGTTTTAAAACATAGCGGGCAGCCAAATCGCGTTAGGATCAATAGATCTCTTTTTGACGCAATACCTGCCGCGGTAGACGGTTTAGCAGATGCCCTTAACCGGATATCGGAAAACCTTAAAGCGGATAACATAGGCGCCGCTCTGGAATTATCAGGCGGCGACGGCCCGGATGGTTATATTAATAATATTACTGAATTGGACCAGGCAATTTCATTTATTTTAACACAGGTTTCAGGTCTCACCGCTTCATCTCCCGCCGGCGCACAGATTGATAGTTTTACTGATCTAATAGCTGAAGATCTTAAATTAAAGACACTGGAAATACAATTTGAAGAGAGAATTACCGACCTGTTTGTAAAGATATTTACAATTGAATTTGAAGGGCCTCAAGATCCTCTCTATATAGCCGACCGGAACAATGTGTTAGCTCTGATAGATTCAACAGTAGACGCTATAAAACAATTTGAAACATCGCTGGATAATATTAAAGCCGTCATAGCCGAGGTTGAGTTGCTGCCTGCTATTGCGGTTCAAAATCCTCTGATTGTTTCTAAAAATACAGGCGGTGGTTCTATAACCGAATCGCCTGAAGAGTTTACATTCAGCGTCAAGGTTAAAAATTTAAGCGAAACCGCAGTATCCGGATTATCCGCAAAATTAACCGTTTTATCTCCAAATGATTCCGTAACTGCCTCGCCCTCTCCTGATGCTCCAATTGAAATAGGCGCTTTAGAGGCGGATGACGGAGCTAAAGGCGCCGGAGCTGATGAGACAACTGTTGAATGGACGCTAACTTATGAAGGCAATTTTAGCTCAGAAGCCATATTTATAATTGTAAATATTCTTGAAAACGGCGACGATCCTTTTGCTTTTGTAACCAATGAAATTCAAGACGCCCTTGTAGTTGCACCTGCAAAAGCCGATAAAGATTTAGACTTTATGCCGGATGATTGGGAAAATGATAACGGTCTTGACGACACAAAGGATGACTCAATGGACGACGCCGACAATGACGGCGTTATAAATATTCGTGAATTTAAGATAGGAACCGATCCGCAAAATTCCGACACCGACAATGACGGCCTATCAGACGGCGACGAGCTTTCCGGCAAAGCCAATGGGATAGCGACCGATCCGCTAAACGCAGACTCGGACAATGACGGCGAACAGGACGGAACTGACGGACAGCCGCTTGACGGCGGCTCAACTGATAAACCAAATGATGGAGATGTTCCGGGCGAACCTGAAATATCCATAGACAAAACAATAGTTAATCTTGATAGAGACGAGCCTTCCGCGTCTGTAATTGTGTCTAACAGCGGCAAAGGCAATCTAACATGGTCGGCTATTTCCGACAATGAATCTATTGCGGTCGTCAGCCCCAAATCGCCTGATTTTTACAACGGCAAAGGTTTTCTGCTGATAAGCGCGCCCGATGGTTACGATTTTGACACTCCCGGAAAAAACATTGCAGTTGTTAAAGCTTTTGATGTGACCGGCGCAGACAAAGACTTTAAAGAAATAATGGTAAAGGTTGGAACCGGCAAGGAGCGCAAGCCTCCGGTTGACGTAGGAACACCTACGCCGGAACCCGAGCCGACAACAGGCAAGCCAACTCCAGAGCCAACAACCGGGCCAACCCCCGCGCCAAAACCTCCATCCGGCAAATCATTTACATTTAATTGTGATAGCCCGTTATCCATAGGCAATGCGGGCATTGAAACCCTGAATTTAAAACCTGGAGAAAGCGAGACTTGCGTTTTAAAACTGGTTAACGCCGCTACCGGAGTAACTGTAAACGTGGCGACCGATGTTAAAAACGGATTTCGTCAATCAAGCTCTGTTGAGCCTGGATCCGGCGTTACAGATGAAAACATGGAGATGGTATTCTCCATTACAGGACTTAAACGCGGCCGGGACTGGATAGGCTGGGCAGTGCCGAATGATAAAGGGGATATAAAGTTTAATAAACGAGCATATGACGCGGGCAGAGCCTGGGGTATGTTTGTAGAAGTGAAGTAGAGTTAACTGGATACCGGATGCTGGATTAAAAAGCAGATATTCGAGTTAAAAAGAAAATCACGAAAAAGAGGCAAAATGCGCAAGAAATATAGTCTTGTAGGTTGGGTAGAATGTAATGAAACCCAACATAAATAAAAGGAATTCATTTTAATGTTGGGTTTCGTTTCACTCTACCCAACCTACGTTTCTAAACGGTATATTCGTCATTAATCGATTTTAATTTCAAATTTGCCTGTGCGCGCCATGGAGGCAAAGCCGCCGTCTATGTCAATTGCGTCTTCATATCCAAGCGATTTTAAAACCGAGCAGGCCGCCATTGACCTGTAACCGCCCTGGCAGTGAATGTAATACGTTTCGCCTGGTTTAAGTTTGTCCAGGTCTTTATATATGTAATCCAGTGGAAAATTCTTCGCGGAATCAACATGCCCCGTTTCAAATTCAGGAGGTTTTCTTATGTCGAGCAGGTTTATCGAAGAGCTTTCCATTCTCAACGCCAACTCTTCAGCTGAAATTGACTCGATAGACTCAATTTTTTTGCCCGCATCTCTCCATGCTTCAAAACCGCCCTTGAGATAACCAATAACGTTCTGAAAACCAACAGCCGCTAATCTTGCAACCGTAGGTTCCACGCGATCGTCATCCGAAATAATGATGATTTTGCTTTCTATATGAGAAATAATAACTGCCGCCCACATTTCAAAAGCGCCGCCAAGGCCAAGGTTTATGGACCCGGGAATGAACTCTTTGTTAAAGGTCTGAGGGGCGCGCGTGTCCAGCAAAAACGCGCCGGCCTCATGTTCTTTTTCAATCTCATCAACTGAAAGAGGTCTGGTCCCCTTAGTTGTCACCTCATCAATGCCTTTGTATCCAGATCTGTTAAGCTCCGCAATTTTTGGAAAATAGAGAGGAGGCGGCAATATGCCCTTAATAACCTGTTTTATAAAATCGTCTCTTTTAATATCCTGCAACGCGTAATTGCTCTTTTTCTGCTCGCCTAAAGTTGAAAAGGTCTCTTTGCTCATCTTCTTGCCGCAAGCGGAGCCCGCGCCATGCGCGGGATAAACAATAACATTGTTATCAAGCGGAAGGATCTTTGCGTGTATGGAATCGTATAATGTCCCTGCGCGGTCTTCTTTTGTGACGTTGGATTTAACAGCAAGGTCCGGCCTGCCGACATCCCCTATAAAAAGGGTGTCGCCTGTAAAAATTGAGCGGGGCCCCCCATTCTCATCTAAAAGCAGAAACGATGATGATTCCGGCGTGTGGCCCGGAGTATGAAGCAGTTTAATTTTAATTGTTCCCAACGTAAAATATTCGCCGTCCACCCCTTCATGCATATGGTAAGTTGTTTTTGCAGTTGGGCCAAACACGATTTTTGCCCCGCACTTTCTTGAAAGATCAAGATGACCTGACACAAAGTCCGCGTGAAAATGCGTTTCAAAAATATATTTTATCGTAGCCCCAGACTTCTTCGCCCTATTCAGATATACGCCGGGCTCCCTTAACGGGTCAATCAACGCAGCTTCGCCATCCGACTCAATATAATAAGTAGCCGCGGCCAGGCTCTTTGTGTACATTTGTTCAACTATCATTTGTTTTCTCCTTTGTTAGGGTAAATTGAGCGCTTCATATCACCCTCCCCTACCCCCTCCCATCAAGGGAGGGGGAATTAAAGGTATATATTTAATTTCAATATTCCGCTCAATCCTCTACAAAACCATCAGAATATCAGGGTTTGCTTTAAGCGCGGTGTAAATTTCATTTCGAGCCTCTTCGCTTTCAACAACCAACTCAAGATTCATGCTGCAATATTTTCCTGTTTTGCTGTTTTTTGACGGAACAAGTTTGTGCTCTTTGTCTTTAATTAAATCTTCAACAGCTTCGCGCGCGGCGTCACGGTTTTGTGTAATTATTTTATAAACCCAATTGCATGGATATTCAAGTTTTAGCTTTTCGTTTGTAAGCTCTAATTCTTTCATTCTATTTCCCTTTTTCCCATTTATTAACTACTTTGAATATTGTTTTCTCTATTTCAGCGCGGGCATTCTTTCGGGAGTAGCCGCCGGCTAAAAGATTATCGTATTCAGTTTCTGCGTGGCGAATGTGGGCTATTACCGCCAGGCGTACGGCGTCTTCATCCAGATCTTTTGCCGCCGTCGATCTGCCTACGCGACCGCTGTATTTAAGGCACGCATGCTCAGCGATCTCTTTTTCCCTGCCTTGCGGGCAAGATGGAAAAAACTCTTTAATGCTTTCCTCAAACTTTGCGACATATTTAACATCCATCTCTTCTCTTATTACAGCCGCGCGTTCCCTTTTCCTTGCCCTGATATCTTCATCCGCCAAACACTCCTCTTCCGCTTTTTCAAGCCCCTGTTTTTCAACAATAAGGCCTTGCCGCTCATACCTTTTGCGCGACCTGCTCCATTGTAGAACAACCGCGGACAAGACGGAATGTTTCCTGGCGCGTCTTGTCAAAGCCGCGTCTCCGGAAGGCAGAAAAACAAGATGGTCAAGGTCGCCGCACGCCAGGCACAACGCGCCTTTATCGCCGTTAAGTGTAATCCATGCGCCCTTTCCAAGCTTCTCGTTGCACTCATCGCATTTGGAATCCCTATGGGAAATAAAAACATTTATATCTTCAACTTTTTTCATTTCAGATATCTCTATTTCATCCTGTGAGTCTGAGGTATTGCGTCTATGTTCGTGATGCAAACATCCAAATCTTTTAATATGCCGTCTTCAATGCCGTATATCAAGCCATGAACCGCTAATTTCTGTCCGGTTTTCCATGCCTTTTGAACAATTGTAGTGTGGCATATATTTGACACCTGTTCAATCACATTAAGTTCACACAATAAATTAAACTTTTCCTTTTCGGTTTTAAGCGCGTCAATTTTAGCCTGGTAAAAACGGTAAACATCCTTGATGTTGCGAAGCCAGTTGTCGATTAATCCATGTTCGCGGTTATCAATGGCGGCTTTAATGCCGCCGCACCCATAATGACCGCAAACAATAATATGCTTCACTCTTAATACGTAAACAGCGTATTGAATAACCGATAAACAGTTTAAATCAGTGTGTATAACCAGATTGGCAATATTACGGTGGACAAACATTTTACCAGGCAGCATACCCACAATATCATTTGGCGGCACCCGGCTGTCGGAACAACCAATCCATAAATATTCAGGATTTTGCTGCTTAGAAAGTTTTGCAAAGAAATCCGGGTTGGTTTCTTTTATCTTGTCGGCCCATTTTCTGTTTTTTTCAAAAATGTTTTTTAACATTTTCATATTCAGTAATTTTAGTTGTGTCGTTTTTTTATAAAATATAATTTGGATAAACAGTAAATTAGCAATTATGAGCTGGATCAGTCTTACTATAAAAAAAACTAAATCCAACTCTCGATCTTAAGGCTCTTTATTCTTTTAAATTCGGTTTGATTATTTGTGATTAATGTTCCATTTGATGACAATACAGTTGAGGCAATAATTAAATCGTTTGAGCCAATAATATCTCCTTTTTTTTCAAGATAACCTCTTATTTGGGCATAAATTTCAGAAGTATCGGAATCAAAAGAAATAATCTCATAGGGCGCTAAAAATTCTGCAACCATTTCTTTTGTTTTTTTAGGATTATTGCTTTTTTCAGCCCCAAGAAGCAATTCACCTTTTACCATAGACGGTATTTTTATATTCTTTGGCTTTTTACTAAACAAGACATTTTTTATATTTGGATACATTCCTTTTAAAAAATAAATACAAATATTTGTGTCTAAGAAATAGTTCAAAACTCCTCCCTTGGCTCGCTTGAAAATTTGGAGCATTGTTTCGGCCTTGAAAAAGAATCATCGCTTATAGATCCAAATAAATTAAAATAATTTTCAGGCCAGTCCTCGTTAAAAGACTTTTTTAATTTCCCGCAAACCCACTTTGAAATTGAAACATGCTCTGTTTTAGCCGCTTTCTCAACATTTTTAAGAGTTTTTTCATCAATATATAAAGATAATTGAGGCATATTTTTAACTCCTTTATTTTTATTAAAACAAGTATGTTTTATATTATAATGATATTAATTGAAAAAACAAATAGCATTAAGATTTGGTTTAAAAGATCGTAAGAAAACTTTATTTAGTTAAGCTATTCAATTTCCCTAAAATTCTTTGCAAATAGCTGCTTAATATGTAGATGAGATTGTCTGGAAATTTCATTGGCTTCCATACCTCGCCCCATATGAACGCTTTGGGGCAGTGAAAATATGCGGTTTTAACGTCAACATGCATTAACAGTAGAGCCTTGCCGCTTCGTGAAGCGGTTAATTTATCGCAGATTTCCCGGTCATAATAAAGCGAGCACTCGCCGTGAACTCTTAAGGTCTCCTCAACCCCGGGAGTGATAAATATTATCCCCACTTTATTATTGTTTACGATGTTATTTAATGAGAACGCGAGCTTGTTTCCCCTGCGTTCAGGGATGATCAATGTTGTATTATCCTTAATCAACAATTTGTTGATCTCTATGCCTTTGGGCGAAATTGTCGGAAAACCCTGGTCGTCAATTGTGGACAGCATAAGCATTCTTGATGACGATATAAAATCAATCATCTTTTGGGATAGGCAATTTTCTATTTTGTTTTTTGTAAGCTCATCGGCTTCGCCGCCTATTCTTTCTTTTATCTCTTCGCTGTTTTTTATCTCTTCCATATCAACCACTGCGCCCTTTGCTTTTTAAAATAGCTTTTAGCGCCACTATTAGATTGCTCGCGTCATGTTTTGTGTAGTCGTCTAGTTCTCTGTTGTGAAAATATTTGTTTATATAATTACTGAAATGGTTATCGTCCCATTGAAGCACATTTTTCAAATCAAAGATAAAGTGTTTTTGCCGCATGGTTATTCCTCTTACGTTTGAACGGTAATGTTTTGTTCTGACAAAATAGCGCATCAGTTTATGAAACTGATCATCCGTTAAATCCTTTGATGTGCGGACTCCAACAACGCGCTCAAGGATATCCCTATATTCCCTATCGCTTAAGTTTAACTCTTTCTTAACAATATGAACTACCGCAAGTTTTTTCCTATCCATAATAGTTGCAGCTCTGTATCGCGCTTTGTAAATTAACGCTTTTGCTTGATTCCAGGCCATTAAAAACAGTCACGGAATACAAAAGTTTGGAGTGATAATACAGGAATTTGGAATAAAATTCAATTCCTTTCTATAAGGGATCTACCAGAAATAACTTCGGGTTGAGCCCTAAGCGTTTTTAAAAATAAAAAGCAGGGAGTTGCGGACTATTTAGATAAATTAAATAGCGTCGTTGTTTGCATGTATGTTGTTTGCGTCAAGCCATTTAACGCAAATTTATATTTATCTAATTATAAGAATCAGAACTTACACATATTGTGGAAAATATTTTACTGGCAACTAAATTAGATTTAGTGTTCAATACTACGTTTATATTATATACCGATGTATCCCAACCCAATCTAAATCCAAATAAAAGGAGGAATTTAAAGTGAAAACGTTTTTTAGCCTCACTATTGCGTTTGCCGCCATTTTTATATGGCCTCTTCATATTATAAATGCTGATGAACTTTCAGAGCTTAAGGACCAGGTGTTGCAAATGCAGGAGGAAAATAACGCCCTTCAAAAGCAATTAAACAGGCAGAGTGAAGTTATGGAGCTTTTGTTGAACAAAGTAAACGCTTTGGAGGTCAAGGAAGAGACTGTCACAAGGGATGTTGAGACGTTTAAAGCTAAAGAAGAGACTGTAGCTGAATATGTTGAGGAGCTTAAAGCAAAGGAGACTAGAGAGGTTGCCTTAAACGATAATTTTGACGCTTTAAATGAAAAGCCGTTTGGGCCTAAACTGGATATGAAGGGATTTGCCGATATTTCATTTACCGCCGACGATAATGTGAGCGATGATGAGCAAAATTATAATACTTTTTCTCTTGGTCAATTGGACCTTTTTTTAACGTCGGAACTTTCTGAAAGAATCAACGTTCTCAGTGAGATTGTTTTTGAGCATGAGGAGGATAATGACCTGGAGATTGAGGTTGAGAGGCTGGAGATTAAATACGCATTGAGCGAATTCTTCAACATTAAATTTGGCCGTATGCACACTGCATTGGGTTTTTGGAATACTGAATATCACCACAGTTCATGGTTGCACCCTACATCGTTCAGGCCGATAATTCACGAATGGGAGGATGAAAGCGGTATTATACCAAACCATTTTGTGGGGTTGTATATATTTGGAAAGACGCATTTTAACCGGTTTGACTTTGAGTATGATCTGGGCGTGGCAAACGGAAGGAGCAAGAGAGCGGACAAGATCCAAAACATGCAGGACGGCAACGATTCCAAGGCCTTTAACGCGCGTTTTCAATTTGCGCCTGAGTCATTGCCCGGCCTTAAATTCGGAGCAAGCGCGTATGCCGATAAGATACCAGCCGACGGTTCAACAGAGGGGCGCGCCGGCGAGATAGACGAGCTTATCCTCGGCGGCCATATTGTCTATTTTAAGGAGAATCTTGAGCTTATGGCAGAATATATGCATTTGAATCACAACGACGAGGTTAGTCATGACGACTTTGACACGTTTGGCTTTTATTTACAAGGGGCATATCAATTTAACAAGTTAAAGCCTTATTATAGATTTGAGCTTGTTGATTTTGCGGTTGACGACCCTTTTTATACAGAAGAGAATCACGATATTATCAGGCATACGCTGGGCATGCGATGGGACCCTATTATCTGGAATTCAATAAAGCTTGAATATGGATTTAGCGGGCGCAATGAAGTTGAGGATATTCATTCGCTAACGATTCAATCGGCTTTTTCTTTTTAAGAGTTTAATGGCTGTTAAAAAAAAATGAGAACATATATTTTAATTTATATTGCTTTCCTTGCTATTGCGGGAAGTTTCGGATTTAGCGCGGCATTTGCGATAGCGGGAGATGTGGCAATAATTGTAAACCCTGAAAACCGCGCTGAAGATCTCTCTTATAGGGAGTTGGTTAAGATCTTTAAAAAGGAGAAGGAGTACTGGAAGAATGGGGCAAAAATTTATCTGGTTTTACAGGAATCCGGCAGTATGGAAAAAGAACTGGTTTTAAATAAAATATACAAAATGAATAATATGGAGCTTAAGAAGTTCTGGTTAAGAAAGATGTTTAAAGGCGAGATTCCTTCATTTCCAAAAACTCTTGGCTCTAATGAAGGAGCTAAACGGTTTGTTAGCAGGGTTCCAAACGCAATAGGCTTTATTGATTCGGGTTTTCTGGATGACACAGTTAAAGCTTTAAAGGTTAACGGTAAAATGCCGTCTGATAATGGTTATATTTTGTCTGAAGACAAAGAGGGAGCTAAATGAAGATCAGGCCTAAAATCATGATTATTTTCCTGCTGTTATCTCTGGTTCCCTTGATAATAATAGGCATGATTTCTTATAAAAGCGGAGAGGAGACAATTAAAAAGAACCTTGGCGCCGCTTTTCAGCAGATAGCTCATGAGACTATTAATAAAGTGGATATTGTCCTTTCCGAAGTTTCTCAGAATGTTAATGCCTGGTCGGAACAGGAGCTTATGCAGGAAGTAATTACAGGCGATGTTGACGGAAAGATCTCATCTTTTATTGCCGGACTGGGATATGATAGAGGCCATTTTGCCGTAATTGATGTAATTAACGAAAAAGGAGAGGTTGTGGCGTCAAGCGATCCACAGCTAATAGGCAGCTACGTTTTAGATGAAGACTATTTTAAGATGTGCGTTAATGGGCATGCTCACAGAGGCGATGTGAAATATGAAAAGTCGGTGAATAACTGGGTTGTCGATTTTTCGTTTCCAATTAAAGCGGAATTTGAAGAGGAGAAGATAATCGGTGTTTTGTCCGCAAAATGGAAAGCCGATGACCTTTACAATATTATCCACTATAAGAAGAAAATACCGGGAACACAATACTATGACCATGTTATGTATGATCATATTATTCTGATGCGTAAAGACGGTTTGATTATCTGCGCGCCTGAGTTCATGAGAAATGACGCGTTTAAGCGCAATTTAATAGAAGAGGGCTTAGCCGCGGCATTTCTGGCAAGGGACCAACAAGAGGGCTATATTGTTGAAATAGTAGGCGGGGCTAATGCAATAATAGGATATGACTATTCGGTTGGGTATGGCGCGTTCCCGGGATTAGGCTGGGCCGCTCTGGTTGTGGAAGACGCGAAAACTGCGTTTGAGCCAATTGAGCGCCTGAAAATGATCATTATTGCCATGTGCTGCGGTGTTGCGTTAATTATTGTTGTTGTTTCAATTTTTATAACGCGAAAAATAGCAAACCCCATACTTGAAATATCTCACGTGGCGAATAAGGTCTCTCAAGGCGATTTTGATGGAAAGGTTAACTATATCTCTTCTGATGAAATAGGGATTTTGGCGGCGAGTTTCAACCAGATGATTTATGATTTAAGGGAACAAAAAAAGCAGCTTGTTGACAAGGAGTATGTAGATAACATAATAAAATCAATGGGCGATAGCCTGATTGTGATAAATCCCGGGGCAATTATTAAGACCTCTAATCAGACAACGCTAAATATTTTAGGATATGAAATGGACGAGCTGGTTGGAGCGCATATCGGAAAGGTGTTTGGAGCGGCGCAAACCGGAGCCGGTGTAATTAGCGACCTACTACAGAAAGACTATATTAAGAGCGAGGAGAGGGTCTATTTGGCAAAAGACGGCAGAAAAATACCTGTAATATTCTCAAGCGCCGTTATGCACGACTTGCAAGGAAATGTTCTGGGCATTGTGTGCGTGGCTCATGACATTTCCGCGCGCAAGGAGCTTGAAGCCGCTCTTGAGGCGCAAAGGAGGGAACTTGAAGTTTCAAACGAAAAGATAGGCGAAAAAAACAGTAAACTTGAAGAGCTGTTGTTAAAGTTCAAAGAGTCACAATCGCTGCTTATTCATTCAGAAAAGATGAGCGCCACAGGCGTTGTTGTGGCGGGCATTGCACATGAGCTGAACAACCCTATGATGGGCATACTCAATTTTATTCAATATTGCATTGAAACCGCCCCGGCAAAAGATGAAAGATACGAAATACTTCAGGACGCGGAACGCGCCACAAAACTCTGCATTGGAATAGTTGAAAACCTTCTGACCTTTTCACGCAGGGATAACTTTGATAATAACAACTTTCGAGAGGCTGATTGCCGCGAAATCATTGATAGGGTCCTTAATTTGTTGGGACATCAAATCAGAAAAGAGAAAATAACGGTCACAAAAGATTATGCGGCTGAGAGTGTAAAAATATGGGCAACAGAAGGCAACATGCAACAAGTGTTTCTTAATATAATTAACAATGCCGTATACGCCGTTAGTGGAAGAGAATCAAGGGACATACATATAAAATTGCGCAGCGGCTCAAAGTTTGTCAATGTGTCAATCGCCGATACCGGAACAGGAATTGACGCTAAAGATATGCCGAAAATATTAGATCCGTTTTTTTCAACTAAACCGGCGGGAAAAGGGACGGGGTTGGGTTTGTCGATAACGCATACCATTATTGAAAACCACAATGGAACGCTTGATTGCAAAAGCGAACCGGGCAAGGGCACGGTATTTAATATTTCGTTGCCTCTGTGCGTAAAAAAATAGATTTGTAAAATTATTTGCTTATTTTTTAAATAATAGTATTATATGTAAAATATCGTTCAGGCGATTATAGTTTGCTGTGTTTAAAAACAAGCCTCAAAAAGGAGCTATTGATAATGGGAAAACGCATTTTAGTGATTGATGATGATGAATTTGTTAGAAAGTCGTTTAGTCTATCGCTAAAAAAAATAGGTGACGGCAAAGTTGACACCGCTAATTCAGGCGAAGAGGGCATAGAGCTGGAAAATATAAAAGAGTATGACATAATATTTCTTGACCTCAAAATGCCTGGTCTTAACGGAGTTGAAACATTGCAGAAACTGCGCAAAATGGATGTAAAAAGCAAAATTTACATTGTTACGGCGTTTGAAAGAGAGTTTGTGGACGAGCTTGCAAATGCGGCGGATAGTGAATTAGAATTTGAGGTGCTTAGAAAACCGCTTGACAGCAACCAGATTGTTTTGGCCGCAAAGTCAGAGGGCGCAATAGAGATGACTGAGGTCTGAATTGTTACTGATAGCTGAATTTTCCAAATATAGCTTAGACTAAACGCGGCATAGTTACTTTGATTTTAGAACCCAAACTCCATCCCACTCCCCTTCCGGCGGATTTGCTTTCATATGCTCGCACCGTTCAATGTACATGTTTGATAGTTTGTCATTTGGATTTCTAACCAACGCTTCTTTAAAGGCGTCAATGCCTTTGTCCCATCTGCCGGCGCGAAAGTGCCCGACTCCGTCGTTGAAAAAGTTGACGGTTTCCATCAGATTTGGAAATGTTTCCTCCGTGTGATAATCCAACACTTCAAAAACTCCCACAGGCTTGGTCTTTCCTTTTACCACAACCAGATCAACGTTTCGCAACCGGTATGTGCCCTTTAATTTTGCCACAGTGTATTCGCTGATCAGGATTTGGGCGAAGTACTGTTTACACGCGCTTTCAAGGCGGGCGGCCAGGTTTACGCCGTCTCCTATCATGGTATAGTCCATGCGTTTGGGCGAGCCTATATTGCCGGATACAACTGTGCCGCTGTTTAGGCCTATGCCCATATGCACGGACTTTTTGCCTTCGCCGGCGCGTCTGACGTTGTATTCGTTCAGCCCCTTTATGCAATTAATGGCGCATCGCACGCCGCGGTCTTCATCATCGTCATGAGGAATCGGCAATCCAAAGCCGGCCATGATGGCGTCTCCGATAAATTTGTCAAGCATGCCGCCCTCTTTTGTGATAATGTCCACCATAATTGTGAAATATTCATTTAAAAACTTAACCGTGCCTTGCGGGCCCAACTCTTCAGTTAATGTGGTGAAACTGCGAATATCCGAGAAGAACACCGTGGCCTCCACGCTCCGGCCGCCAAGCAAATCCTCGCCGCCTTCCATAAGCTGATCGGCCAGGCCGGGATCCATGTAACGCGACATGGTGGATTTCATGCGTTTTTCGCTGCTGATATCTTCAATCATCAGCATTGCCCCAAGTAGTTTCTTATCCTTTTCACCGCTGACTAAAGGGAGCATTGTTATGTTTGATGAAAATTTTTCAACTTTTTCATCCACCGTGCGGGCAAGTTCAACATCAAGAAGGGATATAATTTCCCTGGTTTCAGCCACTTTTCCGGCCTTTTCCATAATCCAGCTATTGTCATCGCAAAAGAATTCATCAGCCTGTTTTTTTAATATTTCCTCTGTTGTCACATTAAGAATGCGCAACCCTGCTTCATTGCAAGTGACTATCTGCCCTTCATCATTCCAGGTAATAACGCCGTTAGACATGCTTTCAAGCATGCTTTCGTTATAGTTCTTCATGCTCTGTATATCGTCAAACAACTTTGCGTTTTCAAGCGATATGGCAACCTGCGCGGTAAAGGCCTTTAGGCGCGATTCATCTTCATCGGTAAACACCCCGCCTTTTTTATTTAAGACCTGGGTAACTCCAATTACCTTGCCGTCTTTATTTATAATAGGAACACAGAGCACCGAGCGCGTGAAGAAACCCGTCTTTTTATCAAAAGCAGGGTTAAAACGCAGGTCGGCGTATGCGTATGGAATGTTAACAGCCTTGCCTGAAGTAAACACCGTGCCCGCGATGCCGACATTGTTCGGCAAACGAATCTCTCCTATGGAATCGCCCATTGCCACCCGTGAAAAAAGCTCGCCGGTTTTCTCGTCATTTAGAAAAAGCGTGCCGCGATCAGCCTTAAGCATGCTCGTGGCCTCCATCATGACTTTTTGCAGCAACGAGTCTATCTCAATTTCAGATGTTATATCGGACACTACATCTAAAAACTCCATCTCCTGTTTGCGTTTGTTTTTCATCAACTCAATCCGTTGCGCGCTTTGCAGGGTGATAGCTATTTGCGTTGACATTTGTGAAAGCAGAGATAAATCATCCTCGGTGTAATCGCCGTCTTTTTTGTTAAGGCATTGAATAACTCCGATAATTTCCCCTTTAGCCGTGCGTATGGGAGCGCAGAGGATCCTTTCCGTCTTATATCCGGTGTCCTTGTCAACTGACGAGTCAAAACGTTCGTCTGAGTAAGCGTCATGAATAAGAACGCCGTTGCCGCTGGTGAATACGTGCCCGATAATGCCCTTGTTGTTAAGTATCCTTATTTCCCTAATTATATCGCCTTGCGCGTATCTGGAATAGAGTTCGCCTGTTTGTTCATCATTTAAAAAGAGGGACGCCCTATCAGAATTAGTCTGTTCAGAGGCTATGTCAACCGAAGTCCTCAACATCTCATCCATGGTATCGACTGCCGCGACTTTTCTGGAGATGTTAAGCAGCATTTCCAGCTGCGCTAATTTAGTGTCTTGTTTCTTTTCCATTATTTTTGTTTCTTTAACTCATTTCGAATGACATTAATCATATCCGGCAATTGAGATTGCTCGCTATCGGCAAATCGCTGAAGAATGCGTTTAAAAGTTGTTACTTTCTCATTGTGTTTGCTGTTTTGCAGTTCCATTTCATCGCGAATGGCGGTTATAGTTTTTTGAAGCTGCGCAAATTCCAGATTTGCGTCGGCTTCAGCCATACGCAGACTTTCATCCTTTTCACTGGATATCCGCTCAAGCTGTTCCCTGAGCGCAACAGCTGTTTGCTGAAGGCCGGCTATATCCTGCGCGCCGTTTACCTCAGCTTCCTGAACGCATTTTTGTTTATCATACTGCAAAGCTCCAAATTCATCCCGCATAGCCTGCACGGTCGCTTTAAATTGCGCTATCTCCTGATGCCCGCTTAGCTCTGCCTCCTGCACGCATTTTTGTTTTTCAAATTGTAGCGAATCAAGCTCTTCGCGCAGAGCCTGAACAGTATCGTGAAGTTGAGCCGCTTCCCGGCTGCCGTTTGCCACCGCCTCCTGCACGCTTGTTTGCTTGTTGTATTGCAGCTCTTCCAAATTTTTGCGCAACGCGGCAATAGTATCCTGAAGCTGGCCAATTTCCCGGCTGCCGGCCATAATAGCTTCCTGCACGCGTTGCCGGTTCTCATGCATTATATTATCAATTTCATCGCGCAACGCTTGAACCGCTTTTTGCAGCTGCGCAATCTCCCCGCTGCCGTTCGCCACCGTCTCTTGAACCTTTTTGCGCATATTGTACTGCAACTCATCCATACCGACGCGCAACGATTGTATTGTTTCCTTTAACTGAGCGATCTCATGCCTGCCGCTAAGTTCCGCTTCCTGGACATCCTTCCTCCTTGCGTGCTGAAGGTTTTCCATTTCATCGCGCAACGCCGAAGCCGTGTCTTTAAGTTGCTCAACCTCCCGCCGTCCGCTAAGCAAAGCCTCCTGAACGCTTTTGGATTTTTCAAACTTCAGGTTTTCCAACTCGGCGCGCATAGCGCTAATGGTCCCTTTTAGCTGATCAAGGTCCAACCTTCCACTAGCTTCTGATTCCCGGACGCATTTTTCTTTTTCCTTGGCAAGGTTTTCAAGCTCTTCCCGCAACGAACAGATTGTCTCTTTCAACAAATTGTTCTCGGAACGCGCTTGTTGTAGTTCATCTGAATACGATTTTTCCGTTTCCATCAGAATATTCACCTGCGGAATTTAAAGTAGATATGATCAAAATAGAAGAAAGTTTTTTAACTTTGTATGCCGCAACCACGAATAATAGTAGTATAGCGGGACGTGAAATGCAAACTTATTTTATGGTTTTCCTGCGCTTATTTTTTAACAAATCGTGTTTTTTGCGTAGCCCCTTAGCCGGCTTGCCGGCGCAAAAAAACAATATAGATCTTTTTGCGGCCGGAAATTGCCTGCGCAACAATCGCCGGCTCCACAAGTTAAAGGCTGTGTCAATAATCTAAAAGGTTATTTTGTCACCTTTAAAATAGCGACTAAACCATGCCCGCACCCTAAGCCGTGTTGCATGCTTGACTCAAGATTTCGCAACGCGTAGCCAAGCTGCGATTCAATAATATTGGCCCTTGGCTCGCCATACCACATCCACCCCGTGTCTGTAATAACTCTGTCAATCACCATTAAAGAGAACTGCAATGCGCTCGGAAATTCAGACCAGTTTTCAAGCTCTATCAACTGCATCTCGCCCAATAGGCGCTTATTGCAGAAATCCACAAGAATATTCCAGCTTTTAATCAGCTCATTTAAAAACGGCGAAACTTTTGGGTGTTCCGGAGCCAAATCATGATCAATAATCAATTTAGAGAGATCCGTTCTCATATAATTTTCATGCAGACAGTTAACACCGCGCCTGGTTGATTGCAATCTGGGGTTATAAAGACGCGTGTCTGTGTGGCGCCCTACCAAAATGGAACGGTCAAGTTTTTTAACAATCTCAATCTGCCCCTTTGTATCCTTGTTTATATCCAGCATCAATTTATCAAGCTCAAAACCGGTCCAGAATCTTATTGGAAAGTGCTCTGTCTCAACTTCATAATCAAGTCCCAGATGGAGATAGTTCATCGAATAGTCGCGCACCTTCTCCTCCTCGGTTTCAGCGTTCCAGTATTGCGGCCATTCAATTGAATAACGCCCAATCAAGTCCAAAACAACAAGGCTCTCATTATTGCCGTGTTCGCAAATATCCGTTAAAAGATTCTGCAAGCTCTCTTTGCTCAAATGAGAAAAAGAGCCGTATGATGAAAAATAGAGATCAAACGGTTTTTCATCCCTGGCTGAGTCAAGGCCGTTTGTAAGATCGCCCTGTATAAAGCGCATATTATCCTCATCCCTAAAGATTTCATTCCCTTTGTCAACCATTGGTTGGCTTATATCCAGCCCTAAATAACTTTCGATCTCGTCTATAGGCAGAGCGCGGTCATGCAGCAAGCCCAAGTCAAGGTCGCGCTTGTCAATTCTTGTTAAAAGCTCATACCCCTGCCCGCTCCCGCTTCCCAAGTCTATTATTCTTGTTTTTTCTCCCCTTGCTTTTCTGTCTTCCACCAGTTTGGTTAAAAAGGGGCGCAAAACAAAACGCGTAAGTTGATCTTCCCAAAAAGTTCTGACATTGTCATGTTTCCCGTACAAGTTGCACGCGCCCAGATCATAATCACCCCTGGCAACAGCCTCGGTATATGTCTTAATTTTATCATTATTAGTTGTTATCATTAAATTTAATGCCTCTTTAAAATTGTAATCGGAACAGCCCTGAAAGTCTAAAACTCTGCTTTTCCTTATAAATGAACACTGAGCAGCTTGGCTGCTCTAGTGAGAATTATCCTCAATGGGGATAATTTGTCTAATTCAAAGCTTGAAATTTATTATAAAATATCAAATATTCAACTTAGGGCTCGGAAAGAGCCCTTAAGCCGGCAAGAAAAAATATGCCGCGCAACCGATGTTTATGGCTTGATCAAAATTAAAATTGTAATTTTAATCGCGTCCTGAATTTCTCGCCCATGCATATTTATTAACGGCTAAATCGGCCAAAACAACGGGAGATACAGCTAAACTAAATCTCATTGCAGCCGCCAAGAGTGATCTTGACGTCAGGTTTTGCAGTTGATCATTCGATATGGAACAATTATTAAAGCAAAAATAACGAAAATAGCAACATTTTTTTGCCTGAATTTGATATTTAATAGTTAGCAAGCGCTTGTATGCCGCCGAAAACTAAAAATAAAAACATATTGAAAAATTCTTGAATTTTGCGCAATGTTTCTCTATTATTAAAAAACTACAACTCTATTATTATGAAATAGTATTTTTTAGCGTTTTTGTTTTTAAGGAAATTTGTTATGAGAAGATCTGTTTTAAATTTAGCGGTTTCAGCTTTTATTATAGTTGTTTTAACCTCGTGCGCCACTGTAAGCAAAAAAGATGGGGTCGCAATAAAAAAAGAGGACGACAATATAAGGCCATATCAGCTTGTGGGGATATGGAAAAACGAAAATATGTCTTATACTTTTGACAAGGATGGATACGCGACAATAACCATGGGCATGCAAACCATTGGCGGGGCCGGCAAATTCAAGGACTCATCCCTAAAATACGAGATTGATTACACTCAAACTCCAATGACGCTTGATCTAGTACATTTTGACACCAAAAACAACAGGGTGCGCAACAGGATGGCAATGATAGTCAAGTTTATAACCAAAGATAAAATTCAGGTAAAGACGTTTAACAACGACACTTATCCTGAAAAATTTGAAGAAAATGATCAGTATTCGCTTTTCTTTGTCAGGGCGGGTGAAGAGAGCGGCGAAGGGGTTGTAAATACCTCCTCCACTAACCCTTCCCACTAATGAGATTTGCCGGACAACTTGATAGTTATAAGGCTATAAAACAGACAAGTTACAAGGCTCTGCCTTGTAACTTGGGCTAGGGTAGGGTGATAAGAATCGCTACGTTGCGCTGTTATCTTTCAAAATACCACACTTCATTTACCGCATAAAACTCGTTAAATTTGATTTTTTCAACATCGCTGATTGTCGACCCAAAATAGTTAATGACTTTTTCAACATCAGATTGCCTTTGATTATGAGATGCGTTTACATTAACGCAAAAATTGTTGAAGCCGTTAAAAATGATCGCGTATTTTCCTGAGAAATTATTGGCAAGCAGATCGCCGGCTGCCAAGTCGCGCTCAAATGTTCCCATGATATGCAGGCGGCATATGAAACCGGCCAGTTTGTAAATAAATGATATCCTCTTTTCATCCTCTTTAATGCCTGCAAATATATCTTTTATATCTTTTGCGTCCGTAGCAGGCGACATAATCAAATAGCAGTTGTCTCCGCCGGGCCTAAACGCGTTGCCATGTTCGTCCTTTTTGGCAAAAACGGCAATTGGCTCCGCGGTATTTATTCTGGCTTTTGACAAAGCATTAATATTTTGCCAGCATGCAAGCGAAGATCCGGCGGAACCGGAGGAACTATACTCTATAATCCGGATTTCATTTTCATTTTCAGTATCATTTTGTGAATCAGTTGAATCTAAGCGGTTTATTTTGCCTGTCAAAATATCAGGATTGTGTTTGCTCAAGTAATATCCCTCAAAATCTTGACACTCATGCCTTCTGTATTTGCGCTCGTTTTTAACGCATGAATTCCAGACCCTAATCGCCCCTTTGCGCAACAATTTAATCGTCTCCCAGTCCAGAGACTGCATCCACTTTATGAGTTCGCTTTTTGATTCCGGCAAACCTGCCTGAGTTGGCCCGCCTTTTAAGTACGCCTTTAAAAAACGCGTCTTGTCGGAAATTGAGAAATCAAATCCCGCCCTGTTCAGCTTTGAAAGCAGCCAAAATCTATCATCATTCGAAACGCTACCGCAAAGTCCGGCGCGTTCAAAGTCTATCAAATAGACTCGAAAATTTTTGTCCGGCAATCTTTGCGCCAGAAAATTGTTTAGAGCAAAATCTTCCTGCAAAACCCCCCTATCATGGCTTAATCGCGCGGTTTTTCCAAACTCTTCAATTACAGCATGCCTTTCATTAGGCAGTGTTTTTGAGTCGCTAAAAAAGTCAAGCAAGTTTACTGAGTTCTCAATGCTTTTTACAATTATTATGCTGGTTTCAAGCAAGCCCATACGCCTTTTTTCACCTATGGCAACCTGGACAGCGGTAGGAATCCCCCTATCCGCTATTTCACAGGCGAGAATAAACTCCTGCTTTGTTTTTGAATCGTTAAACAGATGCCTCGCCTTTACCGAAAGAGAAAGGTCTTTAAACACCTTTGCATACACATCCGGCTTGCCGTCTTTGTCAAAAAGGTTCATCATGCCGAATATCTTCCTTCGACCGGTTTTAAGCAACGTGAAATTTATCAGATCATGGCTCTTGGCTCGTTCTGTTCCACTAGCGGAAACATACTTAAACAACGCATCCAGCTTGCAATACAAATCATTTTTATCAATAGATTCATACCCTGGAATGTTTTTTGAAATTTCCCAGCACACCCCGTTGATTTTCTTTTTAATTAAATCCGCCATTATTTATCCCAATTCTGTTTTACCCGGGCTTGCCCTAATTGTTGGTTCAAGTCTCTGACTTGAACCAAACTGACCTAAACTATGCTCCGCATAGAATAAATTAAAAAATTCCGAATGCTTTTAAGAATACTTGTTATGTTTTACCCGGGTTTGCCGCTTTTCGGCAAGCTTACAATAAACTTTGTTCCTTTTCCTTCCTCGCTTTGCGCTTCGATCATGCCGCCGTGCCGTTGAACAACGCCGTGCGAAAACGCAAGCCCCAGGCCTATGCCGTTTGCCTTTAGTGTGAATAGAGGCTCAAACACTTTTGAGATAAATTTGTCCGGTATGCCCGGCCCGTTATCCTCAAAATAGACTTTAACAAAACCGTTTGACATGTTTGCCCTAATCGTCAAGATACCGCCTTCCGTCATGGCCTGATAACTATTCTGAATAATATTAATGAACACTTGCCCTATTTGAGTAGAGTCTATCACGACTTCAGGCAAACTATCATCAACTTCAACAATTGATTTAATTGAGTCCGGCTTTTCTAGCCTTGCAAGAGACTCGTTAATAATATGCCCTATTTTAGTCGGCGCCGCCGCGGGCTTTGAGGTTTGAGTAAATCCTAAAAGATCCGATATTATCTTCGCTCCCCTTTCAGACTCGTTTTCAATAATATTTAATAGCTGAACAGCGCTTTCGTCGCCGTTTGTCTCCTTTAATATCTTTCGTTTAATGTAAAACAGTGAATTTTTTATAACCCCGATGGGATTCCGTAGCTCATGAGCTACGCTTGCGGCTAACTGCCCTACGGCAGCGAGTTTTTCAGAGCGTATAAGCTGTTCCTGCGCCTCTTTCAGGCTCGCGTTTGCAGCCGTTAAATCCCTGTTTGAGTCTTCAAGCTCCAAATTCAGCTCTTGTAACCTGGCCATTACGCGCTCCTTTTCATCCATTTGAGACTTCAGGTCTATAGTCATCTTGTTAAAGCTTGTTGACAAAACGCCTATTTCATCATTTGATTTCACCTCAACCCTGTATTCAAGATCGCCTTTTGCCGCTTTCTCAGCCATTTTCACAAGTTTCGCTATGGGTTTTATAATCTTTCTGGCTATAAAATAGAGCACTCCAAATCCAACCACCATGGTAGTAAATGATAAAGGCATAATTCCTGTCAGCAGTATTCGCCATAATTTGCTGTTTATCTTCGATGACGAAAGTCCAATCTCAACATAGCCAAGTATGTTGGCGTCGGAGTCGTTGTTTTTATTTAGATCGTAGTCAGGATCTAAAAACTGGCTAAACTCCTCCTCAATTATGTCTCCCTTGTCATAAACCGGCGCAATAAAATCATAAAACGTCTCTTTCAGTCTCACCCGCCTTTCGGTCTCTGAAATAGCAACCTCAGGCCCTGCGGCATTCTGTCCCGCCCTGATAATAAACCGGTTTACGCGGGGAGTTTTCAGCCCTGCAATATTATCAATTGACGACACATCGTCAATATTTATCTTTACCCAATCCTCCTTCTCCTCGCGAAATACCTTGCCCGAAGGCAACAACACCCTGCAATAAGCCAGCTCGCGCTCAACATCAAGCTCCCGCAACCTGTTAACAGGCGTGTCTAAAAAAGCCGGCTGCTCCAGAAGCAATGAGTTCTTCACCTCCTCATCCATTGCAAATTGCGCAACAAATGACGAACCCAGCTTTTTTAACTCATCCTCAAGCATTTTCTTGGACTGGGCCGCAAAGTACACAGCGCTGCCAACCCCGATAAACACAATCAACGCGCTTGTAAAAATCGTAAATTTAAATTTAAGGCTAAACTTCATAATTGAAACATCCACTTATTGCAAATTACATTCTAAATGAAACAATTTAAATACCCCCATCCCCTAACCCATCCCACAAAGGGGAGGGGAATCTAGCTTGCGAGCTTGTTACAAGGCTCCTGCCTTGTAACACACTGTTCCAAGAGGCTCTGCCTCTTACATCAGGTGATAAATCCTGATGTATTATTCTCTTCAATTAAAATATTGTGATAAATGAACACTTGGCAGCTTCGCTGCCTTAGTGAGAATTATCCCTTGAGGGGCGAATTATGCCCGGGGGCTAAAATTGTTGTCATGCATTTAAACTAGAGGCAGAGCCTCTAAGGACACCGCGTTACAAGGCGGGAGCCTTGTAACGAGTAAAACGCGCCTGATAAATCCAATTCCCCCCGGGGTTAGGGGAGGGTGATAAGAAATCTCATAATTTTACTCATATTCAATAACGTTATAATTCTTCTTAATATCATCAGATATCTTTAACTTCATCATTGCCGCTGATTTCTTGTTTATAGCTATATTCAGTTTTTTAGGATATCTTATATACCCCCCCTTTTTAGTCTTTAATATCTCCGCGCCTATTTTGGCGGCCTCTGCGCCCATGTCGTAATGGTCGGGAAACACGCCTATTAAAGCCCCGGCTTTTACAAACATGTCGGACATGCATAATATAGGAACGTTGTTTTTAATTGTCACGTCCTTAATTATGGAGAAGGTGTTTTTCGACACTACCGTGCTGTCCGGCAACAGCCAAAGCGCGTCTATAGCGCTGACAATATTGTTAATGGAGATTTCAACATCGCGGGCGGATTTAACCCTGTGACATGTCAAGCTTAGCCCTGATTCAGCGGCGCTGTTTATAACTCTGGTGATGAGGTTTTCAGTCTTGGCGGGATCGTAAATAACGCCTATATTTTTGATGCCGCCAATCGCCGACTTATATATATTTAAACACTCATTTTCAGAGATTTCAGACGGCACACCGCTTATATTAGGGCCTTCGAGGTGGAAGCGGTTATAGTTAACCACCATGCAGAATATTATAGGAGTGTCTTTAAAAGCTTTTTTTGCCAAAGTCGCGGCAAGCACGCCGACAGCCAGAAACATGTCCGGTTTTTCATGGTTTCTGGATATCTTTTTAATAGTTTTAAGGCCTGATTTTAACCGGCCATTCAGGTCTTCGACTGATTTGACGATAATGCCGCTTTTTTTGCATTCATCAACAAAACCGTCTATGGCATGGTTGTACGCTTTGAGGTCTTTGCTGCGAAGCACGATAGCCGTGCCCGCGGATAGCGCATTTGCCGGCGCGCTTAGAAAGGCGCCTGTAAGTATCGCGATGGTCAAAACAATGGAGAACAAACGGGAATGGTTCGTGAACGTTTTGCCGCTTTTATTAGATGCGCTTACGGTTAGCGTATCTCTTCCGGTTTTGCGATATCTATTATTAATGGCAGCGCCGGCTGAATGAACCGGCCCGCCGTATTGTCTGGAAGTGTCTGGACCTGCCATAATTTTCGCTTTAAAAATTTATTCCAAGGCTCATATAAACAGCCCTATCAACTTCCGCGTCAATAAATTCCGCGTGATTACTCTCTTGCAGGTTTTGACCGGTAACTGATATTTCGCCTTTGCCGTCCCAGATAGTCTTGGCCAGCCTTAGATCCACCCTGATGTAATCATCAATAAACTCGTCAAATATCTTTATCCTGTCAACATAATGGAGGTCTAAATTTCCTGAAAAACCGTTTTTCAACTTTACCCTAAACCCTAAATTCGCCTTTTGTTCAGGGGTCGTGTCGTCAGGTCCGCCGTTTTCAGAGCTGTCATCAGCGATCCTGGCGTTAAAATTGATAAAAGAGTAGTTTGTATAGAGCGACAGCCATGAAGCAAAAGGGTATTTAACCGACACTTCAAAACCGCTGGTGTCGGCCCTGCTGGTGTTGTCCAGGGCCAATGTTGAGCCAGCGGTGATAATATGTTTGTAACGTGTAAAATAAGTCTCGATATTCAGTTCCAGTTTTTCAAAAAACAGGCCTTGATAACCAATTTCATACGAATCAAGCCGTTCAGGCCTTAGCTCGTCGCTGCCAACCTCGCCCAATTGAAGCGCCCCGCCCTTAACTCCGTTTTCGTCAACAAAAAATCCGCCGTTGAAAAAGCCTGAATCTTCCAGGAATGTGGGAGTCCTGTACGCCCTTGAGTACGACGCCCTGAACGAGTGGCGTTTCCATGGCGAAAACACAAGGCTTGCGCGTGGCGAAAAGTCGGACCCTGTAAAACTGTTATGTTCCATCTTGCTGCCCACAGTTAACCTAAGGTTGTTAAATATTTCAAATTCATCCTGCAAAAACAGACCAAAAATGTCATTATGCTCCTGTTTGAAGCTTTGCCCTGACCCGCCTTCGGCAATCTCTTCTTCAAAGTTGGCCGAGTTTCCGGTTATGCGCGACCACAATTGATTGTTGCGGTAATTAGCCCCCCATGTTATAAGATTTCCCGCGCCAAGCATAAACGAGTGCTGCAACTCAAAATCATACTGCCTCACATCCATCTCAAAAGGATCAAGCGCAATACTGGGCGCCCCATTCTCGTCGCGCACCGCCGTATCCATTTCGTCAATATCCGTGTAGTTTGAAAATGCCTGAAAATGGAGGGCCGAAGTCTCTGAAAACGTCTTATTATACCTAAGCTGCAAAAACGCTCTGGTCATATCCCTTGTAGTGTCAATATCAGAGTTGTTAACAAAAACCTGCCCACCAAACTGCTCGCCCTGCGCCCCATCCATAAATCCGGCAAAGACCTCCACATCCGCATCGTCCGGTAAAAGATATTTACCCCTGAAGTTTACCCTCGGCTCTCTTTTAAAGTCCTTAAAATTGTCAATATCCTCTATCTGAAATCCGTCGTCATAACCGTCGTCTTCCCTGTAACCGCCCGTTACCCTGTAATGGAAGTTTTTTATTACACCCGCGTACGCCGCGTTGCCGATAAAAGTCTCCTGTGTGCCGAGTGTCAATTTAGCCGAGCCACCCTTTTCCTTAGCGGGATCTTTTGTAATAATGCTTATAACCCCGTTTACCGCATTGGCCCCGTATAATGTCGCCCCAGGGCCCCTTATAATCTCAACCCGCTCAATATCCTCTAGGAATATAGGCTCCTGATCCCAAAAAACACCGCCAAAAGCCGGATTGTATATAGCCCTGCCGTCAACCAGCACAAGCAATCTTTTTGAGAATTCAGCAAGGTTTGATATACCGTTAACCCCAAGCGGATCCACCGCAAAACCGCGTATGGAAACCAGAGACGAGTTGCCGTCAACAGCCACAACATCCATTCCCGGCGCAGTCCTGAAAATATCAGCCAAACGATTAGCGCCTGACTGCTTAATATCCTCAGCTGTTATCACATACACCGCCGAAGCCGCGGTTTCCCGCTTCTGCTTGCGTTTGCCCGCAATTGTCACCCACTCCTCGCCATACATAAACTCCTCAAGCAGAATATCGTCCGTTATCTCATCCCCGGCGGAAAGCGCATCCTGCGCAAGTAAATTAGAATCATTTACACTTAACGGCGCAAAATATATGGCCGCAAATGCCAGACAACACGCAAACGCCCTGAAAATATCTATTTTGAATATATTTATAAACATAAATTTATAGAGTTTTAAAAATTAAAAAAATAGCGAAACAAGCATCATACCTGTTTTCCAATTAAACACAGGCATGATGCCTGCGCCACTCACTATAGTCCTTTTTGAACTTTTTAAACATTGTAACTAAACCGGAAGTTATGTTAAAGCCCAATTTTTGGATTAGGGTCAATTTACAGCTTCGCCACTGTAGCGCAGCCGAGTCCCCTCTCCTTTATGGTTGTGATAAACAATTATTTTTAATGTAGTGTAGGCGCTTCCTCGCGCTGTTACATTTGAGGGAGATATTTACATTCGCAGGTTTCAGTTAATATGGAGCATATCAACCGTGTCGATGTTAAACGTTTAAGCTTGTTACAAGGCTCCTGCCTTGTAACACTCAGCCTCTAAAACCAATGGTTCTAAGAAACATTTGGGGCAATTTACAAGACTACTCCAGCCCGACATCACAGATTTCAGTAATTTATGAAGAACAACAGGCAGGTATTAGGACAAGACTTAGATTAAAGGAAGAAGTTGATCAATTAGGGTTACAAGTATTCGGTTATTATTTCTTCAAGAATCTCTTGTATATCGGGAACTTTAGATTCGTAAATGCCAATATTGGAGTGTTTATTGGTTTAAAAAACCAACTGTATATATTTATTATAGTATAGTGTAGGCGCGACCTCGTGCCGTGACGTTTGAGGAAGCTATTTACATTTGAAGTTTCACCAAAACAGCTCCCGAAAAAGACAATTAATGTCATATATATTAAAATAAGGTATTGAATAAAAATTTTAAATGATATAAGATCCACATTTAGTTATTTAAACAATTCCAGAATCAATAAACTATTTACGACTGGAATGAAAAAGTAATGGCAAAGAAAACAAATGCCCGTAATTAAAAACATTATTGGACCATATCGTTTATTCTTTTGTAGCTTTGATTGCAAAGAACCGATGCATGTTCATGTGCAAAGAGAGAGAAAACTGTGTAAATTTTGGTTGGTTCATGTCGAACTAAGCAAAAATCATGGTTTTTCTCCAAAAGAGCTAAATGACATACGAAAAATTATTGTTAACAATATTGACATAATAAAGGAGGCTTGGCATGTGCATTGCGGCAAATCCTAATGAAATTAGAATAAAAAGCATAACTATTAATGAAGATACGTTATCCGCGCATCTATACGATGGACGAACTATAACCGTGCCGCTTGCATGGTCATGGCGTTTGTCGGAAGCAACGCAGGAACAACGGGAGAATTATGAAATTATAGGCGAAGGCTTGGCCGTTCATTGGCCTGAAATTGATGAAGATATCAGCGCGGAAGGAATGTTATATGGAACCCCAGCGCCAAGGCCGTCCTTAGTTGTCTGATATCAACGTATTTAACCGCCACATCAATGCGCGGCCCTGTCCAGTATGTAGTGTAAGCGCGTCCTCGCTCCGTAAAGTTTTAAAGAAGTTATTTACATTGGGCAGCACATTCAATATCATTGAATTTTTCTAATTCACCGATATTCAGAGTCAAAGTAATCATTGTTATCCGCGTTCTATTACCTTTGCTTCTACTTTTTTTTCGTGTTTTTTCGTGCCGTTTCGTGGGCAGCTTTTGATTTTGCTTTTACTGATTACCTATTACCATTTACCTGCTTTTACCCGCATTTACTTTTATTTCGTGTCCTTTAGTGTCTTTGCGTGGGCACGCTTTTCCTTTTGATTTTCCTTTAATCTGTGCAATATGAGAAATCTGTGGTATATGTCTTGCTTTTCCAGCCATTATCGTATTTTGCTTTTAAATTAGTGAAGATTTGTGAAGATCAGTGGTTAATTACGCTTTTGCTTTTAAGCTTTTATCTCTGAAATCGCTTTTTAATCTGTGCAATCTGTGAACTAGTGAGCGATGAGTTCCATTAACCAGTTAATTTCCATTCCGGCATCATATCAGGGGATGCATTCTTTCCTATGAATTTCTTAAGGGGATGGTCTAAAGCGCTGCCTATGAGAAATTCAAGAAGGCTTGAGCGTAGTG